>CAYMWF010000010.1:0-94644 GCA_964394085.1 uncultured Gemmatimonadota bacterium | reverse complement strand
CGAAAGCTTATCAGATTACGCTCTGAGCGAATAGCGGTAAAACAAATCGAAACAAAAGGTTGTTTTTCATCCTGATGAAACAAAGACTGGGGTTTAGGGAATTTGGATGAAGTGGCTTGGTTGACCTCGAAAGAGGAAGGTTGCGCTACGAGTAATAAATGGCTCCGGCTGCAGGACTCGAACCTGCGACCCAGTGGTTAACAGCCACTTGCTCTACCAGCTGAGCTAAGCCGGAGCTCGGATTTCGGAGTATATGTCGCTAAGATGCCTTGTCAAGCGTATAGTCCCGCTTAACGAAACCAGGCATCAACCGGAGCGTGAAAGCCCCTTCTGGATCTTGTCCTTGATTCCCTCTTTTTTCTTCGAATCTTTCGATTCGGACTTTTTCTCGGTACCGGGAATCTCTTTGGTCAGACGCAGGATAGCCTTGACGGCTCCGTCACCTTTTCTGGGATGAAGCCTGATAATCCGGGTATATCCCCCGGGCACGTTCTCATAAAGGGGAGCTATCTCGTCGAAAAGTCTTTTCAATATGGTCTGGGAGCGTATCTTTCTCGCGGCAAGCCTGCGCGCATGCAGATCTCCACGCTTTCCCAGCGTAATCAGTTTTTCTGAATAGGAACGAACCGCCTTGGCCTTTGCTATTGTCGTGACTATCTGACCGTGCTCGAAGAGTGATGTGGCCATATTCGAAAGCATCGCTTTTCTGTGCGACGCGGTCCTGCCCAGTTTTATCGTGGTCTTTCGATGTCGCATAATCGTCACCTGCTTATTTCAAAACATTTATTCCTGCCGTGCCCGGCATACATCCTTATCGATTGAAAGGCGACTTCTAAAGAAGTACGTCCTGTGTTTCCGGCTCAACCTCCTCGGGCGGATAGAGGCCTTCAACATCCATACCGAATTTGAGCCCCTTGGCTTCCACCTTTTCGATCATTTCCGAAAGTGATTTCCGTCCGAAGTTTCTGTACTTGAGCATCTCGGCCTCTGACTTCTTTATGAGATCGCCGAGAGTCTTGATTTTCGCGAGCCGCAGGCAGTTCTGTGAACGGACCGACAGCTCGAGTTCTTCGACGCTTGTGTTGAGAAGCTCTTTCAGGCGCTCGATTTCTTCATCGATTTCCACTTCTTCTTCGAACTCAGGTTCTTCTTTGAAATTGATAAAGAGCTCGTAATGCTCGTGGAGCAGTTTCGCTGCATATGCCGTAGCATCATCAGGCCGGATGGAACCGTCCGTCCAGACATCCAGTATGAGCTGGTCATAATCGGTGCGGTGCCCGACGCGCGTATTCTCAACTTTGTAGACGACTTTTCTTACCGGCGAATAGAACGCATCCACGGGAATGGTTCCGATAGGCCATTCTTCAGTATCAGCGCGCTCGGCGGTAACATACCCGGTTCCGCTGGTGATCATCATATCCATCTCCAGCTTCCCGTTTTCATCCGTAATCGTGGCTATTCTCTGATCCGGATTGAGTATCTTTATATCCGGGTCTTTTTCGATATCCTTGGCTTTTACTTCTCCCGCACCGTTCCTGTTGAGGGTAATCTTTTTCGGCTCATCGCCTATCAATTTAATCCTGACCTCTTTTAAATTCAGGATGATTTCCGTTACATCCTCCATAATTCCCGGAATCGTCGAAAACTCGTGAAGGACACTGTCAATTTTGACAGCGGAGATCGCCGCTCCCTGGATGGCCGAGAGCAGGATCCTTCTTAGAGAATTGCCGAGCGTAAGACCGAAACCCCGCTCGAGGGGGCGTACAACCAACTGTCCATAGGTCTCGGAAAAAGACCCATCGTCGAACACCACTTCTTTCGGTTTCAGCAGCGGTTTCCACTTCATATTACAAGTGCTCCTTGCCCCTTACTGTTAACATTTACTTGGAGTAGAGCTCTACGACGAGCTGCGTGTTGATTTGAATCGGAGTATTATCCGTTGTGGGTTTATCCAACATGACACCCTTGACTGTCTTGGTATCGCGAGACAACCAGGGAAGCGTCTCCCTGCCTTCGGATAGCTTCAGACCCTCGAGTATCGGTACGATCTCTCTGCTCTTTTTTCTTACTGAAATTTCCTGTCCGGGTGCGACCTGGTAAGAAGGAATATCAGTTATTCTGTCATTTATGCGGAAATGGCGATGCATGACGAGTTGTCTTGCAGCTTTCCGCGAACTCGCGAAACCCAACCGGTACACAACGTTATCAAGGCGGGATTCCAGCGAAGTAAGCAGGTTCTCACCTGTAGCTCCGACCTTTTTCTCGGCTTTTTTGAAGAAATTCCGGAATTGCTTTTCGCTCATTCCGTAGGTTCTCTTCATTTTCTGCTTTTCCCTGAGCTGCACACCATAATCGGACGAACTTCTGGACATTCGCATTCTGGTTCGCATCCCGGGCGGGTAGGCTCTGTTCTCAAGCGCGCACCTGTCACTCATACATCTCGCACCCTTGAGCATCAGCTTGGTGCCGTCCCGCCTGCAGAGCTTACAATTCGCTCCTGTGTATCTCGACATTCGACTATACTCCTTTTACCTTTGAATATTCTCCATCCGGTGATCAGACCCGCCGTCTTTTGGGAGGTCTGCAGCCATTGTGCGGTATCGGAGTCACATCCTTGATACTCACCACTTTCAACCCGCCTGACTGCACCGAACGGATGGCGGCTTCCCTGCCGGATCCGGGGCCTTTGACAAAAACCTCGACCTTGCGCAATCCGAGTGAAGCAGCTTCACGGGCACATTCGCGAGCGGCCATCTGTGCGGCGAAAGGGGTGCTCTTTCTTGAGCCCTTGTAACCGACCTTTCCACCGCTCGACCACGTGATTACCTGCCCGTTCGTATCCGTTATTGTCACGATGGTGTTGTTGAATGTAGCCTTGATGTAGACTTTACCATTCGCTTCGACCTTGGTTTTCTTGGCCGATTTTCTTTCCCGTTGTGCGGCCAACAGTCTCCTCCATCCTTTGCGGCAGCTTTGTTTACTGCCGGATACCTGTTATCAGCGACTCTTTTTACGTATTGCGATTCGGTGTCTCGGGCCTTTGCGTGTTCGTGCATTCGTACTCGTGCGCTGGCCTCTTACCGGAAGACCCCGCCGATGCCTTAACCCTCTGTAGCTGCCGATATCCATCAATCGTTTTATATTCAACGCTACTTCGCTCCTGAGAGCACCTTCGACTTTGAAGTCGCTATCGATAGTCGCCCTGATTTTCGCGATCTCTTCATCGGTAAGATCAGAAACCCTCGTATCAGGCGAAATACCAGTCTTCTTGAGAATACTCAATGAGGAGGTTAAACCGATACCGTAAATGTATGTAAGGGCAATCTCCACTCTTTTGTTCCTGGGAAGATCTACTCCTGCAATTCGTGCCACCGTCTTACTCCTCTAGTTATCCTTGCCTCTGTTTATGCTTGGGGTTGGAACATATAATCCTCACAACCCCTCTACGCCTGATTATCTTGCACTTGTCGCACATCTTCTTAACGGATGCAGATACTTTCATCGTTTTCTCCCGGTCGCTCTCACGCTTGGTCCAGTCGAACATCTGTTCTGAAATCCGCGCGAAAGCCTGGGTTTTCTACTTATATCTATATACGATTCGACCTCTTGTAAGGTCATATGGCGTCAAAGCGACGCGTACCTTGTCTCCGGGAAGTATCCGGATGAAATGCATCCTCATCTTTCCGGAAATATGAGCCAGGATTTTATGATTGTTTTCCAGCTCCACATTGAACATTGCATTCGGCAACGCCTCGATCACGGTGCCGTCAACTTCTATCTTATCTTCTTTCGCCAAGGTCTACTCCCCTTTGCCGAACTGTCAACTGCGTCCGGTCAAAAGTTCCGGGTTTCCCCGGGTTACCAGAACTGTGTGTTCAAAATGTGCTGAAGGTTTACCGTCTTCAGTCACGATGGTCCACTGGTCATCAAGAACCTTGATGCGGAAAGTCCCCTGGTTCACCATCGGCTCAATTGCGAGAGTCATCCCATCCTTCAGCCGTAGACCGCTTCCCGGATATCCGAAATTAGGAATTTTCGGTTCCTCGTGAAGTTTGCGACCGATCCCGTGCCCCACCAGCTCTCTCACCACAGAAAAACCTTCTCGTTCAACAGTATCCTGCACCGCAGCGGAGACATCACCCATCCTTTTACCTGGCCGGGCTTCCGCGATACCTGCATAAAGAGCTGCTTCAGTTACATCCAGCAGCCTCTGGACATCCTCATCGATGTTCCCCACGGGCACCGTCAACGCCGCATCTCCATGGAACCCGTTCTTGAATACCCCGACATCGATACTGACGATGCTGCCGTTTCGAAGCCGGCGTCTGCCGGGGATTCCGTGAACAATCTCTTCGTCGATCGACACGCAAATCGCGCCGGGAAAACCCAGGTACCCTTTAAAGGACGGAGAACCGCCACGCTTCTTGATGTGCCGGACAGCGGCACTTTCAAGCTCGACGGTCGCCAGACCGGGTTTAACCATTTTTTCGAGCAGGTCGAGAGTTTCAGCGACAATCCTGCAGCTCTCGGATATCGCTTTGATCTCGTGTCCCAGCTTCTGCAGCCTCATTCCCGCGACCCGATTTCGAGACTTCCGATCTGCTCGATAACACGTTTCGGTGAATGAACGCGTACCATATCAAGGAGCCGCGTTATACTCACCTTCTGCCCCTGAGTTTGCCCTTGGCCATGAAGCCGTCATAGTGCCTCAGGATCAAGTGCGATTCTATCTGCTGCAGCGTGTCAAGGGCCACGCCGACAACAATAAGCAACCCTGTGCCCCCGAAATAGAAGGGTGCATTGAGCCTGTTCATGAAGATAACCGGTATGACCGCGATAAGGGCGAGGTAAACACCACCGGGAAGGGTGATCCTGGTCAACACCCGATCAATATAATCGGCTGTTTTTTTCCCTGGTCGGATTCCCGGAATAAACCCGCCCGACTTTTTCATGTTCTCAGCGATATCCACCGGATTAAAAATAATCGCCGTGTAAAAATATGTAAAGAACACCACCATCAGAGAATATGAAATCAGGTAAAAGGGATGATCCCATTTGAACCAGCCCGCCATCATGTTCATAAAATCCGACTGCGGGAAAAACGAGATCAGGGTATTCGGAAACATCATGATCGACTGTGCGAAAATAATGGGAATCACACCCGCCGTGTTGACACGTAACGGTATATGTGTCGATTGCCCCCCGTAGATACGCCTCCCGATAACCCGTTTAGCGTACTGAACCGTGATTCTTCGCTGACCCTGTGTTATTGCGATGATTGAAACTACGACACCCACCATCAAGATTAAAAGGACGATGAGTTTCGGAAAATTCAACCCTGATGCCGCAGGGTTCTGCATCGCCGTTATCGTCTGCAGGATATCGGTCGGATACCGTGCGATAATCCCGATGAAGATTATCAGGGAAATTCCGTTTCCTATCCCGCGCTCGGTAATCTGCTCACCCAGCCACATTATAAACGATGTTCCGGCCGCAAGGCTTATCACAGTCATCAATTTGAAACCCATACCCGGGTTGATCACTGCTTCGCTCATCGCACTCTGCAGGAATGTAGCGATACCGAATCCCTGTATAACGGAAAGGATTACGGTTCCGTAACGGGTATACTGAGTGATTTTTTTCTTGCCCTCTTCTCCCTCTTTCTGAAGTCTCTCGAAATACGGCACAACCGCAGCGAGAAGCTGAAGAATAATCGAGGCGCTGATATAGGGCATGATACCGAGAGCAAAGATAGAAGCCCTGCTCAGGTTACCGCCTGCAAAAAGATCATATAGTTGGAACAGAGTTCCGGATTGCTGCTGAAAAGCGTATTGGATCTTCGCGGCGTCGATACCGGGAACGAAGATATGGCCACCTATCCGGTATACAATGAGAAGAAGCAGCGTATATTTTATCCTGTTTCTCAATTCCGGAATCTTGAATATGCCGCGAAACTTGTCGATCATGAAACTACCTCAGTCTTTCCACCGGCTTGTTCAATCTTCTCGACGGCAGTTTTCGAAAACGCATGTGCTTTCACTGTCAATTTTCTCGTAAGCTCGCCTTCACCAAGAATTTTGACCAGTGAATCTCTCTTTCTCACGATTCTCTTCTCCCTGAGTAATGCGGGAGTTATTTCTTCAACATTTTCAATATTCTCAAGCTTATTGATATTAACAATCTCGTACTCTGTCCTATTGAAATTGACGAATCCACGTTTGGGAAGCCTTCTCTGTAAAGGCATCTGGCCACCTTCGAACCAGGGGCGACGCTTGTATCCGGACCGGCACTTGGCTCCCTTGGAACCTTTTCCGGCTGTCCCGCCTGTCCCTGAGGCACCGCCCCGTCCGATACGCTTCCTGGTTTTTACGGCTCCCGGTGCATGTCGCAATGTGTTAAGTTTCATCTTTTTCCCTCGCCCTCACTGCATTCATCAGGATTCTGAATCTTCCAACGCCTCGGCATTCACCAGGTGCGATACTTTTTGTATCATTCCCATGATCTGAGGGTTGGCTTCCTTGATCACGGAATGGCGAATCCGCTTGAGACCCAGTGCCGTGACCGTATCTTTCTGATCCTGCGGACGTCCGATAGTGCTCCGGATCAGTGTCACTTTGATCTTCTCCGAGGCCATTACGATTCCTCCCCTCCACCACCGACACCATGCAGCACCTGGTTGACGGTGATACCGCGACGACGAGCGTAATCCCGGATGCTTGTCAGACTCATCAGCCCGTTCATGGTAGCTTTTACCACGTTGTGCGGGTTGCGGGATCCGTAACTTTTCGCCAGTATATTCTTTATTCCGGCGGAATCCATCACGGCGCGTACAGGTCCGCCTGCAATCACTCCCGTGCCTTCCGATGCCGGCTGAAGAAGCACTTTGCTCGCTCCGAACCTTCCTATGACCTTGAAAGGTATCGATTCGTTATGAATCGGCACCTTGACCATGTTGGCCTCGGCAATCTCGTGTCCTTTTCGGATCGCATCGGCAAGCTCCCGGGCCTTGCCGAGACCGATACCGATCTTGCCATTCCTGTCGCCGACGGTAACCAGCGCGTTGAAACTGAAGTTTCTTCCGCCTTTGACTACTTTTGCGACTCTGTTTATAGAAATGATCCGCTCCGCGAGATCATCCCTGCTCTCTTCTCTTTTTCTCTTTCTGAAGTCGGACAAGATTACACCCCTTTTCTAGAATTCCAATCCCCCGGCTCTTGCGCCTGCCGCAAACGCCTTTATCCGACCATGGTATAGATAACCGTTTCTGTCGAACCGGATATTACCGATACCAGCTTCTTTTGCTCGTTCTCCAAGATACTTTCCAACTATCCCGGCTTGTTCGGATTTCGATTTTCCTTTGATCTGGTCCCGGATTTCTGCGGATTTCGAGGAACCGGTCAATATTGTATGACCTTCTTCATCATTGACGAGCTGGGCATAAATATGCTTGTTGCTGCGGAACACCACCAATCGCGGACATGTACTGCTGCCGGCTACTTTGTGCCTGTAGCGAAGCTTTTTTTTCTTTCTCGTTCTGGTTTTACCGATTCCTAAACCTGGCATTGCCATATCTCCATTCAACTTCCCGTAAGGGATTTTGTCTACATTCCGGCCTTCCCGGCCTTTCTCCTCACGTGTTCGCCGACGTACCTGATTCCTTTGCCTTTATAAGGTTCCGGTGGTCTGACTTTCCTGATTTCGGCCGCCGCCTGCCCGACCCGCTGCTTATCGATACCTCTGACGACAACAGTCGTATTCGATTCACAGTTTATCTCAATACCGTCCGGGAAGGGATACTCGACCGGATGCGAGTAACCCACGTTCAGAACGAGGGATTTGCCCTTTATTTCGGATTTGTATCCGACTCCGACAATTTCCAGTTTTTTCTGAAACCCCGTGGTGACACCGGTAACCATGTTGGCCAGGAGCGCGCGGGCGAGCCCGTGCATCGCGCAGCTTTTTTTCTCGTCGTTTCTCCTCTTTACCTGGAGAATGTTATCCGACAGCTTGACGCTCACCCGTTCGGGCACCGTGTATTCGAGAATCCCGTTCGGCCCCTTCACCGTAACAGTGGATTTTTTGATCTTCACATCGACACCCGAGGGTATCTCTATTGGTTTCTTTCCGATACGTGACACTTCAATCTCCAGTTTTGCTGATTCGCAATCGGGCTACCACACCCTGCAGAGGACTTCACCGCCGACTCCCTGTTTACGGGCTTCTTTATCGGTCAGGATTCCGGAGGATGTCGAGAGAATCGCTAAACCCATTCCTCCCAGGATCCGCGGTATCCGTTTCATTCCGACATAAGCACGCAAGCCCGGTTTGCTAACCCGTTGAAGATCCTGGATGGCGCAGACGTCTCCGGACGTATAGCGCAGTTCTATGCGAATCACTTCATGGGGTTTTTCACCTACAACCCAATAGTTCTTGATGAATCTCTCTTGTTTTAGAATGCGTGCGATTTCCTTCTTCATTCTTGACGAAGGAACATCTACTTTTCTATGTTTTGCCCTGCATGCATTCCGTATTCTCGTCAGCATGTCGGAAATGGGATCGGTCGTTGCCATCAGGTAAATCTCCTTATCCACCTCGTCCCGGAGCGGTTCTACCAGCTCGCTTTGACTACTCCTGGTATTTCACCCTGTAGAGCCAATTCACGGAAGCATATCCTGCACAGGCCGAACCTGCGGATATAGCTTCGCGGACGACCACATCGAAAGCAGCGGTTATATTCGCGAACCTTGAATTTCTGGTTTCTCTTTTGTTTTGCTATCAGGCACTTTTTCGCCACTTCTAGTTTCCTTTCGCTCAATCCTGCTCGTTCTATGCCGTTCGGAACGGCATCCCGAGTTCAGTAAGAAGATCTAAAGCTTCCTTGTCGGTTCCTGCGGATGTCACAATGCAGATATCGAGCCCATGAATCTTTTCCACTTTGTCATAATCTATTTCCGGGAACACAATCTGTTCCTGAATTCCTATATTGTAATTTCCACGGCCATCGAACGAATTTGGAGATATACCCCTGAAGTCTCTGACGCGGGGGAAAGTGACATTAATCAATTTGTCGAGAAAAATGTACATCCGTTCTCCCCGCAGCGTGACACTGCACCCGACGGGCATGCCTTTTCTCAATTTAAAATTGGATACGGATCTCCTCGCTCTGTTCAAACGCGGTTTCTGACCGGTGATCAACGCGAGTTCATCCATGGCGGCATTCAAGAGTTTCATGTTCTGTATGGCTTCTCCCATGCCGACATTCAGCACGATCTTCTTGAGCCGGGGCACCATCATCGGGTTGGAGTATTTGTATTTCTTCCCCAGTTTCGCCGCCGCTTCGCTCTTATACAATTCATGCAGTCTACTACGAGCCATCTTCGTCTCCGTTTAACTAATCAATTACTTCATTGCATTTTTTGCAGACCCTCATTTTGGATCTGTTTTCCATGATTTTCACACCTACCCGGGTGGGCTCCTTGCACTTGGGGCAGATGAGTTTCACATTCGAAACATGAAGCGGTGCTTCCATTTCGATAATTCCGCCAGGCTGGGTCTGGCTCCTGGCTTTCGTGTGTTTTTTTACGAAATTTACGCCTTCCACGATAACCCGGCGTGTTTCGGGAATCACTCTCATCACTGTCCCGGTCTTGCCGGCCAGTCGTTCGTCCCCGCTTATGATCTTTACCAGATCCTTTTTCTTTATCCTCATCTTCATCTTGTTTCCCCCAAGACGTTACAGAACTTCAGGCGCGAGAGATACAATCTTCATATACTTTTTCTCACGCAGTTCCCTGGCTACAGGACCGAAAATACGCGTACCTTTGGGTTCTTTCTGTTCGGTAATGATAACCGCTGCATTTTCGTCGAACTTGATATAGCTTCCGTCTTTGCGCTTGATCTCTTTCTTGGTTCTTACGACGACGGCTTTGACTACCGCACCCTTGATTATCGCAGAACCGGGAAGTGCATCTTGCACCGAGACCACGATGATATCCCCAATCCTGGCATATCTACGCCTGGAGCCGCCGAGAACTTTCACGCACTTTGCCGTTCTTGCGCCGGAGTTGTCGGCGATCCTCAAAATCGTTTCCATCATAATCATCGTTGGCTTCCCCTAGTTCGCGCGTGAAATCACCTTAACAAGCCTCCAGTGCTTGTCTTTCGAAAGCGGCCTTGTTTCTGTAATTTCTATAAAATCACCCACGCGGCACGAGTTGTTCTCATCGTGTACTTTGAATCTCTTGTGCCGTTTAATGATCTTGTGATATACGGGGTGTTTCTGAATCCGCTCGATTTCGATTACAACCGTCTTCTCCATCTTATCGGATACGACCGTTCCCGTACGAACCTTCCTGTTTCCTCTCGGTTTCATGCTATACTACTCCGATTCCGCCTTTAATCATTGCTCGTCGAGCTGGCAAGAGTAATCAGCCCTTTCTCATGGGCGCTCAGTAATGTCTTGGCACGGGCGATATTTCGCCTGACCGTGCGGAGAGCAAGTGGATTTTCAATTTCCTGGGTGGCTTTCCGTACACGGAGATTGAAGTATTCCTCCTCCAGTTCCCTGAGGGCTTCCCGTAACTCCTGTACGGTCATTTCTTTCATTTCGTATGCTTTCATCCTAGACTCCGATCTCCCTCGTAATGAATCGCGCCTTGATTGGGAGTTTGTGAATAGCAAGTCTGACTGCTTCTTTTGCTATCTCCGGCGCAACACCTTCGAGTTCGAACATCACCCTGCCCGGTTTCACGACGGCCACCCAGCCTTCAGGCGAGCCCTTGCCTTTGCCCATCCTCGTTTCAGCGGGTTTTTTCGTAAATGGTTTGTCGGGGAATATCCTAATCCAGACCTTTCCACCTCTTTTGATCTTTCTCGTCAAGGCTACACGAGCCGCTTCGATCTGACGATTTGTAATCCAACCCGCCTCCAGCGCCTGAACCCCGTACATCCCGAAATTGACCCTGTTCCCCCGTTGCGCAAGACCGGCCCTTTTTCCTCGCTGCTGTTTTCTGAATTTCGTTCTCTTAGGCATCAGCATGGTTCAAATTCCCCCGAACTCACTCTATCTAAACAATGTCCGCCTCACCCTTACATATCCAGACTTTGACACCGATCGTACCTGATGTCGTCATAGAGGTGACACAAGCATAATCGATATCGGCCCTGAGTGTATGAAGTGGGACCTTTCCCTCATGAAACGTTGCTTTTCTTGCCATTTCAGCTCCACCGAGCCGGCCGGAAACCATGACTTTGATGCCCTCGGCACCCATTCTCATGGTATTCCCGATCGCTTTTTTCATGGCCCTTCGGAATGAAATCCTGGAAGCCAGCTGCCTGGCAATACTCTGTGCAACCAGTTCAGCATTAAGATCAGGAACCTTGACCTCAACGATGTTGAGATAAATTTCCTTTCCGGTCACCTTTTTCAATTCATCACGGAGCCGGTCGACATCCTTGCCTTTTTTTCCGATAACGAGCCCCGGTCTCGCTGTATGAACTGTTAGTGTGATTTTCTGAGGAGCTCTTTCAATTTCAACTTCGGCAAGACCGGCGTTTCGCAGGCGTGTCTTGATATACTTCTTGATAAAAAGATCTTCCCGCAGGTACTCGGAATACTCTTTCTTTCCGGCAAACCACTTCGACTTCCAGGTTTTTGTGTATCCCAATCTGAAGCCTATCGGGTGAGTTTTCTGTCCCAAACTCTTCCTCCGTTGTCACATAGGCGGGTGTATACCACCTCGGTTACTTTAGTTCTCATCCTCAATAGCCGCGACTTTTACGGTTATGTGGCTCGTTCGGTGCCGAATCCGTGTTGCGCGTCCCCTCGCTCTTGCTCTCCACCTGCGCATGATCGGCCCTGAATCAGCCAGAATCTGCTTGATATAAAGATCTTCTGCTGTAAGCCGTGACTCGCTGTCTTTCTGCGCCGCGTTCGAAACTGCTGAGAGAACGAGTTTTTCAAGCATTCGGGCAGCTTTTCTCGGCGTGAACTTTAATATAGCCAAGGCTTCCTCGGCGGGTTTACCCACTACAAGCTCCGAAACCGCCCGCACTTTGCGCGGTGATATCCGCTTGAATCTGCTCCTGGCAATTGCTTCCATTTAACGATTCTCCTGGTATTACCTGATTCTCGACATCCGCTCTGCTAGTTTTCCACCATGACCTCGAAATAATCTGGTGGGAGAGAATTCACCCAGTTTATGCCCTACCATGTTTTCGGTGATGTACACCGGAATGAATTTGTTTCCGTTGTGTACCGCGATTGTATGACCTACGAACTCGGGTGGTATTGTCGAGCGTCTGGCCCACGTCTTGACGACCCTCTTGTCACCCATGCGATTCATACCTTCTATCTTCTTTAATAGTTTTAAATCGACAAAGGGACCTTTTCGAAGGGATCTGGTCATTACGATGTCCTCCTTCTGACTATATATCTGTCGGAGTCCTTGTTCTTCTTTCTGGTTCTGTATCCCTTGGTCGGCTTACCCCAGGGAGTGCACGGATGCCTGCCGCCTGAACTTCGGCCCTCGCCACCTCCCATCGGATGATCCACAGGATTCATCGCGACTCCGCGAACTTTGGGTCTGCGTCCCTGCCAGCGGGATTTCCCCGCTTTCCCGAGGCAGATTCGATCATGATCTGTATTGCCTACATGGCCGATCGTAGCAAAACAGTTCAACGGGATACGCCTGACTTCGGTAGACGGCAGTTTCAGCAGAGCGTGGTTGCCCTCTTTGGCAATCAATGTTGCAGCCTGGCCGGCTGCTCTTGCGATCTGGCCGCCCTTGCCGGGTTTGATCTCGATGTTATGAACCGACATGCCGAGAGGTATTTCAGAAAGAGGCATTGAATTGCCTGGATTCACCGGGACATTCTTCATCCCTGCGACAACCGTATCGCCTTTCGACAGACCATTGGGGGCGATTATGTATCTCTTTTCGCCATCATGATAAAACAGCAATGCGATACGAGCGGATCTGTTCGGATCGTATTCGATCGAAGCGACTCTCGCCGGAACTCCATACTTGTTCCGCTTGAAATCGATCAGCCGGTAACGCCGCTTGTGCCCCCCGCCGCGCCTGCGCATTGTGATTCTGCCGGTATTATTCCTGCCGCCTTTTTTCGTTAAAGGGCGCAATAGCGACTTTTCGGGGCTGTCTTCTGTCAGCTCATCGAAGCTGGGCCCGATGATATACCTCCGTGAAGGTGTATATGGTTTGAACTTTTTGAATCCCATTACAAGGATCTCCTTCGTGTCAATTCATATCCTAATTTCAGGAGCCTTCGAAATATTCGATGGAATCCCCTTCTTTAAGGGTAACAACCGCCTTTTTCCAATCGGGTCGTTTTCCCAGCCGCCACCTGACTCTTTTTACTTTGCCTTTGACACGCATCATGTTCACATCAACTGCCGTAACGTCGAAGATTTCTTCCAGCGCTTTCTTAACCTGGATTTTATTCGCATTGATATCCACTTTGAACAGATACTTGTTATCTTCGATCAACCGAGTACCTTTTTCGGAAAGGATAGGCGCGATTATTACTTTGCGGCTGTCCATATTACTTGCCTTTCCGCTCTTCCAGCTTATCCAGCCCGGCCCGGGTGAAAATCAGGATATCACTTGCGATAACATCATGCGCATTCACCAGGACGGTAGGTTTGATTCTGAGATTTTTAATATTTCTGGCCGCAAGCCTGAGATTCTCGTCAATGTTGTCAACCAGAAGAAGGCATTTCTTATCGCTTAAGTTCATTTTCTGTAGAAGAGCCGCTATGATTCTGGTTTTCGGTTCCGGCACCGAAAACTCATCGAGGATCACAACACCCTCTCCCCTGGCTTTCAGAGTCAGCGTTGAAACCAGTGCGCGATAACGCATCTTTTTAGGGATGCTGTATGAATAATCTTTGGGCGAAGGGCCGAATGCCCTGCCGCCTCCGACCCACTGCGGGGCTCGAATAGTGCCCTGGCGTGCACGACCGGTTCCCTTCTGCCGCCACGGTTTCGCACCTCCGCCTGCAACAGCACTCCGATTTTTTGTGGAATGGGTACCGGTACGTTTATTCGCACGGTACATTTTGACCGCCTCATAGATAAGGTGCTCATTCGGTTCCACATCAAAAAATTCAGCAGGCAGATTCTCGTTTCCCGATTTGCCGCCATTCCCGCCAAATACAATTGCGGATGTCATTTCACTCATTCCCTTTCCCGACGCTACAGCTTCTCTACGAAGACGTAACCATTCATATGGCCCGGCACCGACCCCTTCACCAGCAGGAGGTTCCGTTCACCATCAACCTTTACAACTGTAAGCGTCCTGGCCGTCACTTGTTTACCACCCGTACGTCCAGGAAGTTTGGTACCTTTCCAGACGCGAGCCGGGTCGGAAGCAGCACCAATGGAGCCCGGTACGCGCTTCGACTTAGTACCGTGTGTCTCATCGCCGCCGGAAAAACCCCAGCGCTTGACTACACCCTGGAAACCTTTTCCCTTGCTCGAACCAGTAACCTTTATCTTGTCGCCGTCAGAGAAACGATCAACCTTAAGCACCATGCCTACTTCGAATTCATCCAATGTATCAACTTTGAATTCTTTCAACCGAGCCATCGGGGCTGCTCCCGCTTTTTTAGCGTGCCCCAGCAGCGGTTTCACCGCACGCGACTCCTTGATCTCATTGAACCCAAGCTGAAGCGCATTGTATCCATCCGTTTCAACCTTTTTTATCTGCATCACAGTACAGGGGCCCGCTTCAATTACGGTAACAGGCAGAACCTGTCCGTTCTCATCAAAGACCTGGGTCATCCCAAGTTTTTTCCCGATTAATCCTAGCATTTCAAACTCCACTAAGGCGGATGATATCGTGAGCAATCTATCCTTTAATCTCAATATCCAGCCCGGCGGGCAGCGCCATATTGCTTAAAGCATCGATGGTCTGTTGTGTTGCGCCAACCAGCTCAATAAGCCGTTTATGGATTCTGATCTCGAATTGCTCCCTGGATTTTTTATCAATAAAGGGTGATCTGTTAACCGTTATTATAGAGCGACGCGTCGGCAGCGGGATCGGCCCGTTCACCTGGGCACCGGTGTCTTTCGCCGTCTGTACGATCTCTTTTGTTGATCTATCCAATATCCTGTGATCGTACGCTTTGAGTTTAATCCTGATCTTCTGTATGGCCACTCGCAACCTCCTGATCTGGGCAGAATCGGGCATAATAACCAATCAATACCGGTTATTCAATAATTTCCGTAACGACTCCGGCTCCAACGGTTCTGCCACCTTCGCGAATAGCGAACCGCAACTCTTTTTCCATGGCGATAGGGGTGATCAGGTTTACTTCCATGTTCACCGTGTCTCCGGGTATTACCATCTCGACACCCTCCGGAAGGGTGACAACAGCGGTAACATCGGTCGTACGGAAGAAAAACTGCGGACGATATCCGTTGAAGAACGGTGTGTGCCGGCCACCCTCATCCTTCGTCAGAATATATACCTCGCCACGGAAACGTGTATGAGGCTTCACCGTCCCTGCTGCAGACACTACCATGCCGCGCATCAGCTCCTTCTTGTCTACTCCTCGAAGAAGCAACCCGATATTGTCGCCCGCTTCGGCCTCGTCAAGAAGCTTCCGGAACATCTCGACTCCGGTCACCACCGTCTTGCGGGTTTCCCGAATTCCTACTACCTCAACATCCTGCCCAACACGGACCGTTCCACGTTCTACACGACCGGTTCCTACCGTGCCGCGACCCGTGATCGAAAATACATCCTCGACGGGCATCAGGAACGGCTTGTCTTTCTCGCGGATTGGCGTCGGGATATATGAATCCACCGATTCAATCAACTCATGAATGCAGCTGAAGGCCGCATCATCCTTGGGAACGGATGGGTCCTTGCCCTTCTCCATCGCCTCGAGAGCTGAACCGCGAATCACAGGGATGTCGTCGCCAGGAAATTCATATTCGCTCAACAACTCACGAACCTCGAGCTCTACAAGATCCAGAAGCTCGGGATCGTCTACCTGGTCTACCTTGTTCATGAATACCACGATATAGGGAACATTCACCTGACGCGCCAGAAGCACATGCTCGCGCGTCTGAGGCATCGGACCGTCTGCGGCGCTCACTACCAGTATCGCACCGTCCATCTGGGCGGCTCCGGTGATCATGTTCTTCACATAGTCAGCATGACCAGGGCAATCAACATGAGCATAATGACGATTCGCACTCTCATACTCCACGTGCGCAGTCGCTATCGTGATACCACGCTCGCGCTCCTCTGGAGCTTTGTCTATCTCGTCAAACGTCATCACTTCCGCCAGACCACCACGGTTCAAAACCATCGTCATCGCCGCCGTCAAGGTGGTTTTACCGTGATCCACATGACCTATCGTCCCAACATTCACATGCGGCTTCGTCCTCTCGAACTTCTCCTTTGCCATCTCTTTCTCCTTGACCTTTCGAGGAATGGGCGGTGTTTCTCCGCAGTATCGTGAACCGGCTAAACCGGACCCGTAACGTATCCGAATATTTCCTCTATAAGTGCCTGGTCCAGCACGTTATATTCTAGAAATTCCATCGAAAAATTAGCCCGGCCCTGTGTTGAGTTTCTAAGATCTGTTGCGTAACCGAACATCTTCCTTAGTGGAACCGTTGCACTGATTTCCCGGGTGTCCTGCCGGTGTTCGATTCCGGTGATGTTACTCCCCCTGGATAACAAATCATTAATCACATCACCGACATATTGTTCCGGACTCGTGACTTCAACTTTCATTTCCGGTTCCAGGATAACCGGTTCAGCGTTGCTGCTGCATTCTCTGAACGCCTGGCTCGTTGCAGCGGCGAATGCGATTTCCGAAGAATCGGTAGGATGATGCGAGCCTCCGATAAGCGCCACTTTCACGTCAATCATGGGGTATCCGAGAAGAACGCCGGCAGTCATCGAATCGCGAATCGAGCGTTCGATGGTGTTTAAATAACGTTTTGGAACGTCATCGACAGAAGCCCGGTTCTCAAATTCGAATCCCGCTCCCCTGTCGAGTGGTGATAATTCCAGGATGACATGACCGTACTGGCCTTTACCTCCCGTCTGACGTATGAGCTTTCCTTCAGCTTCGGCTTTCGTGCAGATCGTTTCTTTGTAGGCAACCTGGGGCTTACCCACATTGACCCCGACATTGAATTCCCGCACCATTCTGTCAACCAGTATTTCCAGGTGGAGTTCACCCATCCCGGAAATAATCGTCTGGCCGGTATCCTCATCGCTCTTTACTTTGAATGTGGGATCCTCGTCTTTTAAACGACCCAGCGTACGACTCAGATTATCCTGGTCGGCCTGGGTCTTCGGTTCAACTGCAACCGCAATCACCGGTTCAGGAAAATTCATCGATTCGAGCAGTATCGGGCGGTGTTTCACCGCTAATGTTTCTCCGGTAACCGTCTCTTTCAGGCCGACCGCGACCACGATATCGCCGGCTTCGGCTTCTTTTATTTCGGTACGCTTGTTCGCATGCATATGGAGCAGTTTGCTTACCCGTTCATTCAGATTTTTTGAAACATTGTATACACTGTTTCCGGCTTTCATTCTTCCCGAGTAGATTCTGCAGAAGGATATGCGTCCGACAAAGGGATCTGAGGCGATTTTGAAAACGAGAGCGCTTAATGGTTCGCTTGAAGAGGCAACTCTCTGTTCATTTTCACCAGATTTAGGATTCGTCCCTACAATGGAAGGCACATCGACTGGTGAAGGCAGATAATCGATAATGCCGTCGATCAGGTTCTGAATACCTTTGTTCTTAAGTGCGGCACCGCAAAAAAGAGGGAAATAAATACCCTTCAGGGTCCCCCTCCTTATGGCTTGTTTTATTTGAAAAGAATCGACATTTCCTTTTGCCAGGTAAAGCTCAAGGAATTCGTCGTCGTGTTCTGCAATGCTTTCGAGCATTCCTGTTCGAGCTTCCGTCGCCTTTTCAATATCGGCCGCACGGATTTCCATTTCTTTTACAACCATTCCCTTCGATTCGGACTCGTTGACGATGAATTTCCAATCGATCAGGTCAATTACACCTTCGAACTCTTCACCATCGCCAACAGGAATCTGGACTGGTAGAGGAAAAGCTCCGAGCCGGGAGCCCATCATTTCGACAACACGGAAAAAATCAGCACCCGGCCTGTCCATCTTGTTGACGAATGCCAGTCTTGGAATGCGGTATCGCTCCGCTTGTTTCCAGACGGTCTCGGATTGGGGCTCAACACCTCCCACTCCGCAGAAAATCGCGATGGCACCATCTAAAACTCTTAAAGAGCGTTCAACCTCCATGGTGAAATCGACATGCCCGGGTGTATCTATGATATTGATCTGGTTATCACCCCAGTAACACGTCGTGGCCGCGGATGTTATGGTTATCCCACGCTCCTTTTCGATATCCATCCAATCCATGGTTGCGAGACCTTCATGCACCTCGCCGATGCGATGAACTTTGCCGGAATAAAATAAGATCCGCTCTGTCGTCGTTGTTTTTCCGGCATCAATATGAGCCATGATGCCGATGTTGCGGATCTTGTCTATGGCCAGTCTTCTATCCACCAGCATTCCTCTGTACCGGCCGCCAGGGGAATGCTGTTAAGTCACCCCTTCCCGGCAGAATCCGAAACAGTCTTGAGGTCAGGAGAACGCCTTCTTGGCAATCCAATCCCCTCCCCGTATACTTAAAGTCCACATCCACTTCACATCTGCGCTGCTACCGATAGCAGCGCATCACATCCCAATAACTACCATCTGTAAAATGAGAACGCTTTGTTCGCTTCAGCCATCCTGTGAGTATCCTCACGCTTTTTTATCGTCGCTCCTTCTTTGCGATAAGCCGCCAGAAGCTCTCCGGCGAGTTTAGCTGTCATATCTTTTTCAGGTCGGTTCCGTGCATATGAAATCAGCCATCGGATTGCCAGCGCCTGCCGTCGCTCCGGTCTGATATCGACAGGAACCTGATATGTCGCCCCCCCGATCCGTCTCGATTTAACCTCGACTATCGGTTTTGCATTATGAAGGGCGGTTGTGAATACCGTAAGACCAGGTTCACCGGTAACCTCTTCGAGCTTCTCCATGGCATCGTAAACGATTCTTTCTGCCACACTCTTCTTACCATTATTCATCAATGCATTGATAAAGCGCGTGACATGAATGCTGTCGTATCTGGGATCTGGTATTATCTCCCGTTTTTCAGCTTTTCTTCTTCGGGCCATTTTCTTTAGTCTCCAACCGAACTACCGGATTATTTCTTGGGGGCCTTGGTGCCGTATTTTGAACGGCTCTGAAGCCTGTTCTGGACACCGGAAGTATCCAATGCTCCACGGATTAAATGATACCGAACACCAGGCAGGTCTTTTACCCTTCCTCCCCGGATCAGCACGATCGAATGCTCCTGAAGGTTATGCCCCTCGCCGGGTATGTACGCAGTCACTTCGATTCCGTTCGTCAACCGTACCCTGGCTACTTTTCGAAGGGCTGAATTCGGTTTTTTCGGTGTCGTTGTATATACACGCGTGCACACTCCCCGTCTCTGGGGGCATGCCTGGAGAGCCGGCACTTTGGTCTTTTGCAGAACTTTTCCGCGACCTTTTCTAACCAGCTGATTTATTGTCGGCAATTCTGCCTCCTCGGTCTATTGCATCCTTACAAAAATAAAAGAATACAGATTTGTGAATTTAGCACTCAAACCTCAGGAGTGTCAATGGAAAACTTTGGATCAAGGTGAAATTACTGCGCCAAAATTTTCAGCATTTTCTACTCAACATCGATCCTATTGATCGACTGTCGAAGAAGTGTCCGCTTCGACAATCTCTTCGGGAGCAGACTCTTCCGTCCCCGCCTCTTCGGCGGAATCGTTTACAAGGGAAGCATCCTCCAGCGCAGCCACATTTACTTCACCTGCCTCATCCTCAACTTCACCTTCCTGCAGCAGTACCTCATCTTCGATCGTTTTTTCGAGGGCCGCCTGCTCCGCCGCCAATCGTTCTTCCTCCTCGATCATCCTGTCATCCTCATCTATTACATCCATCTGGCGATACTCCGGCAAGCCGGTGCCTGCAGGGATGAGATGCCCCATGATGACATTTTCTTTCAATCCGAGAAGATTGTCTCTCTTTCCACGAACCGCGGCATCGGTCAAGACCTTCGTTGTTTCCTGGAAAGAAGCGGCTGATACAAAGCTCTCAGTATTCAGTGAAGCCCTTGTGATTCCCAGAAGCATGGGCTGCGAAGTGGCTGGAACCTGCCCCGATAAAAGCACTCGCTGATTTTCATCTTTGAAGGTAAGTTTATCAACCTGCTGATCTTCGAGGAAAGTTGTATCACCTGCATCCTCGACTTTTACTTTTTGAAGCATCTGGCGAACGATAATCTCAATATGCTTATCGTTGATTTCCACACCCTGCACTCGGTAAACTTCCTGGATCTCATTCAGCAAGTATTCCTGAACTTCATTGGCACCCTTGATGCGGAGAAGATCATGAGGATCGATAGAGCCTTCACAGAGTTTCGAGCCGGCACTTACCCGCTCGCCATGAAATGCCCGCATGTGCTTCCCAAGAGGAACATTGTATTCCCGCTCTTCCCCGGTTTCACTCACAACGGTTATCTTCTGGTAACCCCTGGCTTTGTTGCCGTATTTAACTACGCCGTCAATCTCTGAAATAACCGCAGCATCCTTCGGGTGTCTCGCTTCGAAAAGCTCTGCGACTCTCGGCAACCCGCCCGTGATGTCCCTGGTTTTGCTCGTTACAGCGGGCCGTTTAACAAGGATTTCACCTTTCCCGATTTTCTGTCCATCCTTAACCTCCAGATGGGAGCCCAGGGGGATAGGAACTTCCCGAAGAAGGTCGCCGGTTTCGGAATCAACAATCTCAATTACCGGATGTCTCTTCTTTTCTTTATCTTCGATGATCATCCTGATCACACGGCCAGTCTGGCTGTCATGCTCCACCTTGTATGTCATTTCTTCCAGGATATTCAAGAAGCGGACGACGCCATCATGGTTGGAAATGATGGGGCTCGCAAACGGATCCCACTGGAAGAGAACTGTCTTAGGCTCGATTTCGACCCCGTCCTCTACAAGCAGCGAGCCGCCGTAAGGTACATCATATGTAGTCAGGATTTGCCCGTTCGGGTTTTCTATAATAATTGACCCGTTGTTGACAATCGCGATGCGCTCCCCCGATTTTTTCTCGACGTACTTGATATCTTTGTATCTTGCGATTCCCGGCACCTTGGATATCGTCTGGGACTCTGTCATTGAAAGATCCGCCGCCCCTCCGATATGAAAGGTTCTGAGGGTAAGCTGCGTACCCGGCTCCCCGATGCTTTGGGCGGCAATCACACCAACAGCCTCGCCTTTTTCCACCATCTTCCCGGTTGCCAGATTTCTTCCGTAACATTTTGCGCACACCCCGCGCCTTGCCTCGCAAGTCAGAACCGTACGGATCCGAACCGATTCAATGCCACAGTCTTCCGTGGCTCTGGCCTGCTCCTTGGTGATTTCTTCATTGGCATTAACAATAGTCTCTCCCGTCAGGGGATTGACTACGTCCTGCAGAGCGACACGACCGACGATTCTGTCGTACAAAGACTGAATTATATCCGTTCCATCCTTAAGCGGAATTGCGGTTATCCCGAGAATCGTATTACAATCTTCGCTTGTGATTATTACGTCCTGAGCGACATCTACGAGCCGTCTGGTAAGATAACCGGCATCGGCGGTCTTTAACGCAGTATCGGCCAGCCCTTTTCTGGCGCCGTGAGTGGATATGAAATATTCGAGAACGGAAAGACCCTCCCTGAAATTAGATAGGATGGGTGTTTCGATGGTCTCACCAATCTGTCCCGTGTATCTTTTCAGGGGTTTCTGCATGAGTCCACGCATTCCCGACAGCTGCTTAATCTGGTCACTCTTGCCCCGCGCACCTGAACTTGCCATCATGTGAACCGGGTTGAAACCGTGCCTGTCCTCCTCCAGCTCTTTGAATAAGGCATCCGTTACGTCACCTGCCGTCCTGTTCCAGGTATCGATTATCTTTGCATAACGTTCGGAAGCATTGATAAGGCCTTTCAAATATGCGTTTTTGATGCCGTCAACCTTGTTCGATGCTTTTTCGATCATTGCAAGTTTCTCGGCAGGGATGATCATATCATCAACCCCGATAGTAATACCTCCCGAAGTAGCGTAGCGGAAACCGAGATCCTTAAGGTTATCCAGAACCCGGGATGTTTCATAGCTCTCGTAAATCTGGAAAATATTTCCGACCAGATCTTCCAGAGCACTCTTCGTCATTGTACTGTTCACGAATTTATAATCGACCGGCAGCACCTGGTTTAAAATCACCCGGCCAGGCGTTGTCGTGATAATTTCCCCCTGAAGCCGCAGCTTGATCAAGGCATGCAGGTCCACGACGCCGGCATCGAGAGCCATAAGAACTTCGTCCGTGGATGAAAATGCCCTGCCGGCGCCGGGAGCATCCGGGAGTGCTTCAGTCAGGTAATAACATCCGAGAACAATATCCTGACTTGGGGTTGCAATAGGTTTACCGTGGGCCGGGGATAATAAATTGTTGCCGGCAATCATCAGCACTCTTGCTTCGATCTGAGCTTCGTAGGAGAGAGGAACATGCACAGCCATCTGATCGCCGTCAAAATCTGCGTTGAACGCAGTGCAGACGAGTGGGTGTATCCTGATCGCCTTCCCTTCCACAAGAACCGGTTGGAATGCCTGGATTCCAAGCCTGTGAAGCGTCGGTGCACGGTTCAGCATCACCGGATGGTCTTTGATAATCTCTTCGAGGGTATCCCAAACAGCCGGATCTTCTCTTTCGACAAGTTTCTTGGCACTCTTTACCGACTGGCTTTCCTCATCCATGTGAACCCGGTGAATAATGAATGGTTTGAATAATTCGAGAGCCATCGTCTTGGGAAGGCCGCATTCATTGAGTTTGAGTTCCGGGCCGACCACGATGACGGAGCGTCCGGAATAATCCACCCGCTTGCCGAGAAGATTCTGTCGGAATCGACCCTGCTTTCCTTTAAGAAGATCGGAAAGAGATTTGAGGGGGCGATTCCCCTCGCCACGCACGACACGTGACCGCCTTCCATTATCGAATAAGGCGTCAACAGCCTCCTGGAGCATTCTTTTCTCGTTCCTGAGGATAACTTCGGGAGCTCGAATATCCATCAGCTTTTTCAGCCTGTTATTCCTGTTTATGACCCGCCTGTAGAGATCATTCAGGTCGGAGGTCGCAAAACGGCCTCCCTCCAGAGGCACTAATGGACGAAGGTCCGGCGGGATCACCGGTATGACGTTAAGTATCATCCATTCGGGTTTGTTGCTGGAATTCCTGAAATCCTCAACGATTTTCAACCGTTTCAGTGCGTCTTTCCTACGTTGAATCGAAGTTTCAGTCTTCATCTTTCGTCGCAGCGACACCGAAAGTTCGTCGAGCTCGAGATCCTTCAGTAATTCTCTAATTGCGGGAGCCCCCATTTCAGCCCGAAATGCGTCCCTGCCATGCAGATCAAGAGCCTCGTAATACTCATCTTCAGTGAGAAGCTGGCCAACCTCCAGGGGGGTTTCGCCGTTATCTACAACCGTAAAAGATTCATAATATAGTACACGCTCGAGTTCTTTGACCGATTTCCCCAGCAGGTGCCCGATTCTCGAGGGAATCGCTTTAAAATACCAAATGTGACAAACAGGCACGGCGAGTTCGATGTGAGCCATCCTCTCCCGGCGGACCTTGGACTGGGTGACCTCTACTCCACACTTGTCACAGACAACACCTTTGAACCGGATGCGTTTGTACTTCCCGCAGTAGCATTCCCAGTCTTTTGTAGGACCGAAGATCCTCTCGCAGAATAGACCGTCTTTTTCGGGCTTAAAAGAACGGTAGTTGATCGTCTCCGGCTTGATAACCTCACCGTACGACCAACCTCTTATATCCTCTGGCGATGCCAACCCGATCTTGATAGCATCGAAATCTTGCTCCGTCCGCTTTGTTTCGAATCTGGAAATAAACACTGGAGCTTCCTCCTCGCAGGAAAACCGTTATTACAATTCGTCTTCAGTGTTCTTCTCCAGAAGAACATTCAGACCAAGGCTTTGCAGTTCTTTTACTAGAACATTGAAAGATTCCGGTATTCCCGGTTCAGGCGTATTCTCTCCCTTTACAATGGCTTCGTAGATCCTCGATCGACCTATAACATCATCTGATTTTACCGTAAGTATTTCTTGAAGGGTGTATGCGGCTCCATAGGCTTCCAGCGCCCAGACCTCCATCTCACCGAAACGCTGGCCGCCGAACTGAGCTTTTCCGCCGAGCGGCTGCTGGGTAACAAGTGAATACGGGCCTGTTGAGCGGGCATGCAGCTTGTCATCAACCAGGTGGGAAAGTTTCATTATATAAATCTTCCCAACGGTAATTTCCTGATCGAACGGCTCTCCGGTCCGCCCATCGTATAAAACGGACTTGCTTGACTCAGGCAGCTCGGCGGAAGACAGTTCATCTCTAATTTCCGACTCCATCGCACCGTCAAAAACAGGTGAGGAATACAGGACAGTCCGCTTTTCACCCGCCCATCCAAGCATTGTCTCCAGAAGCTGGCCAACGTTCATACGGGACGGCACACCGAGAGGATTCAGAATAATATCTATCGTCGTGCCATCGGCCATGAAGGGCATATCCTCTTCGGGCACTATCTTAGCGACGACGCCTTTATTCCCGTGGCGACCCGCCATCTTATCACCTACTGAAAGATGTTTCTTCCTGGCGATATACACCTTCACCAGTTTTACTATACCAGGAGAAAGTTCATCGCCCCGCTGAATCTTTTCGATATCCCGCTCAAGCCGTTCATCAAGGTTCTCAAGTTTCTGGTGATACAGCCTGCTTATCCGCCATACTTTCTGGTTGACCTCCTGGTCTGCAACCAGGTGGTTGTCCATTAGCACGTCACTGAATTTGATCTGGTTCAGAAGCTTCTTGCTCAGCTTCCGTCCACGCTCGACAAGATACCTGCCGGTCTTCCTGTGCTGAATATCCCTTGCAACGTTCTGTACCAGCAAGTTCCTGAGAAAATCATTGTAGGTCTTATGCGTCGTCTGGATTTTATTGTTATGATCTTTTTTCAACTCCTCAATGCGCTTTTTAATCTCCTTCCGGGAGCGTTCGTCTTTCTCTCTTCTGGAAAATACTTTCACATCAACGACAACGCCACTCAGACCCGGCTGAGCTTTAAGGGATGCATCCCTGACATCACCGGCTTTCTCGCCGAAAATCGCGCGTAAGAGCCTTTCTTCCGGTGACAGCTCCGTCTCTCCCTTTGGTGTAACCTTGCCGACGAGTATATCTCCCGGCCTGACTTCCGCCCCTATTCTTACTATTCCATCTTCGTCCAGATTCCTTACAGCTTCCTGGCTGACGTTCGGAATTTCTCTCGTAATCTCTTCGGGGCCGCGCTTTGTATCCCGGACCTCGAGCTCTTTCTGAACGATGTGCACGGAGCTGAAGCTTTCATTCCGGAAAATACGTTCGCTTATAACGATGGCATCCTCAAAGTTGTATCCACCCCAGGGCATGAAAGCGACCGTAAGGTTTTTCCCGAGTGCCAGCTCGCCATTCTTAACACATGGTCCGTCCGCAATGACGGCACCCCTCTTAACTTTATCGCCGATGGCGACTGAAGGTCTGTAATTGATGGCTGTATCCTGATTCGAACGCTTGAACTTGGTGAGACTGTATTCGTCTACCTGACTCCAATCAAAGATATACTGAATATGTTCTTCTTCGTCCGCCGAATCAGCTTCTATCGCAATTTTATCAGAAGATACAGATATTACCGTACCGCTCCTCCGGGCAATAACAACGGCACCTGAGTCGATCGCCGCTTTACTCTCCATTCCGGTTCCTACGATAGGTGGTTCCGGTTTCAGTAAAGGAACCGCCTGCCGCTGCATATTGGATCCCATTAAAGCCCTGTTGGCATCATCGTGTTCGAGGAACGGGATGAGCGACGCCGCCACACTTACAATCTGCGTCGGCGCGATATCCATCAACTCAATTTCCTCCGGCGAGACGATCATCAGATCACCCTTCTGCCTTACTTTCACCCTCGGATTTTTGAAACTCCCATCCTCCTCGAGTGGAGCATTCGCCTGGGCTATGGTATAGTCATCCTCTTTATCCGCTGACAGATAAATTACATCAGAGGTGACTTTACCTTTGACGACCTTCCGATAAGGAGTCTCGAGAAATCCGAAATCGTTAACCCTCGTATAAGTGCATAAAGATGTAATGAGTCCGATATTCGGCCCTTCCGGTGTTTCAATGGGGCACATGCGTCCATAATGACTGTGATGAACATCTCGAACCTCAAAACCGGCTCGGTCACGTGTAAGTCCGCCTGGACCCAGCGCGGACAAGCGCCGTTTGTGGGTTAATTCCGCAAGCGGATTAACCTGATCCATGAACTGTGAGAGCTGACTCGATCCGAAGAAGGCAGAAACGACCGCGGAAAGAGTCCTTGCATTTATCAGGTCAGATGGTTGTATAGTATCCGCATCCTGGATACTCATACGTTCACGTATGGTTCTTGCCATGCGGGACAGGCCGACACTCAGCTGCTGTGACAGCAATTCTCCAACTGAACGAATCCTTCTGTTGCCCAGGTGATCGATATCATCCGTGTATCCCTTGCCATTCCTCAGAACCAGGAGATACTTGATTATCGATGTGAATTCTTCGCGGGTAAGCACCGTCACATGAGGTTCGACATCTATGTTCAACCTCTGATTGACCCTGTGCCGTCCGACATCGCCCAGATCGTATCTTTTATCATTGAAAAAAAGGTGCTCAAGCAGGTTTCTCGCAGTCTCTACATTCGGCGGGTCTCCAGGGCGGAGAAGAGTGTAAATCTTTATCAGAGCTTCCACTTCATTGGTGGTCGGGTCTTTCTGAATCGTTTTTTCGAGGATATCGAGATTCAATGCGTTGGCTGAGCCCTCCACCGATACTTCTTTTATCCCTGCCTTTTTTAGCTTCTTCCGAAGGCCGGATGTCAATTCCTCGGTCGATTCGGCAAGTATCTCACCGGTGGACATATCGATTAATGTCTCGGAAAGAACTGAGCCTTCCGACTCCTTGGATTTGATCTCAACTTTGATAGTATCTTTGAATATATTCGCGATTTCTTCTTCACTGTCTAATCCAAGAGCTTTTAACAGAATGGTTACCGGTATCTTTCGATGTCTGTCGATATGCACATACATTACATCTTTTGTATCGAGTGTGAACTCCACCCAGGAGCCCCTGTATGGAATAATCCGGCAGGAATAGATTTTCTTTCCGGTTATGTGATCATCTTCGGAGAAGACTACGCCGGGCGAGCGATGAAGCTGGCATACGATAACCCTTTCCGCACCATTTACTATAAAAGTTCCTGTTTCTGTAATCAGTGGTAATTCACCAAGATAGACCTCCTGCTGAATTACATCCTTAATCCGTTTCTGTTCATCGACGGTTTCACGGATTATCAATCTGAGAGTAGCTTTAAGTGGAACGGCATAGGTCATATCCCGCTCCTGGCATTCTTCGATCAAAAACTTCGGTTCCCCGATAGTGTATCCAAGATACTCGAGAGTGAAGTTTCCGTGGGTATCCTCGATAGGAAAAATATCATTGAATACGCGGTGAAGACCGATGTTCTTCCTTTGTTCAGGCAGAACATTACGCTGCACGAAATTCTCGTACGACTGCAATTGCACCGCTAAAAGGTTCGGAATCTCCATAACCTTCGGGATTTTGGAAAAGCTATGCCTGTACGTCGCTTTATCAACCATTTTACCCAACGATGACCTCCATTTGCAAACGTTCGATTTTTCTCTTTGCGTTTCAGAATATGTCTGATGGATATAGAGCAGTACCGTCTACAAAATCACACCATTGCATTACATGCCCTGTAGCTAACGAAATTTTCACAAAATGGTTCCGAATGGATATTTACCTATTCACAATGAGTATTCTGCATGTAGTTGAAAATAGGACCGTAACGCAAGGAAATCGCAAAAAAGACACATAATGATGTAGACTGACGTCTGTACAGCGAATGGCAGGAACTCCGGCTCTATCTGAAGAACCGGAGTTCCTGTTGACTCAGCACCCGATGAAGCTGTTACTTGATTTCGACAGTTGCACCAACGTCGGCTAGTTTAGTTTTAATTTCTTCAGCTTCTTCTTTCGTCACACCTTCCTTGACATTGTTCGGTGCGCCGTCAACGAGTGCTTTAGCCTCTTTAAGACCGAGACTGGTGATTGCTCTCACCACCTTGATCACCTGAATCTTCTGGCTGCCTATCTCAGTAAGAACTACATCAAATTCCGTCTGTTCTTCCTGTTGGGCATCCGCTGCTGGAGCAGCTACTGCCGCCGGTGCGGCAGCTGCGGCGGCCGACACGCCCCATTTGTCCTCGAGCTCTTTCACTAGATCGACAAGCTCGATAACCGTCAATTGCTCCAAGCTTTCTATGATAGTCTCTTTAACATTCTTCGACATCTCACTCCTCCGCTTATCACCCTGGGTTGCACCTGTAGGGAAATTTACGCTTAAGTTGTTTCTTTCTGTTTTTTGTACTCATTGAGTACACATACGAAATTCCTGATTACTCCTGAACAAGCAGTAACCGCACCTGCCAGAGGTGCGGCGATTACTCCAAGAACCTGCGCCAGGAGCTGTTCGCGAGAAGGAATAGTCGAGAGTTGTGTGATTTCATCAGGTGAAAGGACTCTGTCCTCGACTAACGCCGCTTTCAATTTTGGTAATTTCGTCTTTTTTCTAAATTCGACAAGTACTTTGGCCGGAGCAATGTTGTCTTCAGTACCGAATGCAAGCGCGGTCGGCCCTTTGAAAAACTCATCAAGTGGTTCATACCTGGTACCCTTCGCCGCAATTTTTGAAAGGGTATTTTTCGCGACAAGAACCGAAACCCCGGCCTCTCTGCACTCCTTGCGAAATAAAGTCTCCTGTTCAGCGTTCATTCCAGTTATATCGGCAAGATACAAATTATCGAATGTACTGAACAATCCGGTCAGCCTTTCGACTTCTTTTATATTTTCATTGCTCGGCATCGTTGTTCCACTCCAACCTCTATCTGGTTAATCCGTGCTAATGTTCCATCAAGCAAATTTACTCGGAAACGTGAGCATCTCTTGAAGGTCCAGCTTGAGACCTACACCCATTGTCGAAGATAACACCACATTCTTCAGGTAGGTACCTTTCACGGCAGCAGGCCGAGCCTGGATAAGTGTTCTCAGAAAAGTAACGCTGTTCTCAAACAACCTCTCTTCATCGAATGACTTTTTTCCTATCGCGACATTAACGTTCCCTGTCTTGTCAACCCGGAATTCGATTCTTCCAGCCTTCAATTCTTTAATAGCAGCAGCCACTTCGAATGTCACGGTGCCGCTCTTCGGACTCGGCATCAGCCCACGAGGACCGAGAATTCTCCCTAGTTTACCAACCTGGCCCATCATATCAGGAGTTGCTACGACTTTATCGAAATCCAGCCAGCCATCCTGTATTTTCTTTATATATTCTTCGTTACCGACGTAATCCGCTCCGGCATCAGTTGCTTCCTGCTCTTTTTCACCTTTTGCCAGGACCAGAACTCTGATCGATTTCCCGGTGCCATGAGGAAGAACCACAGTGCCTCGGACAATTTGATCAGCATGTCGCGGATCGACGTTAAGATTCGAGCTCAACTCGATAGTTTCATCGAACTTGGTGCTCGGCATAGTTTTCAGAACTTCAATCGCATCTTTGAGCAGATATCTTTTTTCCCTGTCGACTTTGGACTGAAGTTCAGAATATCTTTTCCCACGTTTCATACCGGAACCTCTTTATCAAACCAAGGAGAGTTACTCCTCAATTTCTATTCCCATGCTTCGTGCCGTACCTTTTATTATACGTATTGCGGCGTCTGTATCGGCTGCGTTCAGATCTTCCATTTTCAATTCTGCAATATCTTTAACCTTCTCAACGGGGATAGAGGCAACCTTGTTTCTGTTAGGTTCGCCGGAACCCTTTGCCAGGCCTGCTGCTTTCTTTAACAGGATCGCCGCGGGTGGAGTTTTTGTTATAAAAGTATAACTCCTGTCCTTGTAGGCGGTTATTACAACGGGAATAATCATCCCCTCCTGGCCCTTGGTCTTGGCATTGAATGCTTTACAGAATTCGGATATATTCAGACCCTGCTGTCCGAGCGCCGGTCCGACCGGTGGTGCCGGGGTGGCATTCCCCGCAGGAATTTGCAGTTTGATTTTAGCTATTTCCTGTTTAGCCACTTCTTTTCTCTCTTTCCTGTTTATCTATCTTTCAGGTGCTTACTGCATGACGGGTTGGACCTGTAAAAAATCGAGCTCTACAGGTGTCGCTCTACCGAATATCGTCACCAGTACTTTAACCTTGCCTCTTTCAGGATTTACCTCATCAACAACTCCCGAGAAATCGGCAAATGCACCATCGACTACTTTCACAGTGTCCCCAACCTCGAACGGTGCTTCTATCTTGATCCTGGATGTGTCCCCCTCCAGACGAGCGAGAATTTCATCAATCTCTCTCTCGGGAACGGGCTGGGGTTTTTCTCTCTGACCAACAAAACTTGTCAGGCCCGGAACGGAATTGACGAGCCGCCATGTTTCATCGCTTAAAGACATTTGGATAAAAACGTAGCTTGGGAAATATTTCTTTTTTACAGAAACCTTCTTCCCCCTCTTAAGCTCCATTACTTCCTCGGTCGGAACCAGGACCTGACCGAAAAGATCTTCCATTCCATGAGTTTTTACCGCTTGAAGGAGATAATCCTTCACCTTGTTTTCATGCCCTGAGTACGTATGAACGACATACCATTTCACAACCCTTCCCCCTGCTTACATACCTACTATCTGCTTCACCAATGTGGATAGAATCTGATCGATAACAAAGATAAATACGGTTATTATCAGTACAGATACAATCACTACACGAGTACTGTTTTTTAAGTCTTCCCAAGTCGGCCAATTCACCCGCTTCATTTCCTGGATGACTTCTTTGACGTAGTTTTGGGTTTTTTTGATCAGTTGCATCGGCTTTTCTCTTGTATCTGGCAGGCCAGGAGGGACTCGAACCCCCAACAACCGGTTTTGGAGACCGGGACTCTGCCAGTTGAGCTACTGGCCTGCACAAAATCTAACCTGCTCGCTCCTCGAAGACTGTCAGGATCTACCTTGTCTCCCGATGTTCTGTGTGCGTGTTGCAGAAACGGCAGTATTTTTTATAAGTAACCCTCTCAGGGTGAAGTCTTTTATTCTTGGTTGTCGTATAATTCCTGCGCTTGCATTCGGTACACGCCAGGATAACCAGAGTTCTCAAAAGTCTTCTCCTTATCTTAAATTGTGCAGACTACTCTATAATTTCCGTAACGACTCCGGCTCCAACGGTTCTGCCACCTTCGCGAATAGCGAACCGCAACTCTTTTTCCATGGCGATAGGGGTGATCAGGTTTACTTCCATGTTCACCGTGTCTCCGGGTATTACCATCTCGACACCCTCCGGAAGGGTGACAACAGCGGTAACATCGGTCGTACGGAAGAAAAACTGCGGACGATATCCGTTGAAGAACGGTGTGTGCCGGCCACCCTCATCCTTCGTCAGAATATATACCTCGCCACGGAAACGTGTATGAGGCTTCACCGTCCCTGCTGCAGACACTACCATGCCGCGCATCAGCTCCTTCTTGTCTACTCCTCGAAGAAGCAACCCGATATTGTCGCCCGCTTCGGCCTCGTCAAGAAGCTTCCGGAACATCTCGACTCCGGTCACCACCGTCTTGCGGGTTTCCCGAATTCCTACTACCTCAACATCCTGCCCAACACGGACCGTTCCACGTTCTACACGACCGGTTCCTACCGTGCCGCGACCCGTGATCGAAAATACATCCTCGACGGGCATCAGGAACGGCTTGTCTTTCTCGCGGATTGGCGTCGGGATATATGAATCCACCGATTCAATCAACTCATGAATGCAGCTGAAGGCCGCATCATCCTTGGGAACGGATGGGTCCTTGCCCTTCTCCATCGCCTCGAGAGCTGAACCGCGAATCACAGGGATGTCGTCGCCAGGAAATTCATATTCGCTCAACAACTCACGAACCTCGAGCTCTACAAGATCCAGAAGCTCGGGATCGTCTACCTGGTCTACCTTGTTCATGAATACCACGATATAGGGAACATTCACCTGACGCGCCAGAAGCACATGCTCGCGCGTCTGAGGCATCGGACCGTCTGCGGCGCTCACTACCAGTATCGCACCGTCCATCTGGGCGGCTCCGGTGATCATGTTCTTCACATAGTCAGCATGACCAGGGCAATCAACATGAGCATAATGACGATTCGCACTCTCATACTCCACGTGCGCAGTCGCTATCGTGATACCACGCTCGCGCTCCTCTGGAGCTTTGTCTATCTCGTCAAACGTCATCACTTCCGCCAGACCACCACGGTTCAAAACCATCGTCATCGCCGCCGTCAAGGTGGTTTTACCGTGATCCACATGACCTATCGTCCCAACATTCACATGCGGCTTCGTCCTCTCGAACTTCTCCTTTGCCATCTCATCCTCCTTGGAGCAGGTCGCGCAGCCATTTTATCCGGCTGTTAAGAATCAGAGCGACACTACGCAAACGTGGCATGTCTGAAATTTATTTAGATATGGAGCTCACGACCGGACTCGAACCGGTGACCTCCTCCTTACCAAGGAGGTGCTCTACCGACTGAGCTACGTGAGCAACAATTTATACCTGGAGCGGGAAAAGGGACTCGAACCCTCAACCCTCAGCTTGGAAGGCTGATGCTCTAGCCAATTGAGCTATTCCCGCAACTGTTTATTCCCAAGAGGTGCTCAAACAATCGGTCGCCAGGCTACGCTCTCTTTGTCAACCCTCGGAGATTCTCCGAGTACCTCCTCTTTACCGGGCAAAAAAAAATAGGAATTGGGGAGGGGTGGATTCGAACCACCGAAGGCTTTGCCGACAGATTTACAGTCTGTTCCCTTTGACCGCTCGGGAACCTCCCCGGTTATCCCTCCACACCAGCCAAGTATTCTTTTTCAGTTACCTGTAAGCTGGCGAGAGGACTCGAACCCCCGACCAGCTGATTACAAATCAGCGGCTCTACCAACTGAGCTACGCCAGCCTTGCGCCGTGCAAAGTCCGGAACTATAATAAACTCGCACTTCCGTGTCAACAGAAATCTTGCGATATTCTACACTGAATTTTGGTGTTGTGATGGAGCTGGTGAGCGGACTCGAACCGCTGACCGACGCATTACGAATGCGTTGCTCTACCAACTGAGCTACACCAGCAAAACAGTCTTATTCTAAACTAATATCCCCCATGGTACCGGGAAGATTGGATTTACCCGGTATGACCGAATCCATCTTTGCTCCTGGGAGATTTTGCGAGCTCGTCCACTTCCTCCCATCGAACTCTGGTAGTTTGACAGAGGACCATCTGGGCTATCCTGTCACCTCGGCGGACAGTATAGTTCTTCTTGCCGAAATTGAATAAGATTACCTTTATCTCCCCCCGGTAATCGGAGTCGATTGTCCCCGGACTATTCAAAACTCCGATCCCATAATTCAGAGCAAGCCCGCTTCTGGGCCTGACCTGTCCTTCGAAGCCGGCGGGAATTTCCACCATGAATCCGGTGGGGATCAAACGAACCTCCCCGGGTGCTATTTCTAAAGGTTCGTCAACATCGGCGTGCAAGTCCATCCCCGCCGCACCCCTGGTCATATATGTCGGCTCGGGGATGTCTTTATTCTCACGTACTCGCTTCAGCTTGACGGTTACTGTCCCATTCAAGGGTTTCACTACTCCTGATGCTTTTTGCCTAACTCAGACATGGCATCTTTTCTTGAGAGTTCCACCCGGCCCTGCCTGTCAATACCGATTAATTTGACCGGTGTCTCATCCCCTTCCTGAAGTACATCCTCAACCCTGTTGATACGACGACGCTCGATATTGGAAATTCGAACAAGGCCATCCTTGTTAGGCAGGTACTCGACGAAAGCACCGAACGAAGTGATCTTCTTCACGATGCCCCTGTATATCATCCCGATCTCAGGTTCGGCAGTAAGCTGCTTGATATAGTCGACCGCTGCGTTCCCGCTGGCCTGATCTACGGAAGCGATACTGACTTTCCCGGTATCATCGACATCGATCGTCGCACCTGTCTCGGCGGTAATTTTTCTTATTGTTTTACCTCCCGGACCGATAATATCGCGGATCCGCTCGGTGTCGACTTTCAAGGTTACAATCTTCGGGGCGTAATCTGAAAGATTTCCCCGGGGTTTGTCTACGATCTCATGCATCTTATCCAGGATTGTCATCCTGCCTTCTCTCGCCTGGTGGAGTGCTTTGGTCATGAGTTCGAGACTGAGACCCTTGATTTTAATATCCATTTGAAGGGCGGTAACGCCATCCCTGGTCCCAGCTACTTTGAAATCCATGTCGCCGAGATGGTCTTCCATACCCAGAATATCACTTAGTATACGATAGTCACCTGACTCTTCGTTGTGAAAAAGGCCCATCGCGATTCCGGCTACGGCGCTCTTCACAGGTACACCGGCATCCATCAAAGCAAGAGAGCCGCCACACACCGATGCCATGGATGAAGAACCATTCGACTCGAGAATCTCCGAAACCAGGCGTATAGTGTACGGGAAATCATCTTCACTGGGTATGATCGGAAGGAGGGATCGTTCCGCGAGCACACCATGCCCGATCTCCCTGCGCCCCGGCCCCCGGTTCGGCCTTGTTTCGCCGACGCTGTACCCGGGGAAATTGTAATGGAGCATATAACTCTTCTTATATTCCCCTTCCAGGTCATCGACGATTTTTTCATCGATTTTTGTACCCAGAGTGACTACCACCAGACTCTGAGTTTCACCTCTGGTGAAAAGAGCTGATCCATGAGTCCGGGGGAGCAGGTTCACATCGCCGGAAATGTCGCGAATCTCGTTTTCTTTTCTACCATCGACACGGCGACCTTCCTCAAAAACGAGCTGCCGAACCTCGGATTTTACACATGACTCGAGATATGCCGATATTTCGGCTTCCATACCCTCATGAGATTCGATTAAATCATTGTAAATGCCTTCCGTCACCTCTCGGACCGCATTGTCACGCGCAAGTTTGCCTTCGGTCAACAAGGCCGGTTTCAGCCTTCCACCAACCAATTCGTCAATACTGGATGCAAGCTCATCATCTATGGTGGAGACCGGAGGAACTTCGATCTTCTCTTTCCCGGTTTTCTCAATGAGCTGTTTTTGAAGGTCCACGATCTTCCTGATCTGCTCGTGGGCATATTTCAAACCCTCAACAAGCAGTTCTTCAGAAACCTCGTACGAGGAGCCTTCAACCATGACCAGGCTGTCTTCAGTACCAGCGACGATCAAGTTCAGCATACTGTCTTCAAGCTCAAAAAAGGACGGATTGCTCCTGAAACTGCCGTCGATATGTCCGATTCTTACAGCAGCGACAGGCCCGCTAAACGGGATATTAGAGATACCCAGAGCCGCACCGGCCCCGATCACTCCAAGCACGTCGGCGTCATTTTCTTTGTCACTTGACAGTACGGCAATGTCCACTTGAACATCGTTTTTCAATCCCTTTGGAAACAATGGGCGAATTGGCCTGTCGATCTGCCGTGCGCTGATTGTTTCTTTCTCACCCATCCTCCCTTCACGCTTAAAGAAACCCCCGGGTATTTTCCCGGCGGCATAAGCCTTTTCACGGTAATCAACCATCAAAGGGAAAAAATCAATCCCCTCTCGAGGAGTTCGTGAAATCGTTGCTGTGGCAAGTATTACAGTGTCATCGAGTGACACAAGCACCGAACCGCCGGCCTGCCTGGCAAGCCTGCCCGTTTCGATACGCAGTTTTTTACCATCAAGATCTAACTCAACAGTTTCTATCATTCTATTCTCCGTTAATAACAGACAATCATCTTCTCAAGTTCAATTCTTTGAGGATACGCTTGTACTCTTCATGTTGCTGTTTTTTCAAATAATCGAGAAGACGGCGTCTTTGCCCGACGAGCTTCATTAAACCTCGTCGGGAATGATGGTCTTTTTTGTGAATCTTGAAATGCTCCGTCAATGTAGCGATACGCTCTGAAAGCATAGCTATCTGTACTTGTGCGGAACCTGTATCACCGTCGTGAATGCGATAGCGTTCTATGAGTTCTTTTTTCTTCTCCTGCTCCAACGGCATATCTTTTCTCCTGTGGAATGAAAGGGGGAGCATCCCTCCCCCGTTTTGTTCTCTTCCGATATCTGTCGAACTGGCTTTTTTAACATGGGATGTAACTTCTGTAAAGCTAATTTTTCTACGTCAAGATGCGGGTGGTAGCTTCTCTATCATCCTGGAGCTGCTTCTGTAATTCAGCGACTCCGACAAATTTCTTTTCATCGCGGATCCGTTGCTCGAAGCGGATTGTGACGTGTTTTCCGAGTAAATAACTCGAAAAATTCAAAATGTGGACCTCAACCGTTCTGAGAGTTCCTCCGAAAGTAGGACGGAACCCTATATTGAGCATTCCATCGTACTGCTTTCCTTCAGAAAGTATTCTGACGGCATAGACTCCGTCTGCGGGTATCAGTTTTTTCTGATCCTCCACACTTACATTGGCCGTAGGGAATCCCAGCTTCCTTCCCCGACCCTGTCCTGTGACGACTATCCCGGATATCTCATATGGCCGGCCCAGCATTTTGGCTGCCAGCGAAACATCCCCCGTAGCAAGAGATTTTCGGATTTTAGTCGAGCTCACAGTTACATTATCGACTACGAAAGGCGGCACGATCTGCAAGTCGAAACCGAATCGTTCCGCCATCTTCCGCAAAAAATCAACCCCGCCTTTCCTTTCACGGCCGAAACCGTGATCATAACCGACGATCAGGGCCTTGCAGTGCAAACTCCCGATCAGGTTATCTTCGAGGAATGACTCGGGTGATTTGCGGGAAAGATCCAGAGAAAATGGAATTCTTACTACCGTTTTGATTCCGAGATTCTCGAAAAGACAAAGCCGTTCATGTTCCGTCGTCAACCTTAAAGGGGCGCGTTCAGGATGTACTATTTCAAGAGGATGCGGGTTAAAAGTAAGAAACACCGGCTCCAGGTCCGTCTTTTTCGCATATCCCTGGAAACACTGAATAACTTTGCTGTGCCCCAGATGCACGCCATCAAACATTCCAATAGTAACAACCGATGCCTTTATGGGCAGATCGAAATTGGTTATGATTTTCATTTCAGGTTTCTCCGCCTCCGGGCCTGAAAACCACAATCGGTTTCACTGTGCCTGACTCACCTTTTGAACCAATTCCTAAAAAGTTACCGTTCTCAGTCAATATAGTCAGGAATGCTGATTCATCCAAGACAGGGCCGGATTCGCTTGTTTCCATGTTTCCTTTCTCCCGAGTATGGACGGGAGCACGGTATCGCATCGGATCGAATTTCACGTTTTGGCCGTGGCTGAAACGTATACCCTCGGATCGGGTCGTCACAAATGCAGGCAGAAATTCCAACGCCTTCTCCGGAATCATAGCCATTTCCCCGAATTCCAGTTCGTTTATCTGTTCCGGCGCGTATGATGAGCGAATATCGAAAGGTCCGATTGCCGTCCTTGTCAAAGATTCAAGATATGCACCGAAACCGGTTCTTTTTCCTATATCATCAATAAGAGCTCGTATATAAGTACCAGATGAGCATCGGATTTTCAAATGAGCTCGATCACCTTCTACAGACATCAAAGCCAGTTTATAAATGTTTATCGGACGCGGTGTAAGAACGATTTGTTTCCCTTGCCTCGCTAATCGGTATAGCGGTTTCCCGTTTCTTTTAACCGCTGAAAACATGGGCGGTGTCTGCTCTGATTCACCAACCAGTTCCTTACAGATAAGTGCGAGCCTCTCCGTTTCGAGCTCTACGCCGGAAACAGTGTTGAGGATCCTCCCTTCCGAATCCATCGTGTCCGTTGAAGCACCGAACCGCGCCAGAGCCCGGTACTCCTTATCCAAAGCCATGAAGAACCGGGACAGCCTGGTACACTTTCCAGTGCAGCAGAGCAATAAGCCCTCTGCAAGCGGATCAAGAGTGCCCGTATGTCCGATCTTTCTAATGCCGAAGCGTTTACGCAGCATTGCGACCATGTCGTGAGAAGTCGGTCCGCTGGGTTTATATACCGGGATTATCCCACCAGCCCCGTCTCCAGAATCATTCAAGAGAATTCTCCTCTCCTGGAGTTTCTGAAATCTCACTGTCCTCAGCATCAAAATCGATGTCATCGAGGATCTCTTGCATTTTCAAACTATGTTCGATGCCTCGATCATGAACGAAGCGAAGCTCCGGCACCCGCTTAATACCGAGGCGTTTCCCCAGAAGAGTTCTGATCGTTCCCGTAGCGCTCGCCAGACCCTCCAGAGTCCTGGAAACAGAAGTCTCTTCTCCGAGAAGGCTGAACATTACTTTTGCATACCGCATATCAGGTGTGAGCGAAACTCTGGTTATCGTTACGAAACCGATTCGCGGATCCCTGATGTCGGCAAGAAGAATATCGCTGACATCTTTTTTTATCCGATCCTGCAGACGAAATAATCTATATTGTGGCATGTCCTAACCTTCTTCAGTATCCATACCCGGTGATAACAACCAGAGGACCGTGTCGTACATCGAAATAACCGTGAGCCGATTTCGAGGGACTTCGGGATCGGGCGGGTTTCAAATCGTCAGGTGGTACAACGAGGATCGAACACAGGTTTACAACCTGAAAGCTTCCGTCCGGATATCGAGCACTTCGACTCTGGGTTCAGACTCGATCAAATTAATTACTTTTGCAGTAACCTTTTCACCGAACCGGTAATCTCGAGAGACTACGGCCACACCCAGGTTCGCACGTTGCCAGAGATCCATATACTCGACCTCCGCGACCGAAACGTTAAACCGATTCTTTATTTTATCCTTTATGCTTTTCAGGATAAAACGTTTATTCTTAAGTGATCTGGATCCCGGAATCCTCAGGTCAATAATGATCGCCAGGATATTCATGTAATCACCATAATACAACCGACAGGCTATTTCGGACCGGTAATCTGTCAGTTATCGACTTCCTCGAGTTTCCTCTTCATTTCTTCAATGGCGAAGGCTTCCAGCACGTCTCCTTCACGCAAGTCGGTAAAACTGTCGAGTCCGATACCGCATTCGTAACCCGCCGCAACCTCCTTCACATCATCCTTGAAACGTTTCAGAGAGGAAACCCTCGATTCACCAAGCATAATACCATCCCTGATAACCCGTATGCTGGAATTCCTGTGAATCGTGCCTTCTTTCACCTGGGAGCCGGCGATATTTCCCACTTTCGGAATATGATAAACCTGAAGGACCTCGGCAACCCCCAGGGCTTTCTCAAGCATTTCGGGCGCAAGCATTCCTTCGAGAGCCGATTGCATTGCTTCAATGGCTTTATAGATAATATCGAACGTCTGAAGCTCGACGTGTTCTTCAACCGCAAGCTCTCTCGCACGGTCTGATGGGCGGATATGGTATCCGATGATGATAGCTTTCGATGCTGAAGCAAGAAGGACATCTGATTCATTCACGGCCCCAACCGACTTATGAATTACCCGAACTCTTACCTCACTGGTGGATAGTTTTTCGAAGGATTCGCTCAGAGCTTCGATTGATCCGATTGAATCTCCTTTTATAACAACCGGCACCTCAGCGACTTCCTGGTCCTTCATTCTGTCGAACAGACCTTCAAGAGTAACCTGTGGGGAGCCGGCCACCTGCACCATAGATTTCAAATCTCTGCTGCGCCTGTCGGCTATCTTACGGGCTTCTTTTTCGTCCTTTACTACAACCAATTGATCACCGGACAAAGGTGTTCCATTGCATCCAAGCACCCTGACGGGAACAGAGGGTTCCGCTTTTTTTACCTTTCTGCCTCTCTCATCGAGAAGCGCTCGCACTTTGCCGTAGCAACATCCTACTACAAAAACATCTCCCTGATTGAGGGTTCCCCCCTTCACCAGAACAGAAATAACCGAACCTTTGCCACGATCAAGCTTGGATTCGATCACGGCAGCATTCGCCTGCCGATCCGGATTAGCCGAGAGCTCCATCATTTCAGCCTGCAGATGTATCATCTCAAGGAGCTTTTCCATGCCCTCACCGGTTTTTGCAGAAACCTCGACGCTTATCGTTTCTCCACCCCATTCCTCGACAAGAAGATTTTGTTCAGCCAGATTCCTTTTAACAACCTCAGTATCAGCCGTCGGGAGATCTATTTTATTGATAGCTACTATCATCGGCACTTCAGCAAGTCGGGCATGGTTAATCGCTTCTAACGTCTGTGGTTTTATACCCTCGTCGGCGCTCACGACGAGTACCACGATATCGGTGAGCTGGCTGCCACGGCTCCTCATCGAAGTGAAAGCCTCATGGCCGGGTGTATCGATGAAACACGTCGATCCGCTGGATGTTTTAACCGTATAGGCACCGATATGCTGTGTTATACCTCCTGCTTCATGGTCGATGATTTTGGATTTTCTGTAATAATCCAGAATCGAGGTCTTTCCGTGATCCACATGTCCCATGACGGTGACAACCGGAGGGCGACGTTTGAGCGTTGTTTCGTCATCTTCGAAAACCAGCTTCTCATCCTCAAATTCCTCCGCCTGCTCCACCTCGAAGCCATATTCATCGGCCACTGTAACAATGGTATCCATGTCGAGGCGCTGGTTTCTGGTAACCATTAAACCCATCTTCATGAGGACGCCTATAATCTCAACATCTTTTACTCCCAGTTGAAGGGCTAATTCAGCAACTGTGGTGAACTCGGATGTGCGAATTATATTTTCCTGAATTTCGACTGGTTCTTCATCGGATTCCCGTACTCGTTTCTTCCGCTTTTTCGTTTTTCGGGGGCCGCCTATTTCGGCAATAGTCTTCCTGACGCTCTCAAGGATTTCTGCTTCGTCAATAGCTTTACGGCGCCGCTTACGTTTTCTCCTTGGTTTTTTCTCAATCTGATCTTTCTTTTCGGGAACAGCCCGCTTGGGTTTTTTCTTTTTCTTCACCTCCGCCTTTACGTCAGGCTTTTCTTTATCAGATTTGAGACGCACCATTTTGGTGCGTTTCGTGACTTCTTTTACAATTTCCTGATCAGGCGTATCCAGGTGAACTACACGCGGTTTAGGTGTTGGTGGAGGAGCTTCTTTATCCTCTGTTGTAACAATCTCATCAATCGTCACAGCTCTCTCTTCGGCCGTTGAGGCATCTTGAACATCTTCGGGAGGTGAAATCTCGACTTCTGCTGGTTTTTCACCGGCGGATTCTTCACCAACGACTGGTTCATCGGTAACGGCAACTGCAACCTCTTCGGACACGGCCTTGTCGACGCCGATCTCTTCTGCTGCATCCGCAACGACTTCAGCTTCCGGGGCGGGTTCGATTACAACATCCTTCTTCGCGGCTTCATCAGCGGGAGGATCTTTTTTCTTTCCGCCTCTGAATTTTTCATCAACCGCCTTGATCATCTCAGGGGTAAGAGCGCTCATATGGCTCTTGACATCAAACTTCATACCCTTGAGCATCTTGAGAAGAATTTCGTTGGATATTGCCAATTCCTTGGCAAGCATGAATACTCTTTTTTTACTCAAATGTGTCCCCCGGACTCCTCGTCTGCGCTAAATACGTATCAAGTATCGCGCGGGCAAGTCCGTCATCAAGAACTCCCGCCACAGTTCTTTCCCTGGTGCCAAGAATGTCTCCCAGTTCGCTTCGAGAAAGCACCTTGACTACCGGTACATTCAGTCTCCTTGCGGCACTTCGCAAGGTTCTCTCCAGTTTCTCGGGCATATCGGCACTACACAAGAGAAGTCGAACTCCCCCCTTTTCGAGAAATCGTTTCACTTCGGTTCTTCCTGAAACGACCTTTCTCTGCCGGTTTGCCAGGCCGAGATAACCTATTATCTTCCGTACTGCTTCAGGTTTCATCGATATCGGACAATCCAACTCTTCTTCTGATCATTTTGGGTTTGATAACACAACCATGAAAATACAGTCAAATCATCCCCGACAACAGTGGATTCCGGATATTGATTCTCAATTAAACCTGAACCGGATTTCAGATTCTACTGGTCTTCCTCCTCCACAGGTTCTGCGTCGTCTTCTGTTCCCTCATTCTCTTCATCTATCTCAGCAGTATCATCTTCGATTTCCTGCTCGTCATCCTCTTTTAACTCGAGCTGTTTTTCCAATTCTTCAAGCATCACTTCAGCGATGCTCAGAATATTCTCAGCGGTCTTTTGTCCAATCCCGGAGATTTGAACCAATTCAGATTCATCTACATCCTTGAGATCCTGCACCACCTCGTATCCAGCCTTCAGCAGCTTGGTTTTGATACGTTCGGTCAAGCCCGGCATATCCATCATATCGATCTCAATAGCCCGTCTGCGTTCTTCTGCTTCTATATATTCGGATTCCGGAATAATGTCAATTTTGTATCCTGTCAGCTTAGCCGCCAGTCTTGCGTTCTGACCTGATTTCCCGATAGCCAGAGAGTATTGATCATCTTTAACAACCACAATGATTGATCGCTCCTCCTGCGGATTGATAATGACCTCTGACACTTTAGCAGGGCTTAGTGCCTTGGATACAAAGAGTTTCGGTTCCGAACTCCACGGAACGATATCAATGCGTTCCCCACTGAATTCCTGGACAATATTCTGCACCCGAGAACCTTTGATACCCACACATGCCCCCACTGCGTCAACGCTGTCATAATGCGAAAACACGGCGACTTTCGATCGTTCACCCGCCTCTCTTGCAATAACCTTGATTTCAACGATTCCTTCTTCGATTTCATGCACTTCCCTGGTGAACATCTTCTTCAAAGTCTCGGGATGAGAGCGAGTCAGTACGATCTGCGGTCCCCTCGTATCCTGCCTGACTTCGAGAATCACTGCTTTAATCGGCTCACCCTGGTAATACCTCTCACGCCGCAAAGTCTGGCTTGCGGGAAGCAGCGCTTCAGTTTTTCCGATGTTCACAAGGATGTTTCGAGCACCTCCGGCACCTCTTTCTATCTGCTGGATTGTACCGGTAACAAGCTCTCCGATACGATCGGAATATTCTTCGAAAATCTGCTGTCTTTCAGCTTCTTTCAACCGCTGAACAACAATCTGTTTCGCGATCTGAATCGCGCTTCGTCCGAACCGTGAAAGCTTTATTTCCTCATAAAGCTCTTCTCCCGGTTCGATATCAAACTGGATTCCGACAGCCTTTTTACGACTTATCTGAGAAACTGGATCTTCGACATCTTCTCTGACTTCACGAACATGGTACATTTCGATTGTACCCGTATCCTTACAGATATTCACCTCGATCTTCGCTTCAGCACCCAACTTTTTCTGAGCAGCCTGGATCAGAGCTTCCTTGACCGTGTCTAAGACAAATGTATTATCGATATTCTTGTTTCTTACTATGTTTCCCAGAGCTTCAACAATTTCGTAGTTCATTTTTCCTTCCCCCGCTGGAAGCCCCTGTTCTTAAAATCCACGTCACCCGTAATTTTCTCTATTCTACTCTTCTGGACAGGAACAAGACCCTTCTCGGTACTGATTCTGACGGATTCCGAATCGAAACTCTCCAGGTATCCACGGATAGCCTGGTTGGATTCCTCCTCCGGGTCTAATAACACCTTAACGAATCTTCCTATGTTCCGTGCGAGATCGTTATCGTTATGGATTTCACGCCCGATTCCCGGTGATGAAACCTCGAGATTATAATCCTGGAAAAGATCATGTCGCCTAAACATTTCTGATATTCGCCGAGACATCTCTGCACAATCATCCAGGCTGACCCCATCTTTACTATCCAGGAATACCTGGATCAGTCGAGCCCGTTCCTTCAAATTCAGTTCCACTAAACTGAAATTTCCCTGGTCAACGCATTCATGGATCAAATCAGCAACGCGTTTGTTCTTCAAGTTTCTTTCTTGCATCATTCCCCCGACCCGCCGATCGGCCTTAGAACAGGGACAAAAGGAAAGAGTGGACGAGCGCCCACTCTGAATCCTGAATATCACTATTTCGGGGTGAAATCAAGCAAAAAATCAAACGGGGCGGGTTGACAGTTAAGTGGCTGACAGGGGTCTGGGACTATTTATTCAGAACCGAGTGTACCTTCTTAGCGTCATTCTCAAAATGGAAATCAGGATCCCGTTCGGGAGTGTGGCAACGCTGACAAATATATTTATAGGTACGCCCGTAGATCCTGGTTTTTTCTTTATCTTCGATATGCCTGCTGCCTTTGCCGTGACAAGCTTCGCAGGACACGCCGGGAAGGGGAGAGTCTTTTGCCGATTCTTCGAGTGTTCGTCGAATTCGGAACCCTGTCATATGACAAACCAGGCACTCCTGATTCTCCTCCATACCCTGATCCACCAGGGTTTCGAGGGCGTCAGCGTGTTGTGTCTCTCTCCACGAATCATAAATTTCAGTATGGCAATCCCGACATTCCTCCGGACCGACATAGGTCCTGACTTTTCGGGAATCGGGGTTTCTCCTTGGAAAAAGTTTCGCATTCAACTCTTTTGACTCTTTATTGTATTCGCCAAGGATTGAAGCAACAACTCTATCGTCATCGAATTGGGTATCCAGCAGCCTGTTGGTTTCAGCATAGGCCTTTAATCGGTATTTCGAATCGAATACGAGATCAAGTCTTCCGACAGACTGAGCTTTTGCGTTGGTGAAAACCACCAGGGTCTCATCAACCATTTTTTGTGTTTTCATGCGATCGGTCATTTTCTTATAAGTATTATGACCGCTTACGATAATGTTGATCTGTGGGAATTTTTTTGCGATTTCTTCAGCTTTTCGTTCTCCCATGTGAGAGAGGAAAACAACTATATCGGTTTTGCTATCGAGATCGTCGAGAATCCGTTCGATGATGATTTCCGGTGCCTCGAGCTTGAAATCCTCGACTTTCTTAAAAGCGTAAGACAGATAGTTTGTTGCATTGTATACAACCGAAAAAACACCGATCCGGATCCCCTTCTTCTCGATAATCACATAAGGTTTCACATATTCTGAATTATTTTCTAAATCGATCACATTCGCACTTGTGAGTTCGAATTTTGAGTCCTTGAATATCCGGTCTAAAGTTTCTTTTCCGTATGTAAGCTCCATCTCGCCAAGACCGACGATGTCATATCCGATTTCGTTCATAATCCTGACCGCGGTCTCGGCTTTCAATTCACTCAATTTATTTCGCCTGACCTGGAACATATCGCCAGTGTCGATAACCAGCGGATCTGTGACTTCGGCCCTGACCTTATTGATTACTGTCGCCCTCCGGGCGAGCCCTCCGGCCTTACTCGAATGTCACCCGCAAGGTTCGATATACCCCTTCATATCACCTGAAAACATAATCGTAAGGTTTTTTTCCGATGCAAAACCGAGCGTGCAGATTCCCATCATTAAAAAAAGCAGTCCGGCAACCGGAACTCTAAATTTGAATTTCCTCATAACGTGTTTACCCACCAAAGTCCGTGTGTTTAATCAACTTTATTTTTTTTCGCGGAATGATTATCACTCAGTTCGATCATCTGTATGTCTTCGACATAATCGATGACTTTGAATTCATCCATCTCTTCCAGGTTCTTGATAATACGCGCGATTCCCGACGCTTCCGCTTCTATCATGTTGACTTCATCGGCTATTCTTTTGTGCTGTCGCGACTCAATTTGAGTCTTCAGGTAGCTTGTGCCTGCCATGATAGCCTGCACCCTGCCAACGATTTCATGATTCAGACTTACTACGAACCGTGCTTTCGTTTCAAGTTTTTCTTTCTCGATAAGGAACTGCTGTGTTTTTTTGAGCTCTTCGTTCGAACACCTCAACTCTTTGACCTTGTCCTGGAGCTCAACGTTCAACCTGGAGAGATCTTTCAGCAGACGTTCGTTATGTAATCTAAGGTTTCTTCGTTCGAATGCTTTATCTATCGAAGCCTTAACTTCTTCAAACACAAACGGTTTATTTAAATAACAGTATGCCCCGAGGTTCAACGCCTCTACTGCGGATTCCATGCTGGCATATCCGGTCATCAGTATCACCTCGGTATGGGGTGATTTTTTTTTCACTTCCCTCAGGACATCCAGCCCCGTCATTTCGGGCATCCGGATATCCGAAATGACGATTGGGGTGGATTCTGTAACAAAAGCAAGAGCATCCTGTCCCGAAATAAAAATCTCGGTCTCGTATCCGAATTCTTCCAGCCCCTCTTTCAGAATGTCCAGGATCGTCTGTTTATCATCAAGAATAACAATGGCACCGCCTGTGTCATCCATATCTACTCTCCTGGTTTACGGGTTCGTTTTTTGAAACTCCCCGCAGGTCGAGCGAAAGCATTCGGGGAAGACCCAATCTCCTAGTTTTCATAACTTTCATCATCTTCTTCATCATTTGTCCCCGCAGGATTGTCATAGAGTCTCAGAATCCGCCGGCGTATCTTCTCAGGAGGATTGAGAGCCAGTGCGCGTTTGAAATAAGCATTCGCTTCAGTTTTTCTGCCAAGCCGGATCGCGTAAATTTCACCAAGCATGTAGGCGGCCAGACCATTTTCAGCATCATGATCAAGACATTTTTCGAAACTCAAGGCCGCTTCCGTCCATTGTTCCAGATTTGCCAGGATCTTTGCCCTGTGGAAATAAGCCAACGCATAATCCTCTCTGAGTTCGAGCGCCCTGGTAAATGCTCTTTCAGACTCTCTGTAGCGACCGGTTCTGGCAAGAGAAACTCCAAAATTATGCTGGATCTCCGGTATATCAGAAAAATCCCGGGCAGCTTGCTCATTCACATTCAAAGAACCTTCCATGTCGCCCAATTTCCATAAGAGTTCGCCAAGCGTAAGTCTTATTTTCCACGCAGCCGGATTGAGTGCCGCCGCCTTCGTGTATTGCTCTAAAGCTTTGTGATAGTAATATTCTCTTTCCTCGGACCGGGTTGAATCCTCTCCTGTCTTTTCCAATACAATTCCGTGATTATACAATCCTCGCGCATTAGATGAATCGTGAGAAAGAACGTTACTCCAGAACGACAGCTCAGAATGCCAGACGCCCACTCTGGATATTGAGATAATCGTCAGAAAACCTCCCATTATGAACATGAAAATAATCACGAGGCGGGACAAGCCAGTTAAACCTTTACCGGTCTGTATTCTTCCGGATAAATAACCGGCTACCAGCGCCGCCCATCCGGCGGTAGCAAAATAAGCATATCTGTCAGCCTGAAACTGTGGAATAGGCAGCAGGTTGGAAGCCGGTATGAGGGCTGCAACGAACCAGAGTGTACCCCCGGGCAAGGCGGGACACAATTTGCGATATTTGAAAGCTGCCGAAAGTACCAGTAGGGCCAGGACAAGACCAGATATCCCTGAAAAAACCACTTCGCGCAGCCCCTCGGGAGGAAACCCGTAATCTCCGGAAAGCCCGACAGGGAAAAATGATACTCTCGTATAGAAAAGAAAAACTTGCCCCGCCAGGAGTATTCCGTGCAGTAGTTCGGGTAAAGAATCCGGAATCGGCGCTGTTTCACCTACAACCCACCACCTTAGAACGAAGTATACCAGGAGGATGGCGATATCACAGAAAATAACCGGCAGGATGCGTGTGATTCCTCCTCCTCCAGGTAACATAGATGCAGCAATAATACAAACAGGCAGAATGACTGCCGATTCCTTCGATAATATCGCCGCGGCGAAAAAAAATACGGAAAACAGCAGTCTGGCAACACCTACCGGTTTGAGAGTTTTCCCTTTATTCCCGGCTCCAGTCGACGAAGATCCGGGTATTCCGGACGAAGATGGTGAAAAAAGGAAAGACATGGAAACCAGGCAGAAAGCTCCTGATAAAAGATCCGGCCGTGCGGATAAGAACGAGATAACTTCTATGTGGAGTGGATGCACGGCAAATAAGAACGCAGTGATTCCACCAGCCACGCTTCCGCCAAGCAGAGTAGAAAATATCCTGAAAACCATCCAGACTGTAAGGACATAAAGGATTATTCCCTGGAATCTGTAATGCCACGCCGCCGGCTTGTTCGAACCGGAGGGATTCCAGAGCATGTTGTCCAAGGCGAATGAAATGGTTGCTGCCGGTCGATAATAGCCTGTCTCCGCGGGTTCATGCGAGGCTTTGCCCCAGTAGGAGGGCGAAAAAAGAGATAAAAGGGGAATATTGGACAAAGAAGGCACGGAAGAGATTTTGTCCCAGTCATCCCAGATGAAATCGTTCGGCAAGGTAAGTAGGCATAGAAGCAGAGCAGCGCCCAGAGCAGTCGCTGCTATAAGTTTTCCGGACTCGGCCGGAAACCGGCGGTCACCCACTCTCACTGTATTAAACCATTCGTGAAAAGTTTCACTCAAATCTGGACAAAATCTTGACGGTGAAATCCATCTGATCTCAAGGTTTATCGTTTCGCTCGACCGAAACAGTGTTACATGCGAGAGTACTTTAAACCGGGACAGAGGAGCCGGGAAAGGAAATTTTACTCCTTTCTTCAAGAAGCATATCCCGGAGCCGGTAAATCAACTGCAGGTTCGAAATTGTGTTTTTAATATCATGGGGAATGCCGGTAGATGGACCGGCAGGTGGATAGGGGGTTTTGAAGAAGATATTGTGAACTCATCGTTCAGGGAAGAACACGAATGGATATGTGATTTCAGTATCTCCTTCCGAAATTTCCGGGAATTTCCATCGCCTGATACTCCTTACCAGGCATTGCTCGACATTGCTGTCTCCCATCGAGGATTCCACGGATCTGCATTCTGAAACCGCTCCGTTCGCATTGATAGTGAATTTGATCACGATTCTCCCCTGGAGATTCGGATTTCTTTTCAGTCTTCTGTTGTAGCAATATTCAAGAGAACCGAGATGGCTTTTGACAACTTCGTTGATTTGCTTTGCAGACCTGTAGCTGCTCTTACTTCCGGCACCTTTGATCGGCCCGGGCCCGCTCAATTCGAGAGAACCCTCCCGTTCGATATCCACATCCTCTTTTGCCGCGGCCTTGTCGCTGAACAGTGAAACCAGCTCATCTCCTCCTCCTCCTCCTCCTTCGACCAGACCCAGGTTACCCAGGTTTCCGGTTTCTCCGGCTTTCGCCACGCGAACACCATCAAGACCGGAAAGAACATTATCGAAATTCTTTTCTACTTCGCTGTTTCCAAATATACCCGATGCTCCCGATCCTGTTTTGTTCGATTTACCCCGGCCGGTCAACTCAGCGAGCAGGCCTACATTTCGGACATGGTCCCGGACTTCTTCTTCGGTCCGCTCACCCCCGGTTCCTTCCCCTTCGCCTTCACCTTCAGCGGCGCCCTCTCCCTCGCCTTCCTCCGCCTCTTCCACCTCTTCAACCTCGGCTTCCTCATCCGCCTGACCTTCGCCTGCTCCAAGATCCGAAGCGCTCTTCTCCCAGCCACTTTCGCCGAAATCAATTTCATCGAAATCAGCGCTCATGATCAGTCTGGCGATGCGACGCTTCATTACCTCATCACTTATGTCTTTAGTTTCGGGTTTCTCAACGAGCACGAAAAAAAGACTGAGATTTACGTATATCACGAAACAGACCAGCATCACCCAGGAGAAAATCTGGTCGGATTCAATCAACTTGTACAATCTGCCGGATTTCGTCATCTTGTACTCCGGATAATCATGATTGATGCCTGTAAACTGCCAGAGAAATATTGTTGTATTGCGCTTGACCGCATGTAAACATCACTTTTTCTATATAATGAAATGGAATTCCCTTATCACCCTGTATAATCACCAATCCCGGAAATTCCGCTTTTTCACCCTTGAGACCAGTCACCCATTCCATTTTCGATTTTTCTTCCTCCAGGAGCGCAAAGAGCCGGGGTATAATCGGTGTTTCTCCTTCTTCCATGTTGTCCCACTCCTCCACCACCTCGCCATTCACCAGGAGATCACTGGATGTAAGAGCGATCGTGACCGTTTCCGTTGCTTTCACGTTCGCCAACTCCGAGCTGGGCAACATCAGGTTCGGCGCAACGGACATGAGCTCCCCTTCAGTCGAAAAACTCTTCAAAAGAAAAACCAGGAGGATGGTGAACATGTCGATCATGGACGTAATATTCAAAGTAAATATTGTCTGTGATCTTCTGTTCCGCCTCGGGTTGTTCGTTTCGAGGAGCTCTCGCCGTTTTGACGGTGGAAACATTTTACGCCCCCCCTCCGCCCAGGACAACACCTCTCGCAAGTGAGATATCTTCGAAACCGGTTATTATGCAGGCATCCATGAGCTGAATAATATTATCGTAGAGGATTTCCGGTTCGGATACTATTACTGCAGAAGCCTGGGTCGGATGCTGTTCCTTGATCTCTGCGAGCTTCTTTTTCAGCAATTCGAAGTCATAATCGTCATCCACCTTCTCTATCTCCGGAAGCACACCGCCGATGGCGCCGATCAGGAAACCCGTGTCGGTGATGGAAATCATCAACTTGGGTGGAGGCTCTTCCTGCTGAGCCGCTTCATCTTCCCCTCCTTCATCCCCGGTAGGCAGGCTGAGGTTAAGAACAGCAGTCTGCGCAAACACTGCAGTCAGGAGAAGGAATGGGACAAGGATCACGAAAACGTTCATGATCGGAGTCAGGTTAAGCTCCGTGTCAACTTTTCTGGGGTGAGCCCTTTTTGAAGCCGGAAACGCCATCTTCAGCTCCCTGGTTAGTGGTGATTACGACTTTACGCTGCTCACTGCATCGGCGGATTCCGACGCAAAGCTACCAGAGGAGGCTGCCCGCTGTCGACTTCTCGCCAGCTTGTTCATCAAGGTGACCGAGTACTCGTCGAGTAAATCGATAAGCTTTTCGGTCCGACGCTGAATAATTGTATACGAAATCATGGAAGGAACGGCGATGAAAAGACCGAACGCCGTTGTATTCAATGCCTTCGATATACCGCTCGCCAGCAGGGCCGCTTTCTGCGACGCATCGGCTGAACCTACAGCCTCGAACGACTGCATAAGCCCGATTATGGTCCCGAGAAGCCCGAGCAGAGTCGCGATTTGGGCGATAACCGCAAGATACGCTGTGCGATCCTGCAGCCTTGGAATTTCAGTCAGGGCGGCTTCATCCACCGCATTCTGCATACCTCTGTCGTTTTCCCCGGTGAATTTCAGTGCGACGCCGATAATTCTCGTAAGAGAGTTCGTGTCTTTCTCGCACAAACTGATAGCATTACTTAGATTGTTTCCATCCACTTCCTTGAAGATCTTCTCGACATTTCGCCTGATCCCCCTGGGGAACCCACCCCAGAGCAGAACGGCTCGCTCTATTGTGATGCCGAGAGCGATCATCCCAGCCAGCAGAATCACGTACATCATGAATCCGCCCTCTTTAAATGCCAGGATAAAACCATCCATTGATTGCCTCCTTTTTCTCTAACGGCATGTCATTTTTCCTTCAGTTTCCTGGACAAAGCCTCTGTAAGAGACCTGTTCTTGGAAACGCTCTCTTCCCCGGGAGATAAGCCCTCAAGCGCACCTGAAGCAGAAACGGTTCCGCCCACTTCAAGCAGGTGAGCATTGGGAATCACTGTCGAATACCGCAATCTAGAAAGTTGTTTGTCAAAACCCGGTTCATTCATTTCGGATTCAAATAACTCGCGTTTCTGCGGAATCAAATAGAGCACGCCCGGTTTTTCGATTGTTCCTCTTACCCTTATTTCTTCTTCAATTACTAGCTCCTGGACTCCCGAATCCACACTTTCATCAGTTCTTTCATTTTCAATCGTGGCCATTGCGTTTTCATCCGGGATAACCGGCTCCTGTCCCGTGGCGCATACAGGGATCGCAAGGATTACCATGACGAATATCCCGATATGAACGAACCTCATGAAAGAACTCCTGAATCGATATACTTAATTGACATCGGCATACTTCACAACCCTCTGAAGAATATATTGAAACCCAGTCCTGGTTTGCCGCTCCAAATCCCCGGACCCGATGCGGTCAAAATATATTTCTTGTCTGACGGGATGGTTGAAGCACCAAGGTTTTCGCTTTCATTTTCTACGAAGTTGAAATAGCTCCAAGTCCCCAGAAGTGCAGCGGAGATCAATCCGGAAGCAACTCCAATAGTTGTCCCGTTATCCACGGCAACAAAAGCCATGACCGAAATCGCTCCCGTCCCGATTCCTCCATAAAGCAGTTTGCTGTCATGCTGTCGAAGGATTTCGGTAAATGACGGCTGGGGAGAACCGGTGTGATTATCCTCGGAAACTACATGCGATTCGGTCTCATCCACGTGGCCCGGTATCGATTCCAAAGTTTCCACGATCGATAGCGACTCATCCTCAGGGGTGAGAGATGCCAGCTGGTCTTCAACAGATTCAGCGGCCGGTTCGCGTTCATCTTCAACACCCGCATCCCCAGAAGATCTTTCCATCAAAGCGACGGTTTCCTCATGGATGGATGGATCGAGAATCTCAAGCCGTATGAGCGCTTTGTCCGGCCATTCGCTTTCTATACCCAGCTCGCTGGACTGCCGGCATACGGCAGAATAGGCCTGCACCGCTTTGTTGACAAAAGGTTCGGCCGCCTCTTCCAGTTCAATTATGTAAATATCCTGTTCGACCGGTGAAAGGTTCGAGGGTAGTTCAGCGTTGATGAGCGCATTGTAATAATGCTCGAAAGCCTCCCCCATCCGATATGTCGCTGCGAACGTCCAAGGTGCCACCTTCAAAGCGGCGGTCCCGAGACATTCGCGGATAAGGGTGTCGAGGAGCTGCTTTTTCTTTTTAAGATTCTTATTGAGAGGCTGTTTGAGCTCTACCTCTTCAAAACGTTTGGAGGTGATTGTTGCGCCCGCGAAGAATATTTCAGACAGTGCAGCCTGATCCAGTTCAATGCCCTTCTCTTTGCATTCTTTATCCAATTTATATGTCTGGATAACGTAATAATTCGTCTTACTCGGTTTTCCTCTCTCGCTGAAACCCTGCACCATCTTGAGATATGAAGAAAGTCGGCGGTGCGGATCCTGGCGTGTTTTTGCGTAAGTCCGGAATGCTTGAAAGGCTTCCTCCCCCATCCCGCCTTTCTCAAGGTTCGATGCATAAAGGAAAGCCGCGTTGTCCGCATATTCCGATCCCGAATATTTTTTCGAAATGTTACGGTAATTTTCAGCCGCTAACAGAAACTCCTCCCGCCCCTCCCTTAGATACGCAGCGTTATAAAGAGCCTTCGGCGCAAATTCGGATGCGGGATATAGTGAAGCCAGGCTTTCGAATGTTTCTGCCGCTCTAGTGCTGATATTTGCAGCGCTGTCCGGGTAAGAGACAGTAAGTGATTCACTCACTGTCGAGTACAGGGTCGCTGCTTCGAATAATGCATCAACCGCTTCAGTTTGATCTGTCTGAACTTTTGCGATCTTTTCGTATACTTGAGCAGCGTCCTGGAGTCTGTCAGCGCTCTTCAGCACATCAGCCTGTTTGTAAAGAGAAACAAGGGCCATGTTTTCCATTTCTGTCCTGGTTTCACCGCTGCTGTAGTCAGCTGCACTTCTAAACCAGATCTCAGCGCCGGTATAATCTTCAACCTGGTACCGGGAGCGAGCGAGCATTCTTACCGCTTTTGCACTGAGCTCCTCGTTCTCACAGTCCTTCACGGTAGAGAAATCGGTTCCCGCCGAATCGAATTCTCCAGCAGCGAAATACAATTCACCTCGCTTGTACCTGATTAAAGGAGTTTTATCTGACTCCGGGAAATGGCCGATGTAATAAAAACAGTAGTCCATCAATGTCTCTCTAGCGAGACTGTCAGCATCCTCAGGGGCATTTTCAAGGGATTGTTCAGCTGAGGCAATGCCGTTCAAAGCGGCCAGGCTGCGCAGTGAGTCGGTTTGTTCTTCAGCTCGGGCGACCGTCATGTATTGCCTGCCAGCATCAGTGAACATATCGACGGTAAAATAACAATCCGCCATTGCATAGATAGCCTCCACCCTCTTATCGAAGGTTGGATAAGCATCGAGAAGTATTTGATAATCGTCTAGAGCACGAAGACATGTTGCCTCGTCTCCCGCCTGTTTCCCCTCCCTGTGAAAATATTTTGCTGCATCATAGAGCGAGCCCGCAGCGAATTGCAGCATTCCTTCCGCTTCCTTGCTGTCGCCGTTAACCTCAGCCCATTCGCTCCCAGCTCCGAATTGGAGTGCGAGAGCTTCCCTGCTTATCATACTGCCTTCGAAATCTTCGATCTGTTCATGAGCTCTGATCGATGACAGTCGAACCTTCGGTCCAGATAGATGAAGGGGGTAAAGTTCCGCGTGTGAATCGTACGCTTCTATTGCGGCTTCGAACCATTCTCTCTTTTCATAGAATTCACCCATTTTTACCAAGATGTCCGGTAAATACGGATACTCGTCAGAGTTCTCATTGAAAATTCTGAATGTTCCTACTCCGCCATGCTCGATAAATGACAGCGCGGCATATTCGAGTGCCTCCTGCTCGAGCCCCAGGCGGTTCCTTTCTCTGGAAACCTCGCCTTCCTCTGCTTCATTTTTCTCGTTTTCGTTTAATAGAAAAATGAAATAACTGATAGCATCGTCATATTCATCGATCAAATAGCTCACCCAGCCAAGTTTATATAATGCTTTGTCGAAGTAGATCGAATCCCAATAACTGAGAACCTGGCGATAGGCGTCTGCCGCCTCATCGAAGCGGTAATCATCGAACAGGATTTCTCCCACCCTCATCCAGGCTTCCGCTGCATATTCGCTTTCGGGATAATCCTGACCAAGGGATGTCCATAAATCGATGGCGGTTTCATTTTCACCGTTTGCGGAAAGACAGTATCCAAGATGATAAAGTATGCGATCCGTTATAGGTGCGTCGGGGAAGCCGTCCAACAAGGTCTGGTAGAGCTTGATCGACGGATCATACTCCAGTACGGGCGGTTCAACCATCACGCCTTGATCGTAAAGTTCGAATTCCCGCTCATATTCCTCGGTCGCTTCTTCCTGGTAGAGACCTGCCAGCAATAGCCGAAGGCTCCCGTCGGGATCGGCATCCGGCCACACTCCAAGATGCTTTTCGAGATTTGTTATCGCTTCCTTTCTTGTTTGAGCGATTTCTCCAAGTATCGCTTCGATTTTCACCGGATCGATATCCGGTTCTTCCATAGAAACGGAGTTGGTATCAATGATCCCCGCTCCGGCATCATCATTTATCTCCTGCTCCCCATGTGCAGCAACCGGGATATGGCATGCTGAGATAAATAAGCAAACTAGAATAAATATGCACTTTTCAGCGCGGTTTTTTCTTTTTTCGATTTTCCTCATGGTCGTGTTCCATGGGTCGATGAGCCTTCAGCTGTAATCATTCCGAGCTCTTCTCGCAATGCAGCCAGACGCGCCAGTTCAATCTCGGCAAGTAATCTGTCAGTTCGGCAAAGCAGAATCGCGGGATCGATCTCTCCACCCAGTCTGGCGGTAAGAGCGTAAAGCTCCGAATCGATTTGATTGAGTGCACGAACAGCTTCGTCCATTTTCTCCTGTATTCTATCCGAGTCTATTCTTTGTGAGAACTCGGCTGTTTCGTCACGAAGCTCAGTAATCAACTGCATTTCTTTCGATACGCCGAAGGAACCAATACCACCGGTCAATTCTATCAACTGATCCTTCAGCGCAAGACATTCAATCCTGGATTCCTCGAACCTTCGCTGATCGATATAAAGTTCGACAAGAGTGAATATCGCTTCGAATTCGATAAGCGTGCCGACCCCGACCTTTCTGCAGTAATGCAACTGGTTTTCCGCTTCATCGAAATGTTCCAGGGCGATCAGGCACCAAGCAGTCCCATAACTTGCCGCAATCTCAAACGGAGTGCCCGCAGGTATATCTTGAAATAATCTGAATGCGGTTCCAGGTTCACCCATTTCAAAATATATATATGCAAGAGCCAAGGTCGTTCTATTTTCCAGGTCATAGGTATTTCGAGTCTTCGGTAATTTCTCGAGGAGGGCGAGCAATCGATCCGCCGCAACTCTGAATTCACCCATCTCCGCATCATGAAGCGCCATATAAAACCTGCTATAAAAGTAATAGCTGTTCTTTCCTTTTATCCCTTCCAGTATCTCTTTTCCATCCGATGGGAGCCCAGAAAGATAGGCGCTCAATCCGGCAAGATAGCGTGCGCGGTTCTCCGTAGAACGACCAATATCAGGGCGCTGTAGAAGCCGTTTGCCCAGGTCGACCACCGGAGGATATTTCCTGCTCGCGAACGCAAGTTGCATTTCTTGAAGTATAACGATGGAATAAAGCGGATTATCCGGCTGAATGACATCTATAAGAGCTGCCAGCACCTCTTCCGCTTTTTCGAAGCGATTCAATTCGACAGCTGCAAGGGCCAGAAGAATTTTAGTTTCATCCCTGGAAATAAAATCTTCAGGGGCCATCGCATCGATCTCTTCGAGCCTCCTGTAGGCGACCCGGAGGTTTACCTCGTTTAAAAGTCCTTCCCCTTCCAAGCCCGCCTTCAGTCGGCGTCGGGCAGTTTCTAATTGAGATGCATAAAATATTGCGAGTTCCTCAGGTGACATGGAGTCGAGAAGCTCCGCACGAAGACGTTCTTTCTGTAGTTGGAAAGCGGCATCTTCGACAAGCTTCTTTTCCATCCTGAAACGGTCAACCCGTTCACGCTGTTGCCTGATGAAACTGATTGCCTGTTCGAGTTCTTCCTCGGAAAGGACTTCCCACATAGTGGATTCCAGCACAGCCCTGGGTAAAATGCCATCCGCCTGGTTCATTATTCTTTTGGCCATTTCCCAGTTGCCGAACTGTAGTTCAGACAATCGTTCTTCCAGCCATTCCGATTCCGTAGAAAGAAGCAAGCTTTTTTCCAACTGCGAAACATCGACAAAGCCTTCTTGCCCGGTCTGGAGTTCCCTGCGCAATCGTTTCGTATGAGCTTTTTCTACAGAAAGTTCACGTTTCAGGCTGGAGATAGATTGCTTATGGCACCCTAATTCCCTTAAAATAACGGCATCATCATATAAATATAGTTCCTGCTCGAGCGTAGCCAGTCGGGAAACAGTAGAACCGTGCTCCCGGGTAAGCGTTGTTTCGAGATCATCGATTTCCTGTGTTTCAGTAGCGTGCAGTGTATCAGTCGGCTTCGCCACAGCTATGTTTAATGAAACCGGTTGGCAAACCAGAGAGGTCACAAGCACCATTAAAATGCTAATCCAACTTGCACAGTGCGGTTTTGTTCGAGTCACGAAGTATTTTTCTCCCCATTGACAAAAAACGGTCCGGTGTATTCTTCGCATGCTGTCGGAAACCCTTCACTCATTATCGGAGAAGATATTTTCGTCTTTAGCTCTCATATTTCCCTCGCTCAACCGGAAAATCCGCCAGACCATAAACTTTGAAGCTCTGTTTCATGATTGTAAAGAATTCTCACACCTTATATCGACAAGGCTCAGATCACATTCACTCCACTTGGTTCGCAGATAAAGACAAAGGTGTCAAGCTTTCCCCTTTTCATCCGATTAGATTTTCGGAAGCAGGCTGATTCCTCGCTTGTTGGAGGTCTAAATGAAGGTGGTCAAGTTAGTTACAATCTTCTGTATCGCGACGCTCGTTTTTCTTGCACCAACAAGTCTTTACGGGCGGGTGTTCTTTCAGGGTGAATTTGTTGATATTCCTTCCTCCCGCATATTGCCTCATCTAGCTGTTCAAGGTGAGATGGCAATGCACGCATATCTGTCGGAGGGCTGGAATCATTCAAAGGGCTCCCAAAACATATCCATAGGCATACTCGATTGGGCTCAAGCGAATATTTCACTTGAATCTGAGCAGCAGGTCCATGCCGGCATCGCCGTAATCGCGTATCACGAAACAAGATATGTTCCATCTATTACACTGGGAATTCAAAACATTACCGATAAAAAGGATATCTCCCAGTTCGGTTCTGATTTTTCGAGTCATGCCTACGATCACGATCAGAACTATTCCTTTTTCGCTTCGTTCGGCAAGAACTGGGATATGATTCCGGGGCTGCCTTTTACTACTCAGTTCGGTGTGGGCTCGGGCCGTTTCGTGGGAAGTCAGAATATCAGTAAAAACTTCCATGGAATTTTCGCAGGACTGGCGGTCTGGCCCAGCAGCAGAATCTGTCTTACAGCTGAAGAAGACGGACGGGATCTCAATGCAGGGGTGCTGGTCCAACTTACCGAACTGCTCACCTTGAGGTTCGCTGTAACGGATATCGAGAAAGCATTCGACCCGGCCGCCAACTCTTCATCGAAGAATCCCGGTCATCATACAAAACTTGCTTTCGGCATTTCTTACAGGTTCAACCAGCTGCGTCCGGAGCTTTCAAGGAAAGAACAGCTCATCGATACGATCAGAGAAGAACGGAACCATAACAGAGTGCTGCAGGATGAGTTGGAAAATCTGAGGAAACGACGGGAAACTGTCGAAAAAGATCTGGATATTCTCAAAGAATACTTGAATAAACCTGAATCCGAAGCAGGAGTAGAAGAACCTGAATCAGGAGCCGAAGAAGGGAAATTGGAAGGATAGATAAGCCACAAGAATATGTGGACCCAAGGTTCGTTCACATTCGCCGGTGTAAAAAGCCGGCGTTTTTCTTTGCGGCTCCCGGGATATCTTTTGAAGATACACTGCAAAGACATGAGTCATCTTCCGTAGGTTTTAGAATCAACTCAATCACCTTGTAAAATCATCTTTTCCACTTTTCCTGAAACCATCCGTCGCATTTCCAGGAAATTCCCATCCGTCCGGAGGATTACCGCTCCATTCACATCAGTTCTGTACACCCGCACCCCGCGTCGGAGATACCTGGATATTATCTCCGGATCCGGATGACCGAACCGATTTCTTCTACCACACGAAATCACGGCTATAGAAGGCCTGATCTTATCGATATATTCTTCTGCACTCGATGTGCTCGAACCATGATGCGGTGCTTTCAGCACTGTAGCACCTGCGTGAATCCCTGCATGGTTGAGCCAGAGCTCTTCTCCTTCGATCTCGAGATCTCCACTGAAAATAAACGTGGCTTTACCGTAGCGTATTTTTACCGTCAAAGAGCGGTCATTGATAGAGTACGATTCTTTGGATAAAACCGATGGATTCCAGATCCAGGTCGTGCAATTGTTAGAAGCGAATATGGTTGGAACATTTCCGGGTGGAATAATTGTTTCATGAGCTTTCGCGCGGGCATGGGCCATCATAGATCGATAATCGGAACCGGCTGCGAGGGTATCTCCCGATATGAAGGTATCAACTGTGAAATGGTTCAGCAGCGCAGACAATCCGCCGTAGTGGTCATGATGTGCATGAGTGCACATCAGTATATCTATTGTTCGAGCACCGATGTATCGCAAGTATGGAATAACCACCCGTTCACCGTAATCGAATCCACTCCAACGTCGTCCCCCGGCATCAATCACCATAATATCACCACCGGGCAGGGTCAGCGTAATACAGTCACCCTGGCCGACATCAAGAAATGATACGGTCAGATACCTGTGACTTCGATATGTCGAAACTCCAATGGTTCCGACAACTGTTAAAATCGCTGAAACTGCAACGATTCTTCGTGCTTTCATACCGGCGGCCGGCAGCAAAACCGACCCGAGGAAGATGTAATATACGCCTACGGCGAAACCTGGAACCAAACCGGGATAAAACTCCGCAAACGGGACTTTCGCCAGAAATTCAGAGGAACTCAGCACAATCCAGGCCAACAGTTTGACCGCTCCTCCCGCGGCAAGTGCGAAGGAATGAAGAGGGGACAGAAAAAGAAGAAGCAGGCTGGCGGGGAGAAGTATTCCCACCACGGGAAGCACCAGGAGATTTGAAAATGGCGAAATCAGTGAAATCCTGCCGAAGTGATGAAGTAGAACAGGGAGAGTGGCCAGCTGGGCGAAAAGGGAAACTTTAAAAGGCTCAAACAGCCAGCGAGAAACCGCGCTTACCTTTTCCCCTCGTGATCGCATCCCTAGAAGAATGCCGGCGGCAGCTGAAAAAGAAAGCTGAAAACCCACATCGAACAATTGATGAGGTTGGTAAAGCAGTACGGCTGTACCGACCAGATACAAAGAATGCATTGGAGTGACAGCTCGACCGGTAAGGGGCGCGAGCAGAAACAGTGAAAGCATGACCGAAGACCTGATTACCGATATTCGGAACCCTGTAAATGCAGTATACGAAAAAAGTGTTATCACCGTGAGTATCAAGACCGCAGGTCGTTGTATCCGGATCGATGATAAAACAATTCTGACACAAACTGCGATCAAACCCACATGCAATCCGGACACAGCCAGAAGATGAACGATTCCTATTCTGGTGAATTCTTCTACCGTATCTCTATCGAGGTCAGCGCGGTTGCCGGTAATTAAGCCTTGGACAAGTCCCGCGCATTCTCCGGTTCCCACGTACTTTTCAATTACAGAGAGAGCCAAGTTTCTGGAAATATGCATGACCCGGAATAAACCGAAACCGCCTGAGCGCTCGACATGCAGATCCGAACCCGAGAAAACGACGCCGTATATCTTCCGGCCTGAAAGGTATCGGTTGAAATCGAATGCTCCGGGATTCCTCGCGACATCCGGAACGGAGATCATGCCGGTCATCGAAATTCGATCTCCCGGGAGAATGTCAGTCGCATCACATTTCGTGTAAATTAGGATTTTGCCCGGAAATTCTGCGAATACGCAATGCTGCGATCGGATGATCGGAGACGCAAGAAGTATCTTGTAGCAGGTTCCACTGTTCTTCTTCTTTTTGTCCACTGCGTGAACAATTCCTGAAACATGTGTTACCTGTCCCGTAAATTCCGACAGGATTTGATGTGCTGCATCGATGGTACGTTGCGCTGCTTCGAACCTGAGAAAACCGCAAAAAAAAAGAGCACTGTGAAGATTATGGTGGTCCCTGCTCCGGTTTCATTCCCGGTACGCAACAAAACGAAAAACTTGATAATCGCAATGGCTGCGAAAACCACCCAGATAACATAAACTGAGGAATATCCTGTCGTTGCTGCAATATATACCCCTAACCCGGAGCCACACGCAAACCAGAACATCGGTTCTCCTTGTCTATCGAAATTGAAGGAGGTTGGACTTAAAAATCACATGGAGAAGACTTGCACCTGCTTATTCAAACAGTAATGGCCAATTGCAAATTTTACGCCACTGAGATTTATGCTGTTGCTCAAGATCACGAATGTACGCAGTAATATAGACCATGCTTGAACCGGGCCGAGTAGCGAGTAGCCTTCAGATGGGCAGCCGGAGAAAATTTAAACGGAAAAGCTTTGATCGGGGCGGGAAGCTGGAACGGAATGGTGAATCCCTGCATCCTCGGGGGTCAGATACAGGCTAATCTTATTGAGCCTCTGAAGAAGAAGCGGAAGATAGAACTGATAGTGTCTCCAGTTCATCTTTAGACAGATCTTTCCGCGACTGAAGCCTGTCAAGAGCTTCTCTTTCATCTCCCGACAATTCGGTTCTACCCTCAATAACGGAATTCACACGGGAACAGATTTCACGCAGGAGCTCCTTGTCTTTCCTCTTTCTAGCCGAATTTTTCCTGCGAAGATACAGGATGAAAACGACACCCTCCTTTAAAAGAAAGAACACCAGGTACGCGCCAACGCACATAAAAACGATATCGAGTGCAAGTTTCACAATCGAGAGGGCAGTCACTATTCCTCCAGTTCACGAGGGATTTTAATGGCAATCACATTATAGGCAAAGATGCCTCTATTCCATTTCTATCGGATAAATCGAGCAAGTTTTAAGTATCTGTTAAGGAACAACCTCAAGAAAGACAAGAATATCGTCCCGGGGAGGTCTAAACCCTTCGATCCGGAATTCTTCAAACGGGTGGATTATCAGTATTTCGAAAACCAAACCGGGATTTACTTGAAGCATTTCTACTTGACATATCAGGGCTGAACTGATAAATAAAGCGCTGTTAACTTGTTGAATTTAGGTGTTTTGTCTTTCCCGGGAGAGTTTGATGAGTAGACAAAGAGAGAAGGGTTCGATTCTTTTAAAGGCGTTGATTGTGCTTACAATAATCGGCCTTTTTGCTTCGATACTCATACCCCAGGGGGAAATGCGAAGGCAAGAAGCGAAAAAGCTCCAGGCACACTCGGATATGCTTGCACTCCTCTCTTTCGAAAATCGTTATTTCACCTCCACGCAAGAATTCACGACAAATCTCGATACACTTCAAAAATTCATCAAAGAACAGACAGAGGACTACCTGTCAAAGTTCGATGACTTGAAAACCTTTTCCAAATCGAAAAATATCCTGGATTCGGATTCACTCCTCCTTGCTTATGCAAAAGTCGCAGAAGATCTGAAGCTCTTCTTCCAATACGATCGAAAAGAGTACGTTCCTGTCCTCGACAGCCTTGGTCGATACATGAAATATGTTGGGCAGATAAACGCCAAGCAGGATTATTATCATTCTTTATACAGAAGAATCCAGGAGTCTGTCTCAGAAGGGGATCGAACGTGCTTATCGATCGATAAGCTCCAGCCGTTGATGGCCACTGCTGATTCGCTCGATTTCACATTAGTAAACGCCAAGGGTCAAATCGTTACCGCCATTCAAGATACCATTGAAAAAGTGCTTTCACTTGATGAAATCGCTGAATTCAAAAAGGAGTATCCCAAAGCATCCATTATTCCACGGGATTTTGTAACGGCAATAGACAGCATCAAACATTTCATCCTGTCAGAACACTTCCTCTCCCCATGCAATGAAAATCATACAATTATGCTGGAAGAACTTCGCAACTACTTTGAAAATGGTGATCGCAACCCGGAACTTATGAAAGAATATGCAACTTCAGCTGACAGCTTGAAATGGCTGTTCCGGTTTTCAGACAGAGAAAACGCTGAGCTTCTGGGGAGAGTAAGAGGATTCCTTCTATTCAAAGCATCGTTGAGCCCGAGAGCAACAGAACTGTCAGGCAAGTTCTCACAACTTTCAGGATACATGGATGAATTACCTGATGATTTTTTAGTAATCAAGGATGCATCGAACTGGGTTGATACTCTTAAAACAACATTCCAGTATTCTCTTCTTGAGGAAGGGCAGAAACCGCACTCCACGAGATTGGATACTGTGGGTATGTACTTCTATTCAGCATACTCCTGGGCTAAAGCGAAACGAGATAGTATCAAAAAGGCAATGCCGGAAGAAACCGGCGATGATGTGCTGGCCAGCGCTACAAATACGTTATTCAAGACGAAACGCGATCAGATGCAGGAAGAAGATATAGAACTCAGATCTCATTTGAATCAGATCCTGAGCGAGCTTCAAGGTGAATTCAATGAAGAGTACGGAGACGGTGCAGAATCCCTGTTTAACTCCTGGCTTCCAAAATTAGACCAGCTCTTAGAGAAAAATCTAGCTGAGCGGTCTATGGAAAGAAGCGGATTCGAAGATTTTAGAGGACGAATCGAAACTCTTCAAGACTTATTCAGAACGACTATGGGAGACTCCGAATCCGAACTCAAACGCCTGGGCGAGAAACTGGAAAATATCAAAAGTTTTCCCGCATCGGACGTGCCTATCTTCTGCCCTGATTTTCCGGGCGTGAGATATAAAATCGAAATGGATCACTCGAAAATAAATATTATTCCTTTCGATATCGAAAAACATGGTCAAATTCGCGAGGGTGAAGCAGTCTGGTAGACGGTTCCACTCAAGCCGGCGTGATCTTCAAACTAGATTTCGCTTGATCGGGAATCTGACGAATCGGAACGAAACCATTTCCCCTGCCAGGATCCGCGGGATTCAAGTTCGATCCTGACAGCATCTGGAATATGCTGATTACGACCGCACCAGGGCGGTGCAATCAGTAAATCTTCGTGAGCTTCGCTTGATAGCCTCTGTATGACGATATCTGGTGGTATCCGCTCGAGAAAATCACAAACAAGTGTGATATATTCTTGCCGCGTCGGCAAATCCAGCTCACCATCCTTGAAGGTTTTTTCGAGAGCTGTGCCTTTGACAACATGGAGAGCATGCAATTTCAACCCATGAATTCCTGAATCAGCGATAATGACCGCCGTGGAAAGCTGCTCGGCAGGTGTTTCCCAGGGGAAGCCGAGTATCAGATGAGCGCAGAGTTTTATCCCCCCGCGTCTCTTACCCCTATCCACCGCATCCAGGAAATTCTCGACAGTATGCCCGCGGTTGATTCTATCAAGGGTTTCGTTTGAGCCCGACTGCAGCCCGAGCTCTAGCCAAACCTCCCACCCATCTCTGACGATACGCTCAAGAACATCGAGAACCTTTTCTCCAACACAGTCCGGACGTGTGCCGATGGCGATGCCTACGATATCAGGATGCTGCAATGCTTCCGTATAGAGCTGTTCCAATTTTCCGATGGACGCATATGTATTAGTGTAAGGTTGAAAATATGCAATGAATTTATCCACGCCGAATCTTCGCCGAATACCCACTATTCCTTCTTCGACCTGGTGGTACACCGATTTCCCGGTTCTTGAACCCCTGCTGAAAGATTCATTGTTGCAAAAAATGCACCCGCCCCGACCTAGGGAGCCATCCCTGTTGGGACAGGTAAATCCGGAATCGACAGTCACCTTGTGGATCCGTTGACCAAATCGTTGCTTCAGGTATGTGGAAAAAGCGTAGTATCCGGAAGGTTGGAGATGCGAAGGCTGCGGTACCATCCGTTCAGCCGGTTGTTAAAGCTTCCGTTGGACAGAACCTGGCGCACATCGGGTCACCATTGCAGAGATCGCACTTCAAGACATGGAAATTATCATCATCCAGGACGATATTGCCGAACGGGCAAGCGGACAAACACGCCAGACACCCTACACATCTGTCCTTATCGTGTTCAACAGTTCCCGCTTCTTCAATTTTATACATGGATCCGAACAGGCAGGCGCTGACGCATGCTGCTTCATCGCATTGCAGGCAAACGAGAGGAATAAAACATTCTTCCCCCGTTTTCCGAATATATATCCGTGGTTTTGCCGGCTTGAATTCTGCCCCAGCCTGGTGAGAGAAAGCGCAGGCGAGTTCGCATGTTCTGCACCCAATACAATGTTCAGGGGTTATCGTCATCGATTTTCGGGTCTTTTTATCGAATAGTGTTTTCATCTACGACTCCACCAGCAGGTCGCTGAACTTTTTAGCTGTCTCTTTTCTCCTGCATTCGTCGCACTCTTCGTAATACTCAACTGGTAATCCGCTCTTCATGGCGTAAAAGTATGCCTGGGATACAGTAATGTGAGCCTTCCCGCATACGGTGCAATGATTCAGGTCGAAACTTCCGCCCCAAATTTTTCTGGTTCTCGATGTTTCTTCGAAATCGATCGTCCCGGTGGGACAATTACGAGCACAGACAAGGCATCCTATGCAATCCGGATTCGGATCATTGAAAGGTGTGTCGACCATTTTTTCAACACCACGGTTGATTGTTGCGATCGCGGATGTGCCTTGCATTTCGCAGAGCCGCACGCATAAACCGCAGAGGATGCAGTTATCTTTCTTATCGAGGGGGCGGAAACTCGTTTCCTCGACACCGTATTCAGCTGCAAAATCCCTGATTACTTCGGAATCCGGACATCGGGCAAGGAGGAGATCCAGCACGATTTTCCTGACCGCTGTGACCCTCTCGGAGGTCGTGGAAATAATAAGATCCTGCTCGACCGGAAATAGACAGGCGGTTACAAGCTTGCTCCATCCATCCCAGGAGGGTTTGGTAATCTCGACCATGCACATTCGGCAAGCCCCCCACCCCTCCAGAGCATCGTGAAAGCAGAGGGTCGGGATAAAGATACCGTGCCTGCGAGCAACTGCGAGTATCACCTCGCCCTTATCGGCCTTGTATTTGCGGCCGTCAATGGTGAACTCTACCATCTGGTATTCCTCAACTGAAAATATCAATCGCGTCGAATTTACACACCGCCAGGCACGAACCGCATCTCGTGCATGCGTCCTCATCGATCACGAATACTTCTTTTTTGACACCCGCGATACAATCCTCGGGGCAGACCCGCTGGCAGACAACACAGCCAGTACATTTGTCATTGACTCGATATGTTATCAAAGGTCTGCAAATTTTACCGGGACATCTCTTCTCAGAAATGTGAGCGTTATATTCTTCATCGAAGTATTTCATCGTCGAGATGACCGGATTTGGGCCCGATTTCCCAAGAGCACAAAGAGAGCCTTCGATTATAGCTTCTCCCAGAGCGGTTATACGGTCAAGATCACCGGGCTTGCCTTTACCTTCGGTGATGTCGCACAGAATGTAGTACATCTGCCTCAATCCTTCACGGCAGGGCACGCACTTGCCGCAAGACTCATCGATCAGAAATTTCAAAAAGTATTTCGAAATATCGACCATGCAGGTACTATCATCCATCACGATCATACCGCCTGATCCCATCATGGCCCCGGCCTCCGTAAGCGCATCGAAATCGACCGGAAGATCGAGGAGAGACGCAGGTACACATCCACCGGAAGGGCCTCCTGTCTGCACAGCCTTGAATTCACCGCTCGGCACACCTCCCCCTAATTCGAATATTATCGATCGCAGGGATGTGCCCATGGGTACTTCTACTAAACCGGTATTATTAATATTGCCTGTCAGGCAAAACGCTTTTGTGCCGCTTGCTCTCTCGGTTCCAACGGACTTGAACCAATCCGCGCCCTTCTGAATGATCATTGGTACATTGTTCCATGTTTCAACGTTGTTCAGAACGGTTGGTTTGTCGAAAAGGCCCCTGTCGGTCGAATGAATATATTTCGCTCTCGGTTCACCGACTCGACCCTCGATCGATGCCATCAAAGCACTCGATTCACCACAAACGAATGCGCCGCCTCCTCGGTCGATCTTAATATCAAAATTGAAATCAGACCCGAGGATCCCCTTCCCTAAAAAGCCCGCGCTCCTGGCATCGTCGATCGCCTTCTGCAAATGTTTGACAGCCAGAGGATACTCCTGACGCACGTAGATGTATCCATGGGAAGTTTCAAGTGCATATCCACCGATGAGAATACCTTCGATTACAGAATGTGGATCACCCTCCATGATCGCCCTGTCCATGAATGCGCCGGGGTCTCCCTCGTCACCGTTACAGATGACATACCGGGTGTCACCCGTCGCCCGCTTACATGAGCGCCACTTCCTGCCTGTTCCGAATCCTCCACCGCCGCGCCCCTTGAGTCCGGATTTTTCGATCACATCAATAACGGTATCCGCTTCGATATTCTCGTCCAGCAGCTTTGCAAAAGAATCGTATCCTCCTGCTGCCAGATAATCCTCTATTGAAAGCGGATCGATTCGGCCTACATTTCTAAGAGCAATCCTCGTTTGTCCTTTGTAAAAGGATATATCCGAATACTTGATTACAGGTTCTTTTTTTCCGTTTTCACTGTACGAAAGCCGCGTCAAAGGTTTACGACCGATTACAGTAGTTTCGACTATGTCCGGCACATCTTCGGGGGTTACCGTCTGGTAGAAAAACCCCATAGGCTCGATCGTTACCACGGGAGCTTTTTCACAAAGACCGTGGCAACCCGCTCTGGTCAGATGAACGCTCGCTTTCCCATCCAGTTTTCTGGCTTTCAGTTCCTTTTCGAATTCATCAGCGATCTTCTCACTCCCTCGCGCAAGACAACCCGGACCGCAACACACAACGATATCAACTTCACGGCCGGCTCTCTCTTCGGCGAGCTGATGCGCTATCTCTTTCAGATGGGCTCTATTCCTGATCTTTCCCATGGCTGATTCCTGGTTTATTTTCCGGTTCTTCATCTTTTCGCGATTTTCCTGACTGCGGTAGGATCGCAATCAGCGTGATATTTTTCATTTTCAACTACAACCGGCGCCATGGCGCAGGCTCCAACACAATTTACCGATTCGAGGGAGTATTCCAGATCCTCCGTGGTGCCCCCGCTCTTTATGCCGAGGGCCCGCTCGAACTCGTCAAGTATCAGCGTTGCACCTCTCACATGGCACGCGGTACCCATGCACACTCTAACTTGAGTCCGGCCTCTGGGTTCAAGGCTGAAGGCTTTATAGAAGGTTGCAGCGCTGTAGACTTTCGCGAACGGAACATCCAGAGCGCTGGAAATTACTTCCAGAGCTTCTCTCGGTAGATAATTGAATTTGATCTGAGTATCCTGAAGAACCTGAACCAAGGCTGCCGGTTCCGCTTTATGAACGGACAAAATCCTGTTCATATCGGACTTATTGAATTCCATATTCAGACTACCATCCTTTAACCTTCGTGTGAAAATCCAGCTTCGAAAGCTGCCAGGTTCGAAGATATGAACTGGGATTTCGATCGAAATTCTTCCTCAATCTTTACTTTGATTCCATCTTTGGAGACCAGATCGAAACATCTCGCCAAAGCACCCAGGATAACCATGTTCGAAGCCCTAGCATTCCCCGCCTCCAGGGCGAGTTGATTAGCAGGTACCCTCACAACTTCGATATCGGTCCGATCGGTTTCATCCGGAACCAGCGATGAGTTTATCAGGAGGAGTCCCCCTTCCTTCACTTTCGGTCCGAATTTCTCCATGGATGGCCTGTTCATAACGACCGCCACAGCCGGATTGCTGACAACGGGAGATGCGATGGGGTCATCTGAGATAATCACCTGACAGTATGCGGTTCCACCCCTCATTTCCGGTCCGTATGACGGGAACCACGTTACGTACCTGCCCTCGCTCATCCCGACATCGGCAAGGATTTTACCGATTAAGAGAATTCCCTGGCCCCCGAATCCGGAGAAAATGACATCTTTCTGCATCCTATCAACCCTCCTCGGGTGTCTTAAACTCGCCGATAGGATAATACGGCAGCATATTCTCCTCGACCCACTTCAGAGAATCCGCAGGCGTCTTCCCCCAGTTCGTCGGACAGGTTGACAAAAATTCAACCAATGTGAAACACCTGTGCTCCACCTGGTAACTGAAGGCTTTCCGAACTGCACGTTTCGCAACTATTATTTCCTTCGGATTGTGGGTCGACACTCGTGCGATATAGGACGGAGTGTAAAGCGTGGAAAGGAGTTCGGCGATTCTGATCGGATGCCCTGCCTCTTCAACATTTCTCCCGAACGGGCAAGTTGTCGATACTTGCCCGGGCATTGTAGTGGGAGCCATCTGCCCTCCGGTCATCCCGTATATCGCGTTGTTGATGAAGAATACCGATATCTTTTCCCCTCTGTTCGCGGCATGTATTATCTCGGCGGTTCCAATCGATGCAAGATCACCGTCTCCCTGGTAGGTGAAAACGATACATTCCGGCTGGACACGTTTGACACCGGTTGCCAGTGCCGGTGCGCGACCGTGAGCCGCTTCCTGAAAATCCACGTTAAAATAGTTATAGGCAAGAACAGCACATCCCACCGGTGCGATTCCCACCGCCCGATCGGCGATTCCCAGCTCGTCCATGACTTCGGCAATCATCCTGTGTATTACGCCGTGTGTGCAACCCGGGCAATAATGGGTATAATTCTCTGTTAGACTTTCAGGTTTCCTAAAAAGTGTCTGCACGATTCGCTCCTTACCGCGAGCATCCCGCTCAATGCTGCTTTGCAGCCAGCCTTGTCAGTTCTGCGGCAACCTCTTCAGGCGATGGGACCACCCCTCCGGCCCTTCCGAAAAAGTGAACAGGTGTTTTGCCTTTGACAGCCCGTTCGACATCCTCGACCATCTGGCCTACACTCATCTCTACCGAAAGCACGAACTTGACGAGCGGCAGATGAGCCGCGTCTGCAACAGCTTCATAAGGAAATGGGTAAAGCGTAATGGGTCGGACCAGGCCGATTTTCAGACCGCTGCCGGCCGCCATCTCGATGGATGTTTTGCAGATACGTGCGGTCGTTCCATAAGCTACGATGATTGCATCGCATTGGTCATCCACATTATGGGTCTCGACTCTTATCTCATCTCTCTCCATGGCGTTATATTTTTGCTTAAGATGCAGGTTGTGCGCCTCGAGCGCGTTCGGATCCAGGAAAAGGCTTTTTACCAGGTGTTTAGCCCCTCCTTTTTTACCTGCGGTAGCCCAGTCCTTCGACGGCAGCATCTTGCTTTGCTCGCTCTCGTGGAATTCAACCGGTTCCATCATCTGTCCGATCATACCGTCCCCCACAACCTGAACCGGATTTCGGTATTTGTCTGCGAGATCAAAAGCATCCACCATCAGATCTGCGGCTTCCTGGATTGTCGATGGGGCGAGCACAAGGCATCGGTAGTCACCGTGTCCCCCTCCCTTCGTCGCCTGGAAATAGTCACCTTGTGAAGGCAGGATTCCGCCGAGACCCGGGCCGCAACGGACGATGTTGATCAAAACAATGGGGAGTTCTGCTGCGGCAATATACGATAATCCTTCGGACATGAGACTGATACCCGGGCTCGAGGAGGAAGTGAATACTCTCGCTCCGGCTCCGGAAGCACCGAAAAGCATGTTGATCGCGGCCAACTCACTCTCGGCCTGCAGGAAGACACCCCCGACCTCAGGCATTCTGCGAGCGAGATATTCCGCAACCTCAGTCTGAGGAGTGATCGGATAACAAAAATATGCTCTGCAGCCAGCGAAAATCGCAGCTTCCGCCAGGGCTTCATTACCTTTCATGAGCTTCTTGGTCATCTTCTATCAGCTCCGTAGCCATATGGTTGAACTCTGAAGAACCGGGCTGCCGAATACAACCGGCGGATCTTCGAGCCCATCATTCCGGGCGTTATCAATATTCGAAAAAGCAGTATTTCGCGGCGCCGGCTTCCACTGAGACGGCAATATCCGGGCATATAACGGCGCACAACCGGCAACCGATACATTTTGCCGGCTCCGCCATCCTCGCGAAAAAATAACCCTTGGCATTCAGTTCCTCGGACATCGAGAGTATTTGCTGTGGACATACCGAAGTGCACAGCTCGCATCCCTTGCATCTGTCCCTGTCTATTGTTATCCTTGGCACTTGACACCTCGCGTCAAAGCTTGAAATTCTCTTTCCCCAATTTAGGACCTTTAAATGCCGGGCTCCATGGAGGTAACATTAACCGCTCCATCTCGAGGATGGGAATATCCCCGGTTCTTCCCCTGACACCATCAGCATGCTCGGCAAGCACCGATAGGAATACGACCGGGACATGCATGTTCTCACCTGTCTCTACCGCTACATCGAGCCCATCGAGAATCATATCGTGAGTCGTCTCATTCATTAAGTGAGTGTTGGAGATCAGCCCCCCGGGTTCCAGACCCGTAACATGCGAAATTTCCTCTGCAACCCGCATACATCCCTCAACCGAATCCAAGAACGGTCTTCTGGTATTTATCACAAGCAGGAGGTTATTATCCTCGGGTACAAGCGCATCGCCGAAGCTGGCAAGCACCCGGGCTCCCACATCATCACCCCCAACATCGAGTATCCCCGTTCTTTCGCCGGAACGGAGAAATCCTTTGATGCTGGGAGAAATTATCGGGAGATCGGCATGGAGGAACTCCTCCGCCGGCAGGATGACTTTCACACCTGCCGATTCCATTCGGTCTCTCGCTTCCCGACTCCGGAAATAAGGATTAACGATGTCGAGATCGACGATGCACGGCTTCAGGTTTTCGTGCGCCAGATGAACGGCGTAATTTACAGCAACTTCAGTTTTTCCGGCGCCAAAACCTCCGCAGATTATTGAAATCCTTTTTTGCGGTAAAAGGTCTGACATATATCCTGAATCTATATGGTGAAACATAGAAAAAAACGGTTTTCGGAATATTCAGGACCGCCGGTGCCGGAACTCCCCAAATACTACTTACCGCTACCGGAAGAAGTACTTTCACCCGGGTGAAAGTACTTCAGGATGAAAAATATGATTATACAGGAAACCTGCATACTTGAACAATAAAAATATTCCCATGGAGAGCGGAAATACTGAACAGGGCGGGCCCGACCACCTATAACGACGATCTTAAATTGTCCGGATTAACGGGATTTTTGGAATTACCCAGCGGTGGAAATTTCAACTGATTCCGATATGATAATATCCGAATTCTTGCTTGCAGACAGTCCGGTGGTTTGATATGTTCCCGCATACCTCTTTCCAGGTTCAGCCATAAGGGTGGAGGTTCGCGGAAGTCAACACAAACACCGCGTAATGTTTTACGCGAGATTACAGCTATTCTTGCTGAAAGGAGTTCCTGATGCTGAATAAACTTGCAATTATCGGTGGCGGGTACATTGGTGGCGTGCTGGCCCAGGAAGCAGCGGTCAGAGGTCTTGCCAAGACTATCGGTCTGGTGGATCCCGCACCGATGGTCGGTCCGGATGATTCTGAAGAACGTCGTGCGGTACTCGCGAAACAAAGTGTCGCAAAAGGCAAAGCCCTGGATATCTCCGAGGGTCTTCCGGTAGTCAATGCGAATGTCAAACTGGTAGCCAGTAAAGATTATTCCGCCATTGAAGGAGCGGATTTGATTATCAACACCGCCGGTGTCCCGAGAAAAGCCAGGCCCGACGGCACCTTCCCTTCCAGGGAGGAGCTTCTCACAATCAATCTACGCGTAACCAACATGGTCGCTGATGGAATCAAGCAGTATGCCCCGAATGCCACGATCATCTCGATTGCCAATCCCCTTGATGCAATCGTTTATACGCTGAATAAGCGTCTCAATCCTCCCAAGAACAAACTTCTGGGTATGGCGGGCGTTCTCGATTCTTCCCGCTACTGCTATTTCGTTGCTGAAGCGGCGAATGTCTCTGTTGAAAATGTGAATGCGATGGTTATGGGTGGACATGGCGACACCATGGTTCCGGTGCGCAGCTCCTGCCAGATCGCAGGTATTCCTGTGGACAAATTCCTGGATGCCGATACCCTCGAAGCCATTGAAACCAGGACAAGGAAAGCGGGCGGCGAAGTAGTCGGCCTGCTCGGATTCGGATCGGCTTACGTTTCTCCCGCATGGGCGGCGCTCGAAATGGCCGAGGCGATCATTTACGATAAGCGTAAAATCATGCCGGCCTGCGTCAATCTGGACGGGAAATACGGTGTGGACGATATGTACGTAGGCGTCCCGGTAATACTGGGTAATAATGGGCTCGAAGAAATAATCGAACTCGATCTGACTGAAGACGAGAAAGAAGCATTCGGCAGGTCCGTCGCCGCAGTGAGAAAAACCTGCGACGAAGTTGATCATATGCTCGAAAACCTCTAGAAGAAGATGTTGCCCCTGCGCACCTGTTGCCAGGGGCATTTTTTTTCTGTTTTTTTTTGATTTTCTTTTCTATGGTTAACTGTCCGGAGATGGAATGAAAGGAAGAGGTAAACGATATCTACTCACCGGAGGCGGAACCGGCGGTCACGTATATCCTACCCTTGCCATCGCAGACAGACTGAAAGAGATCTTTCCTGAAGCGGAATTCCTTTACATTGGGAGAAAAGATAAAATAGAGGCAGACCTCGTCCCCTCAAAAGGTTACCGGATTAAATTCGTTCGATCGCTTCCCTATCCAGGATTCCATTCGATAAAAGATATTACCGGTTTTTTACTGAATCTTGCATCGGGTGTATTCGGAGCGATGCATATTCTCCTGACTTTTCGTCCCAGTGCAGTGATCGCCGTGGGCGGATATGTGGCCGCGCCAGTTGCTTTATCCTGTGCTCTGCTGAAAAAATTACGTGTCATCCGCTGCAAGCTGTTTCTTCATGAACAGAACTCGATCCCCGGAAAGATGAATCAGCTGTGTGGACGATGGGCTGACCTGATTGGTGTCTCTTTCGCCGATTCTGCCCGTTTTTTTCCAACAGAAAGAGTAAGACATGTTGGATACCCTATACGTCGGGAAATCGGCAACACAAATTCCGGAAACTGCAGAATGAATCTTGGTATTCCGGCGGATGGCAAGGTTGTTTTCGCATTCGGTGCATCACAAGGAGCAAGAACAATAAACAGGGCCGTGGCTTTAGCCCTCCCGCAGTTACTTGCCGACGAGTCAGTATCAGTCATTCATGCGACCGGCAAGGCGAGAACCGCCCCCTCCGGATATGACCCGGCAACCGATACAGATAGACACCTGGCCCGTGTAAAGATCCCTGAGGAACATCTGAAACGTTATATCAGGCGGGAGTATTTCCATAATATCGAAGAAGTTTATTCCCTGACAGATCTGGTTATAACCAGGGGGGGAGCCGGTTCTCTAGCAGAAATTGAAAAATGCCGCCTCCCGGCGATCGTAGTACCGAAATCGGACCTTGCAGATGATCACCAGGCGATAAATGCCTTGATGAAACAAGATAACGGCACCGCGGTAACCTTGCTGGAAAATGTCGAGATGGATCTGGACGGCCGGACAGTAGAATGTGTCGATCCTGGAAAACTCGCTGACCTGACGCTCTCGCTCCTGAGAGATCCTGATCGGCTGGAACGGATGAAAACCGCAACTGAATGTCAAGAAGTAAGTGATCCCCTGGATAATATTGTTACCTCAATAAACAGCATGCTTGACAACAAATCCCCAATTGAAAATATAAAAGGAGAAGCATTAGAAGCGGGCTATGAGGCAATGGGAATTGAAACAACCCGAAGCGACTGTAAAACAGGGAAGTGGCTGAGCTGGGCGGCGATGGGCCCGTTCGGCCTGCTCAGATCAATTGAGGATCAGGCAGATGGATTGGCGCCTGAGGATATCTACAGACCAATCGAACTGGAATATCTATATTATCGGACCAGAAAACTTCTTAGAAACCCCAAGTGGCAATTTCGAAATGTCGGTGTCAAGATGGCCGGGGTGCTCCGCTACAAAAATGCTTTGTCCGACCTTAAACGAATACTATCTGACAAACGGAAAGCTTCTCCGGGGGCGCGGTTACTCGGCGGCGACTTCCTGCAGGTAGGGTTCATCCGGCGCAATGCAGTAACTTCTATTACTTTGATCGGGATAGTAGACGATGAAATCGTCAAAATCCTGTTGGAGCTGCTGAACGATCCTTACTACGAAGTCCGGACGAAGGCTTGCGAATCGATCGGGCACCTTTGTTCAGAGGATGATCAGGGATCTGCAACGACCGGGTTGGAATCACTCCTGGCACGGGAAAGGGTGCTCGAAGTGAATTCCGCAGCCCTCGCCGCCCTGGGTAAAATCACCTCGAATCCTGCTTCAGCTGACACATTCCAACGGTTTCTCCAAAGCGGAGACTGGATATTACGTGAAGCTGCACTCCATGGACTTACGAGTATGGTCGAACGAAAAATCATTAAAGATCCTTGCCTCCTCACAAATCAGATCCTGCTGACATGTCCACAGTTCCACCCGGTTTTCCCGTTGCGCGTAGCTCTTTCACGCCTATACAGGAGGATCGGAGTAAGGAGCAAGAAGTGATTTACCTGCTGAGCAAATATATACTCTCCAATATCGAGGCCCTGTCGTTCTTCCGGATTGTCAACTATGTGAGTTTCCGCTCTCTGGCCGCGGCTGTAACTTCCTTCCTCCTCATCATTCTATTCGGGAGAAGAGTTATAAACCTCCTCTTTCGAAGGGGAATGCGAGACAGTATCCGCGATTACGGCAATTTATCATCGCAATCAAAAGAGGGCACCCCGACAATGGGTGGAATCATCGTGATCGGCGCGGTTTTGATATCCACATTCCTCTGGAACGATCCGACCAACCGGTTCATGCATTATTCGATCGCAGCTCTTCTCTGGTTCGGCTTTCTCGGAGCCATTGATGATGTCAAGAAGGCGAAGCAGGGGGAAGGGGTAAGCCAGGGAGTCAAATTGCTGCTTCAACTGCTCTTCGCAGCCGGTTTCGGCCTGCTTTATCTGGGTCCGGGAGCCCTTCCTCTCGGAGATGTCGCAGCAACAGAGCTTTGTCTGCCTTTTTTTAAAAATCCTGTCGCTGATATCGGGCTTCTTTATTTCCCGTTCATCCTTTTCGTAATTCTCGCGATTTCCAACTCCGTCAACTTTGCGGACGGACTGGATGGCCTCGCTGTCGTTCCGGTTGCCATGACTACCGCGGTATACGGAGTGTTCGCATATATTATTGGGAACAGGATCCATGCAGAAAGCCTCCTTTTTCCACATTTTGTGGGCACAAGCGAGCTTATGATCCTTGCATCTGGAACCGCCGGAGCCTGTATCGGTTTTTTGTGGTGGAATTCTTATCCCGCTCAAGTATTCCTGGGTGATGCTGGCTCTCAGGCTCTGGGTGCTCTGCTGGCCATGTTCGCAATCCTCCTCAAGCAGGAGTTCCTGTTCCTGATATGCGGGGGAATCTTCGTCGCGGAAGGCGCTTCAGTTCTGATACAGGAAAAAATCGGAATCAATCGATTAGGACGACGCATCTTCTACAGGGCACCGCTGCATCATACTTTCCAGCATGTGGGGCTCGCCGAAACGAAAGTGGTCGTTCGATTCTGGATAATAAGCCTGATCCTTGCCCTCCTCGCCCTCGGCACTCTGAAGATTAGATAAGAACCCGATACAGCGCGTCTGAATTAAAAATCGCAGACCTCATGAAAACCAATATTTACGAAGTATATAAAAACATGGGCCTATCCGCTGAATGCTCGAGGAGATTGATCGAGTCGTCTCGTACACAAATCTTCGAAGATATCGTTTCTCTGTGCCCGAATCTGGAACCCGCCTGGATTGCCAGAGTGCTGACCGAAGTTTTCACCGGCCTTGAGCGAACTGTTGAAGGATTTGAAAATATCACGGGGAGAATGCTCCAAAGCCTGTTCACCCACATCGACTCAAGGGCCAGGATGGAAAATATCAGCCATTATTCAATCACTATCGCAGCCCTGTCGAAAACCGGAACCGATATAACGGAAGCGGCTCTTGAAAGCATACTCGATCTTGTGTTCAGCCCACCTATGGATATTGACGAAGCCCGAACTTTAGTCGGCGAAATTCTGTCCGGGGAGCCTGGTCACTTCAAAAGCGAAGCCTGCAGAAAAAAGACTCTAATGGGCATTTTCATGCGATATGCAAGAGGCCGCTTCGCCGGAGCTGACGCAATGGCGCTTTTCGAAAATCTTAACAAAGGGCTGGATAATCCTTAATTCTACCGGCCCGGAGCAGTAGAACGAAATCCCTCGATCAAAAAGAGATTCAGAATTCCGAATCGGAAAAATGTCATTGCACCGACACATGATTTATGTTATTTATTACTTATAGTGGACAAAAGGATCTTATCTGATCCGATTCAGAAATGGAAAGCAGTATGAAAGTTCTTATATCTATTTTTTTATCCCTTACATTTTTTTTACCTGGAGCTTCAGGCAACCTGACTGTAGATCACGTATGTATTCTGGATATAGACGGCTGCAGAAGGGATGCTCTGTACGGATTGCTGTCTTATAGTCCCGAACTCGTTCCCAACCTTGCCGAGCTGGTCTACGGCCCTGGTGAAAGGGGCCAATATTGCGCAGTGATCAACGCTACAACGATCTTTCCATCCTATACATTCAATTGCCAGGCGGGAATTTTCACCGGCTGTGATACGAAAACCCACGGCATACCGGGCAATGACTTTTTCAACAGGCTGACAGGTGAAGATTACGGCTTCAGCGGTGGATGCATTATGAGAATGGAAGACATCCTCGGTTCATATGAATACAAGCTCCTTTTCACGGAAGATAAGGATTTTAATCCTTGCGGCTGGGTTACTGAAAAGATAACTGATCCCGGTCATGAAGCATACGGCGGGCTGGCAAACCGCACACTGCAGGTGCCGACGCTGTATGACTATGCGTCTATAAACGGCCTTGAAAGTCTAATCGTGTTCAATATGTATTCATCTATCGCACACAACGAAGACCCGAATATAACATGGCTGTCGCCCACTGATGAGGATCTCTGTACGTACATACTCGACGAGGGATACGAATACGATCAGGCTATGATGGATCGACTCTTGGAAACCCTATACGGATACGGTTACGAAGGTGACACTCCTCCCGAAATCATCACGACATACTTCGCCGGACACGATCATTACTGTCACTATAACGATAATGCACAAGAATGGTACCTGATCAACTTTATCGATCCCTGGGTCGGAGATATCGTAAGCGCATTCAAGTCACTCGGCATCTATAACACCTCACTCTTTACTATTCTTACTGATCACGGTCAGTCGAATGTGATAGAAAACGACGAGCATTCGATCATAATGGAAGATGAGCTCGAGGATGTTGTTGAAAGTTACGGCCCCTGGCCATTCGGACATTTCGACGTCTACGATTTCTGGGATTATTTATTCGGCGACGATTTCTCCGCCTATGTAGGTCTGAATGGTGGGGCAGGGCACGTATATCTAAGAAACCTCGACACCGAGGACTGGACCGACTTCCCGTTTTATGAAGACATCGAAGGAGTGGCTGAAGCCATTAAAAACGCCTGGAGAAGCCTGGGTGATGGTGAAAAAAACAGGAAAATAGAACTGATCCTGGTTCGGGATGCGATGGGCGGAGGAGACGGCTGGAACACTCCGTATCGTGTCTTCAAAGGTGAAGGTCAACCAACCGTGGATCTTGCCGAGTATCTTGAAATGCATAGTTCGGAATTCCCGTTCATCAATGGGGTTGAGCTCATAACCAATTCGACATCCGTACTTTCGGGAGATATTCTCATACTTCCCAGTTATCTTGACGGATACTATGTGGATGAAGAACTCGAAAATGAACATGGTTCATTGTATGGGCATGATATCTATGTACCTCTTATTTTTGCCGGTCCCCCCCTGGCGGGCCGCGGTATTCACAGGCCGACCGGATCGATCACCGATATTGCACCGACAATAGCATCTTTCTTGGGTTTCGAGATGGATGACTGCGACGGAAAACCGCTCTTCAACTTAGTAGGACAACATTCTCAAAGGTAACTGAAGACGACATTCACCTGCATCGGATGGTCGTGAAGCCTCCTGCCCGGATTGTATTCACGATACAAATTCATTCCCTTTATATATAATCTCGAATAGCAACATGTGGTTGCTTATATCGACCACTATCCTAGCGAGCCTGGCAAGTCCCCGGATTAGGGGTTGATGATCGAGCCGGAGCTTCCGAAGATTACTACTATATAGGATAGCTGACGTGTTCCTCCTTTTAAGGAACCTAGGTGATATAAACTATTTAGGGAGTTTAAATCAACTGTACATGGCCAGAATGTAGGGATTTGACTCTCACAATCCTATGTGTTGAAATTTAATTCTTGACAAGCTATATCTCTATCACTACTTTCGCCGCAAGTATGATGTCAGGAACAACACAAAGACCGCAAGACACAATAAGTTACACAGAACCTGACCAAAAAAAGGTGAACTAGTAGCAGGATTACAGCATCTTGAGGAGTTGTTGTAATTCAAGTCGAAGTTGAAAACTTCGATTTTTGGTAACATCCACAATCAACCAATTGGAGGACGTATGATGAAGCAATTGTTCATTACGCTTTTTCTTGCAGCATTCGTCGCAGGCTCCGCTTTTGCCCTCGACGCATCCGTTTACACCGATTACAAAATCCCCGAATTCGAATCGACTCAATTCTATATTGACGGTGATGATCTTCTAGGGTGGACAAAAACCGGGGACGACTCCGAGATGCATTTCAATCTCGGCGGCGACTACAGTTTTTACCATCAGGGTCATGACCTGACATATTACTATGGTACTAACTTTGATATCGATTACGATAAGATTGGCGATGCAGATGCCGTCACCAATATCTATGATCGTATCGATTTCGGTGCTACCAAGTACTTCGGGGGTTACTCCGGACTTTCTGCAGGAACAGAAGCTTACATGACATTCTGCAAAGAAACCGATGTTGATTTAGAAAAGCTGCTGGATCTGGAGGTTTTTGCTGGATATGGCCGTGTAACCAACGCTCAGCCGGTTGCGCAGGCTATCGCGATTCTGAATGAGCTCGGCGGTAATGCTTCGGCAGAGAATGCTATTGCCATCGCTGAAATCATTGCCAGCGCCATGGACTACCAGGTAGAATACAAAGATGACTGGACATTGAGATACTACGGAGACATCGCCAAGGCTGCAGGAAATCCTGCTGCAACCATGAAGGTTCAGCAGATTCTCGCAGCGGCTGTCTATAATATCTCACCCCGCTTTGCAGGCTGGACCGCGAGAGGCGGTTACCATAATCAATTCCTCACTGATCTCGATCCCGCTCCCAAGGGAGATGTCTACGGGGAATTCATCTATGCGCAGCCCCTCGGCTTGACCTCAAGCTGCATGGCCGGTGTTCGCTATGACAAGAGCCTTGAAGAAGACAGCGGGCAGAACATCTTGTTCTACGGCGACTACTGGTATGATCATTCATACACCTGGGCGAGCTTCGCAGGAATCGAATACGATATGTACATGCCTGCAGACGGCGACTCTGAAGCTGATATCTATTTCAATGCCGGAACGAACAAAGTCGTCCTGAACAAACTCGTCGCTAATGCTTTGTTCGAGTACATCAAGTGGGCCGGTATCGATGATGCCACCATGGCGTTCAAGATAGGCTTCACTTACTATATCATTTAGACAGTACTTTGCTCTGTTTAAGTATGAAGGGAGGTTTTATCACCTCCCTTTTTTTACTCTCCTTGCCTGCACACAAAAAAGAGGAGAAAGCTTTCCGCCTTCTCCTCTGATATTTTCCCGTTTTCAGGTTCTACTAGACTAAAAGAGTATCTGGTATTGGAGCACTACCTGATCGTTATCCAACTCTACATCCTCGTGTTCGCCATTTATTATGTAATTCAGGTAGAACATCGAATCGTGACCGCTCACATAGCAGTTTAAACCTAGAGTAATACGTGTAGTTGCATCTGTCTCGCTGTTTTCACCATCTTTGTTTGCCGTATTCGGATCCCAGGAGTCATAACGGAACAAAGTCTCTACCATATCGTCCATGAATCTGTATCCGGCCTGTGCAAAGTATCCTGCACCTTTTATGCCGTCATCCTCGGTAGCAAGATATTCCGCCACGACCTTAAGGCCCATGCCGGTGTAGGTACCGTAGAAACCCATCTTGTTACCCTCTGCATCGTCGGTTTCTGCGAAAAGGGCGTTTTCGAGCCAGTAATAACCGGCTGCGGTAATATTAATGTCGGCCATCTTGAAGTCGCCCCGGACAAGGAGATCCTTGCCATCGTTGCTGCTGTCGTTCCAGTTGTTTTTATCGTTCGCACCGTTGAAGAGCCCCAAAGTTAAACCGAGCATCTTCATATGGGTCGAAGCCTGAGCACCGACCTGATAGTCCATACCGGTCTCTTTGGTCAGCATGGGATAATTGATCAAGTCGAGTTTACCGGTGTACATCGGCATGTAATATGTGTACGCAGGTTTGAAACGGCCCAGAATGAACTTTGTATTTAGGACAGGACAATTGTAGATGCACTTGACATCCAGGAGCTCAGCATTCGCTGCAGTGATATAACCTGTAGTATCCGCTTCAGCAGCTTCAAGTCTCATATCAGTCTGAACAAAAAACCGGATTCTGGTGTTTACAGCACCCTTGAAGAGCAGCCTTGCCCGGTTCAAGGTGAAATCAACCTTGGCATCATCCGACAAAACCTTGTCAAATCCGCCCTGCAGAATACCCCCGATGTTAACCTCAGCGGCTGCGAGCGGTGCAATCAGCATCAAACCCGCCAAAACTACGAATATTTTTTTCATGGAACCTTCTCCTTTGGTTTCCTGAATTGCATTTGAATTTATCCTGATCTCTTCAGCTCGATTCGGAGCTGACCTCCTTTCTTTTTTTTTTAAATTTCAACTTCTACTTGCAGCAATCGTTGAAAAAAAAAACCTGCCAGGCAGGCTTTATAAATCTTGGTGCCGAGAGCGGGATTTGAACCCGCACGGGTTGCCCCACTGCCCCCTCAAGACAGCGTGTCTGCCAATTCCACCATCTCGGCATTATTATTTTGTAGGGATGTTAATACCAACTCGCTCACGTTCGTGCAAGTCTTTTTTAGGAAAGTATTCTACTCGGTCGGACCTGCTGGCGCAGGAGCTTCTCCTTCTCCCGATTCCCCGATCAATTCTCCAAGTGTCGCATCACGCAACGGGATCGGAGGAGCGGAGCCATGGCTTTGAAGGACGCTTTGAGGACCCACCCCCCCAGCCAGAACCACCAGAACAAGCGACAATACCATAAATGTCACAGCCAATCCGGTGGTCAATTTACTCATAAAATCAGCCGCTTCACGTCCACCGAATGCTGCGGAACCACCTCCGCCACCGAAAGCACCTGAAAGAGAACTTCCCTTCCCGGCCTGTAGAAGCACTGTTAAAATAAGCCCCAGACTGACCAGGACATGCAAAACGATCGCTATAGAATAAAGAAGATTCATCCTTTTCTCCCCATTTTCTTCCTTTGCATATGTTGTCACACGCTGTTTTTAATTATTCCGGCGAAGGATGCAGCATCCAGGCTGGCTCCTCCGACCAGTGCGCCATTGATATCTTCAACGGCCATGAGCCCGGCGACATTATCCGGTTTTACGCTTCCACCATACTGAATAACCAGCTCAGATGCAATTTCGTCATTATACATCCCGGCTATCAGCCTTCGTATTCTTGTATGCACTTCACCGGCCTGCTCCGGTGTAGCCGTTAAACCCGTCCCGATTGCCCAGACTGGTTCATATGCTATTATTACATGCTCCATCTCAGCCGTCTCAACACCTTTCAGCGCACTTCGAACCTGTAATTCGACGACTGCGAATGTCGCTCCTGTTTCTCTCTGATCCAATCGTTCACCGACGCAGACGATAGGCGAAAGTTGATGATCAAGTGCCGATCGAACCTTCAAATTCACCTCTTCATCGGTTTCGTTGAAGACCCAGCGCCGTTCCGAATGACCCAATATCACATGGGTGCATCCGACTCCCCGAAGCATTAAAGGAGAAATGGCGCCTGTGAACGCTCCGTTTTCTTCGTGATGCATATTCTGGGCGCCCAGGAGTATATTTGTCCCCTCGGTCGCCTGTTTAACCGGCAACAAGGATGTAAAAGGCGGGCAGACCATAATTTCAACACCGGTTATTCCTCGGGTGCTTTCACTAATCTCATTAACGAGAGCGGTCGATTCGTCGACCGTGTTAAACATCTTCCAGTTACCGGCGATGACTATTCTGCTCACAATCGTCTCCTTGCCTTTCAGTCGAACTCTGAACTATAACCTGTATCGTTTAAACTCGAGCAGTGGGATTCTATCCTGGATCGAGCGCTTCGATACCAGGCAATCGTTTCCCCTCCAGGAATTCCAGGCTCGCTCCACCTCCGGTTGACACATGTGAAATCTTACCGGTCAAACCGGCGGCCGCGACGGCGGCTGCGGAATCACCACCACCGACAATGCTGGCTGCACCGGACTCGGAGAGAATCCTGGCCGTTTCGAAAGTTCCCGCAGCGAACTCGGGTATCTCGAAAACACCCATAGGACCATTCCAGACAACCGTTCCCGCTTTTTTGATCTCTCTTTCGAAAATACCCAGGGTTTGCGGTCCGATATCAACTCCGATATCACCAGGTTCGATTTCTTCCACTTTACACATTCGTGTTTTTGAGCCGCTCTCAATGCTATTCGAGACCCTGACATCCACGGGGAGTATGAACCTGGTACCGGCTTCCTCTACCCGAGCAAGAATATCAGTCGCCATCGCAAGTTTATTCGATTCCAGTATGGAATCACCGATTTCAAAACCCTGAGCCTTCAGGAACGTGAAGGCCATCCCTCCGCCGATCAGAAAAGAGTCCACCTTCTCAATGAGGTTTTCAATGACATCAATTTTTCCGGATATCTTGGCTCCGCCGAGTATCGCTACAAAAGGCTTTTCGGGTTCGGCCAAAACCCTGCCGAGAAACTCAATTTCCCTGCTCATCAGATAACCAGCAACACACGGTGAAATAAAAGAAGTAATACCGTGTGTAGATGCATGCGCGCGATGTGCGGTGCCGAATGCATCGTTGACATAGATTTCACCGAGTCTGCCGAGTTGCTCGGCGAAAACCGGATCGTTACGGGTTTCACCTTCATGAAAACGCAGGTTTTCAAGCAGGACAACATCCCCATCCGCCAGAGAACCGGTTAATTCCTCAACCATCGATCCTATGCAATCAGCAGGAAATCTTACTTTTTGCCCCAGCAAATCCCCAAGCGCATCGGCAACAGGCCGTAAAGTCATCGATTCTACACGCTTCCCCTTCGGCCGCCCGAGGTGAGATGCAAGAATCAGCCTGCCGCCGGAATCGAGCACTTTGCGAACGGTAGGCAGTGCGGCCCTTATTCTCGTATCGTCCCTGATATTTCCGGTTTCATCGAGAGGGACGTTAAAGTCCACTCTCATGAACACACGCTTGGACTTGAACTCGATATCTTCGATCGATTTTTTCTTCACGAACCTTCTCCATGAATCCGGCGCCGCATGATCAGGCCGCTCTCAAAATCAGGTCAATAACTCTTGCGGCATATCCCATTTCATTATCATACCAGGAAATAACTTTCACCAGGTTGCTATCGATCACGTCGGTTGAGAGTGCGTCGAAAATGCTGGAGTGAGGATTGCCTATAATATCGACCGAAACCAGAGGTTCCTCGGTGTATTCGAGGATTCCTTTCATTGCACCTTCGGCTGCTTCTTTCATGGCATTGTTTACATCTTCTGCTGTAACTGGCTGTTGGAGCAAAGCCACAAGGTCGACCATGGAGGCATCCGGAGTCGGTACTCTGACGGCCATCCCATTCAATTTGCCGTTCAGTTCGGGTATGACTTTACCGACCGCCCGGGCGGCTCCCGTCGTCGTCGGTATCATGGATACCGCGGCTGAACGGGCCCTGCGCAGGTCGCTGTGAGGTTGATCCAGAATACGCTGATCATTCGTATAAGCATGGATAGTCGTCATCAACCCACTTCTTATGCCGAATGAGTCATGCAGGACCTTTGCTACGGGCGCGAGGCAATTGGTGGTGCATGAAGCATTCGAAATGATACGGTGTGATGGTTCGAGCATATAATCGTTGACACCGAGTACTATGGTAGCATCGATTTCATCCTTTGCCGGCACAGTGAGTACAACCTTTCCGGCACCCGCTTCGATATGCTTGTTGATTTGATCTCTCTTACGGAAAACACCTGTGGCTTCTACTACAAAATCGATTCCAAGTTGACCCCAGGGCAGCTGAGCAGGATCTCTCTCGGCAAAAACCTTGATTCTATCTCCATTGACAATCAGGTAACCATCACCCGAATCAATTTCCCCATCGAATTTTCCATGCACTGAATCATACTTGAAAAGGTGGGCAAGAACATCGGGCGTCGTGATATCGTTAATCGCCAGTACTGTAAGATCACCATTTTCCAGAGCTCTGCGGAGTACGAGTCGACCGATTCTACCGAAACCGTTTATCGCTACATTGATTCCCATCTCAGACCTCCTGGGTTCTTTCACGGTTGCTGTACATGAGTATTTACTGCCCTGAAAACCAGGGTGAATGTGGGATAATAAGAACTTTCAGATAAGTGTCAATGAAAAGTTGACCAGTGCGTAGATGCAGCTTTGAACGCGGCGTGAAATCTGATTACTTCAACTTCAATTCTCTGATCCCGAGGACAACAGCTGAAACGCATGAAGCTCCGGCATCTATCAAAGGAGCCGCGCATTCCGACAATGTTGTTCCCGTAGTACAAACGTCGTCAACAAGCACTATACGTTTCCTGAACAATTCGCTCTTCATTTTCTCAGGTACCTCGAAAGCACCCTTCACATTCAAGTGTCGAGCATCTTTATGAAGACCCGCTTGACCCTGGGTTGGTTTTTTACGAATCAACAGACCCGGTTCCAGTGGGATGTTCGTTTTCGAAGAAAACACCTCTGCTATCAACTTGCTCTGGTTGTACCCCCTCTCCCGCTTGCGGACAGGATGCAAAGGCACAGGAATTAAAACTTCACCATATATTTCCAGCGATGCAAATTCGAACAACGATTCCGTCAGTGATTTGAGTAAAAGAGGATTGTATTTATACTTGCACGCATGGACGAGTACGCTTAAAGGGAATTCAAAATCGGCGAGAGCTCGAACCTCTACCCCTTCACTCTGAAGCGTTAAGCCGTATGGATCATCCGTTTTTTGCCTGGAAACCAGCCCTTCTAATTCTCCAAGGCAGTTCTCACAGACAAAATTCTTCGACCTCTTGACTGAAGCGTTACAGACAGGACAACGGAAAGGATAAGCAAGATCCAGCGCTGCTGCGCTGTATTTACGCAACCATTTCTTAACACGTAACAGGGAATCTTCCCGTGGTTCAACCTTCAGGGAGGTTCTTAAAGTCAATGGGTCAGAAATTATATCTGAATTCCGCCCTGAAAAATGTGCGGTCGGAAGGTTCGAAACTTCCATTGTCGCGTTCCACAAAACTCCGCTCCCTAGTCAGAACCAGGTATATCGGACCGGATATTGAATATCCTGCTTCGAGACCGAGGAGAACATTATCGTCGAATCGGGTGAAGAGATCGGCCAGCCCTTTCATTGAGCCTCTGTCATAATAGCATTTGAAGAAAACGCCTCCAAACTCGGAGGTGACCGCTTCGATATGCGCACTGCCTCTCCTGTCACTATACTGTTCATAATTACCGAGGATATAGAAGGCTCCGAGTAAATTGCCGGATAACTCCCCGAACACCCCGGAAGATGCCGTTACCGTATCAAGCAGAGCAGGTTTACTATTTCGCTCGACTTCGTAGAATTGATTGAAACATGATGCGACGAATCGATCACCAAGCCAGCGCCGTTCAAGTTTTGCACCGAGTAGAAATACTCCGGCAACAACCTCAACATTCGTGGATACACCTATGGCGGCACCTGAACCGAAGTCAACTATTCTGGCAATATCCGAATATAAATCGATGTCAACCATCGATGTAGTCAGAATTGGGAGCATTAGATCGACCCCGACTTCGGTAAGGTTATCGAGGTCGCCTGGACGGAAATCGTTGACTACAGTGGCACCCGCGACAAGATCTTTGATAATCGGTGTTTCGATCACCCGACGGAGGGGTCTCCAGTAACCTCTAATGCCCGAAATATCTATCCTCCCGAGATTGGAATTGAACCATTCAAAACCCCACAGGGACCTGTCGAAACCGATTTCAAGGCCTGTAAGACGCTCGTCGTAATTGATCTGGTTCGAGTAACGGTACACGATGAAGCCACTTCCCAGAGTTGTATTTCTCAGTGCGCCGAGTCGAGCATAGAAGGGATCACCCATTTGTCCGTACCTGATATAATCGAATATTCTCAGGTAATCATTTACACTGTTCCAGTCATCCTCCCTCAGGTTCCCCTCTCCATCGAATCTCAGCAGGATATTGAGTCCGACCCCGATTTTGCCGAATGTAAATTCCGGACGCACCGACATTTCGAAGTACTGCTGCCCGTCGAGCACCGTCCACCCCAGTGATCCGTTCAGGGTTCCGTCTAATTCTGCAGGTTCTTCAGCGCCGCAGAGCCCTGCCGCACCAGCCATCAGCAGAAAAAAAATCAGATATGAACCGTTAGAGTATTTCATATGTGAGTTCTCCCTTCAGGATTCGCTGGAAACCAGGCACCATCAATCATGCATCGCTGTCCCACGGAAGCCCCTGTAGAGAAAAACTATTCCCACTGCTGCAGTTATCAGACTGATTACCTGACTGATCGAAAACCCTCCAGGAACAAGTAACCATTCTTCCTGGTAGCGGATCATTTCTATGCCGAATCGAAAAACACCATACATCACGGCAAACAACCAGAATGTAAAACCGTCGAATGTTCTGAATCGTTTCTCAGCCAGAAGAAGAATAGCGGCCATGAAGAAACCGTTCAAAGACGAATATAATTGAGTCGGGTGCACGTGCTGGCCATAAAATATCGAACCTGCGGGGCTGGTCGATGGAAATACAATCCCTAACGGCGAAGTTGTCAGCAGTCCGAAACAGCAACCGTTCAAAAAACATCCGATTCGTGTAATACCAAGGCCTACCGCGATCGTCGGCGCGATGATGTCTCCGACTCGCCAGATGTTCATACGGTGCTTCCGGACGTAATAAATCGTAAAAATAAAGGCAAGGATGAATCCGCCGAAGAATATCAATCCACCAAGCCCTTGAAAAATGTTTATCGCATCCAGCCATCGACCTGCAAATTCTTCATGGTTAAGGATAACGTATAAACCCCTGGAACCAACTATCGATATTGCTGCGATATAGAATCCGAGATCAATCATACTGTCGGGTTCGATACCGAACTGAACCGCCCTTTTTCGGGCGAAAATCACGGCAACCAGAAATGAAACAGCAAGTAGTAGGCCATAAGAATGGATTGTAATCGGACCGAGTGAAAACAGAACTGGATGCAACTGGCTTCTCCGGGATATATGAGGTTGAGACCACCTGAAATCCTTCTCCAGACGACTATACGCCAGAATCGAGAAGGATTAGTGAAAATTTCATCTTATCATGTATACCTTTAGCTAACAAGAATAGATGGGGAGTCGCCAGGATGATTACCGGTTATAGAAAAGTGTCGCAAGACATCAGTATTTTACCCCCGGAGGTCTGCTATCCGTTTTTTCACTTTGCACCTGGATTCAGCATCTGGTACTCTACCCAGGTACCTACAGGTGGGGAGTAATAATGAAAATCGAGTATTTCCGGCATAATATCGATAATCAGGATATTGAAGCTGTCATATCCGTTCTGAAATCACTCACGCTCACAACCGGGGAATTGACGGAAAACCTTGAGAACAGGTTGGCTTCATATCTCGATGCTTCATTTGCCATAGGCCTGACAAGTTGCACTGCAGCCCTGCATCTGTCGCTACAGGCACTTGATATCGGACCCGGAGATGAGGTAATAACTACTCCTTTCACCTTCGCTGCAACTCTTTCTGCGATTCTACATGCCGGTGCTACACCGGTTCTCGTAGATGTAAACAAAAGATCCGGAAATATAGAAACCTCGCTTATCGAAAACGCCGTTACAGATCGGACTAGAGCGATTGTACCTGTTCACCTGTACGGCCTGATGTGTGACATGGCCGCAATAAAACAAATCGCTGAAAACAATAATCTCCGAATTATTGAAGATGCTGCTCATTGCCTGGAAGGCAGAAGAGGAGATATCCGCCCGGGTGGGCTGTCCGATGCAGCATGTTTCAGTTTCTACGCGAATAAAAGCATAACCAGCGGTGAGGGTGGTGCAATAGTTACCAACAACTCCGCACTTGCAGAAAGGGTAAGGCGACTGCGACTTCATGGCCTGGAAAAAGATGCGGCCGGGAGGTATTCAGCAAAGTTTAAACCTTACGATATTTCCGAGTTGGGCTGGAAATATAATATGGACGATATCCAGGCATCCCTTTTACTGAATCAACTTAAAAGGATTAAGGACAGACACAGGCAGAAAACAGAAATTTGGAAAAGGTATTCAAGGTCTTTCGAGGCCATGACCCATATCGAAACCCAGGCTATCGAGCGGAATACGCGCCACGCAATGCATATTTTCGCGATAAGAACTCCCGCCGAAATCCGAAATGAAGTCATCGAACACCTCGAGCAGCGTGGTATTGGAGTGTCGGTTCATTTTTATCCCGTACATCTTCTTACTTTTTTCCGGAAAACGTTCGGTTGGGAGAAGGGGATGTTCCCGGTTACTGAAGATTTGAGCAAACGTTCAATATCGTTACCGATTTATCCTGGTCTTGAATTCGATGAAGTTGACTATGTTATTGATACAGTGGGAGAGTGTCTAAGAACTCTTGGGGGCTGATTAAATGGAACCCGAGCAAGATATAGTTCTATCTGTCATTATACCTGTTTATAACGAAGCTGAAAACCTGACACCGCTTGTAGAAAGGCTGCAAAGTACCCTTCCTTCAATCACAGACTTCTGGGAGGTATTATTCGTTTGTGATGGAAGCACGGATGATTCTCCAGCACTGATTAAATCTTTCAGAAAAAAAGATGACCGGTTCCATTACATGATGCTCTCGAGGAATTTTGGACATCAGGCGGCCTTGACTGCCGGGTTGACCAGAGCCAGGGGCAGGGCGATTATAACAATGGACGCGGACCTTCAGGATCCACCCGAGCTGATAACCCTATTGTTTAAAAAATGGGATTTCGGTAGGGGAGGAAAAGTAATACACGCCGTTCCCCGCAGAAAATCCGGCATCTCTCTATACAAGAGAGGGTCAGCATCTCTCTATTACAAAATACTCGCCAGGATCAGCGGGGTTCCCGCACCTCCACCAGGTGATTTCCGGCTTATAGACCGGGAAATCGTATCGATTGTCAGGACGATGAGCGAGCACAGTCGATTTCTAAGAGGATTAGTAAGCTGGGTGGGATTCCCTCAAGGAGAAGTCAGGTTCGAGAGACCACCCAGGCTTCGAGGGAAAACCAAATATACGACCACAAAAATGTTCAAACTGGCGATAGATGGAATAACTTCCTTTTCAACCGCACCTTTGAGACTTGCGTCTTATTTGGGATTTGGCTGCGCCTTCCTTTCATTTCTTTACGCCGCGCGAATCCTGGTTCTCAAAATCCTTAGAGGATCAGAGGTTCACATCAAAGGCTGGACATCCCTGATAGTAACAATACTGTTTCTTGGTGGAATACAGCTGCTGACAATCGGCATCATTGGAGAATACCTGGGCAGGATCGGGGAGGAAGTAAAGAACAGGCCCCCATTCATCGTATCTGAGGAGGAGTGAAACCCCTTTCTTTCTCTTTCTTCAGGATCTTTTCGTACAATACCCGATAGGATTTAAATCTTTCCTTGCTCAATTCACCCTTCCTCAACGCATTAAGAACTCCGCACTCCGGCTCTGTACCGTGAGAACAATCATCAAAACGGCATAATTCGCTCAATTGTTCAATTTCGGGAAAGCAGGAGGCTAATTGACGTGAGGGAACGTCCCAAAGGATGAAATATCTTGAACCGGGTGTATCTCCCACGTAGCCGCCAGTAGGCAACGGGAATAATCGTGAAAATCCTGTGGTATGTGTACCAAGTCCGCTTTTCCTGGCCAATTTTTTTACTTTAAGACCGAGCCCTGGAAAAAGGGCGTTTAAGATTGTCGACTTACCCATGCCGGAAGGTCCTGAAAGAATACTCATCTTATCCCTCAGCAAATTGCTGACCTGGTCCAAGCCACGTCCGTCTTTAGCGCTGGTTAACAGAACAGGAAACCCGGCGTCGGCATAGACGTTTATTATTCTGTTCCATTTCTCCGTCTTATCTTCTGTGAGAAGATCGATTTTATTTAGTAAAATAATCGCGGGAATTCCGGTATGTACAGCAGCGGCAAGAATGGTGTCGAGTTTTAATTGCACAAAACGAGGTTGAGCTACGGAGAATACAGCCATTACCTGGTCGATATTCGCTCCCAGCGCCTGCCTGACAAGCAACCGGCCTGGAGCTTTTCTGCAAAAACAATTCTTTCTTTCTTCTATTTCCGTTATCAACCAGCTGCTTTTTTCTTTGCGGAGAGTTACCCGGTCTCCGATCGTTAACGGATTGTAATCTCCCGTATTGATCCTGAAACGTCCACCCAGAAAAGCTTTTTGCTCTTCACCCTCAACAAGCACCCGATATTCAGCTCCGAAACAAGCCGTAACCAGACACTGTTGAAATAAACCGTTAATCTCGGTCTTTTTCATAAACGATTCAATAGATTCGAAACAACTGCATCTTCAAAAGCAGAAAATAGCACCGCAATAATAAAAAAGGGGAATGATTTTACTCATTCCCCCAAACTTTATACCCGGCGATGTCCTACTCTCCCACAAGGTCGCCCCAGCAGTACCATCGGCGCTGGAGGTCTTAACTTCCGTGTTCGGAATGGGAACGGGTGTGGCACCTCCGCTATCGTCACCGGGAAAAATCTACAATTGAATATGCCAGTGGACATGCGACCTTGCTATATTTGCTTAAGCCGCACGGCCTATTAGTACCACTCGGCTGAATGCATTACTGCACTTACACCTATGGCCTATCTACCTTGTATTCTCCAAGGGGCCTTCAGGTAACTCACGTTACGGGATATCTCATCTTGGGGTCAGTTTCAAGCTTAGATGCTTTCAGCTTTTATCTGATCCAAACATAGCTACCCAGCGATGCAGCTGGCGCCACAACTGGTACACTAGAGGTCTGTCCATCCCGGTCCTCTCGTACTAGGGACAGCTCCCCTCAAATATCCTCCGCCCGCAATGGATAGGGACCGAACTGTCTCACGACGTTCTGAACCCAGCTCGCGTACCGCTTTAATTGGCGAACAGCCAAACCCTTGGGACCTTCTCCAGCCCCAGGATGCGATGAGCCGACATCGAGGTGCCAAACCGCTTCGTCGATGTGAACTCTCGGAAGCGATAAGCCTGTTATCCCCGGAGTACCTTTTATCCGATGAGCGACGGCATTACCACTAACAACCGCCGGATCACTAAGCCCTGCTTTCGCACCTGCTCGACCTGTTTGTCTCGCAGTCAAGCTCTCTTCTACCTTTATGCTCTGCGCGCGATTACCGACCGCGCTGAGAGAACCTTTGGACACCTCCGTTACTTTTTTGGAGGTGACCGCCCCAGCCAAACTACCCACCTAGCACTGTTCTCGAACCTGATTCAAGGTCCTGAGTTAGAATTCCAATAAAATAAGGGTGGTATTTCAAGGTTGGCTCCCGGAGAACTGGCGTTCCCCATTCACAGCCTCCCACCTATCCTACACATACAATATCTAAACCCAATACTAGGCTGCAGTAAAGGTTCACGGGGTCTTTCCGTCCTATTGCGGGTAATCGGCATCTTCACCGATACTACAGTTTCGCCGAGATCCTCGTTGAGACAGCGCCCAAGTCGTTGCACCATTCGTGCAGGTCGGAACTTACCCGACAAGGAATTTCGCTACCTTAGGACCGTTATAGTTACGGCCGCCGTTTACTGGGGCTTCGATTCAGAGCTTCTCTCGCCGAAGCTTGATAACCCCTCCTCTTAACCTTCCAGCACCGGGCAGGTGTCAGTCCCTATACTTCGTCTTGTTCGACTTAGCAGAGACCTATGTTTTTGGTAAACAGTCGCCCAGGCCACTTTTCTGCGACCCCTTGGAGCTGCTCCTGCAAGAGGATTCACCCCATGGGGTACCCCTTCTCCCGAAGTTACGGGGTCATTTTGCCTAGTTCCTTAACGAGGATTATCTCGAGCACCTTAGGATTCTCTCCTCACCTACCTGTGTCGGTTTACGGTACGGTTAGCCTGCAAGCTCACATAGAGGCTTTTCTTGGCAGCATGGAACAGACCAGTTTGTGTCCTTAAGGACTCCCCATCGCTTCTCGGAGTTAACGGCCGGACGGATTTGCCTATCCAGCCCTCCTACCAGCTTGGACCTACATCCAATAGTAGGATGGTCCTACCTTCTGCGTCCCCCCATAGCTCAAACGCTTACAAGCCAGTACAGGAATGTTCGCCTGTTTCCCATCGCCTACGCCTTTCGGCCTCGGCTTAGGGGCCGACTAACCCTGAGCAGATTAGCTTTACTCAGGAATCCTTGGGTTTTTGGTGAAGAGGTTTCTCACCTCTTTTATCGCTACTCGTGCCGGCATAGTCACTTCCATTTCGTCCACCCAACCTCCCGGTTGAGCTTCAACCTAGAATGGAACGCTCTCCTACCATACTTGCCGAGGCAAGTATCCACAGCTTCGGTATCAAACTTGAGTCCCGTGTATTTTCGGCGCGGGGCCACTTGACTAGTGAGCTATTACGCACTCTTTAAATGGTGGCTGCTTCTAAGCCAACATCCTAGCTGTCTGGGCAACTCGACCTCCTTAGTCACTTAGCTTGATTTAGGGACCTTAGCTGGTGGTCTGGGTTGTTTCCCTCTCGGCTATGGAGCTTAGCCCCCACAGCCTGACTCCTGCGATAAAGTAGCAGCATTCGGAGTTTGTTTGGGGTTGGTAGCCTTGTAGGGCCCCTAGCCCATTCAGTGCTCTACCTCCACCACTCATCTCGCAAGGCTATTCCTAAAAATATTTCGGAGAGAACCAGCTATCGCCGGGTTTGATTGGACTTTCACCCCTATCCACAGGTCATCCCCTAATTTTTCAACATTAGTGGGTTCGGTCCTTCACGCGCTGTTAAACGCGCTTCAACCTGCCCATGGATAGCTCACCCGGTTTCGGGTCTACTCCATGCTACTGGTCGCCCTATTCAGACTCGCTTTCGCTCCGGCTCCGGAAGTATGTTCCTTAACCTTGCAACATAGAATAACTCGCCGGCTCATTATGCAAAAGGCACGCAGTCACTATTCGAATTCCCGAAGGAAATCTTCAAGCTCCTACCGCTTGTAAGCAATCGGTTTCAGGTTCTATTTCACTCCCCGCCAGGGGTGCTTTTCACCTTTCCCTCAC
>CAYMWF010000009.1:43383-98090 GCA_964394085.1 uncultured Gemmatimonadota bacterium | reverse complement strand
TTTATAGAATACAGTTAAACAAGATTATAAGTGGAAACTATTGACAGAAACTGAACCGATCAAAGGAGAGGATAAATGAAAACAGTATTATTTCTGATAACCTGTCTCGTTTTTTACCTGCTGCCGTTCTCCGGAAGCGCGGCGGACCTCGAATCGAAAACAGCCGGGGATATAATCGCTGAATCATATCGGACATCCAAAACCTCGGGTTCCGAATCGATTACGACCCTGACGATTATCGACAGAAAGGGCAGGGAGCGGGTTCGGAAAATATCCTCGGCATCGAAAACATACGAAAATGGAACCGAAAAACGTATTGTCAAATTCCTCTTTCCCGCGGATGTCAAGGGAACCGGCATGCTGATCTTCGATTACGAAGAGAAAGACGATGACATGTGGATATACATGCCCGCGCTCCGCAAAACCCGCCGTATCGTAAGCAAGGAAAAAAGTAAGAGTTTTATGGGTTCGGAGTTCAGTAATGCCGATATCTCCACCCCGGCCCTGGACGATTTTACTTACAAAAAGCTTGGTGAGGAAACTGTAGACGGTGTCGTCTGTTTGAAAATCGAGCTCGTTCCCGCTGACGAAAAAAGAGCGGATGATTACGGTTATTCGAAAAAGGAACTGTTCGTCGGGGTTGACGATTTCGTGGCGAGGAAGGCTGTTTTCTACGATTTGAACGGTGAACTCCTCAAAGTGCTCCTCGCACGGAACATAATGGCTCTCGACGAAGCGAACGGAAAATTCCAGGCCAGGGAAATTGTGATATCCAACGTTCAGAATGACCGCAGGTCCGTCATGGTGTTCGAAAAGTTGATAAATAATCCCGATGTGAAGGAAGAATACTTCACCGTTCGCTATCTCGAGAAAAACTGATACCCTGATATTCCCCTGATTGACAAAATCGGATTCTAGCGGTACATTATTCCGGGCTTTCCGAATACTCGCGCATTGGAGCCGGATATGGAAAAATACTTGAAAAATCTTTCACTGATCTCGCATGAGGTCAGAGGCGCTCTGTCGGTGGTGAAAGCATACATTGATATAATAGAGAAGGGCATGCTGGGTATAGTGAACGAACAACAGGGTGAGAAGCTTCGTTTAATCAGCGACCGGATAGACGAGGTCAACCAGCTTCTTTTCAATGTGGTTTCCGCAACCAGGTATGATGCGGGTATATTCTCTTTCGAAGGGATTCCCTTCGACCTCTCAACAGTGCTCAACGAGGTAGTAGCGGATTTCAGTACTCGCGCGGAAAGATTCGGTGTAGAGATGAAATATGAGGAGCCTTCCGGTTCGATCGAAGTATTCGGGGACAGGATGCTCGTGTATCATGCGATTGCCAACCTTTGCAACAATGCGTTTAAGTATACCCCGCGAGGGGGAGCAGTAACCTTCAGAACGGAAGAAGAAGAAGATAAAATTTTCGTTATTTTAGAGGATAACGGGATAGGTATCCATCCGGACAGGCAGACAGAAATATTCAAAGATTATGTCCAGCTCGAAGACATCAATGCCCCCCGTTCCGGCGGGGTCGGGCTCGGCTTGACCCTTACCCGGCTGGTTGCCGAGTCTGCGGGAGGGTCCGTGAGTGTAGAGAGCCTCCCGGGAGAAGGGGCGATTTTCAGGTTCGGTTATCCAAAATTCAAATCCGGAACGCCGGAAAGGGAACCGGATAGCACCGTCTAGCAATGTCTTTTCTCCGCGTAACAATTTCCTCTGATTGAACCCAGGTTATTACAACATTTATCCTTGTCCACATCCATCCTGCCATTCGGAAGGTGGGTTATGCCAATCCGGCTGGAAGAACAGATTCTCGACGGCCTGAACGAAGCCCAGCTCGCGGCTGTTACTGCGGACGAGATTCCGCTGCTGGTGATTGCAGGAGCGGGCAGCGGAAAAACCCGCGTTATTACCCACCGGGTAGCCTGGCTCATGCAGCGTGGCGTAAGTCCCTCTCGAATCCTGCTTCTTACATTCACCAACAGGGCTGCTCACGAAATGTTGATCCGGGTGGAGCAACTCACGAGGGTCGACCTCAAGGGCTTCTGGGGGGGCACGTTCCACAGTGTGGCGAACCGTATACTTCGTCGTCATGCAAACGATATCGGCTTTGAGAGAAATTACACGATTCTGGACCGGAACGACACGATCGACCTGCTTTCACTTACACGGAAAGAGATCCTCTCAAAATCGGAGCAGGGATATTTCCCCGCCCCGCGTCTCCTGGCGGATTGTTTCAGCTATGCCGCCAACACGGGATGTTCCCTTGATGAAGCTGTTACCGTTAAGCTTGCCGATTTTGATGGAGATATCGAACTCCTCAACAGGATACACGTCGGATATACCCGAACGAAACGGGTGTCGAATGTCATGGATTTCGACGATCTGCTGCTCAACTTGAGGGAACTCCTCGAAAGGGATAAAAAGTGGCGGGACAAGTTCTCCAATCTCCTGGTGGATGAGTTCCAGGACACGAATCCGCTGCAGTTCGATCTGCTCTCCCACCTGAGTGGCCCCGGATGCGCTCCCTGTGTTGTGGGAGACGATGCCCAGAGTATTTACTCCTTTCGCGGGGCCGATCCGGGCAACCTCCTCAGATTTTCTAACTTCCGGCCGGGAACACAAACCATCAAATTAGAAAAAAACTACCGATCATCACCGCAGATCCTGGCCCTCGCCAACGATTCGATCAGGCACAATGCCGGGGGTATCGAAAAATCACTCCATGCAGCGTCAGGACCGGGGAACCCGCCCCTCGTTATTCCGCTTTCGGGCCAGGGAGCCCAGGCAAGCTTTGTTTCTTCCCGGATCATGGAATATATCGACTCCGGAGTCCCGCCTGCCGGGATTGCGGTGCTGTACAGATCGCACTTCGCCTCCCTCGAACTCCAGTTCCGGCTGCAGAGAGACGGGCTTCCTTATGCGGTGCGTTCGGGGTTGAAATATTTCGAGACAGCCCATGTTAAAGATGTGCTGGCTTTTCTGAGAACAGGAGTCAACCGGAAGGATTCGAGCTCCTGGTTCCGTGTTCTGACTATGTTGCCGGGCGTGGGTCCGGTGAGCGCTTCGAGGGCGTTGAGCGTGATTTGCGGAAGCGAGGGTCTTCTCGAGAAAGGAACCTGCTCCTCGGTGGCGGATCTATTGCCGGCGCGGTCGCGGGATGCTTGGAAGGCTATGTGCGCAACCCTTGATGAGGTGGCCGGGGCCTGTTCGAATGAAAATCCCGGAGGTGCGATTTCGGTCGTACTGCAAGGGCCCTATTCGGGTTACATGAAGAACAAATATGATAATTATGAATCCAGGCGTGATGATTTGCTCAGGCTTGCCGAATTCGCAGGCGGGTTTGAAAGTACAGCCGGCTTCCTGTCGGAAATCTGTTTAGCCGATTCGACGGCGGGCGACGAGCCCGGATCCGGTAAAGACGTTGAAGATGGTATAATCCTGTCCACGGTTCATCAGGCGAAAGGGCTGGAATGGGACGTGGTGTTCATCATAAGCATGTGTGACGGGATTTTCCCTTCTTCCAGGGTGGAGGGTGAGGATGAATACGAAGAGGAAAGACGATTGTTTTATGTAGCGGTAACCAGGGCGCGCCGGGAACTTCTGATCACTTTTCCGATGTTCAACGACGGGGGCAGGGGCGGCCGTTACGACTTTTCACCCTCACCATTCCTCTCGGAGCTTGATACCGGGGTGTATACGCTGGTACAGGACGCCCGGGAAGAAGCCTGGTAAGACAAACTCACCCGACCCGGTGGGGCAGGAGAAAAATCTTGGGACGTGATATTTATTTAAACGGGGAATCGGGAAGATCGCATGTGCCGCTCGCCGACAGGATGCGACCCCGTAATCTCGATGAGATGGAGGGGCAGGAGCACCTTCTCGGTAAAGGTAAGATAATACCCAGGGTCCTGGAGAGCGGTCACATCCCATCGATGATTTTCTGGGGTCCTCCCGGGAGCGGAAAAACGAGCCTTGCCCACCTGGTGGCCGGTGAATCGGGTAAAATTTTCGTCCCGTTCTCCGCTGTAACTTCAGGTGTGAAAAGGGTTAGGGAAATTGTCGCCGCAGCGGAAAAACATCTTGAAGGACTGCACAGGCAGGGCACGCTGCTGTTCGTCGACGAGATTCACAGATTCAACAAAGCGCAGCAGGACGCCTTTCTCCCCCACGTGGAGAAAGGAACGATAGTGCTGATCGGAGCGACGACGGAGAATCCTTCATTCGAGGTTATCGCACCGTTGCTTTCGAGGATGAAAGTCCTCGTTTTAAAGTCGCTTTCCGAGAACGCGATAGTAACGATCCTGAAAAAAGCACTTTCGGATATGGAGCGCGGCGTGGGAAGGGAGGAAGTGACAATCAGCGATGAAGACCTGGAGCTTCTCGCTTCGATGTCCCAGGGGGATGTTCGTTTCGCGCTGAACACACTGGAGATTGCGGTGTTTTCATTTCCGCCGGAAGAAGGCGACGGCGAGGAAGATGATACTCCGGGTCAAAAAGTGATAGGAAGGGAGGCTCTTCTTGAAGCGATGCAGAAGAGCCCCCTGGTCTATGATAAAGCGGGAGAAGAGCACTACAACATCATTTCCGCGGTGCATAAGAGTCTCCGCGATTCCGACGCGGATGCAGCCGTATACTGGATAACAAGGATGCTGGAAGCAGGCGAAGATCCGCTTTACATCATGCGGCGGCTTGTCCGCTTCGCAAGCGAGGATATCGGTCTTGCGGATCCGGGTGCGCTCCAGGTTTCCATTGCGGCGAAGGAAGCGGTGGAATTCTTAGGGATGCCCGAGGCGGCGCTGGCGGTACTCGAGGCGGCGATATACCTGGCTTCGGCACCGAAGAGCAATTCCGTTTACGAGACTCATTCCAGGGTTCGCCGCCTGATCCAGAATACCGGCGCACTTCCCGTACCGCTGCATATAAGAAACGCGCCCACCGGACTGATGAAATCCCTCGGGTACGGGAAGGGATACAGGTATGCGCATAGCTATGAGGATGTAGTAACGGGGCAGGAGCACCTGCCTGAAAAAATCAGGGGCAGCAAGTTCTACAGGCCGGGCAGGTTCGGTTTCGAAAAGGAGATAGCCAAGCGGATCAAGTGGTGGGAAGCTCAGAAACGCAAACTGGAGAATGCGGGAGATTCGCCGGAAGAGCCCGGTAAGAATAAAAATCGGAACTAAAATGTAACCATATGAAAAGAAAAGACCCGTCCTTCCGGACGGGTCTTTTCTTTTTTGCCGCAGGCTTGCCGTTGCTACCTGCTGCTTAATTCCCGGGAATGCCGGTAAATCCGTTCAGGGCCGGACTTCGGCATCGCTTCGAGGAGATTTCCGTATGCTGAAATGTAATCCACGGCCGGGCCATCGGGCACGAACGCAATCAGTTCGAATGTATACCCCTCAATGACCGGCATATCGACCTCCGGCAGGAGCAGTGAAACCACTGGCAGGATAATCTCGAGCAGGAACGGCGCCACGACTTCGAATATCTCGTCGTTCAGATCGACAAGACCTTCCCATGCAAGCTCCGCGGTAATATCAGGAGCGGCCGAAATAACGAGCCTTACAGTGTTCTGATCCGTGATGTACAGGAGCAGCTCGATATCCATGCTGGTGGCGCAGCTGAATGCCCGCACGTTACGGCCGTAGAGTTCGATATATCCGTCCAGATCCACATGTGGTATGACCACGTTGAGCTGCCCTTCGAGAAATCCCGAGCCGGTTCCGACAGTGACATAGGGCGCTTCCTTCGGATTCATGGCGAGTGAGAATCTGGCATCCGGTGCTATTTCGTACAGCTCCGGCAGGAACAGCTGCAAATCGGTAGTAGTAAGGTCGAAATCGATACCGTATTTTTCAAGGCTGTACTGATCCAGCATGAGACAGAAACCGCCGGTGTCGAAGTAGGCGAAGAGCGCCTGGTTGGCGAGATCGTCCGACACGGAGAAAGCGATGTCGTAATCCTGGCCGGGCATCCCCGGAACCTCAGTGCCGTAATCGGGAGGTTCCGATGGCGTGTAAAGGGAGCCGGGGAAGTAGGGGACGCACAGCTGGTCCGGGTCGGCGGTCGCTACACCGTCCATCGACATTGTGGCGCCGTCGTTGTCGATCGGGATCTCGGCGGGAGCGATTGAGTAATCCAGATCGTGTCCGAGCAGGCTAAAAGTATCTTCAAGCGAGAGGTTCACCAGGGCATCATCCACGATCTGGGGAAGATCATACAGCATGTATTCTTCCATGAATTCCTCGAACATGTCTTCTATGGTCGATTCGAGGATTTCAGCTATTATCTCTATAATGAAGCATTCACCCTCCGTGTCGAACTCGTACCCGGACATGTTGACATTGGCCTCAGTCATGATGGTTTTAATATTCGTACCTTCAACTATAAAGTAGGCCTGCGCTGTTCCGTCAAGGTTGTTGAAGTAGATGTCGGAGTTACAGTCGTACTCGTCGAGACAGAAAGCACCTTCACCCCACAGAAGGAAATCCATATGGAAATTGGATACGTGGAAAGTGAAATTGAGATAAGGGCGGGTTGCGTCTACGGTCAGCACGGGCCATCCCATGTTGATGTAGTCGATCCGCGTGATGAAAGCATTGTACACCCAGATGCAACCCTCGTCGAATATCTCTATCGGAAGCTGCTCACGCATCAGGTCCTCGAAATCGGAGTATATATACTCTTCGAATTCATCCCCTATGAAATTGATTACATCTTCAGTCAGGTGAATCGTAACGCCGTCTTCAATGATGGCGCCTCTGGGAATCGTATCGCCGACTGCAGGGGAAGCAAGAGCCGTAACGAGCAGAATTACCGGGAGGATGTTGAGATTTTTCATTAGGCACCCCTTCGCAAATAAAGAGACTTTAAACTACACCATAAGATTTTATCAAAGAAATCGGAATTTTACAAATTGAATCGGAGATTACTTTGCGTCCGGAATGCTTTTATTGAGGTTTTCAGGATTCCGGGAGTTTGCAAAATGGAAGCGTAAATCCGGTGCCTGTTGCAAAATATAAAAATATTATCAAAATCCTTGACAATATATAAAATATGCTTTATAAATTAAAAAACTTGAAAGGAGCAGGTTATGAGTGATTCACAAAAAGAAATATTGAAGATGCTGGCTGAAAAAATCATCAGTGTAGATGAAGCCGAGAGGCTTCTGCGCGCCCTGGGCGTCGAAGACGCCTCGAAGAAAGAAGATCCACCCGATCCTGTCGCGAGTACGAAACGGGGTCTGCGAATGGCAATAACTTCGATCAACGATAAGCTCGCCGATATCGGTCCGATGATCGGTTCCATCGTTGCCGACGCAACCTCCAGCCTGGGCGTCGGTGACGATACCGATCTCGACAGTGACGGGCTGGAGCGGGTCGAGTTCGAAGATGACACTTTCAGTATTCCCGAAGGAAGTACGCTGGTTCTTCAAAACGATCGCAGGAGCGGCGGCTGCAGCCTGAAAATCGAAGGCGTCGAAGGAAACACCTGCTCGCTGTCGGGAGAAGTGAGCGACGGTCTCAGGGTCCTCAGAAATCAGAATCGGTTCGTGGTCAAATGGAAAAAGGGCGATCTGACGGTCAGGGTGCCGGGTACGGTGAAAAAACTGGTGGCAAAGACCATGGGCGGTGATATCGTTTCCACCGGAGTCCACGCGAATATCGAAGCCAAGACCCTTGGCGGAAGTTTTAAAATGGAGGGGCTTTCTGAAAAGTTCAACCTGAAAACCATGGGCGGAAACATGATGCTTGGGATAGTCGGCGGTCTCGAAAACGGTTCCCAGGCCACAACCATGGGGGGCGATATCGAACTTTTCGCCGGGCACGGAGTTTCCGGTCTGGTCAAGGCCACTACCATGGGCGGAGATATCCACACGTCGGAAGACGTCGGGATCCTGGAGGGAGGCGAGCGTCCCGGTCCGAAGAAGATTACCGCCGAAATCGGGTCGGGGTCCGATTCCCGGGTGACGCTCAAGACCATGGGCGGCAATATCTCTATAAAGGTAAGCAGGGATGAATGAGAAGAAGCCGGTTCCTCTTTACTGCCCTTCATGCAGCTCGGGGATGCTGATCGTCAAGTTGGAGTGTCCGTCATGCGGAACCGAGGTTGCAGGGGAATACGATCCGTGTCCCGTCTGTGCTCTTGACCGGGAAAACAGGCGTCTTTTCGAACTGTTCATGCAGGCCCGCGGAAATCTCAAGCAGGTTCAGCAGGCGCTGGGTGTCTCGTATCCGACCACCCGTCTTCGAGTCGAGGGGATGTTCGGCAGGCTGAGGCAGCCCCCTCCCGGCCAGGACGATCCGAAGGAGATCCTGATCAAAGTCAGGCTGGGGGAGCTTTCGGTTGATGAAGCCGAGAAACTTCTCTCGGACCGGAGGGAGCGAAGCTGCTGAATACCGCTCCCACTGCGTTTTGTGCTGGAAAACGATTTTATAAAACGGTCTGTCTATTTCGATCCGTGTCTATTCTACTGTTCTGGTCTGGGCGGTAATTTTGGATGAGTCCGCGACGGCGGCGGCCCGAGAGCAGGTCCGCGGTCCGGTCTTTCATCCAGGAGACGGAGGATTTCGGCGATTGCCCTGTCGAGCTGCGGATCATTTCCCGCCGCTGCATCGTGGGGAGAAATCTCCACGAAAATATCCGGTTCCGCCCCCCTGTTTTCGAGACCCCATCCTACATCGTCGTACCAGTTGAAGAATTCCGGCTGCGTGGTTATGGAGCCGTCAACCAGCAGATGGGTAGGGTTCAGGCCGACAATCCCGCCCCAGGTGCGCTTGCCCACGAGCGGGCCGAGTTTCATCCGCTTGAAAACATGACTGAAGATATCACCGTCCGAGCCGGAGAATTCATCGCAGATCGCCAGGATCGGCCCTACTATGCAATCCGGCGGGGACGGCATCGGCGGAGAGTAACGTGAAACTTCGAAGCCGGTGCGTCGCCTGGCGAGTTTTTCAAGAAGCAGGGAGGATACATGTCCCCCTGCGTTATTCCGGACATCGATAATCAGTGCTTCGCGTTCGAGTTCTCCGGGAAAGGCTCTCCAGAACTGCGAGAAACCCGACGACCCCATGTCTTCCATGTAAAGGTAGCCGACCCTTCCGCCTGTTTCCCCGTGAACATACTCAGTGCAATTATTGATTTTTTCACGAAGCCGCGCGGTTTTTTCGCTCGTCAGGGATTTTACCGTGAGATTACGAACCTCCCCGTCCGTTGAACGGATCGAAAGCGTAACTTCTTTACCGCCCATGCCAAGAAGGTGTCTGCCGGGGCCCTCCTCCCTGGAGAGGGTACGTCCATTCACTGCCAGCAGCACGTCTCCGGGGCGGATGTTTATCCCCGGCTGGTTCAGCGGCGAGTTGCACTTTTCATCCCAGGTGTCTCCCTTGATAAGACGGGAAATCACGTATACCTCATTTTTTTCATCGAATTCTATTTCCGCACCGAGTCGCCCTACGGTATTCCGGGGAGGAACCCGGTGATCTCCGCCGATCTCGTAGCAATGCGAAGTCCCGAGCTCGCCTCCCAGTTCCCAGAGGAGATCTGACAGCTCGATCCGGGTGGATACTCTTCCGACGATGGGAAGATACTTTGCGTACATCCGCTCCCAGTCCACACCGGCCATGTCCGAAGCATAAAACTGGTCCCTCAGAAGCCGCCACGTCTCCCTGTACATCTGGCGCCACTCCGATTCCGGGTGTACGGGTGTTTCGGCACGGCGAAGATCGATCCAGCCGCTCTCCCTTCCGGGTTTCGATTCCTTTTTTTCTTTTTCCGGTTCCACCCCGGCCTGGATCACCCTCAGTTTTCTGCCGGCTGTATAAGCGATGACCTTGCCCGAACCTCCGAGTTTGAACCGGGAAACGCCCCTATAGAGTATTTTGTGTTTTCGCGCCGTGAAATCGTATACTTCCAGATTGCCGGATGCTGAGGGTTCAGTGCTGAACAGGTTGTCGGACAGAGTCCCCTCAACGGGTTTGCCGAGGAAATAGACTGCGCCGGAGCCGCCTGTTATCCCTGAATAGATGCCTTCCGGAACAGGGAATGCGAGAATCCGGTCTTCGATACCGTCCATATCGATTTGAACCGGGACCGGCTCCGGTCTGCCTCCCTCTGTTTCTGCGCCGGTAACCTTCTTGTCGGTTTTATCCTTCCCCGGAGATTCTCCCGGAGCCGACGGTTCCGGTACGAAGGGAGAAAAGATATCGTTCCTGAGAGTGAGCAGCATCGGCTGGACCGCCCGGGGAAACCCGTATCCGAACTTGACGTTGTCGACTACGGGATCGAACTTTCGTATGGAGAGGAAGTAGAGATATTTCCCCGAAGGATCGAAAGAAGGAGACCTGTCGATGAAGAGGGGGCGGGTAACCGTGTGTTTTTTTCCGGTTTCAGTATCATAAATGCGGATAACGGAGCGGTTCCGTGAAGTTGCGAAGCCGTATGCGAGCCAGCGGCCGTCCGGCGACCAGTCAAGACCATCGATGCGTCGCCATTCAGAACGATCTACAACCGTCGAACCGGGTTCATCGAGGTTTACCAGGATAAGCTCCTGGCGCTGGTTCGTGAGTGCAGCCAGGTTGCATGAGGGATGCATCTTCAGATGAATCGTCCGGCCGGCATCTATACCGTCTAAGCGGTCGACTGTCTCAACATCGGCGATGTTGCGGATCTCGAGAGTTTCTTCACCGCCCTCATCGGAAACTACAAGGATATGTCTTCCGTCGGGCAGCCATCGGGCCAGCCTGTATCGAATTTCACCCTCGCCCTTCCCAAGCCGCAAAACAGCGCCCTCCCAGTGGGCGAAAGTGAAAGGTCTGCCCCTGGAGATTATGGAAAGGGCATGCCCCTCTGGATGAATATCGAAGGTTTCAAGGTATCTGTCGGCGCCAGCGAACTTCCGCATGCGCTGGCGGCGCGGCGACCGGAATTCGATTTCCACTTTCCGAGATTGATCGGATTCAATATCGAAGAGAAATATATCTCCCCCTGCGTGATACACGATGCTCTTTCCGTCGGACCTCGGGTTCCTCACGTAGAAATCGTCGTGATCGGTATGGCGCTTCAGGTCGGTGCCATCGCAGAGAAACGAGTAGATATTGCCGTATCCCTCGTGGTCTCCCATGAAGTATATACGGTTGCCGATCCAGTTCGGGCAGGTAACGTTCGAGCCGGGAGTGGGAAGCTTAACGAAGGAGCCGCTTCCTTCCCTGTCGATCCAGATTTCCCCCATGCGTCCGCCGCGGTATCTTTTCCACTGGGCAGGGTCTCTTCCCTGCCGTCCGATCGCCGCTCCCTGGGACGGACCGAAAGTTATCGAAGCTCCCCAGCCGAAGGGCAGCTTCCGCGGATGCCCGCCTTCGCGGCTCACTTCGTAAAAGGGGGTTACGCCTCTGAACGCCTCTGATTCGGAAGAAACATAGATGATATTTTTTCCATCGGGTGACCAGCCGGCGACTCTGGTATCCGGATCTCCGGTATATGTAATCCTGGTCGCTTCTCCTCCCGGGGCCGGCATGATATATACTTCTCCGTTCCCTTCTTCGCGCCCTGTGAATGCAAGGAGCGTCCCGTCCGGGGAAAGGAATGGCGTCGACGGAAATCCCAGGCCCGATGTAAGCCTTCGGGCCAGCCCGCCGCCGGCATCCACCGACCATATATCATCATCGCTTATGAAAACGATCGTGTTTCCGCGAATAAAAGGGTGAATATAGTATCCTTCCGTACCCATGTTACCCTCCCTCTCGGGCAAACCGACCGGCCCGGGACAGGACCCGGGCGGTGGAGTTCTTTATCAGAAGTTATAATTCATCGAGATCATGGGGAACGGAATCTCGCCCTTGCCGGAAAACATGAACCCTCCCGAGAAGAAGAGGCGGTAATTGAAAAGGAGGTCGACCGAGAGGTTCTCCAGCTTGGCGCCCAGCCCCAGGGTGAACTCGATGGGTGACGAAGCGACGGTCTTGTATTCCGATTCAAGGAGGTCGCCGTTCGGGGTGGGTGTATAGTCATCGATGAACTGTACGCTGTTCGTTACCCTGTGGAGACTCTTCCTAAGGCCGCTCCTGAAAACAAGCTCATCGAAAAATTTATACCCGGGCAGATTTCGGATTTCGACGGCGCCGAACAGCGTCGGGCTCCATTCGTCCAGCGATGCGATCGATTCGAGCCGATCTCCGTCCGAGTTGATAAGCGCCATCTCCGTATCGAGGTACCTGAAGCTCGCGCCTCCGGCTATCAGTATCCCGTTATCCATTATCTGGCGGAAGCCTATGCCGGCGTCGATGTAACTGTGATAATACGACCTGCGTGTAACGTCGTAGCCTTCGTTTTTCGGCATCGGTTGTGAAAAGCCGCCTTTGTAGCCGTCGCTCGAATCGGTGCCGGTGATTTCATATATCGCATCGAAATCCCAGGCCTCGTATTCGACGAACGGGACACAGCTCAACGATTCGCTGAAAGGAAGAACGAGCCTGGCGTTGCCTTTTTTCAGGATTTCTCCATCAACGGTTTCTTCCTGGGTATACAAACGGGCGGGATCGTCGTCTTCGTCATTCAACCTGTGGGTATAGTCGAACCTGTTTACCTCGAACGCTGTTTCGAAAAACGGTTCTCCCCCGGGGTTCCAGAATGTAAATCCGGCCCGGATGCCGTACAGTGCGCTTTCCACCAGGGTGGAAGAGTATGTGAACGTGCTGAAATCGAGTTTTCTCGCTGAAAATTCCGAGATATATCCGCTTCTCGCGAGTATGCCCATTGTAAGCCTCGGATGAAGTGAAAGGGAGATTCCCAGGTCGATTTCGTTTCGAGGCAGGGGAGGAGTCGTCGTCGTATAGACATAATTGGCGATTCCGAGCTGATCCTCGTCGACAAAATCTTCCAGGTCTATCCGGGAGGAGAAGGGGCTTTTTCGCGAAAAGAACAAGGCCAGGTCGACGGGACCCGGCAGCGTATTACCCGATATTAACCCGATGGTCTGGAAATCGAGCTCCAGGGTGGTCGTATCCATCAGCGAGGTCGCGAGCCTGCCCTGAACTTCGCCAAGATTTACATCGGCGATGTTGCCGTAGTAGGGAATCTGCGAGGGATAGAACGATGTCATGGTATAATCTTCAACTACCTGCCTGCATCCTGGGAACACTTCCATTCGGGATGTCGAGCCGGTAGCGTGTGATGAAATACCCAGTGTGATCGCGGCTGCCGCCAGAATTACTGTAAAAAATCTTCCTGCCATATTTTACCATACCTTTCGAGATTAAAGATTATCGGGGACAACCGTATTTATTTGCAAAGCACTATTCTCGATTCAATCGACGAGTCGGGTAAAGACAGCTTCAAGATGTAAACACCGGCGGCCAGCATCCGCCCGCCGTCGCTCCTTCCGTGCCACGTGACACTGTGAGTACCCGGCACCATGTGCTTCTTGTTGAACAGTGTCTTAACGCGAGATCCGGTAATATCGAAAACATGAAGACTCCCAGGGCCGCCGCTGTTTTCGGGTATCGTAAATTCAATGGTTGTTACGGGGTTGAACGGATTAGGCTTCGCTCCCAGAGTGGCGTGCTGTGCAACCCGCGGGAAATTATCCCCTTCTTCGATTCCCACCGTATAGGATTGCAATGAGGCTGAGAATTCCAGCGGAGCATTGAACTGGTCCCACAGTTCCGGTCCGTACGGGCCCTCGGCCTCGGTTCGCGGCGGAAGGCAGAACGACCACGATAAAATCTCGTACCCGCTGCCGGCCCTGACCCAGCGGCCTTCATAACCGCTCTCGCCCATCTGCCATCCGTCTCCGGTATCCCCGCCGCCCACATAACCGGCATCGTTGTAATACCGCATTTTCTTTTCCGCCTGCATTTGGGCGAGATCGGAGATAAGCACCCATGAACCGGCCGTCGGGTGATCGACTTCGTACCAGTCCATCACCGGTTCGCGGTCATTCGGATTGCCGCCGCCCAGCCCGTCGATTATATCTTTGTTGTAGTCGCCGTTCGGATCGGTTCCCCCGTTATCGTAGTGGATCATGCCTGTTCTTTCGGGGTCGAAGTCGAAATACTGCTTCACCATATACAGGTTGATGGGTAAAATAGATTTGAGCACGTTCGTTTCCACTACATTCAGCGCCTGGTAATTTTTACAGGTTATTCGAGCAATATCGAGCAGTTCGAGAAAAGTCGTCCAGTAACGAATGATGTACCTGACCTGGCCGTCAATGCCGTATGTGTGCTTGTAGTCGAGATCAACATCTTCTTCCGTAATCGGCGAACCGATGGGCAGAAGTTTGTTGCGCATCTTCATCCTGTCGACCAGATCGACATTGGTGCCGCCCCAGCTTTCAAGAATGAAAAGGCCTTCCATCACGTGATGCATACCGTCGTGAGTGTCGTTGAAATAAGCCTTGGTCGTCAGTTCGAGGGTGGGTATTCCGCTCCAGTGTATATAGTCCGTGGTGTCGCGTTCTATCCCCTGGGCGATGTAGAAGTAAGCCCAGCCCTTCTTTAAAGGATCAGTTCCATCGACGACTTCGACTTCGTACCTGTACGCGCTGTCCGCGCCCGCCAGCCACGTGGATGCATCTACCCGGTCTCCGAGCTCAAAGCTGTTGAACACGACTTCATCGTTATCGTCGAGGAGCTCGAAGTAATTGTCGATTTTGAAATAGTCGTCGTCCGGGTCGCGTTCGTCCACCTGCAGGACGATCTGTCGCCAGTCGCCGTCGATGAAGGCATACGCGTAGAGTTGATCAAGGGGCGCCAGCGCCTCGCTGAATTGATAAAGCATTTCACCTTCGAAAATGACGGGTTCATAGTCGCGCTCGAGGTTTTCAGTTTCGATAACGCCGGCAGGTAAAGCGTATGTTTCGTTCGGAAAACAGGTTAGAACGAAGACGAAAACCAGCGCCAGGGCGAGTTTGATTTTAAACTGCATTTCCGGGCCTCCCGTGTTTCAGCGGCTTTTTGACGCTGCCGCATATTCAGGAACATGATCGATTCACCTACCCTAAAAGAATGTTGAGGCTTCGTCAAGGATGCTGAAGGATCCACCCGTGAATTAAGAAACGGCATCCGCTGTTCGGACAGGCGGATGCCGTTGATAATGCTTCTTTGCGCACCGGCTTTCGTCCTTGCGAAAGACAGTGGAGAATACGTTTCAAGGTTCTTTGACGAAATCAAAGGAGTCGGCGTCGTAGACGGCGGTGCCGTAGTCGCCGAGATAAACGTTGTATTTATATACACCGGACGGCGCCATGCCCGGAACGGCATCGGCCAGCGAATGAGTCAGCGAACCTCCGCCGGGCAGTGTCAGGTGAACCGGACCCTGGACGGGGCCGTACGGGGCTCCGTTCGGCAGTGTGACATCGACCCATGCGTCGAACGAAACAGGAGAGGTTCCCGGGTTTTCCAGGTAGACACCACTGAGGAGCACGCCCCCGGACGACGGGATGAATGCGGGATTGGAGTCGGGAGTCACGTTGACGACCACCGCGGCGTCGCCTGCAACGGTTACAGCGAATGTTTTATAGCTGTCCGTATGCGAACCGCCGCTGCCGCTGCCGTAATAGTACGCTTTCCAGTAGTAAGTGCCGGCGGTGCCGGGTGCGAAACCGGTCATCGTCATCGGGAACTGGATCGATGAACCGCCGTCGTTGCCCGAGAAGGTCGGTCCGGTTTTCCTGTCAAGCTCTATTCCCTCGTCATCCTTGAGCATCCCCCTGACCCATCCGTACTGGCCGCCTCCGGAAAATGTCACTACTATTTTTTCACCCGGATCGTACGTGGTCTGGTCGGTCGTAACATTCAGGTTTCTATTGCCGTGCCTGTGGCAGCCGTTGCACGTGATCGAGTCATCGTAATGGCAAGCCGCGCACATACTGCCGAAATATGACGAGTAGGCGAAAGCTCCGGAATAAGAAACGAGCAGTGCGGCTGCAGTTAAAAGCAGTAATAAACCGGGATTGAATCCGCAGAACCGGATGCCCCGCTTCACGAGCCGTATGCCTCTGACCATCTCTTGTCCTCCTCTTTTTGTAATGGATCACCGAAGATTCAATTTACCGGAAGGAGTAAATTCCATCGATGAGCGTGGTGATTTGGTCGACCGGATCAGGGTAGTGCCGACCGCTGTAATTCTGTGCAGGATAGATTATAACCCGGTTTCTTCTTCCCGCGCGAGGTAAAGGTGCTTTCATGGTGATCGCCGGTTGCGAATCCTGAGCGTCCTGAGCCTGTTTAGAGCCGCAGCAAGCTCGAAACGTCTGAAAACCGCGTAATCACCGGCAAGGTGCTTCCCCAGGGCATCCAGTCCATCCCTCCGAATCATTTCTTCCAACATGGAGAGGGCCTCTCCTATGCTGCGCCGTCCATCAAGAAATTCATTTCGTAAAAGAACAAGTGAATCTGCAACGGCCTTTGCCTGGTTTTCGTGTACAAGTTGATTCACGCCGGAGAGATCTATTGTTTCTACACCGAACCTGATCGAGTCCGTGCTGAATGCTTTGACATCGGTTTCCCGTTTCCCCCGCCGGGTTGATAATGAATCCGGGTCAGGGATCCTTATTGACGTCTCCCCGAAGGAATCGCCGCCTTCCTTTTTTCGTTTTGAAGCGGTTTCCGCCACGATTCGTCCGGCTTCTTCGGTGACATCGAAGGGAACATAACTCTCCATTGCAATGATCGTGTCGGCGACTTCGAGATAATCGCCGCTGCCTCCCACGACGAGTACCGTTGAGACGTCCCGTTCGGAATAGAGCTGCCTTACTTTGTCTACGAAGGGTGTTATAGGTTCCAGGTTTTCCGGAACGAGCCGCTGCATCCTGTAATCCCTGATCATGAAGTTCGTGGCAGCGGTATCCTCGTCAATCAGGAGCAGATCCGCTCCCGCTTCGAGCGCTTCCTGTATATTGGCCGCCTGGGAAGTGGAGCCGGATGCGTTCGGAGTGCTGAAATCGCGTGTGCTTCCGCCGTAAGGAAGACTTCCGATGAATGGTGAAATATCGACCCCGCTAACGCTTCTGCCGTTTTCCGCCCTGACGGTGACGGCGCCGGCGGTTGTCGCGACAAGTTCCCTGCCGTCTCCCGGCGAGTGGTTGTAGACACCTTTTTCAAGAGCGTTGAGCAGTGTGGACTTACCGTGAAATCCTCCACCGACAAGCAATGTCACACCTTTGGGAATTCCCATCCCCGTAACGGTTCCGCAGTTGGGAAGTCGAATTTCGCAGCACAGCGAATCCGGAGGAGAGAAAGGGATTACGACGCCCGTGTCGAGAGGGCGATCATCCACTCCGGACCTGCGCGGCAGTATACTTCCGCTTGCAATAAAGGCGATGAGTCCGAGACCGGGGAGCGCCCGGCGTAAAGCGTCGGCGTCCTCGTTCGTTTCCACCGCGACACTGGCATCGCTCTTATCACACGCGGAATAAAATAGCGTTTTCTCCACCAGGGCCGGGACGTCCTTTGTCAGGAGACGAACCGCTTCTCTTCCGAGAATCCTGCGACCGGCCGCGGGCAGTCCGATCTTGAAACGCGCCTCGACCTTCACCGAGTCCAGATTCATTGAATTCCGCTCCAGGACCTGCTGTCCGGGTGTATCCGCAAGGATTAAACCGCTCTTTCCCGTTCCGGAGCGTTTCGAATATCGTCTCGCTTCGCGGGACAAGCCGGATGCCAGAAACGATTCGAGACCGATCTTCCTGCTCCGGTTTTCGAATAATTCCGGGGGAAATCCGGCAAAACGCTGTGGAACCACGACTCTCAGTCTGCTGGGTGAAGCGAAGGGATCACCTTGAACATAATCGATATGAAGCATGAATCGGTTGAAATCATAAGTTCCCCTGATCTCTTTGTAGGCTTTGTATCCTCGTCCGTTCAATGAAGTAAGCGTTCTTTCGAGCTCTTTAACCGTCTTCATCCGATCACCCTCGTCAACTGAGTATTTCACCGGTGGTTCTGGCGCATTGACGGGAGTATAACGGTATCAAGCAGGACATTCAAAGAGTCTGAAGAACCTGCGATACCCCGGGCGCTGTGCCGCGAAGTCTTGTATCGCAGGATGTCCGCAAACGGGAATGAGTTGCGTCATCGGGGCTAAGGTGGTATAATTATATTGACGACACCGAACTTCGGCAGTATCGCTGACCTACGGAACGAAAGCCGGCGCGATGTGGTTGTCTATCCGCTCGGAACTGCCAAAATCTTGCTGACCCTTGTTGAATCGGTGTTTCGGTTGAACCTGTAAGCAAGGAAGGTTCGCGATGTTTAAACGTAAGAAGTCCATAATGCTCGTGGACGATGATGAAGAACTGGTTGACGCTCTGGCTTTGTTCCTCACGGGAAAAGGATACAAGATACACACGGTTTATACCGGTGACGAGGTCGAATGGCAGGCCATGAAGCATGACCCGGATATTATCGTGCTGGACATTATGCTCCCGAGGGTGGACGGATACAGGGTATGCAAGCGTCTCAAAAAGAATCAGAAGACGAAAGATATCCCGGTCTTGATGCTGTCCGCCAAGTCAGCCATTGCCGACATTGATCAGGGGTTCAACGTGGCGGCGGATGATTATTTGACTAAACCTTTCCTCCCGGAACGACTGAGTGAGCGCATCAAGCTGCTTCTGCAAAAAAAGAAAGTATAGATAGAAATATACATTCAATTTCGAATCCCGCCCGCCGGAAGTTATTATCTGAATTATCGGGTAACGACAAGAATATCAAGCCTGCTGTTTCTTCATGCTGAAGGCAGCAGGTTCCGGAGGTAATATGTCCAGGAAATCAGCATACTACCGCACGTGCGGTGAGAGAACCGTACAATGCACGCTATGCCCTCGCGAGTGCTTATTGCCTGAAAACAATACCGGTGTCTGCGGGGTGAGAAAAAACATCAGCGGTGAACTGATCGATCTTGCCTGGGGCACGGTAATCGCCATGCATGCCGATCCGATCGAAAAAAAACCTCTTTTCCATTTTCTACCAGGAACACAGACTCTCTCGGTGGCTGCCCCCGGTTGCAACCTTAAATGCGTGTTCTGTCAGAATTCCGAGATTTCACAGGTACGGGGCGGTCGAATCCCGGGTCGAAGCATGACTCCGCAACGCCTGGTGGATTCCGCCGGAAAATACGGTTCCACCACGATATCATATACTTATACCGAACCTACCGCTTTTTTCGAATTCGCCCTGGAATCGTCGCGCCTGGCCTGGCGTTCAGGGCTGCGAAACATTTTCGTTACAAACGGGTATATCAATCCCGGCCCGCTCGATGATTTGCTGCCGTATCTGCATGCCGCCAATGTGGATCTGAAGTTTTTCAGCGAACAATCTTACAAGAAGTTAACGGGGGGCTCGCTCGCTCCTGTAACAGCGACAATAGAAAAATTGCGGGAGGCGGGGAAGTGGGTCGAAGTAACAACCCTGGTAATACCGGGTTTGAACGATTCTCAGGAAGAACTGGAGCAGATAGCTTCGTTTATTGTGGATGTCGACAGGAATATCCCCTGGCATATTTCAAGATTCTTTCCACATTACCGGATGACAGACCGGGATGCCACACCCCCTGAAACAATATCCATGGCGAGAGGTATCGGGAAACGAGCGGGACTGAAATTCGTATATTCGGGCAATCTGCCCGGCGACCGTGGAGAAAACACGTACTGTCCGTCATGCGGAGCCCTTCTATTGGGGAGGGTGGGTTATACCGTGTCCGGCCCGACCCTTACAGGGGGGAAATGCCCGTCCTGTTCTGAAGAGATCGCAGGTATCTGGAGTTGATTCCGGAAAATCGAACAATTCTCTTTCTCCGCACGTGAAAGAGTGATAACAATTTTCTCTCCATCGGAATTCCGGCTTGAGCGAGGGAAATACATGACATGCAGCCGTACACCGGAGTTACAATCCCGGCGGCATATCCCGGTCACCCGCCTATGAAACAACTTATCCGTGAAATAGAAAACCTGCTGCCCCTCGTTCAGAAACCGGCCCAGTACGCCGGTGGCGAGAGAGGCGCGGTCTTAAAAAAACTGTCCGAGGTGGAATTGCATATAGCCCTTGTCTTTCCCGACCTGTACGAAATCGGGATGAGCCACCTCGGGCTCAAGGTTCTTTACTATATTCTCAACAGTATTCCCGGAGTGGCCGCCGAACGTGTGTACGCTCCGATGCCCGACATGGAGAAACAGCTGCGTTCGCAGGACCTCCCGCTTTTTTCCATCGAGAGCAGGATACCGCTTTACGAATTCGACATTGTCGGAATAACGCTTCAGACGGAACTCAACTATTCCACAATTCTTAATATCCTCGATTTAGGCGGGATAAATGTTCGCCGGGAAGAGCGGACCGAAACCGGACCGGTGGTCCTGGGGGGTGGTCCCTGCGCTGTGAACCCTGAGCCTCTCTCCGATTTTTTTGATCTTTTCCTGGTGGGAGACGGCGAAGAGGCTGTTGCTGAAATTGCTGAAGCTGCATTGGAGATCCGAAAACGGATTCCCAGGGGGCGCGGGCGGCGGGCGCTCATCGAAGCGGTTTCGAGGGTGGAGGGAGTATACAGCCCGGTGCAGCCTTCCCCGGTCGTTCGCCGATGGGTAAGGGAAATGCGGCGTGAATGGATGCCGGCCGAACCGCTCGTTCCGCTTACCGAAGTTGTCCAGGACAGACTTGCCCTGGAGATACAGCGGGGATGCACACGCGGTTGCCGTTTCTGTCAGGCCGGTTACACGAATCGGCCGGTTCGCGAACTTCCCCCTGATGACGTGCTGAACCTGGTAAACAGCGGACTGGCCTGCTCGGGCTGGCAGGAACTCGGACTGGTCTCTCTCTCGACATCGGATTATTCCTCGATATCGGAACTGAACCTGAAACTGGCGTCTTTGCCCTCGATGGCTCATGTTTCCACTTCTTATCCCTCCCTCAGGGCCGACAGCTTCAGTATCGACCTGGCTGCCGGAGCTTCCAGGGTGCGGCGCACGGGCCTGACGTTCGCACCCGAGGCCGGCTCCATCGAACTGAGGAAGAAGCTCAACAAGCCGATCCCGGACGACAAGCTTATTTCCGTTCTCAAATATGCCTTCACCAGAGGCTGGAGGAAGGTCAAGCTGTATTTCATGATCGGTCTTCCCGATGAAACACCCGCCGATACAGAACGGATGGTCGATTTCATTTATCGTTTGAGCAGGATGGCCAGGGCTCTCAAGAGCGGCGGGAAAATCACCGTCAGCATCGGTATCTATGTGCCGAAACCGCATACCCCTCTGCAATGGGAAGCTTTTGCCGGGCTTGAAAATATCGAAAGGAAGCTTGATTATCTGAAACGGCATCTCACCTTCCGGAATGTGAAGTTGAAATGGCAGGAGCCGTTCCCGGCTTTCGTAGAAGCATATTTTTCACGGGGAGATCGCTCCACCGGAGCGGTGCTTTACGATGCATGGTCCCGGGGTGCCGGTCTCGATTCCTGGAGCAGTTATTTCAACCGGGATGCCTGGTCCGACGCCTTCGCCGGTGCCGGAATCGATATTCGGTCTCCGCTGCCCGGAGAAGATCCGGATGATCCGCTTCCCTGGGATATAATCGATATCGGAGTGGAGAAACGGTTTCTCCGTTCCGAGCTCGATAATTTCCGTAACGGAGAGTTTACTCCGGATTGCAGGGAAGGTGTCTGCACCGGATGCGGGTTGGTCGATTGTCCGATGGCGGATGCCGCAGTCCAGATACGGGCACCGGGAGAACCGGCGGTATCGGACGACCGTGAAGCCATCGAACCGGCGGTAATGGGTGAAGAGCAATCGGTCGGTGCTCAGGAGAGAGAAGGTGCCGTTCCGGCATCCGGATCACATGTAGATTCCCCGTCTGTAACAAAACGGAAAGCTGATCAGACGCATCCGAAACCGGGCCACCCATCGGGCAATGGCTGGGGCAGACGGAAAAAGCCGGTGACCCATCGTGAAAGATTCGGACTCCGTTTCAGGGTGAAATATTCGAGAACCGGAGCCGCCAGATACCTTTCTCATCTCGATCTTACCCGCTGCTGGACCAGGATGCTCAGGATGTCCGACCTTCCCATCGCCTATTCCACCGGCTTTACCCCACGCCCCAAGGTTGAATACGGCCCCCCGGCCCCGGTCGGGATAGCAAGCAGGACCGAGTTGATCGATTTTGACCTTGAAAAGCCGCCCTCGGTCGATATCGCAACGGCGCTGAACAAGGTTGCCGTACCCGGAGTTTCAGTGGTTTACGTTCGCCGGAGGGATCCTCGAGAATCCTCACTTTCCGCATCGATCAATTCGGCTTTATATGACGTTTCAATTCCCGTCACACTCATTTCCGGGACGCACCGGCTAGATGAATCGATAAAAAACTTTCACTCGAGAACCGAATTCCTTCACACTTTTTCACGGGGCTTGAAAACAAAAACGGTTGATATGAAAAGCGCGGTTCTGAGTCTCGAGCTCGATACTCCGAAACGGGACCACGAAGTCGCCGGGAGTTTTCACGGGAATGAAACCCGGGCATTGCTTAAAATGCTTTTACGGATAGGTGATCAGCAGGGAAACAACACCAATCCGGCTACGGTGCTCAGGCTTGTATTCGGTTTCTCCCCGGAAGAAGCCGCCGCTGCGGAAATCGAGCGGATATCATTTTTCGACAAGTGGGACTGCGAGGTAGGGGGATGACCGGATTCCTCCGGTGGTTTCCAGATGAAAAAGAAGGATTTTTCATTCTCTCTCGAGCTTCAAGGCGGCAGGCAGGATCCCGCTGAAGCCCTTGCCGGGCTGCCGGCGGCTCCCGGTGTGTATATTTTCAAAGACGCCGCGGGAGAAATCCTCTATGTCGGCAAAGCCGCTCGATTATCCGACAGGGTTCGTTCCTATACCCAGACCGGGGATCACGATCCGAAGACACGGGCACTTGTGACCAGGGCCGATTCTCTCGAGGTGATCCTGACGGGCACGGAGGCCGAGGCGCTTCTCCTCGAAGCGAACCTCGTCCGGACTTACCAGCCCCGGTACAACATCGACCTCAAAGACGACAAGAGTTTTCCTTACATCAAGATAACCAGGGAAACCTTTCCGCGGATTCTATTCACCCGCGGTCGGGATCGAAGCGACAACGCGGAATATTTCGGACCTTACGTCTCCGCCGGCGGGATCCGCTCCCTGGTCCGCCACCTCAGGCAGACTTTTTTCATCCGCACCTGCACGGGTTCGGAACCTGGCCGTTTCGGGAGCGATTCCTCCCCTGAAAACGGTGGAACAGGATGCCTTAACTTCCATATCGAACGGTGCAAGGCACCCTGTTCAGGTTATATCACCGTCGAGGATTATACCGAGAATATCAGGATGGCGAGGGCGATACTTTCCGGCAGGATAACACCTGTTTTCGAGGAGCTTGCCGGAAAGATGGAAGAAGCCTCGAGAACCCTCGATTTTGAACGGGCGGCGCTCCTTCGGGACAGGATCGCCGCACTGCGCAAACTCACGGCCAGGCAGCATGTCGTCGGGAAGCCGGATGAACATTTCGACGCCGTGGCCGTCGAGGCAGCCGGGGATACCGCGGCGGCGATTGTGCTCGAGGTTCGGGAGGGACGGGTCCTGGGCCGGCGGGGATTTATCCTCACCAGGCCGGGGAATGAAGCCCCCTCAGAGCTGATGTCGATTTTTTTGCGAAGACGCTACCTCGACCACTCCTATATTCCGCCGAAAATATATACTTCGCTCCCTCTTGCGGACGCCGTCCCTCTGTCGGCCCTCCTTGCCGCACAGAGAGGGAGACCGGTGGAAATCAGGCACCCCAGGCGCGGTGAAAAAAAGAAGCTGACCGGCATGGCCTCCGCTAATGCAGCCATGCTGATCGAAGAGAGAAACAGAACCATTCCCCGCGGAACAGCCGCCCCCGTCATGGAAGAGCTGCGAAGGCTGCTGGATTTGCCGGATCCTCTCCACGTTATCGAAGCATTCGATATTTCGAATATACAGGGTGTTTTCGCGGTCGGTTCAATGGTCGTGTTCAGGGATGGCCGTCCTGTAAAGAAAGGATACCGTCGATATAAGATAAAGACAGTGGACGGCCCGGACGATTTCGCCATGATGCGGGAAGTTGTCTTGCGCCGTTACAGGCGCCTGGTCCGGGAGAAGGAAATTCTGCCGGATCTTGTTCTGGTCGACGGCGGTCGCGGTCAGCTCACGGCAGCCATGCAGGCGCTTTCAAAGGCGGGTGCAGCGGAAGGGGTCCGGGTGGCGGCGATTGCGAAACGTGAAGAGCTTTTATACCTCCCGGGAAGAAAAGAGCCGGTGAGTCTTCCCGCCGGATCGTCCGCTCTTCGCCTGGTGCAGCGGATCCGCGACGAGGCGCATCGTTTCGCGGTGACTTACCACAGGAAATTGAGAGCGAAGGGTGCAGGTTCTTCAGCTCTCGACGGAATCCCCGGCGTCGGCCCGGCTTTAAGGGGAAGATTGCTCGGAAGGTTCGCCTCGGTAGCCGGAATCCGCCGCGCGTCTATCGAAGAGATCGCCGCGGTTCCCGGAATCGGCGAATCCCTCGCAAGGCGGATTCGGGATTCACTCCGCTGATGGTTCAAGCGGGGTAACTTTGAGGCGTTCGAATTATTCCGGCCAGGCTCTTTCCGTGGAGCCGTCGGGGAATCTGGCTATGATTTCGGGGTCGAGCATGATGCCATCCAGGTGCATGAGCGTATTCGCCTCTCCATCGTAGTCGTTGCCGATAGCTATATGGCAGGTGTTGAGGGCTTTTTCATCCTCCAGCATATTCCCTGTTATTCTCGCCGACGGATTGAGCCCGATGCCGAACTCCCCGATATGTATGTTGTTTTTAAGGAACTGCTTCTCGAGCTCGGGGGTGATGATCATCTTCTTCTGCATTTCGACGATGCGTTTTTCACCTCTCTCGAGACATTTTTTCAGTTGGGATCCGCTCGGATTTTCGCTGATCGATCTGACGTATCCGTTTCGGATCTCGAGCCGTATCGGTTTCATCCCGCTGATGGCGCCCATATCAAGACCCATGCTGCCGTCGATTACGGCGATACCGTCGACCGATTCGATCGCCGGTGAGATAAAGACTTCTCCAGCGGGAAGGTTGCCGCCGAGTCCCGCTTTACGGTAATCGCCGTCGTCGAGGAGCCCTTTTCTGCCCCTTACTCCTATTTCCAGCTCCGTACCCGCGGGGGTTGTAACATGGAATGAATCTGCCGCGTCGAAAATCTTTTTGAGGCGAGCCGAGCGGCGCCACATTACCGAGTAATCGAGATCGACCGTGTGTGCGAAGATTTCGGTTGTTATATTCGGGCACCAGGCTGACCTGGACTTGGCGGCGCCCATCAAGTAGTAGAAATAGTGATCGTAGACAATTCCCTTGTGAACAATAGGATTTTTTATCGCTTCGTAGTCGAGCCCCGCGCTTTCCTCGGTAAGCGAGATTATGATTTCCGGGTTCGATTGGAGAGCTTTGAGAGAGACTTGATCCATGAACTCCAGTTTGCTCTTGACACTCTGGTAGAGAAGTTGCGTCTCACCTCCCCGCTTTTTCGCCCTGTCATTCAGTGCATCCGCGATCGGTTTGATTTCCGGGGTCGGATTTGCCAGTATAAGCACCCGCTCTCCCTTTTCCTGGGCAAGGAGAGTTCCCAGGGTAATCTCCGCAGAAGTATTGATAAGAGAAGAAATATCCTTCAATTCACGCATTCCATTACCATCCGAGGATTCTCCCCAATGTTCGAAACCGTCGCGGTGGTTTGAACAGAATATTTTGTTATTCGGCGAGTGAAGATGCTGGTTTTTTTTCAGCAGTACCGGCGAATAAATAAGAAAGAAAATCCATCTTTTTCGGCTCTCTCAAAGATTCGCTTTGTTCTCCTCTCCCAAATTCCCGGGTCCGGTTCACCGTGGGGAGATTCGTTTATTAAAGGCAATTGGAAATATTAACAATGAATCGGAGGAATGCAAGCGGATTGCACACGTGTCGTCTCTACTTCTGGGATTTAGACCCTGTGTAGAGCCTGACGAGTTTATCCCGATGTTTTTTCGAAAGAAAGATGCAGCCGCCGGCGCTGGAGTCCCCGTCGCTTACGTCTCCAGCGAATTCATCGCAGGAAGGAGAGCCGCAAAGCCCGCAGTCGACACCCGGGAGCGAGGTCGTAAGGGCTTCTTTTTTCCGCAGCCTGGCGACTGCGTCGAGGATATTGACCTTGGCTTCGGATTTTCGCGGCCGGAGTTCCGCTTTGATGTTGAAGTAACCTTGCTTGTAGGCTTTTTCTATCTCTTCTTCCTGAACTTCCGTGAATGATTTCCGGTAGTCCTGGCCGAACCGGATGAGGCGGCTCCTGGACACGTAAGTGTTCTCCACGGTGAGGGAGCCGCCCGTGCATCCGCCGAGACAGGACAGGCACTCTATATAATCCACATCCTGTACCCTGCCGGCTTCGATATCATCGAGTATCGCGACAATATTCTGTGTACCCGACAGCGACAGCCACCTGAGATCCTTGAAATTCGCGACCATGCCGACCGCGGTGCCCCATCTGAGGCTGTACTGGGAAGGGGACCACCTTGGATCGATCTTCTTTTTCCAGTCCCGGGTGTTTCTTGCCATCAAGGTTCTGTAAAGGTTGTTGTATATGTCTGAAATCGCGATGCAGCCGTCCAGGTTGGATTTTTCCTTCTCGGCTGGTTGTTTGATCGAGATCATTTTCGCGGGGCAGGGAGTTATATACAGAATTCCGATCCGATCCTTCGGGATCCCCTTCTCCCGGGAGATCCTCGCTCTTGCTTCCGCAGCCGCGAGCTCCCGCGGCACCTCGACGCCGACCATCGAATCTATGAGCTCGGGATACTTGACCTGGATGAGACGAACCACCGAAGGGCATGTAGTTGAAAGGATCGGCCGTTTGTCACGATGTTCCTTCACATAATGATAAATTGCGAATACAGTCCGTTCGCACGCATCGGAAAGGTCTACAACCTCGTCGAATCCGATTTTGAGAAGACCGTACAACACATATTCCGGGATGGTGTCCATGTGAAACTGCCCGTGGAGCACGGTGGACGGAATGGCGACGGTGTAGTCGAACCTGTCTTTCGAGAGAAGTTCATCCGTCAGCGATCGTATGGCGCTATTGGGACATGCGAGGATGCATTCGCCGCAATCGGTGCACCGCTCGGAAATATTGCTCGCTTTTCGGTTGCGCACCCTGATGGCGGCGGTGGGGCATATTTTCATGCATTTCATGCAGCCGACGCATTTCTCGGTAACGAATTCGATTGCGTGGTAGTACGTTTGCGGTGTCATGCCGCTCTCCAGGATATCGAAGCCGGATCGGATCCCGTTTCGGGACTGTAATGATTATCCGGAATTCTTTCTCCGGCTCAGGTAATCTTCGGTTTCTCTCGCCAGGACTCCGCTCATAAGCACCAGTCCGATAAGATTCGGCAGCGCCATGCATCCGTTCGCAAGGTCCGCGAGATCCCAGATGAGTTCGACTGCGAACAGGGACCCGAGAAAATATGCTATCGTGTAGACGTAACGGTATGGCAGAACGGCCCCGGTTCCGAACAGATACTCCACCGAACGGTCTCCGTAATACGACCAGCTGATGGCGGTGGTGAACGCGAAAAGCGATACGGAGAATATGATGATATACTTGGCCCATCCGCCGAGACCCATTTCGAAGGCCGCGCTGGTAAGAACCGCTCCGTTCGCAACCGCCACTTTCGCGGTTACGGCTTCTTCGCCGCTCGAAGAGAGGACGGGAACTACGATCCCACCCTCCCGGACTTCGGCGAGACCGTTGAAGAATGCCTCTTCGCCCAGGTCTGCGGTGGATCCTTTCCGCACGAAAACGAGGTCGTCGACAACTTCACCTTCCAGCAGGAATACAACGTCCTCCGTTATTCCGCCGTTTTCAATCTGCAGCGTCCCGTGGTAAGGCTCTCCGAAGGAGGAGCTTCCCGTCCCGGGCAACCGCACCTCCACCGACCCGGTATCCGCGAACGGGATAGGGAGGGGAGTGTGCCACGCGCCCGTCGTAATAATGGCCAGACCGGTCATGCTGCATATGAGCAGGGTGTCGATGAAAGGTCCGAGCTGCCCGACGAGGCCTTCACGGACCGGTTCTTTCGTTTTTGCCGCGGCGTGGGCGATTGACGCCGATCCGAGTCCCGATTCGTTCGAAAACAGTCCCCTGGCGACGCCGTACCTGATCGTCATCGAAAGAGCCGCCCCCATGAATCCGCCCGTTGCCGCCGTCCCGTTGAATGCGCTTTGAACTATTAGGGATAATGCTTCCGGTATTTCGGCGGCTTTCAGAAAGATGAGAGTGAGAGCCGAAAAAGCGTAAACCAGGCTCATGAAAGGAACAAGACGACTCGTTACCGATGCGATTCTGCGAATCCCGCCTATGATGACAAGCCATAAAAGGATGGCCAGGACGAGCCCGGTCACCCAGGTCGGAATCCCCACGCTTCTCGCCAGGGTGTCCGCCACGGTATTCGATTGAACCATGTTGCCGATGCCGAAGGAAGCGATGGCCGTGAATACGGCGAAGAGCACGGCGAGAAACTTGCTGCCCAGACCGCGGTCGAGATAGTACATCGGTCCGCCGCTCGCCGCTCCGTCCGGGTTGATTTTCCTGTACTTGTGCGACAGGGCTATGCCCGCATACTTCAGAGGTGCGTTGAGGATGGCGGTGAGCCACATCCAGAAGAGAGCGCCGGGCCCGCCCAGGTGGATTGCGGTGGCGACTCCCGCGATGTTGCCGATGCCGATAGTCGCCGACAGAGCGGCGGAGAGCGCCTGGAAATGGGTAATTTCTCCCGGATCCTGCTTGTTGTCGTACTTGCCGGTCACGAGGGCGACGCCGTGGGGTAGACCGCGGAACTGCAGGAACCTCAGCCGGATCGACATGAACAGTCCGGCTCCCAGCAGGATAGGAACGAGGAAATAAGGTCCCCACACGAAAGAGTCGATCGTTTTAATAATCTGATGAAAGTACAACATGCGGCAACCTCCGGTTCTACCGGTTGTTCACAATAGTCAATCATCTTCCCCTTTGTAAACCGAAATACCCGGTTGCTCTTCAATGTAAAAAGCCCGATCAAGCTTCACTAAACTACCTAAACCCGCGATTACACAGGCGACGGGAAAAGTTTTCAGCACCACCGTCAATTCAGGGAAATACACGCAGTAAAAAATCGATCAGGAAATACCTGTTTCAGATTCCATCTTGATCCGATTGAAAGAGTAGAGTATAAGGTCGCCCAATTCTTCCCCCGCACCACATCCCGGGGGCTGGCCGAAAGGAAAATCCAAGTGAGCCAAATCCGACTTATTCACCGGCTTCCGGTGGATATCCGTTACCTCTCTATTTTTCTCCTCATCGTTCCATGCCTTCTTGCCGGACCGGCAGTGGAAAGTTTCGCGGGAGACCCGGCAGGTACCCAGGATTCGAGTATGAAAGGGTCTCCGGACCGGACCGGCCTTCTAGCCGCGGGTTTAAACGCGTGGCGCGACGGCAGGGAAGCGGACGCAGCACAGTTTCTCCGTGATGCGGGCGAAAATGTCGATCCTGCGGATCTGATCCTGGAAGACTACAGGCTGTATCACCAGGCGCTGGCTGAAATGTCGGAGGGCTCATGGCGCGAGGCTGAGAAATGCCTGATCGAATTGACCGGGAGCCACTCGGACAGCAGGTTCTATCCGGAGGGGCTTCTTGCGCTGGCGAAATGCCGGTGGCGGAATGACGATTTCGAGGGGGCGCGGGAAAGTCTCGCCGTGCTCTCTCAATCGGATCCGGGCAGGGGCGTCAGGAGACGTTTGAACGAGCTGGAACTCGCCGTCCGGCTGGATGAAGGAGATCCGGCGGATCTTTTTTATGACTCCCTCACTCTTTTCGGCGATGGGCGGGGTGGAGGCGTGTTCCCGGTTATCGACTTTCTCTCGCGCAACGAGCGTTTTTTCTACGAGCTGCCATTCGCAAGGAAGGTAAGACCGGGGGATACTCTTTTCGAGATTGCCGCGGATTGCAGGTGCGATCTGGACTCTCTGATCGCCTGGAATAAAATCGGAAACCCGGACCGAATAAAAACGGGAACCCTCCTGACATATTATATTTCACCGGCGGAACCCCGGACAGGCCCCCGCGTTTCGCACGTGGTGAAGCATGGCGAAACACTCTCCGGTATCGCGGCTGCATACGGCACTACCACAAAGGATCTGCTTCTCATCAACAGAATAGCGAATCCTGAGCGGATCGCCGCCGGACGGAAACTCCTGGTCAGGGACCTTGTAGAGCACCGGCCGTCCGATACCCCCCGGGATTACCTGCTGGAAATCGAGCCTACACCCGGTTTCTTCCTTGAAGCGACTTCCAGATACTTCTCGCGCGGAAGCCGTGTTTCAGCTCTCGAAGCTGCGGAGATCGGCATTTCGATTCATCCGTCACTCGGTGAATGGCCGGGGATGCATCACCTGCTGGGACGTGTGTGCATGAGCCTGAAAAGGTTGACGAAAGCCGATCAGTATTTTGTCGCCGCCATCAAAGGAGCGGGAGAAAACGAAGAATTACGATCCGCCGCCCGGCTGGATCGTATTGAAAACGCCTGGCGGGCCGGAAAGCATCACCGGATTCCCGAACTGCTCGCGATGCTGGAAAAAGGCTCTCCGGCTCCGGACCGGCTGGTTCGCGGGCTCTTCTTCTCCGGACTTTCGGCCACTGACGACGGGCGAACGGAATTCGTTATCCGGTTGAAGAAGAAAATGGACGCTGCCGTTTCCAGCCCCGGCGGCGTATCCGGCCTGGGGAAAGCATGTTCTTTCTACTGGGTTCTCGGCAGGTACTTCTTCCACAAGGAACTGTACGGAGATGCCTTCGATACATTCAGTATCCTCGCCGGTTTCGGCAACGGCTACGAAGAGGCCGCTCTGTTCTGGAAAGGACTTTGTCAGCAGAGGTTGAACAGGATCGAAGAGCATGACGCGATTATGACGCGGCTTTTCGAAGCGGAACCGTTCAGCTACTACGGGCTCACCGCGGCGCGCAGGATCGGCATTGCCGCGGAATGCGATTCGGGGTACGTGCCTGTTCCCGGCATCGTGTCGTATCTCGAAACCAACCTGCGCCACGCCCTCGAAAACGCGAATGAGAGTTTTCCGGAGCGCGGGCATCTCAGGAAAGGATTGCGCCTGATCGAGCTGGGCATACGAGGGCACGACCTGGCGGAATTGGAGCTTGGCGGCGCATCCATCAATCATGACAACAGGGCGGTCCGGGCGGTTTTTCTCTTGTCGATGGCCAGAAATTCACGGTTCGGCGATCTGGGGGATGCCGCGGCCGAGTTGTTTTCCGATGGATCGCTCGACCGAATTCCTGAATGTTTCACGGAGCAGGATCTCTTCGGGTATCCACTCACCTTCAGGGAACTGATCGAGAGAGAATCCGCGGTCAACGAACTCGATCCCGCCCTTGTGGCGGCACTGATCAGAAGAGAGAGCATTTTCCAGCCGGAGGTTATATCGCGGGCGGGCGCCATCGGATTGATGCAGATCATGCCCCAGACATGCAGGGATATCGGCGTCGCCATAGGCGAAGGTGAAACCGAGCCGGCCAATATGTTCAACCCGGAGCTCAATATCCGGTACGGCACATTTTACCTTGCAGGCGAAATAGAGGCTTTCTGCGAGCGGCTTCCACTGGCGCTGGCGGCATATAACGCGGGTCGGGATCCGGTCAACCGCTGGGTGGATGAATTCGGGTATGACCCGGAAGAGCCGGAGATTTTCATAGATATGATTCAGTACGGTGAGACGAGGATGTATGTGAAAAAGGTTCTTGCCGCCCGGGAAGTATACGCTCGTCTTTACGGTCTCGGACTATTCCATGAACAGTGTAAGGGAAGCGCCGACCGGTCGGAATCCATGGTGAACGGATAACGGCTCGCCTGTTGACGCTCGATTCGATTCAAGCCCGTCAGGCCTCCTCGTTTTCCTGCTCATTCTGAGAAAACTCGGCTTCTATGGTAACGTATCCTTTTTCTTTCCATTGCTGCTCATTCAGCACCTTGAGAGCGGTCAGACAGGCTGACACGGTCGCCGGGTCTTCCATTTTGCAGCCTTTTCTGATGGCTTTGAGTGCAAGACCGCTCCCGTCCGGGTCGTTTTCCGCGATCCTCAGAAGTGCTTCGACCGCGATCAGGTTCGCCTCCGGGATATCCGGCCGCTCCTTCAGGGCCATCAAATCATAGAGCATAGGAACGCTGCTCTCGAGCCCGATCAAACCGAGGGAGATAATCGACTCTTCGATTTCCACGGCGGCCGATTCTGGTGCGTCTTCCACGATCTCCATCAGCTCTTCCGCACCCTCGTCCAGGCGGGCGATACCGATGCCCCGGATGCCGAGAAGCCTTGTTTCAGGTTTGCTCAACATTTCCCTGAGAGGTTCCAGCAGGCGCTCTTCCCCTCTGAACCAGGCAAGGGCTTCCATCATCCTGGGAAGCTCCGAAGGTTCGGCCCTTTCGAGCCCGTCGAGGGTGACGGCGAGCATGGATTCGTACTTTTCGTCCTCGATCGGCTTGATACCGGCGTCGTCCCTCCAGAGCAGCTCCTCCGGATCATCGTCGAAATGACCGATATCCTCGTAATCTTCGCCTATCCCGTTCAAGAAATTTCTCCCTTTAGTGGCGATGCTTTCCGCGTGCCTTTTTGTCCTTCTGTACCTATCTATGGATATGAGTCGTTCTTTCTTGTTGAAACTTCACCATAACCTCGCCACACCTCCGGTCCTGAACAATCATTCCTCTTGACTCTCGGTCTGGCTCCGGGGATGAAGGGTGTGATCTATTTAAGAACGGACCTTGAGGAAACTCTTGAAGAATACCACGACATAAGAACTGAAAGATATGATCAAAAGAACTGCTGTGAGTATCTCAAGAGGCGTGATCAGCGGTTTCAGATTGAAAATGATAGAGGTCAGGAGAGCGGCCAGCACTATGGCCGCGAATTTACCGATTTTATTGGACGGCGGAATAGGCTTACGTCCGAGTGTCATTATGCCGCAGGCGGCCAGGATGAGAATATCACGGGCGATCAGCATAAACGCAAGCCAGTGTTTTATCCTCCAGAAAACGAGCAGGCGTATGGTGATGGCGAGGGTGAGTATTTTGTCTCCCAGCGGATCCAGGATAAGCCCGGTGCGCGATACGCTACGCCATCTTCTGGCCAGATGCCCGTCGAGGAAATCGGTGATTATGGCCAGACTGATCGGCACGAAAAGCCAGAGAGTCTGATCTTCGGGATTCTTCTCGATAAGCATGACAATCGGGATTGTCATGAGTATCCGGATAATGCTGAGTAAATTCGGCAATAACCGTTTGATCCGGTTCTCCTGTTTCGGTTCCGATACCTTGATATCTTTCAGTTGCCTTACCATATTCTAAAATTCTATCCTGTCACGGATCCGCTACCCGCGGACTCTGCGTTTTCGGGACGCTATCTCAGGGGCTTCCAGCATGCTCCCCCCGAGCAGCTTGAACGACTTCAGAACAAGCTGCATGGTGCGCCTTTCCAGCCTTGCAGGCGCTTCCCCCACGTTTTCCCAGCCGGCAGTATCGAGCCGGTCTGGAGGTTTCTCGAGTTCTTCCCAGTTGTTGAAAAGGCGGCCCCAGTCGCTCTTCAGGATGTCAAGCACCCTGTCCTTGTGGGTCGGATACCAGAAAGTGTCGTGGTAGACGACGCTCGCCGCATACGACCAGGGCGCCAGTATCGTTTTGAGGGTCCATTCGAGCGGCTTCTTCAGAGGCCCCCAGTAGATCCTGTGCTGCATCCTGCTCGCGAAGGTCATCTTCTTAAAGGGTCCGTCGAAATGCCAGTTCTCTCCTGCCGCATCTTCATCCCCGACAATTTCTATCTCCCGGGGGTCTCCGCATCCGAGCCCCTTTTCATGGGCCAGAGCCACGAACTTCAGGTCCCTGAGAGGATCGAACCCCATCAGTTTTGCAGCCACCGCGTCGATAGCCACCTGGTCGGCGGATGCTAGCAGCACGTTTTTCACGAACGGGGCCATGCAGCGGGGGCCGGGGCCGTCTCCGGCGAAGGTCCCGTCCATCACCGCGAAGATTCCGGGATGAATGCGCTTCTGGATCGCCAGCAGGTCGACCAGGGTTTCGTGTATGACCGGGTGGGTCCAGTGGCGTTTCTCGTTCAGCAGGCCGCCGAAGGCGTTTTTCATCGCCCCTGTGGTGGTTGTGAAAATATGGGTTTTAATTGTTGGCAGGTGGATGATGTTTTCGCCGATGAAACGTTTCGGGATCATGAATCCGCCGGGATAGACGTCATTCAGCACGAGAAGCTCGTCGGCGAGATTCCCCACCGCATCCCGAATGTTGATCCATTCCTCCCCCTCGTAAAGATGAATATTTCGAAGCCCGTGCGCATCGACCACGTTGACCTGCTTGTTTTCACGTTCGCCGAAGTGGGCGTCTATGACCACCGTCCGGTTGTGGCAGGCATGGATGAGCGAGGGGTCATATCCGTCTTTTTTCATGGCCCGGATAACCCCGTCCAGCTGCCAGGGGGTGGTGGATGATCCGGGATAGAAAAAGTGCCAGCTGATATTTATTTTCAGTGCGGTATCGAGGTCTTTACCGATTACATCCTGGTACCCCGCAAGGTTCATAAGCCGGTGGTAATCCTGAAGAACCGTGGCGGGAGATGTTTTCAGTATAGCTACTTTCGACTTTTGCATGCCGTTCATGTTATCATTTGCGGTCCGGTTGCGCAATGAGTATTACTTTGGGCGCCGCAACCCTAAACTCAATCCTAAATATTAATTCTACACGATATTCCTGCATCTTTTCGAGAGCAAATAACTCGCAGGTCATGCAAATGGTCCCGGCTCAGAACCGCTCGTCGGATTTTAAAGCATCTCCAGAACCGAACCGACCGCCCGTCCACCCACCCCTGTAATCGATATCCTTGTAGAGATCCCAGAGGAAAGGCTTGATATCGAGAAGCGGCGTACCGTCAAGCATGTCCGCACCGGCGAATTCGATCCGGTTGCCGTCCAGGCTCAGGAGCTCCACCACTGTCACACCTATCGGGTTGGGACGCCTGGGAGCCCTCGTCGCAAACACTCCCCGGGTTCCTGTATCCAAATAGGGTACTACCTCGAGCTTGTAACCGGCGGATTTGTGGAAGAGATAAACAAGGCAGATATGGGAAAATCCCTGGAGGTCCTTGAGACCGGGTTCGAATTCCTTTTTTACCTCTACCGTTCCGCGGGAAGAAACGTCGAGCAGCCCCTGGATTGGAATGCCGCGTTTCTCGCGATAAGGCGTGCGGATTACTCCTATCGATTTGAAAGTGTATGAATCGTCTGATTCGCTCATTCGATTGCTCTCAATTTTTCCCGTTGATTTCCTGCTCGAAAGCCTTTTTCAGATGCCTGTAACTCTCGTCGAGGCTTTCTGAAATCACCTTGGTGCCCGCCAGGACCGGCATGAAATTCGTGTCTCCGCTCCACCGCGGTACCAGGTGCAGGTGCAGGTGTTCGTGAATCCCGGCGCCTGCCGTTCTCCCGAGGTTCAGCCCTGCATTGAACCCGTCGGGGTTGAGCATTTTCTTGAACGTGCGCAACAGGATCTGGAGCAGATCACACATTTCGGCAGTCTCATCCGTGGTCAGATCCTCGAAATTCGCCAGGTGACGGTAAGGGACGATCATCAGGTGGTTGTTATTATACGGATAGAGGTTGAGTATTATAAAATTCGATTCGCCCCTGTGTATTATATGATTCTCTGGATCGTGGCTTTCACCCATTGCGGGCATGTTGCAGAAAATGCATCCCTCTTCCTCTTTGGCTAGGCTCATCAGATACTTCTTGCGCCATGGCGCCCACATTTTCTCCATGTTCCATTTCTCCGATATTGTCCTGGTTTGTTCAGCCGGGATACTGCTTTGTGATAATCATCGGCTCCGCCCTCCAACGGTGAATCGTTCAGGATGAGCCGCCGGTGTCTCACCGGTCTATTTCAACATCACGAGCCGCCGCGAATCGCTGAAATTCCCGCATTGCAGGCGGCAAATATACACCCCTGACACGGCTTCATGCCCCGCGCCATCCCTTCCATCCCAGACCGCCGAATGTTCGCCGGGAGCTGCTACATCGTCCACCAGGGTTCTTACGAGGCGTCCGGTCATGTCGTAAACCGAAAGTGTCGCGGCCGCCGGTACATTTCCCCCTATGAAATAAGGTATAACTGTTCTCGGATTGAACGGATTGGGCCTGTTGGAACCGATGCCGGTTCCTGTCAGGGCCCGGGGAGCGTCGCCGCTTTCATTATCGACACCCACATATTTCAAGTCGCAAAGTATCCAGTTGTCCGGGTCGAGCACCACGTTGGTCGGTTCATCCGGTAATATGATCTGGAATACCTGGACTTCCAGTGAATCGACAATCGTCAGAAGTGTATCTCCGCCGTCGAAAGAAATCTTAACGTCGATGGGCATCGTATAAAGAGTCTGGGTCTGTTCCTGTTCTATCCTGAGGTTCAAAAGCCAGTCGCCGCCGTTCATCGACTTGCTCCATGAGTAGCGATAATGCGGGTACCAGGGATAGTTCAGCCACGGCTCGAAAAACCAGTCGAGGTCGCTTCCATGGATCGATTCCATTACGCCGATGAAGTCATCCGTTTTCGCGGTTCCGTATGCGAAGCCGGAGTTCCATCCGTATTCCCTCAATCCATTGAAGAAAGCCTCGCTTCCCATGATGTGTCTCAGCATGTGGAGAACCAGGCCCCCTTTTTTATATACCGTGATACTGAACAGTTCCGTCGGATCGTACACGGTATCCGAGAAATAACCGGAATAACTCTCCAGCAGGTCGATATAATCGGCGAAAGCCTGTTCACCCTGCGAGACTTCGACTTCGAGCGCTTCGCTGTAAGTGGCGAAACCCTCGTTCAACCAGATATCCGCCCAGGTTTCACAGGTTACAAGATCTCCCCACCACTGGTGCGCCAGTTCGTGGGCCACGATAGGGTCGAAGTAATGATCGCCGGTGATGAGCCCGGAACCGTAGCTCGTGCAGGTCTGGTGCTCCATGGCCCCGTAGGTCCAAGGGAACTCTGCCATTCCGTACCGTTCCTGGATGAACGGGTATTCTCCGAACAGGCCGACGAAAGTCTCGATCATTCCGGCTGTAACGTTCCAGTCTTCCTGCGCCTTGTTATAATCTTCCGGATAAGCGAAGAAGTCGATTCGCATGGTGTCTGCGTCGCCGGTTACGTATGTATCGGTCCAGTACGCGTAATTCGTACACGCGATCGAGACCAGGTAAGTCGTGAGAGGGTATGATTCCACCCAGCGGAAAGTGAAGGTGCCGTCGCCGTTGTTGGTGCGTGATTCCAGTTCCCCGTTCGCCACGCAGGTCATCCAATCAGGCGCCGTAATCTGTATTTCGGCCGTGGCTTTATCGTCTGGTCTGTCTTTGCAGGGCCACCAGGTGCGGGCTCCCCACGGCTCTGAAAGCGTAGCAACGACAAGGTCGCTTCCATGGTATTCCCACATGAATGCTCCCCAGTAAGCCTGCTGGGGTTTGCCGTCGTATTCCACCGCTACCCTTATGGTGTCCCCAGCGTTGTACGCTTTGTCCAGGGTGACCGTGAGTATATTATCATTATGCGAGAAGGTGAGGTTTCCGGAACTGTTCCAGACCTCGATGACATTCATTACGGAATGGAAGTCGAGATCTATGGAGGTCAGACCGTCGGTAAGGCTCACCGCGAATATCCCGGTCGATCCGGAAATTTCGAGCTTGTCGGTGTCGAGTACAATATCCAGCTTGTAATTGAACACATCGAAGTTTTCCTGGGATGCCGGAGCTGCTCCGGGCGATTGCTTGTCGGCGAACTCCTGCTTGACGTGGAGAATATCGTCGAGAAGGGCCCGGCGGGTTTTGTCGGGCGCACCAGGTCCGGCCGCGGTCGTGAACGCGGGGGTAAAGAGCAGTAAAATCAAAAGTTTCTTCATCATCGCAGGCCCCCTTATCTGATTTAGTTTGCGAAAGAGTCTGATTCATTCCGACCGCCACCCCTGCCCCGGAATGAACGGAAACAAACCAGGATTGACCGCGGCTGGCTCGTGGTGCGGGTGTCCGAAGCAGCCGCCTGCGGATACTAATTCAGAAGAAGAGCCGGGTAAACCTGAAAAGCTATCAAAATCGTAGGGTCACCGGTATTGCAGGATTAGACTGCGTGTTTTCAGAAGAACAGAAGGAAATGATGCTTGATCGCGGTCGGTGGATGGCCCTATGTTCAATTTGACCGGCCGGGATCGACCCGTCGTTATGCCACTCAGTCGTTTAATTTGAAGATATCTGAGAAAGCTTATACACAATTATGAAGACAGTATACCAGGATCCTGCAGTCATCCCCCGGAGGATATTCTGTATCGGCAGGAATTATTCCGCGCACAACCTTGAAATGGGTGAAGCTCCCGACTCCGACTGTGTAGTATTCATGAAGCCGGTCACGAGCCTCGTTCCTCCAGGCTCGGGAGTAAAACTTCCCCGGAGCGCCGGAGAAGTGCATCACGAGGCGGAACTTGTCCTTGCACTCTCCCGGGGCGGATCCTGCATCCCGGTTGAAAGAGCGCGCGGTTGCATAGGCGCCGTAGCTCTCGGTCTGGATTTGACTCTCCGGGATCTCCAGGCGAGCTTGAAAAGAGAAGGTCGCCCGTGGGAGCTCAGTAAAGCATTCGACAATGGTGCACCGCTCGGCTCGTTTACGACTGTTGATGAATCCTACGACCTCGGCTCCATCAGGTTCGAGTGTTTCGTCGATGGTGAGCTGCGGCAGCAAGGTGATGTTGCGAAGATGAATTACACGCCTGGGCGCCTTGTGGAAATATTGAGCCGAACCTGGAACCTCGCACCCGGAGACATAATCTACACGGGAACTCCCGGCGGTGTAGGACCGATAAATCCGGGAAACACGGTGACCGTGGCGAGCCCGGCCCTTGGCTCATATTCATGGACATTCGTATAAGATCGACGGTTCCAATCCGAAATTCTCAGCCGTTCGCGGCCCGGATGAATATTGTTTCAGACCTTCCGGAGAAGTCTTCGAGCAAAAGAGGAGAATAGCCGGTGCAGAGAATGTTTTTCCCGTCCTTTCCAGGCTGTTTCGTTTGCGGTCGTGACAATCAGCGCGGAATCAGGCTGCCCCTTTGGCAGGAAGAAGGAGAGATCCGGGGCGAGTTTTTTCCCGAAAAGGAATTATGCGGTTTTTTCGGCGTTATCCACGGTGGAATAATCACTGCGGTGCTCGATGAGATCCTCTGGTGGACCACGGCTATTGAAAAGAGAGAAGCAGTGGTGACGAAATCGATCACCGTAAAGTTCATCCTCCCGGTCCGTTTAAAGCGTTCTTACAGTCTGACCGGCAAGGTTTCCCACAAAGACGGTGGCGAAATCACGGGAACAGCGGCAATGAAAATCGGTAAGCGGGTGTTCGCGAAGGCGGATGGCATTTACGTATCCGCACCGGCCGGTATGAATGCGCAACTTCTGGATGGACTGGTTTTCCAGGACAGGGAAGGGCGGGAAATCCCTCGCGAAAACAGGTTCGATCCACGTTTTTTTGAAAAAACCTGATCCGGATCGCCTGGTGTTTCTCACTCGGCACTCCTTTCCAGACCTTTTCATTGCAGGTTCACAGGCAGGTGCCCGTTCTAATGCGGCTCCTGACAGCCAGGCTCTCAAGCCTCAGGTTCTCAAATTCAGCGGGTTCGAATTCGGGATGCTGATACCGGATTATCGTGGAATTGTGCAGTAACGGGTCCATTCCCGGAGAATACCGAAACATGCCTTCAGCAATAGAAAAATCCGGAGTGCCGGGCACCGGCGAATATTCCGCCAGTACCGGGAGTACGCCGGCACCTGCCGCAGCATAGATAGTTTCCCGCAGCATCTCCGGATTTTGTGCCGGGTGGCCCGCTACGATATACGCGGCGATCTGCCCGCTTTCGAATCCGGCCTCCTGCAGGTAGGCTGCACCCTGTCTCAATTCGTGCGGCTCTATCTTTGCTCCCGTTTCGAGTTGAAACATCGTATCCGACGATTCGAATCCGAGATAAACTTTGTCGAAACCGGCCTTCCTCATCAGTCGTGCGATCCGGGAGGTTAAAAATTTTGCATGCAGCGCGTTCGGAGTATGGAATCGTAATCTCAATTCCAGCTTGATCACCTGCTCGAGGAGTGGTTCGATCAACGAGTCCGAATCCGCAAGAAGAGCGTCGTCATAGAAGGCGACATTTTTTATTCGCAGCAAGGATATCCTCTCAAGTTCCGAAACAATGGACGATACGGGTCGTAGATCGCGAACCGGGTGAAGTATCCGCGTGGCGCAATAGGTGCAGCGGAATGGGCATCCCTCGCTGCAGACTACGGCTGCGAAAGGTGCAGCCGGGTAAAGATCATGCGCAGGAATGGGCGTATCTCGAAAGATGGGGAACGGGTTCAGAGAGTTTCCGGTTATCGATTCGAGGAGTTCCTGAAGGCGTTCGTGACCGCTCCCTTCCAGTATGAAGTCAGCTCCGGAGTGCTCCCTTGCGTGCTCCGGGCAGAGGGTGGCATACCTTCCACCCAGCAGAACCCGGATCCCGGACCATTTCTCCCTGACCAATCTTACCGCGAGTTGCACTCCAGGATACCAGTAGGTCATCGAAGAGGTTACAAGAACGGCATCCGGTCGCTTCATCCGCTTCAGGTCGTCCTTGAAAAGGGGGATAGGTATACCGTACCTCCCGAACCGTCTGGGTACGAAGCCCAGAACTTCGGGTTTTTCTTCAAGTGTTTTAAAGAATCCACCAGTTCCGTTCGAGCGGGAAATCAGCGCGGATCCCTCACGGGATTGGCGCTGTCTATCCAGGCAATCCAGAAGTTGTATATTCCATCCTGCATTCCGGAGCCAGGAGCCGATTTGCAGAAGTCCGATCGGTCTCATCCAGAAGTCGTAGGCTGCGAAATCAGTGATCCACGGGTTGATCAGGAGGATATGAGGCTTGGCGCGGTTTCGGCTCATCAGTTCCGACATCCCTGTTTCAGCTTATGGTCCCAAGGTCCTGAATATCGCGCTAAAGCAGTACATGGGCAAGCACTATTCGCAGGTAGCATTCTGCGTTGCAGATGCTTCCATATCTTCTTAATTTTCAAAGCACATCCAGGTATAGCAAATAGCTCGCAGGGAAGAACACCTAAATCAGGCTCTAGTGTGAACAGTGTTGTTTCAATGTATCGTTCAACGGATACGGAACAGTCTGCGGGTCGAGTTTTCCTGATATGTCAGATTCCGGGTGGCAAGAGAGTATCCGGTCAGTCGTGAGATTTTTCCGGATCGGGTTGGACGGTCTTATCCGTATCTATGCCATGATAGTGCAGTTTCGAATGCATGGCTGCATTATCTATTCGGAGCAGTCGGGCGGCTTCCTTCTGATCGCCTCCCGTTTTCCTCAGGGTGTTTTCAAGGATATTTTTTTCGATAATCGTAACATGGTGGGTCATCATCTCCTTTAATGAACACCCGACCCTTTCCTCAAGCATGTCGGATTCATAGAAGGTTTCTGCTTCCATCGGGCCCACACCCGTATCCAACTGGAGATGATGAGGTTCAACAGTTTCATCGGCCGTCAATGCGGTCTGCCGTATTACAGAACCAAGTTCGTTAACATTCCCGGGCCAGGAATGGGTGAGAAGGCATAGTATCGCTTTTTCATCGAACCTCTTCACGTTCTTGCCGAGTTCGATGTTTGCATTATCCAGAAAGAGGTTGGCGAGATAAAGAATATCATCCCGACGCTCCCTCAAGGGGGGGACCTTCACCATGAATTCGCTTAACCTGAAGTAGAGATCACGGTCGAAGCGCCCATCCGGGACCATCTTTTCAATGTTTTCTCTTGTTGAAGTCACAAGCCGGATATCGATCGGAACATCGGCTGTACCATCCTTGCGTTTTATCACACCTTCCGCCATCATCCGTCGGAATTTTCCGTGCAGTTCAAGCGGCAACTTATCGATATTTTTCAGGTAGAGAGTGCCCCCGTCAGCCATTTCAATGCGCCCGGCCCGTATCATCCGTCCCGTGCTGCCACCGGTTTCGATTCCGAATAACTCCTCCTCCTGACAACCGCATGCGGGAGAGCCGCAGTCTGCCGTAATGAAAGGTTCTCCGGAACGTACACTGTTTAAATGGATCGCTCGCGACACCAGTCCTTTACCAGAACCTCGTTCGCCTGTAATCAGCACGGCCAGCGATGAAGGAGCCACCTGTTGGATATCGGCAATCAGAGGGGCAATTTCATCACTGGGACCCATCATTTCTCTCAGGTTCGATTTAGTCTGCAGCCTCGTGGAAAGGGTGGATACCTGCCTTTTCAACCGTTGCTCGGCCAGAGCGCGATGTACGACCCGTATCACCTCGTGTGTATTGAACGGCTTCGACAGGTAATCGTGTGCTCCGGATTTAATAGTGGTTACCGCCCCGTTGATGTCAGCATATGCGGTTATCATCACAACGGGCAGATCGGGTTCCAGCGTTTTAACTTTCCTTAAAACTTCGATCCCGTTGAGCCCCGGCATCTTCACATCCAGCAGCAGGACATCCGGTGGTGTTTTTTTGACGATTTCGATAACATCGCAGCCGTTATTCACCGATTCGGTAATAAAACCCTCATCTTCAAGCAGGTGCTGGAGAAGCTCACAAATACTTTCGACATCATCAGCGATCAGAATTCTCGCCCTAGCTTCAGTCATCCGGGATAACTCCCTTTTCGTACAATTCTTTCGTGGTTCCTGTCCGAAGCGCCATTCGATGCTTATTTGGTGCTTTCCGTAAAGATATCTCTCGAACCACTTGCATGTTTAAATGACAATAATTCCAATCAGCTGACGGGGTCGCAGTTTCGTTTTCTACTGAGGATGATTTGATGCAGGTTCCCCATCGAGATCGGAATTCGAACTTTTTCTGTTTCGACGAATTCCGGTTTTAATTTAAAAATTTCACGGTTTTCACCGTAAAGAAGAACGAATCGAGTATCTGTTAAACAATTACGAGACTGCTCTGCGGTAATATTCAAGAGATTTTCCCATGTCTTTTCGGCTGTTTCGGGGCCGATAAAGACGATATCCGGCTTCCCGCCGCCGCCCTTTATGGTGTGTATAAGCTCGCCCAGAGATTGATAGGGCCAGCAGTTCACGCCCAGACGGATAAGAGATAATCTGAAGGGTGAAATGTTGTTAACAGTGTCGTCTATCCAGGCGACACCAGAATCTTCACTATGTAACGAGACATCATCGGGAAACTCGCTTGCGCTATCCTTACTGCCATCAGGATATGGAGAGGTTTCCTCATCGTCGCCTATCCCCAGAGCTTCTTTTAATTGATTTACATTAGATTTCGTTCTCTCCAGCAGAGGAACCATAGTATCGAACTCCATCCCCAGAGTATTTTGAACCCAGGACGGGATATCGAAAAGGTAGTCGTCTCCGGAGTCACCGACGCCGGTTGTTTTAGCAAGGATATCCGCCGCTTTAACCACCAGGATCATCCCCGAATTTTCTAAACCGAAATTGAGCTGCTTCAGATCATCCCAGGTGTTGTGGTGATAAGCGACAGCGAAATAAAGCTTTTCCGGTAAGTTCCATGTAATCCGTAATTCAGTGAAAAGAGTCGCATGATTAAGTCCCAGATGGTGCATCTCTGAACTGTAAACCGGGACTTGATGTGATTTGCTGTATTTTGCAACTTCTTCGTATAGAGCTTCGAGAAAATCATCGAAAATCACTTTCCCGAAATCATGAAGGAATGCCGCGATTGAAGCCAAATCCCGACCCATGCCTCCGGTCATGCGGGCCAGTTCACCGGCAATGATGCTCGTGGCGAGAGAGTGTTCCCAGAGACCCATCCTGTCAATCTTCCCCCCCCCATTGTCTCCAATATTGTCGAGTATGGCTGCACCCAGCGCAATTTCTTTTACTCGCTCAAAGCCGATCCTGACGATGGCATTCTGCATAGAATTTATTTTCTGATTGGCACAGTACAAAGGCGAATTCGCTACCTTGAGAATTTTGTAGGTAAGAGCCTGATCCAACTCAACGGTTTTCAGTAGATCCGTTGCGGATGATTCCTGGTTCGAGGCTTTTCGTGCAAGCTCTATCGCAATAAAGGGTAGAGTGCGGAGTTCTTTTATCCTTTTCAACGCCGCGATTACCGCTTTCGGCCGTTCCGACCCCCGGTTTTTCAGAAGTGATCCGTATTTGGCATCTTCCCTTTTATGAGCGTCTTCTTCCGCTTTTTGACCACTTCCCGGGATAGGTCCGCCTTCCTGACTTGCGCCTGCCTTTCGAAGCTTTTTTTTACCGGCGGATACCGGGGTTTTCTTCCCGCTTCCTTTTGCGGCTCCCGGCGGCGAGGTTTTTTCAGGTGATTCAGAGGGTTCTGCTCTTGTCCCGGCGGAAATATCAAGAGTATTTTTGATTTTATCGAGGAAGTCTTCGAAATTGAGGTCTATCTTGGAAATAAAGTCCTGGACTCCTGCTTTCTTGGCAGAGAGTAAATTCTTTTTCGTCGGTGCACTGGTGATTACAACCACAGGAATCCTGTTGGTTTTCCTGTTGTTTTTAATCATCTGGCAAATTTCGACGCCGTCTATATCCGGCAGATTTATATCCACCAGAACAAGGTCAACCCGGTTCTTTGAGATATATTGAAGGGCCGCCGAGCCTTTTTGAAAACCGACTGCATCAAAGCTGGCACGTTTCAACAGCATGACGAGCAGGTTGAGTAACGCGGGTTCATCTTCGATGACTACGATACGGCGTAACGACTTCATAAAACCCGTTTCCATAAGTGGAGATACAAAAAGAACCTACTTCCTTCCTGATCTGGGATGGAAATAATTTTATCGTCTATTCGATCTATCGGTTCCGAGCCGTTCAGAATTTATGCTTTTCGGATAAAATTACCGGATCTTTCACCAGAAAAAGAAGATTGCGTCGGCTAACCGGAGAAAATATATTCCCCATATGCAAATATCCGGCGAGACAGGTTCAGGGCTAAATAATTCTGAAAAAAAACGGACGGTAAAAAACATCTCGAATTCTATAATCAAATTCTGATTCTTTTCGAAGGAACACCGTTCGAAGAACTGCAGGAAATATTATGAAACATAGAAAAACCGGTAGTAAACAACCTTCTTTATCGAACAACGAACCAGACCGTGCCGTGGCGTCCCCGGAGGATGGAGACCTGGACTTTTCGATAGAGGATCCAACTATCGGTAGAATCTTTCTAAACACAGCCACCGTTCTTTTCCAGACCGTCGATGGAATGAAAAGACTCCTGATCGTAATCGAAAAGGAGAAGATCAGCGATGATTCCCCAGCGAAAGTGCATTCTTTATCCGAGCCGGGGATACGGTTGGCCCCCGAACGGTTCGAAAGCTGTCTGAGTATTACCACCGGTCCCGACGGGGAACCGGTTCTTACCGGTATTCCAAGAGAAAACTATACGGCTGAAATAAAAAGCGTCGCAACTGAGGGAGCCAGGGCTTTTCCTCTCGAGGCGGAAGGTTCCTCTTACGGATCGATGATTATGATATTTCCGGGGGAAAGAAACTCCGGTATTCCGGATGCTTCTTTATTCAGTCAGGCTGCAGAAACTCTGGCTTCTATCATCAGGTTTTCAAGTAGGATCGACGATGAGCGGAGAGTGCAATCGGAACTGACCTCTTTGTGGAATATCGCCACAGCTTACGAACTGACTGCGCCGAACCTGATCCGCCGGCTGTTGGACGGAGTTCGCGAAATCACGTCCAGCCGTTACGCTTGTTACGCCGAAATAGACGATGCGGGACGACAGGTACTTTCCTTTGAAACATGTTCTGAAACCATGAAGGACTGTTCAATGGTAAGTTCGACCCTGTCGACCGGTTTACCCGGGAACGGCATTTTCGAGGCGGTAGTCAACAGTGGCATGCCGCAGATCATAAACGATCCGGACGATCCGCGCCTGGCTTCCGTCAACTTGCCGGTCGGTCATGTGGAAATGCACAGGCTTACGGTTTTTCCGGCAATTATCAGGGATGGTATCGTTCGCGCGTTTCTTGCGGTTTCCGGCAAAGATACCGAGTACACGGATGCGGATATCGGGCATGTTCGCACTCTGAATTCCGGAGCACAGGCGATCCTGGAGCGGATGCGGATCGAAAAAGAGCGCGACAATATGCAGGAAATGTTTTTACAGACTCAAAAACTCGAAGCAATCGGTACCCTCGCGGGTGGAGTCGCCCATGATTTCAACAATCTTCTTGTGGCTATCCGGGGTTTCACCGACCTCACCATGATGGATCTAGATGAATCTGATTTCAGGTATTCGAACCTGGAGCAGATCAACAATGCCGTTGCGCAGGCATCCGCACTAACGAGACAACTCCTTCTTTTCAGTGAAATGGCGCCGCTGGAAAAGGAGGCTGTCGATGCGAATGAAATAATCCAGAATCTATACAAAATGCTGAAGAGGATTATCGGCGAGGATGTGAAAGTAAACATCAACCTCGAAAAGAATCCCTGGATTATTCAGGCTGATCCCGGAAACCTGGAGCAGCTGGTAATGAACCTTTCGGTTAATGCCAAGGAGGCGATGCCTGGTGGGGGCAGTCTTACAATTGAGACAAAAAATGTCGTAGTGACCGAACAGGAAATAGAACATATTCCGAACGCACGTACAGGTGAATTTTTTCGGTTGACCGTTGCAGACACCGGTGAAGGTATGTCGAAGGAGGTTCTGGGTCATATTTTCGAACCGTTTTTCAGCACGAAACCATCGGGGAAGGGAACCGGTCTCGGTCTTTCGGTGGTTTACGGCATTGTCACACGGCACGACGGATGGTTGAAGGTTGAGAGTGAGCCGGGGAAAGGAACATGTTTCAGGATACACTTCCCGGTTTTTTTGCATGAGGCGATCGATGAAGTTGACAAAGATGCTCCCGCCGATATCCAGCGAGGTACCGGCGAGCGAATACTCCTGGTTGAAGACGAGGACGGAGTTCGAACCCTTGCAGAAAAGATTTTAAGCCGAAACGATTATATCGTTTTTACTGTAGAAAGTGCGGAACATGCTCTAGAAATTTTCAAGAAAGAAAATGGACGCTTCGACCTCCTGTTTTCCGATGTCGTTCTTCGAGGAATGACCGGAGTCGATCTGGCGACTGAGCTGAGATCCCAAATGCCCGGATTGAAAATCCTTCTTACAAGCGGTTATCCCACCCGTAAAATCCAGTTCGAGCAGATAAAGCGAATGGGATTCAAGTTTTTAAAGAAACCGTATTCGCTGGCTGGGCTTCTGGCAACCGTCCGAAAAACGATCCATGACAGCTGATAGCCCAAGGATAAAATCACCGCCCACGCCTCAACCGGGTGAAACCTGATGTTTCGAGAAATCCCAACCTCAAGATCTCATACTCTCGGAACTCGAACACGTAGACATCCCGGGTTCGGGTTTACCCAGTGGCTTTTCCTTGCCGTCCTTCTTCTCAATTACATATTGATGGGGTTGGTCCTTCTCGACGTTTTTAATAGAACATCCGTTGAAGATACAGTCGGATATCTTGTCGGCTCCCTGGCTATCACGGACATGGGCGGCCTGGACGGCTTCCTCCGTCACTGTTTCGACGGCACTTATGCCGAAGCCAAACAGAACCCGCTGTTGTATCTGCTTCTCTACCCCTTTGCCGAACCTTCAATGGAATTCTTCGCCCAGGCGAAACTCGTGGTATTTATAATAGGAGGATTGTGCGTTGCGAGTGTTTTCTTTATCGCAGCCAGAATATGGAATTTCCCCGTAGCATATCTTTCAAGTATATTTTTATGTTTCGGTCTCTATTTCAGGAAACGGATCTGTATCGTCAACTGCGAACCCCTGATGATGCTCATCCTGTTATGGGCATGGTATTTTACCGTTACCGGGTTTAAAAACAGGCGGGCCTGGATCCCGGCTGGACTCGCAGCGGGACTGTTATATCTAACCAAGCCGACAGGACATGTATTTGTGGCGGTTTTCGTGGTTTCCGTACCGCTACTCCTGGGATATCGAGTCATAAAGGATAAGTATTTCTGGTATTTCATGGTTTTTTTCACTATCGGGGCGTTCCCGCTTCTAGCAAGGAACGTAGTCGGTTATGGAACGCCTTTTTACAGCGTGAACCAGCATTTCATGTGGGTCGATGAATGGGATGAAGGCCTTGCGATTCGCGAGCAGCCGAATGCTCTCGACTATATCCGCACTCATGATCCTTCACGAATATTCGAACGCCTGGAGCATGGACTCAGGGGAGAAGGCGGTAATGTTCTTCGTCTCCTGAAACCCAGGTTCCATCCTTTCGCGCCCGAGTCGATTCCGGATGCTATCGAGCCTCGAGCCGTTGAAAAGAAGATCGTAACCATTTTGCTTTTATTGTCCCCATTTGCGGTTCCGGGGCGTATATTTCTTTTCACAACCATCCTGTTCCTGGGTTTTTTTCTACCAATGAGCTGGATTTACTGGAACCTTTCTTCCTCGTATTTCCTGCTGGCCGTATATCCGCTCCTGCTCCTTTTTCTTTCTGCGACAGTGGTACGTTTCATGCCCCGGGTACCTCGCCTCGTAAAGCGCGTCATACTGTTTGGTGTGATCCTTCTACTAGCTTTGAACGCGGTCATCCTTACGGGGGAAGGAGGGTTTCGCAACCCGATCGAAGCGTGGTCGACAGCGGATGGATACTGGGAACTTAGAGACTGGTTCATGGAGTACGATGGACTGCCCGCAAGGTGCGTTTTCGAAGATTTTCCGTTTTACGATTTCAATTTCAACTGGCATACACCTTCGAATCCGCTTCTGAAAACAATCCCGTATCCACGCTGCGGCACCTTCGAGTGCCTGTATGATTCCCTCAAATCCATACATGCAACTCATCTTATAGTCAGTAGAAGCAATATGGTCGGCTTCAGCCTGGCCCTGGATGATTTCCTTCATGTTCACCCGGGGGATGGAATCACCATAATAAAAGATCCGGGTGTCTGGGAGCCTGTATTCATCGATCCGGAAATCCCGGTAAGTTTTATTATTTTCGAGCTGGGCAGCGAATCTGATTTAAGGGCCGGGATTTCCTCTGACCCTCATGATCCGATGCCGAGGATCGATCTTGCCCGTTTTCTTCTTCTCTGTGATAGAAACGAAGAGGCTATAAATATCCTGATGACAGTCAGTCGAGATCCTGAAATGCGTTCTGTTCCACCTGAGTTCATTTTATCGGTGGCTGAATTATATCGACGAGCAGGTTTAGCCTGTGAAGCGGCCGACCTGCTGAGTGAAACATATCCCCTGGCCGACGGTTTCGAGTCGGCTGTTCTATACGAGATTGGGGAAATGGCGCTGGAGGAAGAACAGAACAATCGGGCGATGGCGTTTTTCGGCAAGGCAGCGGAATTTTCCGATCAACTCCCTTCAAGCGATCTGGCGGCAGCCAAGCTGAAAATCCTGTCGGGAGATCCAGCCTCCGCCGAAAAGCCGCTTCTCCGCGTTCTTGAAAGGGAGCCTTTCAACCAGGATGCTCTCTTCAGCCTTGCCTGCATGTACAAGGATCTTGCCCGGAATGACGACGCCATCAGGCACTTGAATCTGTGCAGAATGGTAAATCCATATTCGAAGTATGGGACCAGGGCGACTGAATCACTCCCGGTTTATTTCGATGACAATGGAAAGTATGAACACGATTCAGGAAACATGTACGTTTTCCGGCCCAGGCCTCTTATCGATTCGGAGGAACTGCTCGAGTCCGGCGGAAACCTCTATTTGTACGAAGACGGCCTTCTCCTCTGGCCTGCCGGGAACACGGGGCACGATCAAATCTCTTCAACCGGGAAGGGTCGTTACAGTCACTGGGGGAAGATAGTTTTCTTCTCTTCTTCCGATAACAGCCATCCGGGAGAGAATGGGCGAACCTACATGGCGAAGGTTTTTCGAGAATACGAAAATCCATACCTGGAGAGAATTGCGGAGTGACCGATCGTCATCGATCGTTATCGGCTGAGAATATTATATTCGAGACTACGTGAGCGCCTTCAAGCAGGTGGTTTTTCAGCTGGTAGAAACTACGGATTCCGAATAACGATCGGATCATGTATCCCGGCCGGAGATAGAACGCTTTCATAGCTCTTTTCTTCATCAGGCGCTGCAGCGACGCGGGTAGAGCATCGGTAATGACCGTGGGGGCTGGATTCGAATAACTGAGTTCGTCGATATCCGATACGTAATAATGCCCTTTCGTTACTATATCCCGCAGTTCGGTTCCTACTTCAGGAACCGCCAGGTTGAATGATGCGAAATTGCATTTGATCTCTTTTGCGAATTCGATGCTTTCGTTGATATTCATCTCTGAATCCCCCGGAAGACCTATCATGAAATACGCGAGTGTCCTGATGCCCAGCTTCCGGCATAGTAGGAACTGCTCCTTTATCTGCTTCTTCTGGAGATTCTTCCTGTAAGAACGAAGAATTTCGTTATTCGCGCTCTCGACCCCGAAATGGATTGTATGGCACCCGGCTTTCTTCATAAGTTGAAGCAGTTCCCGGTCCATTGAATCGACCCGGGCCTGGCAGTGCCACCCGAACTGCAGATTCTTCTCTATTATCGCTCTGCAGAGAGCTGCCGTGCTTTGTCTATCCGATCCGAAGGACGGGTCTCCGAACATAAGCTCTTTAATTCCCAGACGCTTGAGTTCGCCGAGTTCTTCGACCACTTCGCCCGGTTCCCTCACGCGATAAGGGATATTGCTGAATACGCAGAACACGCATCGAAACGGGCATCCGAATGAGGAATGCACCAGAGCGAAGGGATGCCGGATCGTGCTCGGGTGATGGTATTTTCCGTATTCGATTATATCGTGAGCCGGCACCGGGTATCTGACAGGGGATGTCGCTTCGACCGGCGGGTATGTCGGCACAGATGTTTCCGGATTCCGGATGACGATTCCCGGAACAGCCTCTCGTTCTCCCTTAAGGAAACGAAGCGCACCTTCGCCGGTGTAATCGAGGAGAATTCCATCCATCCATCCAGCCGTCTCAAGACGCTCTTTCCATTGATGAAGAAGGAATCCTCCTGAAAGGATGATCCGAATTTTACCACACTCCCTCCTGACCGCGGTGAAAAAGTCAGAATCACGCCTCCAGGAACAACTCGCCGTTACCGCAAGGAGCCCGTAATATCCGCCTTCCCTTATTCGGAGCAGGCATTCCGGGAAATCCAGGTCATCAGCGACTGCGTCAATGTAGTCCACATCGAATTCTGTTCGCAGAATACCGCTCTGGATAATGAGATCGGAAGCTGGATAGTAATATCGAGCCTTCGATTCATTCGTGCAGTAACCGCCGCGAAGATACTTCCGGTCTCCCGGCGGGTTGAGAAGCAGAACTTTTTTCCGGGGCATATAAAAACTCCGTTCCCGACAGAACGGCTGGTGTGAAAATCGCTCTTCTGCATCCTGTCCGAACCCTTCAGGTTTGTCAAGGTTCGGAAAACGCCGGGAAGAAAATAAACCGCCCGACTCCCAAGGGTTCAACGATCTGTAATCTATCGGTTTGGGGCATTTGAAGACTGTTTATCGGGGTTGACTTCTTATCTGAATTCCGACATCTTGATCGGAGCAGACGCTATTATTTGATGTTTTTCAGGCATTTAAGGAGGCAGGCTTGATCCTTCGGCGAATGTTTTCAGTTTCTGGTGATTCCGACCCGGAAACGAGACTTTCCGTAAATCCGGATACACATTCATTTTCTTTACCAGTCTGTTCGTTCATGTTGACGGTGGTCTGCGTTCTGGCGGTTTCAGCCACATTTACTTTATCGTGCGCCGATGCCTCAGGAAAGGTTCATCCTCCGATATATCTTTCATACGGGAATGATGTAGTCTCTTTTATCGAACGCCAAGTGCTGCTCGGAAACCTGGATCACGCCTGGACGATAGACCGCACGCCTGACGTTGCTTCGGTCCTCGGTCATCTCGATGCACTAAATCGCCTGGTCATCGGGAATCCCGCGACGCTTTCCGCCTATGACACCAGGATGTTAGCCTCCTTCACCGCTGAGTTCTCTCGCTTCAGGATTTTGGAGACAGCAGAGAATAAAGGACTTCGTCAACGTCCGTTCATAGTCATATCTCCCGGGGATATAGTTGATGCCGCCATCGATCCTCTCTTCAGATTAGCCTGGTTCCCCTCGGGGTACCCTGACCTCGAATCAACCCGTGACGGAGCTCTCTATACGATTGGAGCATCCATTTTCGGAAGTGTCGGAACCAGCGTGGGTTTCCAGTTGATGGTGAGTGATACCCGGTATTGGAACCAGGAAGAAGAAATTCCGTACATATTTCAACCCGAAGAAGCGGTTCCAAGAGCATGGAATAACAACGAATCGAGGGGAAGTTTCGATTATGACCAGGCTGATGCGATACTCTCGGCAAGATGGCGTGAATTCACGTTCGGTATGGGCAAAGTGAAACTCGTCCGAGGTTTCAGCGCTGAAAATTTCGTAACCAGGGGGCAGCACGCTCCTTCTTTTCCGCACCTTACTGTCACATGGGATCCGGAAAGCTGGTTGCGACTGTCATGGTTCCACGGATACCTGGAATCCGCGGTTCCCGACACTCTCGAAGACGGTGGAGCCTTATGGCCCCGGGTGAGTAATTATCCGAAACAGCTGGTCTGCCACAGACTCGACCTCCGTCCCGCTCCCTGGCTTGAATTAAGCGCAGGAGAATCAGTGATTTACGCGCGGCGGAATTTCGAAGCTCTCTATTGGATTCCGATTATGTTCTACTGGTCGGCAGAGCACTATCTGGGAGATCTCGACAATATTCAGATTTTTTTTGATGCCGCAGTCAGACCTCTCCGTGGCCACAGGCTTTACGGCTCTCTCTTTATCGACGAATTTTCGATTGAAAGGTGCTTTGATAAAGAAGAACATCATAACTGGGTCGGATTCCAGGCTGGTTGGCTTTTCACCCCCTCCGGGTGGCGTATCCCTCCATCGATAAGGCTGGAATACACTAGGATTACGCCGGGAGCTTACCAGCATAAATGGGCCGAAAGCGATTATTCGAGCCATGGGCTGCCGCTCGGTTTCTGGGGCGGCAGGAACAGCGATAACCTGTCGCTGGACATCGGGTGGGCTTTGCCCGAGGGAATCACGATAGGTCTTCATACCTCAATATTCAGGAAAGGCGAAGAAATGCCACCCGATTCCCTTTATGGAGAAGGTTTGGCTTCCAGAACGTTTCTCGAGGGTGAGCAGGCTGAAAGGAGAACTGCCGGACTTGACGTGAAAGTTCGTCGTATCTCAGGACTGGAATTTGCCTGCGAGATCGGTTATGTGAGTTGGAATAATCTTAAAGGGATAGGTGTCGAGGTTGAGGATTTCAGTAAAGTTTATACGTGGATGGAATGCTCTTTCAGATTCCGATAATCGGATCGGATCAACCCTAAGAATTAAAGCTCAGTAGACAGTTGTCGAGCTGCGGCGTAGATTCCGGCCTGGAAAGGAGAATCGAAATGCCTGCGAATCTCACTCCCCAGTACCACGCCGCTGAAGAAGAATACAAGCGGGCGGGTACACCTGCGGAGCAGTTGACGGCTCTCCAGGAAATGCTTCGGGCAATCCCCAAGCATAAAGGAACAGACAAGCTTCAGGGCGAACTGAAAAAGAAAATATCCAGACTTCGTCAGACCTTGAAATCGACAAAGGCGGCGGGTGCCAAGAAAGGATACTCGGTTCACGTTCCCAAAGAGGGCATCGGACAGTTTGCCCTGGTTGGAGCGCCCAACTCCGGAAAATCCTCGATTCTCGATTCTTTGACCAATGCATCTCCCGAGATTGCGCCATACCCGTTTACTACACGGCAACCGCAACCTGCGATGGCGAAGTTCGATAATGTGCAGATTCAGCTGGTGGATCTGCCGCCCATCTCAGATCAATACATGGAAAAATGGGTTACCGCGCTGATACGGTACGCTGATGTGGTTCTGCTGACGGCGTCGCTGGACAATCCTGATTTTCTAGGCAATCTGGACGATGTACTCCGTATTCTGAAAGAACACAACATCACTCTGGTTGCGGATGACTGCGAAGATGATGTAAGCGGAAGAGATGCTGTCAAACGGGCTTTAATCGTCGTCACGCATTCAGATTCTCCGCACGCAGAAGAACACCTGGAAATTTGCAGAGAGTTTTTTGGTGAAACCTTTAACATAATACCATTCTCCACGTTGGAACCTTCTACCAGGAGACGGCTTGAAAAAATATGTTTCGAGGTCATGAGCGTCATCCGGATCTATACGAGGGCTCCAGGCAAAAAGGCGAATTATGAGCAGCCTTTTGTTCTGCCCAAAGGGAGTACGGTCAAGGATCTTGCGACTGCAGTACACAAGGAGCTGGGGGAGAAGATAGCTTTCGCGAGGGCTTGGGGGAGTACCAAGTTTCCCGGGCAGAATGTTCCCCGGGATTATATCCTAGCCGACGAAGACGAAGTAGAAATCAACCTTTAGAGCCCCGTCTCTTGCCCGCAGGACTGCGTCGCTCGTCGGGATAAAATGCTCACATACGTCCTTGTATGCTGCGCTTTT
>CAYMWF010000009.1:0-43283 GCA_964394085.1 uncultured Gemmatimonadota bacterium | reverse complement strand
GCTGCGCTTTTCTCCCTCCTCGCTCCTTGCCTGCGGACAAGATCCGGGGCTCTAAATCGAGTTTGAACCAGAAGAAGGCAAGAGAGGATTAGAGGGGCAGGATGTGGTGGACCTGCGTCGCTCGTCGGGATAAAATGCTCACATACGTCCTTGTATGCTGCGCTTTTCTCCCTCCTCGCTCCTTGCCTGCGGACAAGATCCGGGGCTCTAATCAAATTTCAGCAAGATAAAACCCGCCGGTATCGGCGGGTATGGAAAAAATTCGGATAGGAATGAGAAGATTCATCGAAATCGTTACATCGGCATAATTCCTTCGCTCCGGAGATAATCCAGGATGTAATCAAGCGATTCCTGGATTGTGAGCTTGTCGGTGTTGACATAAAGTTCTGCATTCTCAGGAATTTCATACGGGGCGGAGATACCTGTAAATTCCGCAATTTCACCTGCTCTTGCTTTTTTATAGAGCCCTTTAGGATCTCTCTCTTCGCATTTATCGAGAGAGCAGCGGCAGTGGATTTCGACAAAATCGCCCTTCTTATGCAGCTGTCTCGCCAACTCCCGATCTTTGACATAGGGTGAAATAAAGGCTGTACAGACAACGCACCCGGAGTCGGCGAAAAGGTATGCTATCTCTCCGATCCTGCGGATATTCTCTTCTCTGTCCTCAGGAGAAAAGCCGAGATCTTTGTTCAGCCCGTGCCTGATATTGTCACCGTCCAGTACGTATGTGAAGATTTTTTGTTCGAAAAGATAGTTGGATACGGCATTGGCCAGGGTTGATTTTCCTGAACCGGATAACCCTGTGAACCAGAGGGTCGCACCGTGATGGCCGAACTTCTTGATTCGGTCCTCTTTTGATATCATATGATTATGCCAGGTGATATTCTGGCTTTTCGGTTTGGTAGTCATTCAATGTTCCTCCCGAGTTTTCCCAAGTTGCCGTAATCGTGAGAATTTCTTGCATTGTGCAGGAATCAGCCTTGTCCCGCGCGCTCTCAATCAAGAATCCACTGGATATATTTTATCGGGATTTCAGTAATTTTCTTGCGTTCAAATTCCATCGGTGATGGAGCATTCTTGTTATTCAGAACTTCGTTCCAATAATTAAACAAGGAACAATCACCTCAGCCTTCGTCTTCTACAGGTAGCCTAAATGCTTTAACTTTCTCCTGATCATTTCAAGCTCATCCTTGGTAAGCTCACCATCTTTGCCGGGGGATGCATGGCTTGCGATATCCCTGAGGACATATACGATAAAATCGGTTACTGAATTGAATCCCGAATTCTCAATGATCGTTTTTAGGTTGTCATAAAGTTGTCTCGGTATCTTGATTGTTACTTTCCCGCTTTTTTCGACAGTCATTGGATTTCCTCAAGGCTATCATTGCACTCCACGAAGAGTGCCATAAGAGTATCATGAGAGTAATATAATAGCCTTAATCCTTTTGATCAAGTAGTTTTTACTCGAGAAACGTAACCGTACCCTTTCCTGTTTCGTAAGTATTTTCGCTCGCTTGCCGGGCTGAATCCATTGATCAGGAATACACGGTTTCGCAAATGCAACCGTACCTGCCCGGCTCCGTATTGAAATGTTTCGATTTATTACAGGTATTCCGGTGCTGTAACCTGCCGGAGTTTATCCGAGCTTTTTATTTGCGGCAGGATCGTGAGTTCGGGTATTCTGGTCAATCGACCGTCTGACAGGATATCAAGGTGACATCGGCTGTCATTCGTAGAGCGGCCCAGGAGGATACAATGGAAACCCTGATCAGAGGATTACTGGAAGAATTGGGTGAGGATCCAAACCGGGAAGGTTTGCGTAAGACTCCTGAACGTTTCAGCCGGGCTATGAGAACCTTGACGTCCGGTTACGGTCAGGATCCGGATGAGCTCCTTGGAAAGGCAGTATTCGATGAGGATTATGACGAGATGGTGGTGGTGAAGGATATCGAGATATACAGTCTCTGTGAGCATCACCTGCTGCCGTTCTTCGGGAAATGTCATATAGCATATATTCCGCAAGGTCGAATTGTCGGGCTCTCCAAGCTGGCCAGAGTTGCTGATATGTATTCCAGGAGGCTCCAGGTGCAGGAGCGGCTCACTTACCAGATTGCGGAAACAATCGAAAGGCATCTTCTACCTGAAGGTGTCGGGGTTATTATCGAAGCCCGTCACCTCTGCATGATGATGCGTGGAGTGGAAAAACAGAATTCAGTAGCAGTAACGAGTGCAATGCTCGGTTCTTTCAGGAAAGAAGCGGAAACGCGGCTGGAATTCATGAACCTGGTGAAATAAACAGCAGGACGACGTCTCCGGGCCGAAAGTCATTAAAAAGGATGGCAATTATTCGAAGGTCCGGAAATAAAGGAGCTGAATATGGAGAAGACTGATGTTTTGATTATCGGCGGCGGTCCTGGCGGGCTTACAGCCGGGTTGTATTGCTCACGAGCTCGCCTTAAAACAATTATCCTCGAAGCGGGCATGCCCGGAGGGCAGATTGCGAACACCGAAAGGATTGAAGATTATCCTGGTTTCTTAAGCATCAACGGACCGGATCTGGCAGCCAGAATGCGAGAGCAGGCCGAGTTCTTCGGTGCGGAGATCAGGCTGGAAGGTGTTGACGAGTTCTATTCGGAAAATGGTAGAAACAGGATCGTTACCTGGCGCGGCGAGTACGAAGCGGGAGCGGTTATTATCGCGACAGGAGGGTCTCCGACCAAGCTGGGAGTACCGGGTGAAGAGGAGTTTGCCGGACTCGGAGTAAGTTATTGTGCCGTCTGCGACGGCGCATTTTTTAAGGATGAGATCATTACTGTGATCGGGGGAGGCGACGCCGCCGTAGAAGAGGCCAATTTCCTGACAAAGTTCGGAAAGACGGTTTATATCGTTCATCGGAGAGACGAACTCAGAGCTGAGAAGATCCTCCAGGAGCGTGTTTTTGCAAATGAAAAGATAAATATCATTTGGGATTCCGTGGTGGAAGAAATCCAGGGAACCGATTCGGGGGTGAAGCAGTTGTTACTAAGGAACGTGAAGTCGGGAAAAAAGTCGACTCATGAAACAGCCGCCGTGTTTGTATTCATCGGTTTTATCCCGAATACGGGGTTTATAAAATCTCCCATCGAGAAGGACGAGGGTGGATATCTTTTAACCGATCCGCACATGAAGACTTCTCTTGATGGAGTCTTCGCCGCAGGGGATATCCGCTCGCAGTTGATCAGGCAGATCACCAACGCCACCGGAGACGCGACGACAGCAGCCGTCGCTGCCCAGCACCACCTTGATAACATCGGCTGGGAATTGATCGGTCAGTAGAGCGGGACTTCCGTTGGATCGCTATGTTATGCTGCACCGGCGGAATCTGAGACGAAAATTACATATTATTAAACCAGCCGGATCTGTGTTATCCGGCTGGGAGGGAGAGTGCATATATGCAGGTCGAACATCTTATTCTCGGGCCGTTCATGGTAAATTGTTACATTGTAGGCGATCCTGCTTCTGGGGATGCAGTTATAATCGATGCCGGTGATGCGGGTGAAAAAATTATACAGAGGGTTGAATCATTGGACCTGAAACCGGTTTGTCTTGCGAATACTCATGCACATATCGATCATACAAGTGCGGTCAAGGCCGTAGTCGACCATTTCGGAGTCGGTTTTTTCCTCCACAAAGCAGATGAGCCGGTTCTTAACGGATTATCCGTACAAGCAGGAATGTTCGGTGTTCATTATAGCGGTGTACCTGTAATTTCGGGGTATCTCGAAGATGGTGAAGTTCTTGAAGCCGGCACGATATCTCTCGACATTATACACACCCCGGGCCACAGTCCGGGTAGTATCTCCTTGTATGCACCGGAGGAGAGTATCCTCTTCTGCGGAGATACGCTTTTCGCGGGTTCGATCGGACGAACCGACCTCCCGGGGGGGTCCTACGAACAGGAAATCCGTTCCATAAAAGAAAAACTTCTCTGTCTTCCTGATGACACGAAGGTTTATACGGGTCACGGGCCGGTAACGACAATCGGTGATGAAAAAAGAACGAATCCGTTCCTCAGATCCACGATTTTTTAGAGTGTTGATGACTTTTAATGAACCGGTATGAACGAAAACCACAGAGGATCCGACGCCGGCGGCTGCCTGAATGGCTTCGTATCAATATCAACATGGATGAGGGTCGGAGAAAAATCGAGCATGCTCTCAGCGGTCACGATCTCAACACGGTTTGTCTCGAAGCGAAATGCCCCAACAGAGCGAAGTGTTTCAGCGAAGGCGTAGCCACGGTCATGATACTCGGAAAGTCATGCACAAGGAGGTGTGCGTTTTGTGCCGTGAAACACGGGGATATCCAGCCTGCAGATCCGGATGAACCCGTTAGAGTGGCAGAATTCGTCGCCGAACTTGATTTCGAATTTATTGTTGTTACATCGGTTACCAGGGATGATCTTCCGGATGGCGGGGCCGGTGTTTTCGCTGACCTGGTTAAGGAGATTCGCACTTCCTCCCCTCATTGCGGTATCGAGCTCCTTGTTCCTGATTTCAAAGGAAACGAACAATCGCTGGACAGAGTCTTAGATGCAGAACCTGATGTGTTCGGACACAATATAGAAACTCCGGCCCGATTTTATCCTGCGGCTCGCCCGGAAGCAGATTATCAGCGCTCCCTGCGGTTGCTGGCACTTGCTGCAAGCGCAGGTGGTCCCGCGAAGGTGAAAACCGGAATCATTTTAGGTCTAGGTGAAGATCGGAACGATATCAGCCGGACTCTTTATGATATAAAGAATACCGGCTGCTCAATGGTCACAATCGGACAGTACCTTCGCCCCGGTCCCCTGCAGCTCCCGGTAAAAAAATACTATCCACCCGAAGAATTCGAAGCTTTGAGAGATGACGCGATAAGCTTAGGGTTCGATAGCGTGGAATCGGCTCCTTTTGTGCGAAGCTCATATATGGCTCATTCTCAATGGAAGAGATTCTTCTCCGTCTGAACCCTCAATGTCCTGTATAATAATAGTGCAACTGTCCAATATTTTCACAAGAAACACCGCTTCCTCAACTGCCGCCTATTGTTTTTAAGCAATAACGTTCACAGACACTTCCCTTGAGCCACTCTCTGAACCCACTGTATTATAATGCGTTACGGTGTCAATCTTGAGAAATTGCAGATAAATACTGAAATTCTATAAAGCAAGAAAATGAGGTCTGGTTCTTGCTTTAATAATGAACATCCGATGGTTGTCCCGAAGCACTTCAGAGATCGGAAATCAACATGCTCGTTCCAGGTAAAACCATAGCAAGCTTGCTCGGCTTCGTCCTTAAAAGCAAGTATTTGGTTCTGACCGGATTCCTCTGCAAAACAGCAATCGCTCTTTTCCTGGTCTGGCACTTCAATTTTGCCGATCAGCATAATCTTGCCGAGGATTACAACAAAATAATCGGAGTGCTTGAATCCGCTAGAAAGAATGCAATCCTCGAAAACAGCAACTATATCCTTTATTCAGGGAAAGGGAATAAGCTGTTCCTCCTTAAGGATATGAACGAAAATGGAAAAACCGATCCAGGAGAGCAAAGTCTGGGTCCTTTCGAGTTGAAATGCACGCTGGTTCCTGAAAATGCGAAGACCGATACCATCAAGGTCGTTTTTCATCCGGACGGGATGACTTCCGGCGGGAATATCAGGATAATCTCTGGAAAAACCCGGAACTCAAAGCAGGTCTCCATTTTTCCGGCAGGTATGCTTTCGTCCAACTAGGCTTCATGTAATATTTGACCGCCCGTTTCGCATTTCTTATTCTAATCGTCTTCCTCCGCCTTTCCCGTACAAACACACAACCCTTCACGATTATGTCAAAATCAGCCGGGATTACCTATCCAGTATGAAGGTATTTTTTAAATAGAGATGCAAGTCTGGCAGCGTTTTTTTCAAGGTCGAATTCAGAAGCTATTTTTTTTCTGGCGTTTTTCCCCAGTTTACGGGTGAAATCTTTATTCTCGATAAGGCGCTGCAGCGAATCCGCAAGAGCCTCTGCATTTTTTTCTTCCGTCAGGAGTCCACTCACTTCGTTGCTGATGAGCTCCGGTATTCCTGAAACATAAGTGGATACGGTAGGGATTTCCATCGCCATCGCTTCCATAAGGGAAACGGGAATACCATCCATATCACCGTTTTGCGCCGTAATGCAGGGTATCGTGAATATATCCGCAGCCATCAGAAGTTCTCTGACTTTTTCCTGGAATACTGCGCCAGGCAAGCTTACCAGGTCTTCCAGTCCTTTTTTTCGAACCATTGTTTCCAGTTCATCTCGCTGAGGACCGTCTCCGGCGATAATGCATCGGAACCGCACTTGCCATGAGGTCAGTAAATCACAAGCTTCTACGAGGTACGGAGCTCCTTTCCTTTCCGCCAACTGGGCGACGAAAAGAATGCATGGAGACTCGTGAAAATCTCTCGATTCTCGTGGCGGGAATGCATCCATCGAGATACCGCACCTTACGATATGGCATTTATCCTCATGAGTTTCTCCCGGTACGAATCGGAGCAGGTAATCTTTGCTGAATTCTGATATGACCGGAATAAAAAGAGCTTCCCGGATTTTATCTCTGATAAGAATCCGATCGGTGAAGAATGTATTATGAGCGGTAAAGCTGAATGTTGTACCGATAAGGCGGGCGATGATCATGGCGGTGCTTGCCGCACCCACCGCGAAATGAGCGTGAATATGTTCAATTCCCCTTTTCCCGATTTCTCCTGAAAGATAGACCGCTTCGATGAAATGACCCAGAGTCCGGCGCCGGTTTTTCAGAGATTCACCCGGGGCGAGCAAAAGGAAGAATAAAGTTTTCAGATATCGAACCGGACTTTTTAACAGAAAGAGAATTTGTGCTTTTATTATCTGAAGCAAGGATCCCGGGAAGACATAAAATGTTGAATCGACGAATTTTCTCGACTCCGGAGAAAGGGCGGAAATATCCGGTCTCCATATTGCAAACACATCAATTTCGAAACCCTGTGCTTCAAGCGCCTGGATTTCCCGGTAAATAAATGTCGTAGTCAGATTTGGAAATCGACTTATTAGATATCCGATTCGCATTTCCAATCACTCGGCTTTAATTGTATCAGCCTGATATCCGTATCTGGGGAGTACATCATTCAGGATATCGTTCAAGATTCGCTGCTGTTCGATTGTCAGATCTTTTTTCATCTTGTTATTACTGTTCCGGAGGTTGAATTCCGCAACAGCCTGCATGAAGTCATCAGTCTGATCGAGGTTCAGGAAGGTGCATGACTTTGCCATTATCGAATCAAGATCTGAACAGAGATCCTCATATGTAAACTCAAAGAAGTCCCCGGCGGGAATTTCTTTTTTCGCTTCATCGAAAGCTGTCATCAATATCTCCCATTCTATTCCGGCCAGGGCGACATAGGACTCGTTGAATTTTTCCCATTTTCGCTTCTGTTCATTTGTCAGTGGCCCCCAGCGCCAGTTTTCCGGTCCCTTCCAGCCCGTCCAGAACCAGACCTGTAAATAGGAATTCGCCACTGCCCTTCCATCCCGGTAGACATGGATGAATTTCGCATCCGGAAAGATTTCTTTTAAGAAACCCAGGCGTGGCCATCCGGTAATTTTTACCAGGAGCCTTTTCCTGTTCTCTGTAACCTGCTCGGAAAGAAGTCTGCGAATAGTTTTATTCATACTGGGACTTACGTCGCTTTTTTTCAGATCGCGGTAAGGTTCGCTGAATATACCGCAGTGCTGCTGCCAGAATGCATAGGCCTCGACGGGAAATATCAGCTTCCTGACGAATTTCGCTGGAAGGGGAGAATCCAGGATATTCATGGCAAGCCGGTTTACGGCGTGGTTGTGAGGGAAACGATCATTCCATTTCGTGAGCCAAGCGACTTTAGGGTGCCGCGACATAATATGGTGAAATACTGTTGAACCGCATCTTCCAGTACCCACAATGAATATCGGATTCTCAAGACTGCCCATCACCGGTTCTCCTCTCGGCCATTCGAATAGTGGATGCAGCTTGTAACGCTCTACCGTAGAATAAATGCTTTTTAAAACAGCGGTACATAGAATCAGACTCTCATGCAGTAGTCAAGTCCAGGAGCTCCCGGTATAAAACTTCGTGTTCTTCAGCCTGTTTCATTGCGCTGAAATGTTTGGTGACATGTTCCCTGGCGGCATTGCCAAGACTGGAAGCCAGGTCGGGGTTACGAAGAATTTTATTGATTGCACCAGCAAGGGAGATGCAGTCGCCAGGCTGCACAACGAGACCTGTCTTATCCGGTATCACAACCTGGATTGTACCTGAAACCGACGTCGCTACAACGGGTTTGGCAGCTGCCATAGCCTCAAGAAGAGCCATTGAAAGCCCTTCCCATATCGATGAAAGCACGAAAACATCAGATACGGCCAGAAGCTTCGGAATATCATTCCTGCTGCCGAGCAGATGAACGTTGCCTTCGAGTCCTTTCAGGCGCACCTGCTCTTCGAGTTTCCCCCTCAGATGTCCCTCACCTGCCAGGAGGAAGTGCGCCTCAGAATTAGTAGAAACAACTGCTGCGGCTGCGTCAACCAAGTGATTCTGACCTTTAGCTTCGAGCAGGTTCGCGACATTGATAATAAGCCGGGCGTTGTCGGACAGTCCCAGTTCCTTTTTAACTTCTTCTCTATAACTTTCAGCCGGAGACTTGTATGCATCAACATCGACACCGTTCGAGATAACGGTAATTTTGTTTTCTATCTGACCAAAGATCCGCATCATGTTTCGTTTTACTTCGTCAGAAACAGCTATATATCGGCCTACATAGGGCGATATCCACCTGTATAGTAAATGCTGAACCGACCGCTTTGGCCCGAGCAGCCAGTGCATACTCGTCATCTCTTCCTTACGAAGGGGGAAATTTACCGAGTGAAATGTCCAGGTCACCGCACGGAGGGATGTTGTTAGCGGCAGTAACAGTACGAGAAAATCAAGGACTCTGAAAAGGTGTGTCTGCGCAACGTCAATTTTATAAGCCCTAACTACATTTCCAAGGCTCCGGTATATCCTTACCATGTCTGCCACAAACAGCGGAAAAACCTGGACACCCCACTTCCTGCCGGGAATCACCTCCACCGGAACGCCTAGTTCTTCTATTTTTTTTCTGACAGGCCCGTCTCTTAGAGTGCAGACTACAGGACGGCATCCGGACATTTGCTGATATTTTACAAGAGTCCGTACGACTTCCTGGGCACCTCCGGTATCCAGATTCAAAATAATATGGAGCACGCGGATATCTCCCTGACCCTCCCGTCCCGGTTTTTCTGTTTTTATTGAATACGGCATGAGCGGCAAAATAGTTAGAAAAGGATGCCCGGTCAAGAACCTACTGTTTTCTGTTTCGCGACGTCAGCTGAATTCAGAAATTTCAGGATTATTATTCAGTTAGATTCTTCGCCCGGATTCTTTGTCGGTAATTTCCCTTTCGGAGAAATTTCACCGGATGTTGAAGTATATTTCAAGAATCTAGATTTCACTGGCAACCGGGATCGGTTTTTGATACAAGCGAATCTTGATCCTGAGGCTCCGGCAGAAAGGTTAACGGATGAAAGCGGTCAAGATCGGCGTGCTGCTGGCTTTACTTGTTCTCTGTATCATTTACCTTACCGAATCTTTCATTGAGAGGAAGATCGACTCGATGATCCGGAAGGGGCTGGTTTCTGTCGAAAATGAGGTCCTAATTGAATATGATAAGGTCTTTTTCAATCTTATATCACTCGATTTAGGCGTAACAAATCTCCGTTTCTTCCCGCGTGGCTCCGAAGCCGAACCCATATCGCTGCAAAGGCTTGTACTTTTCAAGTTCGATACTGATCGCTCTCACAAGGCACCCCATTCAATGAGTATCTACCTCGATGGATTGACCCTTCCAATGAGTGAATCATTCATCGGTGATTTCATGGCAAAGTCCGGGACAATCGGGATCGATAGAGTGATGCTGACTATGTTTCTCACTTACGATTACATCGAGGAAGATAACATGCTCGTTTTCGATGCTCCCTCATTCCGGCTGGACGGCCTCATGGAAGGTCGCTTCAAAGTCAATTTTACTAACCTGCCGCAAAAGGCGCATCAACTCGAATTCTTACCCGGTTTAAGGGAAATGGAGATCCTGTTCGCTGATATATTTCTGCGGGGACTTGGTGAAAAAGCAGCACCGTTCCCGGCGGAAATAGAAATCGCTGTAACCTGGAATTGTTCAACTGGAGTAACCCTCGGTGATGTTCTCTCCGTAGAATCGATCGGTGAATTCACCTCCCTGGGTTTTATGATATCGAAAAAAAATCGGTCGGAACCGTGATATTTCCCCGAGGTGTGCAATCTTTTTCCACCTGTAAAAATTGCTTCTGAATCTGTCGTGATCCTGAATTCGTCCGGACCTCATAAGGATAACAACGGAATCCGGCGGAAAAAAATACACAGTCCATTAATTTCCGATTTCCGAAAACATGCCTCCTGTATAAAGTTTGACCATTCTGTTGACGATAAAGAAAAACGTGGTTCGAAATCGGCTATAGATCGACCCAGTCTGATGGATCCATCAATCGGTGGGTTGTCATTTAACCGGTTTGGGGCTTCAGTGAATCGGATTCAGGATTAAAATATCCGACAGATATCGCATCTGCTGCCGTTTCACCAGGTTCGAATTGTGTAAGCCCGCAAAAACCGTGAGGAAAGATGATGAAGAAAATACTTCTTCTGGAGATGCGGACCAAAAAGACTTTACCCCTAGAGCAGCTTCTATCCCAAGAGGATTTTCAGGTCATCAGGGAAAATGAGCCGGACCGTGTAAACGAAATACTGTTCTCGGAGACACCGCCCCTGGTGGTAGTCGTTTATGATGAGGTTTCCGCTGAGGGTCATGAATTTGTGACCGGAATAAAAGAACGTATCCCTGCAGTCCAGATCATAGTAGTGGTTTTGAGTGTGACTACTAGAGATATAATAAATTTCATCAAAGAAGGGGCTTTTGACGTAATTTCCAGGGATATCTCCCCTGAAGCGTTTCGAGAAGTGGTCCGAAGGGCATGGGAGGCCGGTCAACCGGTCGCGGAGGGAACCGTAGGGATCAAATCGCAGCAGGGATCCGAGCCTGATACGATAGTCGGAAAGAGCCCTGAAATGCTTGAAATCTATAAGGCTATAGGGCAGGTGGCCTGCTCCAACACAACTGTTTTGATTGAGGGAGAAAGCGGAACGGGTAAGGAGCTCGTTGCCCGTGAGATCGTGCGAAACTCACTCAGGTCGGAAATGCCGTTTCTGGCTGTCAACTGTAATGCACTGCCTGACACTCTGCTGGAAAGCGAATTGTTCGGTCACGAGAAAGGTGCGTTCACCGATGCAGCATCCCAAAAGATCGGCAAATTCGAGCAATGCAATGGAGGTTCGCTTTTTCTTGATGAAATTGCAGACATGAGCCCAAAACTTCAGGGTAAAGTGCTTCGGGTACTCCAGGAGCAGTCGTTCGAGCGAGTGGGGGGGAATCAGACTATCCGGGTCGACGTTCGTATTATCGCCGCAACGAACCGAAGTCTCTACCAGTGTTCCAAAGCCGGGCTGTTTCGATGGGATCTCTATTACCGTTTGAAAGTGTTTCACATACATCTTCCCCTCCTACGGGACAGGGGACAGGATATCATTCTCCTGGCGCGTCATTTTCTTACAAAATACAGCCGACAGACCAAACGACCGGTTACGGGGTTTGCAGCCAGAACAGCCGAGGTGCTTGTAAAATATCCGTGGCCCGGTAATGTGAGGGAACTGGAGAATACTATACAATCGTCGGTTTTGCGTGCCAAGGGGAACCTCATACTCCTGGAACATTTACCGGGAAATATCAGGAAACTGGAGGATGGGAGTCAGCAATTTGCCGATCTCCAGAAGGATTATAAGAAATTATTCGCCTCCATACTCGATCCGAATTTTTCGAGTATGGGCAGGATCAGCTTCGGGAGGTTGTACCGTCATCTTAACGAAGCGTTCGAAGCGATACTGATTGAAAATGCGCTTTCACACTCCAGCGGGAACCAGGTACGGGCGGCGAAGCTTCTAGGTATATCGCGGAACACTCTTCGCGAGAGGATAGATCGATACAGGATAGGCGGTGATGAGAATTGAGAAAAGCGGCGCGTAATTCCGGCAAAAGAATTACCTTCGAACCGTTATAGGTACCCGTTCCCGGATCGAGTTGGTTGATGCGCACAGGAGCTGTGTCATTCGGTGGAAAAAAGCAGGATTCCGCTTGTCTCTTAATCCTGAAGGCGTTCAGCTTCCGGTGAGACGGCATCGGTTTCAAACGGCGCGTTTAACTCCGCGGGTTGCACTTCCAGATGCGTAATTAGGTTGACGCCGTTGTGAACGTTGGATTTAATCAGGATGGGCGGGAACGATCCGTTTCAGGGACAGATTCGATTCCCGAAACGGTCAGGCGCGAATATGCAGGAAATTCTCCTGCCGGTATAAATCGGGGAATCAGACCTCTCCCTGGAATCGAAACAACGCTGATGATTAAAAGCAACAGACAGGCTGACGGATCTGATGCGTCGTAAAAGTATACAAGCCGGCCAAAGGAATAAAATCTATTTTCTCACTATATCTCTCGTGATCATAGCAATCACGGGAGTTCTTGTTTTCTGGATGTATACTGAACTTCGCAGACCGTACATTCTTCGGGAAATGCAACTCCAGAACCAGAGTCTGCAATTCAGGCTTGAGGATTTTACTGAGGCCAATCTCCCCTATATTCAGAATAGTCTGTCATGGTTCAAAAACACCATGGAGGTGACTGGCAGGGTCAATTCATCCGTTTTTCTGGATTATTTCGACAGGAACATCCTTGAATACGAACGGGCCTATCTTTTCGAATTGAAAAATAACCGCCTTTTCCCTCTTTACCAGAACGAGCCGAAGGAACTGCCCGACAATGTGTTAGAGCGTCTTCATAAATGCAGAAATCCTTATCCGAATTTTCATAAAAACGAGCAGGGTGAAATCACATTTTTCTCAACAGTTCGAGGATACCCCGGGTGGGTTTTTTTCTGCATTTTGTCTGAGGAGCAATCCGTTAATCTGAAGGAAAAACTGAATGTAACAGCAGGAAGCGACAGGAAATGGTGCGTGATCACGGATGAAGGAGTTCCCATTACATCCGTGCTGCCTGAAGGATTCCTTGATCTCAACGGAGAAATTAGGTCTGTTTCCGGTGGATACGAGTCACTTAAAACCCTCCTCGGACGTAAATCCGTCTGGACCTTTTCCGGAAAGTATGGGGACGGCTGGCTGGCATCCTTCTCCCGTATAGGGGGATCTAATCTACTCTGTGGAGCATTTGTCAGGGCCTCGGATGTTTATATCGGGTTTTACAAACCGTTGGTTCTGCTCTTGGCTGTGTTCGGTACGATTTTCTACTTTGCTTTCCTGCTCGGCTGGCACGATTCGATTCGAATCAGACACCCGCTGGAAAGGATTGCCAGGAGTGCCGAAAGGTTCGTCAGGAGCGAATTGTATCAATCAAGCGAGGGGAGTTCCCGGCTCGAGAAAATCCGTTTCGAGATTACACGCGGCTCCGCGATTGAACGGCTCGAAAGGGTTTTCGATGCTTTAACGCAAGAGCTGCAGGAATTGCAATACAGGCGCATCCGGACGAATATCCACCTTCTCAATCTGAACGAGATCAATCGATTGGTCCGGATGGCGGACGATTTCAAGGAAGCGCTTTCTAAGGTTACTACATATGTCGCAGAGAACCTGGCGTTTCCTGTCCTTGGGTTTTCTCTGATCGACAGGAGCGCCTGTTCTCTCGAAGGGCGGATCGCATGCCGAAAGAGGGAAGATATTTTTGAATTCAATATACCATTTGAAACGGAGGAATCATTTCTTATTGAGAACCTCCGGAGATCCGGCAGCAGACGACTCGGAATCATGAGAGAAGACGCATTGCTGGGTGGTGATATCAAACTTCCCGAAGAATTTTCTGATCCTACTTTGTCTTATATGATAATATCAATTATATCGGGACAGGATTTCGAAGACTGCCGGAACCAGATACAATGCAACGAGAAGGAATGTCCGGCCTACGATTTCCAGGATGTAGCGTGTTACACTATTGAGGGTATTACATGCAAGCACGCAGGCCAACCCGAGGATACCCATCCATTGAATCGCTGTGTCAATTGCGAATTGTATCCTGTACTTGGTGTCGCGTTCGTTGGTTATCGGGCTGAAACCCGACAATTCAAGCTCGACATACTCGCTCTTGAGACATTTATCAGCCAGATAGGCATCCTTGTGCGCAACGAACGCTTATACCGTGATTTGCAGAAGGGTGAGGAATTTAGAACGAATATCATGGAATCGATGTCCTCGGGCCTCGTGTCAGTGGATCTCTCGGGAAGAATAATAAGCATCAACAAGCTTGGTGCCGAGATCCTGGGAACTGATCCTGAATCCTGCCTGGGCGGTCAACTTGAAGAATATATGCGTATCACCGAAAACACATCGAATCCGATTCTCCAAACCCTTTCCACTAAACGATATTTTCTCAGGCAGGAGCTGACGCTTGAAAGAGAGCAGGAACAGACTATAATATTGAGCGTAAACACTTCTCTCTTGCGTGACGAGCAGGATGAGATTTACGGCGCGGTGGGAGAACTGAATAACATTACGAACCTGAGACATATGGAGGAGGAGCTGCGGCAACTCGAGAAGCTTGCAGCTCTCGGACGATTCACGACTTCAGTAGCGCATGAAATCCGGAACCCGCTTGGCGGGATCGGAACAGGGATCCAGTATCTCAGGAAAGGGCTTGACAAGGATGATAAGAACAGGGAAACCATCGATTTCATAGAGAGAGAAATTCAACGGCTCGACAGAATTATCGTCGATCTGTACAAAGTCTCACGTCCCTCGCCCTTGATGTTGATGAAAACCAGTATCTGGAGCTGTATTGAATGGGCGGCAAGGAGCCTCGAGGGAGAGTTTACAGATCAGGATGTGAAGCTGATTATGCGAGGTGACAGGACATTGGCACCGGTTCTGATAGATTGCGACAAGATTGAACAGGTGTTAATCAACCTCCTTAAGAACGCATTGCAGGCATCGGGCCGAAGTATGGAAGTTGAAGTCACCGTCAATTCGATTACTAAACATCCACCTCCGAAAAACAGTGGTATGGTCTACAGCCACATTCGCATCACCGTCGAGGACCGCGGAGGGGGGATACATGAAGAGGATTTACCGAAGGTGTTCGAACCATTCTTTTCAAAAAAAGAAGGCGGTACCGGTCTTGGTTTGTTCATCAGTTACTCCATCGCGGAACGGCATGGAGGTGAGCTCCTCGTAGAAAGCAAAGTTGGGGAAGGTACGAAATTTTATCTGGACCTGCCAATAAGCCTGCAGCCAGCGGAGGCAATACAATGAGAGCGGATCTACTGATTGTCGATGACCAAGAGACGATAGTACATTTTATTTCCAGATTCCTTCAGGAAGAAGACAAGTATGATGTGCGTACCGCATTTACAGGAACAACCGGGCTGGATGAAATCGACAAACGCTTACCCGATCTGGTGATTCTCGATCTCAAGCTGCCCGATTTAAATGGCCTCGAAGTGCTCCAGAGGATCAAGGAGAGAGACAAAGATATCATTGTGATCATCATCACGGCTTTCGGGCAGATCGACACCGCTGTAAAGGCGATGCGCTTGGGAGCGTACGATTATATAACTAAACCGGTAAGCCTTGATCAGCTCTTGGTCACTATTGAAAAAGCGCTTGAATCGAAAAAACTCATCATAGAACTGAACTATCACCGGCGCAAGCTTCGGGAAAAGCATAAATTCGACAGACTTATCGGAAACAGCAGCTCTATCAAGAATATTCACAGGATCATCGATCAGGTCGCCAAGTCGAGCGCTACTTCGATCTTTATAGAAGGTGAGAGCGGTACCGGGAAGGAACTCATCGCTAATATTGTTCATCATAAAAGCGACAGGTTCGACAAGCCCTTTATGGAAATCAACTGCGCTGCGTTACCGGAAAGCCTTCTCGAATCGGAGCTGTTCGGTCATGAGAAGGGTGCATTTACGGATGCAAGGACTCAGAAGAAAGGGTTACTCGAGCTGGCCCACAACGGTACCCTGTTTCTGGATGAGATTGGTGAAATGTCGCCTACCATCCAGGCAAAGCTTCTTCGAGTGCTTGAGAGAATGAGCTTCAAGAGGGTCGGCGGCGTTCGCGATATATCTGTGGATGTTCGCGTTATCTCGGCAACCAACAGGGACCTTGACAAGGCCGTGGAGGAAGGTCACTTCAGGGAGGATCTCTATTACAGACTAAAGGTTGTGCCTGTCTCTCTGCCTCCGTTGCGAGAGAGAGAGATGGATGTCCTTTTGCTGGCGAAGTTTTTTATCAGGGAATTCAACAAGGCATTCAATAAACATTTCAAGCGTATCCTGCCCGAGACGGAGGCGATCCTGTTGAGGTATTCGTGGCCGGGCAACGTAAGGGAATTGAAGAACCTGTTCGAACGAGTGGTTCTTCTCGAAGAAGGAGAAGAAATCACGGCCGATATGCTGCCTGATCAGGTAAAAACCACTGTACAGCGATGCAATATTGTGGCGCAGCTCGACGAAATCCTGAAAGGCTCGATTACGCCTAACGGCATCCTCTTCAAGGATATCGTGGAAGAGATTGAAAAGGCCATCATTCTGAAGTGCCTGTCTGAAACAAACTGGAATCAGAGTGAGACGGCTGAGCTTCTCAATATCAAGCGGGATAAGCTCCGCTACAGGATCAAGCTGTATGACCTGAGGAAAGAACCTTCCTAGAGATGCGCGTATAGAGCTCCGTTTCCAGTCCGCAGGACCGAGTCGCTCACCGGAAACAACAGATCACGTTAAATTGATATTGATTGGGCAGGGAAAACCTTCCTTGCGTCGTTCGAAAATATCGCGCTCCCATGTCCCGATTATCGAAAAGCGTCCCAATTCTGGAAAAATTGATGGTTATTACCAACTTCAAAATTCAAAGCAGCCTTTTTCTCGCGCCGATGGCAGGTTATACGGACTCGGTTTTCAGAAAAATTTGTAAAAAATTCGGTGCTGACATTATGGTATCTGAACTGCTAAGCTCGGAAGCGTTGGTCAGGGAGGATGAAACCACCCTGAGAATGTGCAGGTTCGAAGATATTGAACGCCCCTTCGGGCTGCAGATTTTCGGCGCTGTTCCGGAAGTGATGGCTGCTGCGGCGAAATTAATCGAGGAACGTTACAGGCCTGACTTCATTGATATCAACATGGGCTGCCCAGCAAGGAAGGTGGTGCGGAAAGGAGCGGGAGCCGCACTTTTAAAAGAACCGGAGAAAGCTGCCGCCATCGCCCGGGCGGTCATACAGGCCGTGAATCTACCTGTCTCGGCCAAGATCCGAACAGGCTGGCGATTGGGCGCCGAGAACGCGGTGTCGGTTTCAAGACTGCTGGAAGCTGCGGGTGTTTCATTCATCACGGTGCACGCCAGGTCACGGGACATGGGATACGGACGACCTCCTCTTCCTGAATGGATTGGGAAGGTTGCAGACGCAGTTACACTTCCGGTTGTCGGGAACGGTGGGATATCAACCCCCAAGCAAGCGGTCGAGATGTTTGACAACACCGGGTGTCAAGCCGTGATGATCGGGCACGGAGCTCTCGGAAATCCGTGGATTTTCGGGCAGATAAAAGAGTTTGTGGCAACCGGGACGGAACCGCCCCCATCACTTTTCAGCAATCGCCTGGAGCTCTTCCTGGAACATTTCGGGGAGGTGTTGCGACTAAAGGGGGAACGCGCCGCTGTCCTCGATCTGCGTAAACATTTCGCTTATTATTCGAAGGGTCTGCCCGGTGGCGGAGCGATCAGGCAAAGCTTGAACCAGACGTCGACGCCTGACGAAGTTCCTGAAATAATCGAGAAAGCATACCGTTCTGTAGTCGAACGTGAAAAGACCCGCGGGAATCGACCGCGTGGAGAAAAAAATGGATAAGTATAATATCCAGAATATCCTGAAGGCAGTGAAGGCACATAACTTGAGTGTGGATGATGCGATGGAGAAGCTGTCCAGCCTCCCTTTCGAGGAACTTCCCTTTGCCGTCCTCGATCATCACCGGTGTCTGAGGAGCGGTTTCCCCGAGGTGGTTCTGTGCGAGGGGAAAACCCGGGAGCAAGCCGCGACCATCATCCTGCGTCTCCTCGAACGAAGCAGGAACCTGCTGGCTACCAGGGCGGATCCGGAACTTTATAGTATGGTGGCCGAGACATGCCCTGATCTCGAATACAATGAGGAAGGCCGGATTATTTTCCAGCGGTTGGACAAAGATGATCTGGGAAGAGGTGTTGTAGGCGTGGTTACTGCTGGTACGTCCGACATTCCCGTGGCCGAAGAAGCAGCTGTAACGGCTGAAGTCATGGGACATCGGGTGGAGAGGGTATACGATGTCGGTGTAGCCGGAATACATCGTCTTTTCGCCAGGTACGAGATCCTCCGAAACTCCGCCGTTCTCGTAGTAGTCGCAGGTATGGAAGGCGCACTCCCCAGCGTTGTTAAAGGAATCGTTGACTGTCCCGTAATCGCCGTTCCCACGTCGGTGGGTTACGGCGCCGGATTCAACGGGGTGGCCGCACTACTGGGTATGCTCAACAGTTGCGCAGCCGGAACGGTCGTTGTAAATATCGACAATGGATTCGGAGCAGGTTACGCAGCCGCGCTTATTAACAGGAAGGATTAACTGAATGCCTCGAAAGGCCCGTTTCGAAGAAAAGAACGGACCCGGTAGAAATAAAACTATGCACGGTACCGTTCTGGTTTTCGATCCTTTTGCCGGAATTTCCGGGGATATGATACTCGGCGCGCTTATCGATGCGGGAGTTTCTCTCGATTCCCTTCGGGACGCGCTGGCACCGCTGGCGTTGGGCGGATACGAAATAACAGCCGAAAAGAAGGTAATCCGGGGGTTATCCGCAACCGCATGCCGAGTGAAGCTCCATGAAAAAAGCGAACCCGGTCGGATTCCGCACAGGTGCTTCGCTGATATAAGAAAACTCATAATCGACGCAGGATTCGGTGACCCCGTGACTTCCAGGGCTCTCGCTGTTTTCGAGGCTCTTGCCCGGGCGGAAGGAACAGTCCATGGCGTTTCAATGGAGAAGGTTCATTTCCATGAGGTAGGCGCCGTGGATTCGATCGTTGACATCGTCGGTGCAGTCGCAGCCATGGAACTGCTCGGTGTAGAGCGAACCTACACCAGACCGATTCGATGCGGGGCAGGGGTGGTTGAAACTGCTCATGGTTACCTGCCTGTTCCGGCTCCGGCAACAGCTTTGCTTTTACGCGGATTACCTGTGCTGCTGGATGATGAAGCTGGAGAGAGAACCACCCCCACGGGGGCGGCTGTCCTCGCGGCTCTTGCCTCTCCGCTTCCTTCGGTATCACAAGGCAATTATACGGCGGTGGGATATGGCGCTGGCGCCCGCGAGGGAGGAAGACTGCCGAATCTTCTCAGGATTTTTCTTGGAACGGTTGCAGAAAAAGGTGAATCTGAAGAAACCGCTGTTCAGATAGAGACAGATATCGATGATATGAATCCGGAGCATTTACCATACGCAAGAGAGAGGCTTTTCGAATGCGGTGCGCTCGATGTGCGGTTCATCCGGTCGTTGATGAAAAAGGGGAGACCGGGAGTAACAATAAGTATTCTTGCCAGACCTGAGGACGTAAAGGCTCTTGGAGATATTCTTTTCACAGAAACGACCACGCTCGGATTGAGGTGGTGGAATGTAGGCAGACGGATCCTTCAGCGTAAGATAAGAACCATTGAAACCAAGTATGGGGCTGTTCGAATAAAAATGGCGGAGCTTCCCGGCGGAGGTGTGAAAAGCAGTCCTGAATATGAGGACTGCGCCCGTGTGGCGCGTCAAACCGGGGTGCCGATCCGGGAAGTCTTCAAGGAGGTTTTTAAATCGATACATTCGAGGGAAGCGCCCGGAAAATCCAGTTCGGAAGATGATTCCCCGGATATTTGATATCTGTTGAAATCGAGTGTGAACCCTGATACACAATTCCTAGAACATACTCTGAACCGCGGAAAGTTCGTAGAGCGTCCGTCCCGGCGGATGTTTTTCATTCTGAACTGCCCGGTTCGGGTCACTTAAGTGATGTTTATACATACTCGAAGGTTTATAGCAGCAGGAACAGAAGGAGTCGGATATGTTCAATATCGGTGATTACGATAAAAGGAAGAATGATTTCGACTGGTCAAAAGCCCGGGAAGAACTCGGATACAAGGACGGTGAGCCTGTAAATATCGGATATTATTGCACCGATCGGATCTGTGAGATGGGGAAGAGCGAAAAGACGGCTTTGATATGGGAAAATCATGCCGGTGAGCAGAAAAAATATACATTTAACGATATGCGGCTTTTCTCCAACGGCTTCGCAGCTTTGCTTGCAGGTAAAGGGGTGAAGGAGGGAGATCGGGTCTGCCTTTTCATGGATCGGTTGCCTGAGTTGTATTTTTCTTTTCTCGGCATTCTCAAGCTCGGAGCCGTCGCGCAGCCTCTCTTCTCCGCCTTCGGGGAGGATTCGCTTTTCACAAGGCTTGATGACTCCGACACGGTCGCCGTCATTACGACGGTCAAGCATTCCCGGAAGGTTCGTCGTATTCTGGACAAACTTCCAGCCTTGAAACATATTATTGTGGTTGATGCGGGTGAGAGGGCTCTAAAAAATTCGGAAACTCCTTTCAATATGGAAACCGAGGGACGGGTCGAGAATTTCGAGATTTGCCGAACCGGCCCGGAATCGCATTCGGTTCTTCACTACACTTCGGGTACTACGGGAAAACCCAAGGGTGCCCTGCACGTCCATTCATCAATATTCAGCCAGTATATGACGACACGCTGGTCACTGGACCTTTCCGATGATGACATCTACTGGTGCACCGCTGATCCCGGGTGGGTCACCGGCACTTCATACGGTATTATCGGCCCCTGGGCCTGCGGTGTGACGCAGGTGGTGCTCGACAGCGGCTTCAATGTTGAAAAATGGTACGGTTTCATCGAGCGGAACCGGGTGAGTGTCTGGTATTCCGCTCCGACGGCAATCAGGTTACTGATGAAAGAAGGCACCGAAACGGCGAAAAAATTCGACATGTCCTGCCTTCGACATCTTTGCAGTGTGGGAGAACCCTTGAATGCCGAAGCCGTTGTCTGGTCCGGTCGAGCCTACGGTCTGCAGTTTCACGATACTTACTGGCAGACCGAAACCGGCTGCATAATGATATCCAATTATCCCGGAATGAAAATAAAACCCGGTTCGATGGGTAAACCGGTTCCGGGTATCGAAGCAGCGATACTTGATCCTTCCTCGAATGAACCCGTGGATGCCCCGGGAAAGGTTGGTATCATCAGCCTCAAACCCGGCTGGCCGTCTATGTTCAGAACATACTGGAACAATAAAAGTACTTACGATGAGAAGTTTATAAATGACTGGTATCTCTGCGGTGATCGCGGAATGGTGGATGAGGATGGGTACTTCTGGTTCGTCGGACGTGATGATGATGTAATAAACACGGGCGGTCATCTCGTCGGTCCTTTTGAAATAGAATCAGCCCTTATAGAACACGAAGCCGTTGCGGAAGCGGCGGCAGTAGGTAAACCGGATGAAGTCAACATGGAAGTCGTCAAAGCATTCGTAAGCCTCAAACCTGGATTCGAAGCCGACGCCGACCTGGAACTTCGCATAATGAACTTCATCAGGAAGAAGCTGTCACCTTTTGCGATGCCGCATGAAATCGAATTTATGGATTCACTCCCTAAAACTCGAAGCGGTAAAATCCTGCGCCGCATGCTGCGGGCTCAGGAATGGGGTGAACCTATCGGAGATATTTCCACACTCGAGGATGATTGAAGCAGGTCCTGAGATAAAAGTGGATATTTGGAAGCTGCTCGGGTAAGGGTTAACTTTGGATACCTGATAAGGAGAAGAAAATGGCAGATAGCAGAGAAGAAAAAATCAAAGTGATTACTGAATATATTATTGAAGAATATATCGATGAAGAAGACGAAGAAGAAATAGACCCGGATACCCCCCTGATATCGAGCGGTATCGTCGATTCTTTCTCGATGGTTTCATTAAAAGCATTCATAGAAAGAAAGTACGATGTGCAGATCCCTGACGCAAAGGCGACAACGGATGCATTCGATACAGTGAACAACATTCTCGACTTGCTTGATGAAGTAAGCAATTAATCCGGAGGAAGTCCGCCATGGCCTACACCGAAACAACCAGACAATCGTTTCGCGCAACGCTGGACGAAATTCGAGAAGCAGGTCTGTTCAAGGATGAGCGATTCATCCACTCTCCGCAGGCTGCCGAAATAGAAGTCGAATTCCCCGCCGGCGAGCCGACCAAGAAGGTTTTGAATTTCTGCGCCAACAATTATCTGGGTCTCTCGAGTCACCCTGACGTGGTAGCGGCGGCTCACGAGGGGTTGGATAGTCGAGGTTACGGGATGTCTTCTGTGCGCTTCATTTGCGGAACCCAGGATATCCATCACGAACTCGAGCAGCGGCTGGCGGATTTTCTCGGTACCGAGGATACGGTCCTTTTCCCATCCTGCATGGACGCGAATGCCGGAGTTTTCGAAGCGATTCTTACGGATGAAGATGTGATCATCGCCGACCGGCTCGTTCATGCATCACTTATCGACGGCATCAGGCTTTGCGGAGCAAGGCACGATTCTTTCAAGCATTCCAATATGAAACATCTCGAATCGAAGCTTGAGCTCCACAAAGATGCGCGTATCAGGCTTATCGTCGTCGACGGGGTGTTTTCGATGGACGGCGACCTGGCTCCGCTTGATGAAATTGTAGCGCTGGCGAAGGAATACGGAGCCATGACACTGGTCGACGACTCTCACGCCACCGGTTTCATAGGGAAGACGGGAAGAGGTACGCCTGAGCATTTCGGAGTTCACGGTGAAATCGACATCATCACGACCACTCTGGGGAAAGCACTGGGAGGAGCATCGGGAGGTTGCGTGAGCGGCCGGCATGAAGTCGTAGAACTTTGTCGCCAGCGGGCTCGGCCTTACCTGTTTTCTAACACGATGCCTCCGGTGATCGTCTCAGCTGCGCTAAAAGTCCTCGAAATATTGACTGAAAGCACGGAACGACGCGACACACTGGAGTGGAATACCGGATATTGGCGGGAGTCGCTCGAAAAACTGGGATTCGATGTAAAACCCGGTGCATCCCCTATCGTACCGATCATGCTTTACAATGCAAAACTCGCTCAGGATTTTGCGCGGGATATGTATGCCGAAGGTGTTTATGTGATAGGTTTCTTCTTCCCCGTGGTGCCGAAGGGGGCTGCGAGAATCCGCACTCAGCTGTCGGCCGCACATAAACCGAAACATCTCGATATAGCTCTAGCGGCCTTCGAAAAAGTCGGGAAGAAATTCGATATCCTGGGTAAAGGCAAGAAGGAGATCATCGCAGAATACGGAAGGTAGACCTGCCCGTCGGATCATTGATTCACAGGTGGAAATAAAACAAGCCGTCTTCGCAAAACGGGCGGCTTGTTTCATTCTATCAGTGATCCTCTATGGTGCAGTGGATAACCGGTAAACCCCATCATCAATCCGTGATGCATCGCATTCATCGACGTCGGCCCAAATTACCGGAGCGAAGATATAACTGTTGCTCGAGTTGAACGTCACGAAGGGTACAATCGGTTCTGTATATCCCATCGTCGCGGAGCTGGCGAGTCCTGTGTCCCAGGTTTTCAACCAGGTGCCGCCGGAGTTGCTGGTTGCATATACCTTCGTGTTGTCATTATCGTTACCTTCATCAGCACGGAAGTTGCCTACCATGCAATAGTTTGATGCGGCTCCCCGCCCGACACCGAGACCGAGGTTGTTGTAACTTCCCTTAAATACCTGAGGAGCTTCCGGTTCACTGCAGTTGTCCGTCCATTCATAGATATAGTGCAAACCGTTGTTCTTGGTGTTCCAGACACCTGTCTTGGTATTGTAGACACCCTTTGATCTGACGAAGATATTTGTGGTGGTCAGGTTCGCTTCGAACGTTATACCGATATGAGATGCCCATAGATTTACGCTTGTTCCATTACCGGATGAAAGAACCATAAGCGAAGCGGAACCCCTGACCAGGCTGCCCAGATCTTCGGGTGTCTGCTTGATGTCGATGGGCAAGCCGTTGCTGGTCTCGTTGAACTGGCCGGTACCGAAGGAGGTACTGTAGAAAACCCGTCCGTCGGTAGCTGCGTTCCTCCCGAAAACCAGGTTTATATTCGCATGGATCTCCACCATGCCCAGGATAATATAGTTGGGCATCTGAGGAAGTACTACAATGCTCACCGGTGCTGCGGTTTTGGAGCTTCCATCGAAAATGAGATCCTCCCTTGGGGGAAGACCGTCGTTGTTGGATATCCATGTAAGTCCCCCGTCGTGGCTGTAGTAGAATCCGGGATGATCCGGCGAGATGTTGAAGATATCCAGTTCACCGATGTTGGCTACACCCATATATACCTTGTCGGGATTACCCGGATCGACGGCTACCGATGTCACCGTCCATTTCCCGTTCGGAAAACTTTCTCCATTGTAAATAAATGACCCGTTGATATCTACCCAGCTTCCTCCTCCGTCGGTGGATTTGAATATACCGTTCATCATCGTACCTGCGTACATTACATCGGGATTGCTTTTACATATCGCTACTTCTGTAACCGAGAAATCCGGTAAAAAAACGCCGTCGCTCATGCGATACCAGTGATCGCCAGCGTTTTTAGTTATCCAGAGACCGTCTGCGGGTTCAGGAATCCCTCCACCGAGAATATCCGGAAGCGAGACTGTGCATAAGTAAATTTTGGCTGGATGAGTAGGATGTGCCGTGATCCTGCCCATATAGCCGTTAAGGTTGAGCGGAGCGAACTCGGTTTTTTCCCATGTGTAAGCCCAGGATGCGAAAACAGTGAACAAAATCAGCCCGGCTACTGCTGCAGGAGTTGAAAGTTTCCTGGTCATTTGAACGCTCCTTTCAATGTTCACAGTCCAGAAGGTTCGATCAAAACCTTTCTAGGCATTATTACATGATTATGTTGACAAAACAATACAGCAGGCTTGATTTTTACAGATATATTACAAATGGTTGCTATAGCGGTTTGGAGAATTGTGAGCAAAGCTTGTGGGATATTATTGGAGGGGGCTGGTTTGAAGGAGCCGGATTTCCAGATTGAGCTCTATTCCGAATTTATCCCGCACCTCTTTCCTGATCAGGTCGATAAGCGCAAGCACGTCGGCTGCTTTACCATTTCCTGAGTTAACGATGAAATTCGCGTGTAGCGGTGATACTTCACACCCTCCGATCCTGGTCCCTTTGAAACCGGCCTTTTCTATATACCAGCCAGCGGAACGTCCTGCAGCCTTTTTGAATACTGAACCGGCCGACGGCATATCAAGCGGTTGTTTGGCACGTCTCCGGAGGGCGAGTTCCCTGATTCTCTTCAGGGCCTGTTCCCTGGTGACTGATAAGAAATGGCCACCGAACCGGGCTTTGAGTATGATGCCGTCCAGGTTGGATAGTGATGATTCTCTGTAACCGAAGGAGAGGGCTTCCCTGTCAAGTTTCTTGGCTGTTCCGTCCGTTTCCACAATCGTTACCGAATCGACGTGATTTCCGATTTCTCCTCCGTAAGCTCCTGCGTTAAAAACCAGTGCCCCTCCCACGGAGCCCGGGATTCCCGCTGCGAACTCCAGTCCTCCAAAGCCCTCTCTTGCTGCGAGAGCGGATAGCGAGGCAAGGGGGGCACCCGCTTCAGCTTCAATCATCGAAGTTTGCGGCAACCGTTTCAGAGCGGCCAGGTTAGCTCCAATCTTGACAATCACTCCCCTCAGCCCTTCATCAGGTACGAGGACATTCGTGCCGAGCCCTAGCACTGCGGCGGGTACGCCGCACGACGCCAGAAAAGTAATGACCCGGCAAACTTCTTCAGGGCTGGACGGTACGACAAGAAATTCCGCCGGACCCCCGATGCGGAATGAGGTGTGCTGCACGAGCGGTTCTTCTTCGAGGACGACTCCCCCGCTCACAAGTTCGCGAAGTTTTTGACCCAGCAGCTGCTTCATGCTAACTTTATACTTCTTTTAGTCGACGTCGGGCAAGTCGTCTTTGACAACAGTCCGGATCAGGTAAATATCCTGAAAAGCTCATCGTCTCGGATTTCTGGGTGCAGACCGCGAGTAGATGCGGATGCCCTTTATCTATATCTATTAAAAAAACTCACGAACAATGTGCAGGAGAAAGGGAGCCGGATGGAAGGTGCGCCATTGATACGAGTCATCGATTCTTTGGAGGAACGAAACCTCCTTCTGGATATTCACCGGGAATACGACCGGGAAAACGGGTTCGTAAGGAGTGACGCAGACCGTGAAAGACTTGTCGATTATCTGGGACGACATAGGGACACCCTGATAATTGTCGGTGGATTCGTGGAGAGGAAGCTTGCCGCATGGATGCGCCTTCAGGAGCGCACATCATCTTCTTCATGCGACGTTGTATTGATGCTTGACGCGCTCCACGTATCGAAGGGATTCCACAGGCAAGGCATCGGAACCAGCATGGTTTCATGGCTGGTGGATTTTGCCCGCGCCAGGGGGATACCCAGAATCGATCTCCTTGCTTCACTGGGAAACGATGCCGCCATCCGACTGTATGAAAAATTCGGTTTTACTAAAAGAAAACGGTTTCAGATGATGCTTTTGATCGAAGAAGACCAGAGGCTGGAAAAGATGCTGCGACGGAAGATCAATGAAGAGCTGGCTTTCGAGAACCCCGGTCCCTCATCCGGTCGTGAACCTGATATTTCTGATTGAATATCCGACAGAAGGCAGATGATCCGGCGTGCTCAATCCGGAGGACGATCCTGATCGGAGTCACCCGCCGTTAGATACCAGTTCTCGAGAATTGAAATTCCCGGTACTTCGAAGGTCGGCCTGTGAGGGGAGTAAGTGAAAATCATGCGGGACGGTCGTAACCTGAACCCGCATTTTTCGACAGCTCGAACGAGAGCCGTGTGAGAGCAGAAACAGACGATTTTTCCTGCTTTTTCAGACCGGAAAATCGATTCCGCATGACTTACCAGATGCGGAAGGTCACCGGGGGCTGCGAACACGTCGGTAATGACACCGGTTTTAACATCGGCTTCCGTTTTCAGGTTTAAAGCGCTGTAACCGACCGGTTCACTGTTTCTGAAAAAAATATAGAGTGAATTTCGGTTTCCGGGCTGATGAACGAAGCGCCAGTTCAGGTAATCCCTCTTCCGCTCCACCAGGCAGCTGTAATAAGGACTCGCCGATTCCCAGATACGGTCCGCTTCACGACCGAACTCATCGATTTGCTTTACAATGAGATCACCATACCCTTTCTCCCCGGGTTCGGACTTCCGGACGATCCGAAGAAATGTATCGACAACAGGGGCCGTTGTGGCAGCAAACATTTTGAACCTGAGTTTACGCATGAAGAGCGGATGGACCGACAGTATTTTTACATATCGCGGCACCGCGCCGGGCTGCCGCCACCTGAAAGCTCTGGCGAATTTGACTGCATCGTCCGATAAGCCGAGTCCAGCTAGAAAGCCTGATTCCAAAGCAAGCTTCTTCGATATCCGCGGCAGGCTGATTACCCCTTTGAATCCCGGGTGGCGGAAGACATTAACGAGCCAGCCGCCGTCAACCGTTGTATCCCCCAGTTTGAACCTGGCGCAGAGTACCGATACGTTGACTTTCACCACCCCGTTTTCACTGCATACCCAGGCGGGGATTCTGCCGTCCGGAATATTTGGATTCTGATCATGAACCCATTCCCACCTGGCGCGTCTCGTTTCGGCATCGCTATCAGGATGCATCAGCCTGAATAGTTCGAGGATGCTGACTTTGTCGCGCTCTTCGAATCTTCGATTTTCAACAGTCATAGGGTTTTTTTGAATTTCAAAATGCTGATTGGCAACAAACTTCTGTCGAGGCTACCGCAGAAGTGAGAAACAATCTCCCCCCGATTCGAGAGAGATTGCAATAATATCATATTTCTGTTGGCGACAATAGTGCATATGCATTTCTTCGACAGGCAGGGTTGAGGTTTTCTGAATCTTTCAAAGGTGCCCAGGGGAAATGTATTACTCGATGTGGTGCGGTAATTCGACATATGCACGATTTATCCTCAGTATCTGGAATTCAAACTTGATCCCATTCTCGTCAAATACCATTTTTACAGGTTTCAGTTTTTTGAAAATCTTCTTCGCGACCACCATTGTTACGAGGAATTCCGTATACGGGTGCAGAATTTAATTTAGCGCTCTGGCCTTGTCGAGAAAAGTCGAGTAATTCACCTGGGATAGGTGAAGACCGGCAGCCATATGGTCGAGACCTTCACCACAGATACTCATAAATCATCCCATTCGATTCGTCATGACGGCAATCCTGAAACTAGAGAATACTTTAAGTTCAAATCAGTGAAATTGCATAGAATTGAATCGTTTATATGGGGTGAAAATGGTGAGATCCGTTAAATCCACAAGGGTGGTTCCGACCGTCGGGAACGAGCTGAGTCCGATCATTCTTGTGTTCGAAAAGAACCGGTATTAAGCTCTTAACGGAGACCCGGTTTATGAGATCGGGAAAGGGAAGATGATGAATCGCAGGACTTTTCTGAAATCGGCGTTCGTCACAAGCGTAATTGCCGGCCTGTCCCCCGGGTGTGCCGTTCGTTACCAGGCAGCCGAACCCAGGAGTCCCGTGGGAACGCGTTTATTCCCCGGGGAACGACTGCTTATCCATTCGGCAAATCTCATTGACGTTGAAACAGGCGGCATTTTCAGAGAAACAGCCCTGCTCATACGAGACGGAATGGTAGAACGCCTGCTTCCGAATGACCATCGGTTTGATGTGGAAGCCGGTCGTGAAATCAATGCCGGCGGACGATACCTGATACCCGGTCTTATCAATGCGCACTGCCATTTGACCCTTCCGGGGGTAATAGCACCGAGCATGCGGCTTGTTCTCCACGCAGGAGACCAGATCGACAGGAACTGCGTCGACTGTATACTGCATGGCGTGACTACGGTTCGGGATCAGCTTGGTGCGCAGGATTCGATAGTTGAGCGTCAGGACCGTATTGAACGCGGTGAACTTCTAGGCCCCAGGATATTGCGCGGTATCGCAGTAGATGTACCGGGAGGGTATTTGGATTTCCACGGTCTGCTGTTCAAAGATGGCATCTTCCTGGCGGACAGTATCGCCGAGGTTCGGAAGGCGGTGAGCAAGGCGGTCGATTCGGGGGCCGACCATATTAAGCTCGCGTTGCAGTTCAAGTCTTTTTTCAGAGATCAGAAACCTATTCCTACAATGACCCTCGATATGCTTTCGGCGGCGGTTGACAGGGCTGAACAACTGGGCCGTCCTGCCGCGGTTCATCATATCAGCATCGAGGGCTTTCGACGAGCCCTCCGTGCCGGAGTAAAGACATTCGAGCATATTGTAGCTGACAGCCCTTTAACCGAGGAAGACCTTGAAGCTTTTAGGTATAACGGTTGTGCTGTGATTCCCACTACAAGCGTAGCCTGGGCTCTTGTCTTCCCCCAGGCAGGGGACGAAAAATTCTTTCACCCTCAGGTCCAGAGGATGTACCGGGATAAACTTGAGATACTCCCGAAAATGTTCCGTGAATTCTGCCTGCCACCTGTTGCAGAAACCGGTGAAAGGGTTCTCGAAAAATACGGAAGCCCGGGATATTTTGACCGCAGGCATCTCTTCCCTACTCAATCAAATATTCCGTTCACTACGGCAGGCTCGACCGGTGTCGAGAACATGATGCGCATGTACAGAGCGGGATGCCGCATTGGATGCGGAAACGACGGAGGAATTCCATTTACATGGCCGGGTTCGGTTCCCTTGGAAATGTTGTTGAACGAAGAAGCCGGAATGAAACCTGAGGATGTACTTCTAAGCGCTACAGCGGTGAATGCGGAGATCATCGGTATGCAAGAATCTCTGGGTACAATTCAGCCGGGAAAAATCGCCGACCTGGTATTTCTCGCAAAGAACCCGCTGCTCTCGATGCAGAATATGTTCACAGTTGATGCAGTCATCCGGTCCGGCAGACTTATCTATACAAACGGAAGCATCAAAGAGGCTTCATGATGAGCCGGCGGCATTACGGCCCAATCACGTAATTTTTTGTAGTCATGGAACACAACGATTACACTTAAGAGTTGAATACAACATCCAGAGATCGGATCCTGTTCCCGGTATCCTTGTTCCTGGAGGAAGACATGAACTTAATCCGCGTAATAACAATTCTGTTAGTCATGCCGGCAAGCGTCGCGGCCGGTACGATTGAGGATGTGTATCTTACCAGCAGTTTCGACGGAAAAACCACCTGGTCCCAGCTGATGATTCCGGATGAGTATGACCCCCTCGAGCCGACGCCGCTGGTGCTCTCACTCCACGGTGCGATTTGTACACCCGTCGAGGCAGTGGCGTTCGTCCATCAGGCGTGTGAAGACCGGGACTGGATCATAGCGGCGCCGCACACCCATGGAGACCATAATTCGGGAATGTATTCTTTCGCTGCCCTGCCCGCTCAACATGACTGCATCGATCTTCTCGACTACGTGAAGACGAATTACAACATTGACGAGGACAGGACATTCGTAACCGGTGTTTCAATGGGCGGTCAGATGACGACGATCATGGCCGAAAAGTACCCTCATCTGTTCGCGGCGGCGTATGAATGGATGGGACCGGCGAACCTACCGGTTATCTTCCGTGAACTGGATGCTATCCTGTTTTATAAATTTTTTGCCGACAGCATGCGTGTCGAATGTGAAGGTTCACCGGCTGAAGCTCCCATGGAATACGCCCGCCGTTCTCCGGACATGATGACCATGAACCTGGTTCATGTCCCTTTTAAAATCTCTCACGGTTTGTTCGATATGCTTGTTTTTCCGCATCATGCTAATGATCTGGCCTCGGCGATAGAGAGGTATGATCCATTGCACTTCGATGGAATCCGCTGGTTCCTGGGCGGGCACTGGCTCTACCCCGGCGATGGTGAAATAGTATGCGATTACCTCGAGCAATATTCCAGGCAACCCTTTCCGCTGTATTTCCTGCTCAGGGTTGACGAGTCTAAAGATTATTATTGTGTAGACCTGGTCCAGCACGAGGAGTATGTATGGTCGCGGATCGGTCTCCTGCAGAAGCCTGAACAGAACGAATTAAGACTGGGTGTGACTAACGGGGATCTGGTTTTACACATGGACTCCATGTATCTCCTGTGCGATGAGATCATCCGGATATTCCTCCTCCATCCCGACGAGGTCACTCTGACCTTCGCCGAGATGAATTCTGGGATTGAATACAGTGTGCAGAAAAACGGCGAGGTCTACGGCGAATACGAGCAGATCGGAGATCGGCTCATTATAACAATTCCGTACGGTTTCGAATCCCCCGAACAATTTAAGATTCTGCCTGGCAGCGAATAACGACCCGCACAGTCAACGGAGAATAAATTCGACCGGGTTCACACGAGGTGAACCCGGTCATAACACGCAACCCGTCAAGCGAATAAATTAGTTGTCTACACTTATGAATTCCACTTCGCAACAATCCGTCGCAAGCACTTCGCAATGATTGAGATGGCTTTCGACCAGAGCTGAGCACAATTCGACGGGAACCGGACATTCAGTCGGATAACCTGCCGGTATGGATACCATTCTCGCAAGACTGAGAGTGTCCGAAACAGGGCAACTGTAAAGCTGGATGTCTTCCGGGATACCCGGGCCTTCCATAATACGTATCATCAGAGTCAGAGGTTCGGGTGTTGGATTGACAGCATAAATTCTGTAAGTAAACGAACCCCGGCCGCAGGCTGCCAGCCCGCAGCATTCTATCGACACCGACGGCAGCTCAACGGGGTCGCCGGTAACCGTAGGATCTTCGGACACTTCGGCGTAAGGGAACGAAGTACGCTGCACACTCGAAATCCTTGTTCCATCCAGCAGGCCGTCGAGGTACTCTTCGTATGGAGGATTAGGATTGTGACATCTGCTGGCTCCCAGGGTTAAGATGTTGTCATTGGTTTCAATCCCTCCCATGTAACAGCCCGAATCTTCCATTTTGCCGTTTACGTAGAAGAAGTTCCCTTCCGGGCCGAAAGTGAATGCGACATGAACCCATTCCTCAGTTCCGGTATCCGCCCCGCCGTAAAGACGAAAGGATTCTGATAAACTTTGAATCCTGGCCTGGAATTCGTCACGAGGGTGTTCCCATGTAATTGTAATGTGTCCTCCGTTGGTAAAACCGACGTGATCTTTGCTGATAACTCCCTGGTTCCTGGTGAGGACGTTCATATTGACCCAGGTTTCGAAAGTTCCCGCCTCCAGGCGCAATTGGGGATTGTCCATTACATCCGCATAGTTGTTGATACTCTGGAATCCGAAGTCCATTGCACCGGCGAAACGTCCGTCCCCCCATCCCGGCGGCGAATGTTCCGGCCCCCCTACAGCGTGCAGGCCGTTTCCGGTATAATCCGTAACCGCAAGTCCTTCACCTTGTTCATAATGATACAAAGCGATTGTTTTACAGTCCAGGTGCGGCTCGAACACTACGTTCGGATCTGCCGGCGGATCCGAAGATTCGTCCGGATTCCCATAATACAGGAGGTAGGAGTCGTCGTATCCGTATGATTGGATTTCCGCCTGGGTGGGGAACCAGATTTCAGTCGATTTCATGCCGGGTTTATAGAGGAAACGATCGATTTCGACTCGCTCCTCTCCGCCGGTATAAACGATTCTGCAATCCCGGCCATCTTCCCTCATTTCGCCATTGATAATAAGAGCTTCCATGTCGATTTCATATTTGACAGGGAAAAGCGGCGGTATGAAGGAGCCGGCGGCGGTTACAGTGAGAGCCAGAACCGTGGTGTATTCTGAAGGTTCAAAATCTAGTTCAGCGGTTACGGGTGAATTCGCGCAGAGCAAGAGCGCGATTGACAGCATGGCGATACCAGGGCAGATTTTCCCCGAATTTTCAAGGGAACAGATTCTATACATACGGTCGTCCTTTATCAGAAGATTTCCTCTACCTAAATATGTAAAGAATCCACACGGAAAATCAAGAGAAATTTACAAAATTCAACTAAAAGTGACGAAGGCGGAGGACAATCGCTGTTTTCGGATGGCTGATAATCAGGTGCGGAAGGTGTTATTCACCGGTTTATGAACCGGATTTCTGCAGAGACAGCACCCATTTGCGGAGAAAATCTTCGAAACGTGAATCGTACCCGACAATCCCGGCGATAAAGTCGTTCCTGACTCCGATGAGTATGCAACCGTAATAGCTGTCTTCGATACGGAGCGTTTTTTCTTTCTTAAACGGCAGCCCGTCTTCTATTTTTGAATGATCGACATTTTGTGCGCTCCCTGCCAATCGGTGGAATTTGGAGCCGTCCCGATCTTCAGCTAGAAACAGGGTCAGCGTATCCTTACCGGCTACGCACTGCATGGAAAATGCATATTCCAGGCCCTGTCTGCCCAGGTATCCACTTGCGTGAATCCTGCCGGTCTTTTCGATACGGGTTTCCAGAGGGAAATGTGAGAACAATTCGGGTAAGGAAAGAGTACCCGGTAAAGCAATTTCGATCGATTTCGACAGCGCGAGGAGTCTCGAGGCGGCTTCTTCCACCGGGCTGTAAGAGATCAATTTGACCATATACTCCCCTTTGACGAAGACGATGCCGCAACCGGTCGAGAATCCTTCTACTCCGATCGAAACATGCTCGGGTTCGGATGGGCGCTCCATCGAATACAGACCATAAGCATTCATCGAGCTTGAAAATCGATAGATATCGATTGTCATATCTATTCCGTCGATCAGATAATCCGCGGTCGCGACTTCTTTGAAATCATAATTGAGATATAATCCGGCACCTCCGTTTATATGCTCGAAAAGCTTGTCTCCGACGAACAGGCTTACATCCGATGTGCGCTTTGCGGCTGGTTGCGTAATTTCAACGGGCAGCAGACTCTCTGTAGTGCGACTTTCAGTTGCGACGCACAATCCGGGAACCGTCATCAGCATCCAGGTCAGAATCGTGGCGCAGGCATTTTTCATTTCGGTATTCACTTTCATGCTCTCTTTCAGCCCTCGACTAATCCACCAAATCAGAAATGTCCAGAGCATTATTACAAATATCTCCACTGTCAATAATATTCGTTTATATAGAGCTTGGCTCCGAATGTCAGTATCGTTTGCCCTGCTTATCCGGATTCACCCATGATTTTCGAGTGCCCGAATCGAATGCGGATGGAATGGTTTCCGGCTGAAGCAGGTGGAGGATTGTCTTTGCCCGAAACCATGAAATTAGGGTAGACTCGGCTCCCGGGCCATCGATGGATAACAGGATTGATAGTAAGTCTGACACAGCAAGGACCTGACCGTCAGTGCACCGGCAACGTGTAAAGGTATCCGGTTCCAACAGCTGGACACATCCTGGGTAAACCCGCCCTGACCGATGCGTTTGAGTGTGCTTTGTTTTTATTGGCAATCCGGAGTAGTTCAGGTGTGAGACGAATTACAGCCCATTGTCGAAAATACATATACTTGGTACTATTTTTCTCTGCAGTAATCGCGCTTTTTCCCAGGGTGTTTGAATCAATCGAGCAGAATTATCAACTTCGACGGTTTCTGATCCAGGGGGGGTTCGATGTCCGTGAAGACTTCTATTTCGATGGACACTACATCATATCTTCAATCTTCAGAGCGGATCTGCCGGATGATTTATCGGGTTTCGAAAAAGCATTTGAATACGAACTTATTATTGTGCGCCGACCGGGTATCGGATTTTTCAGATTCGAATTCGCACAGACGGAGAACAGATCGCTCCTGTTGGAATTTGATGAGAGGGAGGGGGTGGCGGGTACTGTAATGCTTCAGGGTATTCTCGGAAGGGAAGTTCTGCTGAAATTTCCTGTTCCATCCGAAATGAACCGGGTGGCGTTCAAGATTGTTGTATCCGGTAAATCTCTTTCAATTTCATCGACAGATGCGACCTATCGGATTGAACTCGACGAACCCCTGATTGCCGCCAGTTGTAAACTCAGCAACCATTCCACCTGCTTCACTACCGTTGAGTCCCTCTGCTTCAATGGAAATTCCCTCCTTTCACCTTTGCCCGAAAGCACACTCGATAGTCGGCCGGCGGCTCCGGTTATCCACCTGCCTTTACTGTTACGGTTCCACGATGGCTCTCATGCTTACATCTTATTCGGTTTCCTTGTCTTAGCACTTCTGGCGTTCCTGCTTGAATCTGTCATATCATTGTCGATTCACTCGGTTCAACCCGGTACTGAAACCGAACAGGGGATGGAATATGTTTTCCTGCCGGTTCTTGCTGTTGCGCTATCGTGCACACGCAGCATGCTGGGGCTTTCTCTGTCAGCGCTTATTTTTGTTCTTTTCTGGATCACGGTGACTAACACGCTCTCCTTGTTCTCCCACGGAAAGCGCCGGTCGAAACCCGGCCCGATAAGCAAGTGGGCATGGATCGGTTTCTTTTTAGAACTTGTTCTTTTCGGTTTCGCGGCTGCACCTGCGCTGAACGTGCTCGTACATACTTTTCGATATGAGGTTTTTGTCGCAGTATGCGCAATTCTGCCACCGGTATTGTTCTATATCGTGATATTTCTATCCATCCGGATCCCCGTGTATGGAAGGGTCTGGCCGGTGCTGCTCCAGGCAACTACCTATCTTTGGTTTTCGAAATATTATTATTTCCTTTCTTACCCGGTATTCTTTTTATTGGCTTTCTCTCCCTGGATGATCTGGCATAGTGTGCGATTCATAAAAAATTACCAGATGAGGTTCAGATGGCACTGGGTGATCATGATTCCTCTCGCATGTGCTCTTACGATAATCTGTTGCGAGACGGCATTCAGGACCAGCAGATATTTAGATAACCTGTTCCGTTTAGATAATAGATTCGGCCTTCGCAACACCGATCGGATGTGGGACCTGGAGTCATATACAAATACATTCGGCAATATCGATTCCTCGGACGAGTTCAAGGTCAATCACCGGTACCATCCGGTTGCCAAACCTGAAAATGTATTCCGGGTGGTATGTTTGGGGAGCTCCTCCACCTGGGGGGCAGGCGCGACCTCTCCTTCGACGGCCTATCCCGGGCAGTTGGAAAAGTGCCTGCAGGATCGATCATTCCTGGAAATAGAAGTAATCAACGGCGGCATTCCGGGGGCCGCCTGTTACATGTTGCAGGTGTTTCTGGGAGAAGTTCTCCTATCTTTCAATCCCGATATCGTCATCTTCTACTTCGGGTGGAATGAAGACCTGTTCGGACTAAGGGAGTATTATGCTGAGTTGCGTGATATTGCGGCAGAACCTCCGGAAATTAAGAGTAATGCAGAAGTCTGGCAGAGGTTGAGATTCAGTAGTCGGAATCCGTTGATCCTGCGGACGCTTTCCGGGCTATGCTCTTTCAGATCTTTCAATGCGCTGGTAACTGCAATGGAAAGAGTGCAGTCACGTTCGAGACTGAATCCTGGCGGGGCTGAGGCGGACTTCTCTTCCGGAGTGATTCCGGATTGTCCGTACGAGATCGTCGATCTCTGTGTTGAAAGTGGAATTCCCGTGCTTCTTGTCCCGGAAATAGCGCAGGAATACATTCTGGGCCTGGAAAAACCGCACGGCTACTTCAAGATATTTAATGAAATCGCCATGGCTCGGGGGACAGAAGGGGTATATAACCTCGACTTGCTCGAAACCTTCTGTCAATACTACAATTCCCTGTCGAGGCAAATGGCTGAGCAGACATTCAGCGGCGGCATGCACATGATCGACAGAGGATACGCATTCCTTGCAGATCGGATTGCAGACTATCTTTTTGTAGAGGGGCACGTGCCCGCCGGTTCAACACCTGTCGAATGAGCTGATTCCTCCGGTTAAAAAAATAGTCAATCTGTTAATATTCTTGCCTGCTGACCGTAATCTTGTGGCAATTCGGAGCGCTGGGGTATATAATTAATGTTTGTAAGATTTACAGGAGGAGAGTGGTGAGCAATAATGATAGATTCCGGGCTATGATGATTTGTCTGCTCGCGATTTTGATTGTGACGGGCTCCGGCGAAACGGGTCAACGTTTTGAAAAGCTGTTTTTCACGGACCTTGAAACCACCGGCCGGATCCAGGATATGAGTGCCGGCGGAATTGAACGATCTGATGGGTTATCCTGGTATGAGCTGGCTAACCACACGCATTCCGAATACAGCCACGATTCGGAGACACCGGTCTGGCTGTTAATCTGGAGTGCCGGGAGTCGCGGGGCGGAGTCGATCTGTATCACGGATCATCGGGATTGCGAATCCCAAATGGATCCGAATTTTCGAAAAATCAATGGGTGTACTCCGATAGGCGGGGAAGAATGGGGTTCCGGTGATTGCCATATCGGACTCTTTAATCTCGAATACGGAGATCCGATGGTCGATTGGACCGTCGAGGAAATGATCCCCGAAGCTCTTGCAAGAGGAGCGACGATAATAGTGAATCACCCATTCGGGGGAACGGAGTGGTCATACTATCCTATGCTGCATGACGGGATAAGGGGGATTGAAGTCTGGAACGGACCCTGGTTCTGGATTGACAATCATTCCGCCGTTAACTGGTGGCACGAAATATTATGCGAGGGAAGGATTGTGATCGGTATCGGCGGCAGCGATGTTCATTATTTTCCGTTGAATCCGCTCCTTCCGTGTAATTACGTGCTGGCTGAAAGCGATGATCCGGATGATATTCAGGATGCGGTGGAGGGTGGCAGGATCAGCATTTCCGCAAACGAAAACCAGGTAAAGTGTTTCTTATGGTGCGACACCGACCTCAACGGCGAATTCGAAACGCCGATCGGGGAAAATATTATCGTAGAGGAACCTCAATTCATCAGGTTCGGCATAGAAGTCTATAACGGTGCAGGCATGAAACTTACCCTGTTCACCTCGAACGGTAAAGTCCATTCCACCGTAGTCGGCGAGGGAGATCCCTGGATACAGAAAATTACAGCCCAGGTCGGCCCGGAAACCAGGGATTTCCTGCGCCTGGAACTCCGAAAAGGTATTTTACAACTCATGTATGCCATGACGAATCCGATTTTTGTGAATTACCAGCCCACGGAATAAAGAACTTTAAACGCGCTTTCCGACCTGCTTCCTGTGTTGATGCTGTATAGAAGTATTGAAGTTCTCCTTAATTATGCTGCAGATCTCAGGATTTACCTCTCTTCCCGTATTCCCAAGCTTAATTACATAACATTGAATTCACGAAATTTCTCAGGTACGCTCCGATTTGGTCGTTTAGATCAAACAAAGTAACTGAATTTAACCAGGCAACAGGAGATCGTGGAGAATTAGATTCGATTTGACGTTCTCCCGGGTTACGGGTTTAAATTATATCGAACTATTATAAGACATCTCGTTAGAATTGGCATTGCCGTGAGGTTTGATATGGATGGACGGAAAATGGTTGGGATCTGCCTGACGGGGATATTCCTCGTTTTGAACCTCATCTGGTATTTCCCGGCTGAAGCCGGTACCGCCGGATCTGATAAACTCATTCAGTTATGTAATGAAAAAATCTGCTTTGAGTTCGACGAAACCGATTATACATTATTGAACGTTCATGATTACAGTGACAGTACGGTTTTTAACCTCGAACCTTCACCCCTTTGGCGGATCAACCTGATCAACACCTATGCCGAATCGCTGACCGTCGAGGAGTTTCTCCCGGTTCTTTCCACGGAATGTCAGGGTGAGAAGTCTTATTTTATTGAAAATGACCGGGATGACGGATTATTTATCCTGCACCTCGTTTGGGATATGGTTCCCTGCCTGCACAATGGCAGCGTTGAGGTTACCGTATCGATAGCAGCTCCGGACACCTCCCGGAATCCTCCCGTCGGCTTATCCCCGAATTCCCCGGGTTCATCCTTCGATGATCTCATTTCTTCCACCCGGTGGGATATGACCGTAACAGACTACAATGACAGCCTGTCCGTCTTTTCCTACGATTTCCCACTTCTGCTGATACCGAGTTTTTCCGGTCATCCCGAACATGGGAAACTTGCCATACCGCACATGTCCGGCAGTTTGATTCCGAATCCCGTTAAATATGCTTCTGTTAAAATTACCTACGACAGAGATGTGGATAACCTCGGGAAGGAGGCCGCCGGCAAGACTCCGGGAATGTGGGGGATGCAGTTCTCAGCGCTGTTTGAACGTTTTCCCGATGGTGTCCAACGCGGCTTGTTCTTTGCTGCAAATGATACAACCGCCTGGTACAAACGATTCGGTTATACCGGCTTCAGATTCTTGCCGAAGGGTGAAGGTTCCGGACCGGGACTCGGTTCCGCTGATTCCGAAATCCCCTTCATGGAATACCTTGTAAGGCATTATCCTCTGAATAATCTGACTCCCGGCGGTTTTGAGGGTAAAATATCCTCCCATCCGTATTCAGTTTTCATAAGGCCTTTTGCAGGAGATTGGTACACTGCCGCCCAGATATACAGGCACTGGGCGTTAAAACAACCCTGGGCTGCCAAGGGTCCTCTCATACAAAGGGAAGATTTTGATCGCACCATCAAAGATTACGCCTCTGTAATGGATATAAACCTTTTTGATTACGGGAGTGCCGAAGAATTAAACATGGCCCTCCGGAAATACAAAGAATATCTGGGTGGAGATGTACGCCTGCTTTGCCGTCTGGTCCACTGGTACACCGATTGGCCGACGGATCCTGTTCCGCTTGAAGGGGTCAAGGATTTTGTCCAGAATGTCCAGGATAGCCTGGAATACAGGATTTTTCCTTATGTACACTCCAGGGGATGGGAGAGACGGCAGCCGGATGATGATGAACTCACTCGCGAAAATTGTATGGCGACCAACGCGAACGGATATCCCTTTTACGATTACAGATACAGGTTTTTCATAATGGATCCTGCCTGCGAGCCCTGGCGGAATAAGGTCGTCGACTGGGCCGGTTATGCTCAAAACGAACTCGGCGTGCAGGGTATTTATCTTGACAATTTCCAGGGTTTCCAGGCGTGCTGTGAGCAGGATGAGTACCATAACCACTCCCCCGGTTCGGGAAATTTCTGGTTGGATGGATTCAAAGAAATGGTAAGTCGTATCAGGACGAACGGGAAGGAGTCCGATTCCTGCTTCTCAATCGTGCAGGAAGGGAAGATGGAAAATCTAATTCCCCTGATCGATGCGAATATCATTTTATATTTCGAGGACGAGGAATTTGAAGAGTTTTATTCCGACAAGGGTATTCCGATCCCGCTTTTCGCAGCTGTTTATCATGATTATCTGATATCGGCCGGCAGCACCAGAGTACCCTGGATACAATACTCCCGGCAGCGATACCAGTTTCCATTCACAAACGCCTTTTCATTCGTCAACGGAACGAAATTGACTCTTCAGGAAGATCACTTCCTTCTTCGCAAAGATCCCGACGAGATGCCGGACGATCCCGAAGTCCTGGACAAGGATTACTGGAAACTCCTGGGGAAATATTCCTATATTACATCGGATTATCTGACTTTCGGAAAGTATATGCGACCGCCGGAAGTCAAGTGTCCCGAGGTTCTGGTTGAATTTTTCAGAACGTGGCGGCTTGGTTCAGAGCAGGCTCCTCTGACGGGTGAGAAACAGAGTAATAGTACGGATAACTTGTACGACGGTCTTTACATCTTGCCGCAACGGGCTGTTCAAGCAGGAGCCTTCCTTGCGCCGGATTCAACTCTTGGGATTTTTCTGACCAATTTTACATCAGAGACGGTTGTATGTACTTTGATTATCGACTTCGAGGATTACGGGCTGACCGAACCCTCGTATAGCCTTGATAAGATATTTATTCACCATCCGAATTTCCGCTTCTACAAATCGATAAACGGTCCGGAATACGAGATGGAATTGCTCTTCCCCCCAAGGACGGTGCATGCTTTCAGGGTGCGGGAGCATAGGAGCGGCGAAATTCTCGAGGGGCTGGTTGAGTAGGGCAGGAAACATTTTGCCCGAAGGCCCGTATGTGGGAACGATCCGGAATCATCCAGTATCAATTCAGGATAATTATTACCAATCCGTTATATAACCGATCGATTCAAGCTGCTGTCGTAATTCTTCGGGGATCTCCGATTCCTGAGGCTCAATAACCTGATCTGGACTGACACCCGGATCGTGTACCGTGAGAAGTGACAGTAGTTCTCCTGCCTTTCTCTTATGTTGAGAGTAAACGTCATAAAGGCATTCCGGGTCAGCTTGCAGATCATACAGCTCGGTCGAGGGGGTGTTTTTGTCTTCAACGAGAAACCATTGACCAGGCACTAGAAGGGCGCGTTTCGTCATTCGCGTCTCGCCGTCTTCCCACTCGTTATAAGTCGTCTGAACGACCAGATATTCCCGCCCTTTCGAATTGCCCTGCATGATTTTCAGCAGGGAATTTCCGTCCAGATCGGGCGGTGAGGGGAGTCCGCAAATATCTAGTATAGTAGGCATCACGTCCGTGAGCTCTACCGGCTCGTTGTTGAGACCGGATTCGATTCCCAGTGACACTGGCAGCTTTATTATCAGCGGAACGAGGATCTGCTCCAGGTACAAACCGCCATGGCCCAGCCTGCCCGACTCACCGAGGCTTTCTCCATGATCCGATGTAACTACAATCAAGGCTTCATCGTATAATCCCAGTTCCACCAGTTTGTCGATTACCTCGCCCAGGTAAGCGTCAGCGCTGGATATTCCGCTGTCATAATGATCTTTGACGGCTGAATAATCAGCTTCAGTTAGTCGTGCTCCTCGCAGATCCGTTTTCGGGCACTTCTCCCGAAGGTCCATGTGCATTGAATGATCAGTGCAGTACCGGCTGTTGAAAGGTTCTCGACAGGGATAAGGACAGTGGATATCATAAGAGTGGATGAAGAGGAATATTGGATCCGTGGCGTTTTCTTCAATCCAGCCGATTGCCATGGGAATGATTTTTTCGAAACCGTCCCCCGAGGATTTGAACTTGGTGAAACCTTTCTTGAAGCCCCAAAGTTTTCCCATCCAGCCGCCGTCTACGAATGCCGCTGTTTTGTATCCTTTCCTCAGGAGTTTCAAAACGAGCTCCGAGTTATCTGCCTTCCGGAGCGAGTTTGTCAGGTAGGCGGTAGGCTTTTTCTTTGTTCCGAGGAACTTCATATCCGCATTGGTCGTTTCGTGGATCAATCGGAGAGGATACTTACCCGAGAAGAGGGATTTGTGAGAGACCAGCGTCTGAGTAGCCTGTGCTGCAGCCGTTGCGAAGGTGATCGAATCCTCTGCTAGTCTATCAAGGCAGGGTGCGGTTTTCCTGTTATGACCATACAGGTTGAGGTGATCCGCTCTCAATGTATCCATCGAAATGAGAATAATGGTCTTCGGAAAGATACTGACTGCCCCGGAATGTTCTTTTGTCAAACCTGCTCGTTCCTCGCGAAAATTCCCGATCAGCGAAATAAGCATCGCTAAAAAAATGCTTAGAAGGAGCAGCAGGTAGAATTTGTTCCTTTTGAACGGCATGAGATGAAGAATTCCCTGACCGGACCATTACGATCATTCGGACGATTTCGAAACGGAATCAGAGAGATTCGTCCGTGATGACACGGAATGGCCCTGTCCAAGCAGATTACCCGGTCGACGTAACCGTAACCTTTTTTCCGGCAATTCACAATATTACCTTACCGTTCCTCGGGTTTTGCCCGGTAATCGCCTGAATTGCTCGGGCAGCACATGCTTCCGGTTCGATTGCAGGATTGAAGCGGTAGCCTTTAAGCAGATAAGAGCAGGCGAAAGGTCCTCTATATTCCGGTTCTTCAAAACCGAACAAAGTTATGCTAGACTGAAGGGGATGACTGAAGTTTTTAACCAGCCGTCCAGGACGGCTAACTCTGAAAGGACAGTCCCGTGAAAAAATCGATCTTACTGAGTTTGACCGTTCTCACCGCGATTTGTCTGATCGGCTGCAGCATTTCGATGAAGGGCGGAGGAAAAGGCGTCGGATCCGGTGAACCGGGTGAAGTTACAATCGTCGGGTTCACGGATGAATCCAATAT
>CAYMWF010000008.1:19184-101723 GCA_964394085.1 uncultured Gemmatimonadota bacterium | reverse complement strand
CGGTGTCGTCGAGGAACTGGATGATTCCGCCGGTGTCGTCGAGGAACATGATCAGGCCGCCGGTATCGTCCAGGAACATGATCAGGCCGCCCGTATCGTTCAGGAAGTGGATTATACCGCCGGCATCCTCGATGTAGGCTATCGGTCCGCCGGGATAATCCAGGACCTCCTGGAGAGTCAGCGAACCCATGTCGTATACGGCGATACTATCTGACGGAGGACTCCATTCCACCATGGCGTACAGGTGCTTCTCAACGTAGCAGCTGTCGTTTACGCATACGGAGTCGGGCGATTCCTGGAAGTAGACCACCCGATCGGGGAACTGCATGACCAGGCCCACGAAACCCGCAGGCAGCGCGACTCCGACATTACCTTCGACATAGCCGTGAAGCTGGTCCACAGGGTCGACGGCGACATTCGCATAATCCCTCAAGCAGCGGCTCGGACTTATCTGGCCGTACCCCGTGTCCTCGTCCCATCCCCAGCTTTCCAATCTCGATGCCGTTTTCAGGATCGCGTTGCGAACAACGTCGGCGCTTCCGGCCCCGTGAGAGAGGAGGAGGCCGGCGAGGGCAGACACGTGAGCCGTGGCCTGGGAGGTGCCGCAACCCATCCAGTACCCTATGTCGGTGGTCGGCTGACCCGAGGCGAAGGAGGGCGCCAGAATCGCGTCTACGACGCCGTCATGGTTTCTGTCCTCCGAATCACCGCCCGGAGCCATGATATCCAGGGCTGCTCCCCAGTTCGAATAATCGGCCCGCTCCTTCGCCGAATTTACGGCGCCCACGGCGATGCATTCGTTGAACGCGGCGGGATAGCAGACATTCGAAAGCCCTTCGTTACCTGCAGCGGCAACGAGAACGACACCCGCATTGTGAGCATCGAGCACCGCCCGGTAAAGCGCTTCGCCCGGAGTGAATCCCGACGGGAACGAAACCGACATGTTCAGAACATCGGCGCCGTTGGCTACGGCGTAGTCGATGCCCGCGATAAGAGATAGAACCGTTCCAAGACCTTCGCTGTCGAGAACTTTCACAGGCATTATCGCACAGCCGGGAGCCATTCCGGCCACACCGATGTCATTGCTGAGATCCGAGCAGATGATGCCGGCCATGTGGGTGCCGTGGTTGAAATCGTCGTTGGGATGATCGTCATCGTTGATAAAATCATACCCCTGGACGAATACCGTGGAATAGAACTCCTCCATTATCTCGTACTGGAGGGAGCCGTCATGGTAAGTCTCGTATGCGACACCCGAATCGAGCACGGCGATTATCACGTCGTCATCGCCGGTTTCATCATCCCAGGCGAATCCCATGGCCAGCTTGTCCCAGTCGCGCAGGTTCCACTGCTTGCGCCATTTCGGGTCGTCAGGCCAGTAATACCACTTGGAATTGCATATCGCATTCGGTTCCGCTGCCAGAATCCGCGGATCCTTTTTGAGGGCTTCAATGAGACGGGACAGGCGGGCAGAACCTAATTTCTTTTTCAGTTTTGCGAGTTTCTTGGGGTTCTGCGAAAGAAGATACAATCCCCGCTTGCCGTAGTGCTTGCGGATATTCAATCCGTATTCCTTCGCGATTTTCTTGGCTATCCGTTTTCCCGCCGACTGGTCGATGGTCACGATCACTTCACCGGCCACAACAGGCACCAGAGCGCCGTTTTCGCCGACCGGTTCTTCAGTGATACAGTACTCGAACGGTTTGGCTTGGACGGTTACTGCTGTGGCGAGGAAGAGGAAAAGCAAGAATAGTTGAGGGAAAAAGTTGCGCGGCGAATTCATTAGACAACCTCCTTGAGAGCGCCTGTCACTGGCGGAGGTCATCATCCTCAGGTCTCCTCAAACCGTTTCGAGACCTCCATATATAATACGAAAATGTCAACTATAATGCAATAGATAATTTCACTTTTTTGGATTTTATCTTGTAACTTCAACAGTTTAAGCCGGTTACGATCGTAAAATATTATCGACATTTCTGCCTAATTTTTCTTTATAATCGGGATTTATTGTGATTCCAGCCCGGGTTCCGTAAGTTGAGAACCGGTATGTCGATCCAATCATCGAAGGAAATTCACCGGATAAAACTCACCCCCGCCGTGACGGCGGGGGTGGCACTGTTTTCTTAATTTCCGGGAGCAGGCCCGGAAAAGTTGTATTCTAGTAGTTTCCGTCGCCTACATCGTCAGACGTATCGTCCACATCCAGGTCCACGAAGAAGGTTCCCTCGAGCGGATCCACCGAGTTGCCGTGCATATCCATCGCTCCGGCGAAGAGCCCCGACTGCGGGTCGCAGGCGCCGAAGAGCCCGCCCGTGTCGTTCAGGAAGTGGATTATGCCGCCGGTATCGTTCAGGAACATGATCAGGCCGCCCGTATCATTCAGGAACTGGATCAGACCGCCCGTGTCGTTCAGGAACTGGATCAGGCCGCCCGTATCGTCGAGGAACATGATCATACCGCCGGTGTCGTCGAGGAACTGGATGATTCCGCCGGTGTCGTCGAGGAACATGATCAGACCGCCGGTATCGTCCAGGAACATGATCAGGCCGCCTGTATCGTTCAGGAAGTGGATTATGCCGCCGGCATCCTCAATGTAGGCTATCGGTCCGCCGGGATAACCCAGGACCTCCTGGAGAGTTAACGAACCCATGTCGTATACGGCGATACTATCTGACGGAGGACTCCATTCCACCATGGCGTACAGGTGCTTCTCAACGTAGCAGCTGTCGTTTACGCATACGGAGTCGGGCGATTCCTGGAAGTAGACCACCCGATCGGGGAACTGCATGACCAGGCCCACGAAACCCGCAGGCAGCGCGACTCCGACATTACCTTCGACATAGCCGTGAAGCTGGTCCACAGGGTCGACGGCGACATTCGCATAATCCCTCAAGCAGCGGCTCGGACTTATCTGGCCGTACCCCGTGTCCTCGTCCCATCCCCAGCTTTCCAATCTCGATGCCGTTTTCAGGATCGCGTTGCGAACAACGTCGGCGCTTCCGGCCCCGTGAGAGAGGAGGAGGCCGGCGAGGGCAGACACGTGAGCCGTGGCCTGGGAGGTGCCGCAACCCATCCAGTACCCTATGTCGGTGGTCGGCTGACCCGAGGCGAAGGAGGGCGCCAGAATCGCGTCTACGACGCCGTCATGGTTTCTGTCCTCCGAATCACCGCCCGGAGCCATGATATCCAGGGCTGCTCCCCAGTTCGAATAATCGGCCCGCTCCTTCGCCGAATTTACGGCGCCCACGGCGATGCATTCGTTGAACGCGGCGGGATAGCAGACATTCGAAAGCCCTTCGTTACCTGCTGCCGCAACGAGAACGACACCCGCGTTGTGAGCATCGAGCACCGACCGATAAAGCGCTTCGCCCGGTGTGAATCCGCTCGGGAAGGAAACCGACATGTTCAGAACATCGGCCCCGTTGGCTACGGCGTAGTCGATGCCCGCGATAAGAGATAGAACCGTTCCAAGGCCTTCGCTGTCGAGGACTTTCACAGGCATTATCGCACAGCCGGGAGCCATTCCGGCCACGCCGATATCATTGCTCAGATCCGAGCAGATGATGCCGGCCATGTGGGTGCCGTGGTTGAAATCGTCGTTGGGATGATCGTCATCGTTGATAAAATCATACCCCTGGACGAATACCGTGGAATAGAACTCCTCCATTATCTCGTACTGGAGGGAGCCGTCATGGTAAGTCTCGTATGCGACACCCGAATCGAGCACGGCGATTATCACGTCGTCATCGCCGGTTTCATCATCCCAGGCGAATCCCATGGCCAGCTTGTCCCAGTCGCGCAGGTTCCACTGCTTGCGCCATTTCGGGTCGTCAGGCCAGTAATACCACTTGGAATTGCATATCGCATTCGGTTCCGCTGCCAGAATCCGCGGATCCTTTTTGAGGGCTTCAATGAGACGGGACAGGCGGGCAGAACCTAATTTCTTTTTCAGTTTTGCGAGTTTCTTGGGGTTCTGCGAAAGAAGATACAATCCCCGCTTGCCGTAGTGCTTGCGGATATTCAATCCGTATTCCTTCGCGATTTTCTTGGCTATCCGTTTTCCCGCCGACTGGTCGATGGTCACGATCACTTCACCGGCCACAACAGGCACCAGAGCGCCGTTTTCGCCGACCGGTTCTTCAGTGATACAGTACTCGAACGGTTTGGCTTGGACGGTTACTGCTGTGGCGAGGAAGAGGAAAAGCAAGAATAGTTGAGGGAAAAAGTTGCGCGGCGAATTCATTAGACAACCTCCTTGAGAGCGCCTGTCACTGGCGGAGGTCATCATCCTCAGGTCTCCTCAAACCGTTTCGAGACCTCCATATATAATACGAAAATGTCAACTATAATGCAATAGATAATTATTCTTTTTGTATTAATATCTTGTAACTTCAACAGATTATGCCAGTTACAGGTGCAATTTATTTGCAGCATTGCTGGCTGATTTTTCTTCACAAGCGGGGTTTGTTGTAATTCCAGCCCGGGTTCCGCGAGTTGAGAACCGGTATGTCGATCCAATCATCGAGGGAAATTCACCTGATAAAACTCACCCCCGCCGGGGTGGCGGGGGTGGCAGGATTTGCTCAATTTCCGGAAGCGGGCCCGGAAAGGTTGATTTCTAATAATCTCCTTCGCCTACATCGTCGGACGTATCGTCCACATCGAGATCTTCGAAGAAGGTTCCGGCGAGCGGATCCACTGAATTGCCCTGAATGTCTACTGCGCCGGCGAAAAGCCCCGATTGAGTATTGCAGACGCCGAACAGCCCGCCCGTATCGTTAAGGAAGTGGATAATGCCCCCGGTATCCTCGATATAATCTAGCGGCCCGCCCGGATAATCCAGGATCTCCTGGAGAGTCAGGGAACCCATGTCGTATACGCCGATGGTATCCGACGGCGGGCTCCACTCCACCAGAGCGTACATGTGTCTCTCAACGTAGCAGCTGTCGTTTACGAATACGGTGTCGGGCGATTCCTGGAAGTAGACGACCCGGTCGGGGAACTGCATCACAAGACCTACGAAGCCGTCAGGCAGCGCGACTCCGACATTACCTTCGACATAGCCGTGAAGCTGGTCGATCGGGTCGATATCGATCAATCCGCATTCAGACAGAGCTTCTTCAGGTTTGATCAAACCGTATCCGGATTCTACGTCCCATCCGGCCACGTTCATGTCTTTCACTGTTTTCAAGATCGTATTGCGCACCTCATCCGAGCTTCCGGCTCCGTGAGAGAGAAGGAGGCCGGCAAGGGCCGATACGTGCGCCGCGGCCTGGGAAGTGCCGCAGCCCATCCAGTACCCGATTTCGGAGGTAGGTTGTCCCGTGGCGAATGCGGGTGCAAGAATAGCGTCCACTACGCCGTCCTCGTTTCTGTCACCCGTATCGCCGCCCGGGGCTACAACGTCCAGTGCATCGCCCCAGTTCGAATAGTCAGCCCGTTTTCCCATCGAATTTACGGCGCCGACAGCGATGCATTCGTTGAACGCGGCGGGATAGCAGACATTAGAGAGCCCTTCATTGCCCGCAGCCGCAACGAGAACGACACCCGCGTTGTGCGCATCGAGTACAGCCTGGTAAAGCGCTTCACCCGGGATATATCCAGTAGGGAACGAAACAGACATGTTAAGGACATCGGCGCTGTTGGCTACGGCGTAGTCGATGCCGGAAATAAGTGTAAGAACGGTTCCTACACCTTCGCTGTCGAGGACCTTCACCGGCATGATCGCGCAGCCGGGAGCCATACCGGCTACGCCGATATCATTGCTGAGATCGGCGCAGATAACACCTGCCATGTGTGTGCCGTGGTTGTAATCGTCGTTGGGGTGGTCGTCATCGTTGATGAAATCGTACCCCTGGACAAACACCGTACTGAGAAAATCCTCCATTATCTCGTACTGAAGAGAGCCGTCGTGGTAAGTTTCGTATGCGACACCGGAATCGAGCACGGCGATTATCACATCGTTATTACCGGTTTGAGCATCCCAGGTCTTTCCCATGGCAAGCATCTGCATTTCCCGCAGGTTCCACTGCTTGCGCCATTTCGGATCGTCCGGTTTGAAATATGTATTTGTTTTGCAGATAGCATTCGGCTCCGCGGAAAGAACCCGCGGATCGTTACTGAGCGCTTCGATGAGACGGGACAGGCGGGCCGAACCGATTTTCTTTTTCAGCCTGGCGAGTTTCTTGGGATTCTGCGAAAGAAGATACAATCCCCGCTTGCCGTAGTGCTTGCGGATATTCAATCCGTATTCCTTCGCGATTTTCTTGACTATCCGCTTTCCTGCCGACTGGTCGATGGTCACGATCACTTCACCGGCGACAACGGGCACCAGAGCGCCTTTGTCGCCGACCGGTTCTTCGGTGATACAGTACTCGAACGGTTTGGCTTGCGCAGTTACAGCTGTGGCGAGAAATAGGAAAAGCAGAAAAAAATGAGGAAGAAAGCGGCGCGGCGAATTCATTGGACGCCTCCCGAGAGTACCTGCCACTGGTGGAGGCCATCGTCTTCAGGTCTCCTCAAACCGATTCGAGACCTCTAGATATAATACAACATAGTCAGGTATTATGCAAATACAATATTTGACTTTTCTTCTTCCCTTTTGTGTAACATGAGCTGCTATATTGCAGTTACGATTGTCAATATTTAATCGTTTATTCAACTGTTTTTTACAGGTAAAGCGGATTGGCGGTTTTGCCCTCTCCGGAGTCCGCGAGGGAGAGGACCTGGGGAGCAAATCGATCGGGCAGGCTGGAAGAGTTGTGGAGGGCCAGGATGATCGTCCTTCCCCGGCCCAGGAGCCGGCCGAAAAGGTCATATATCCGGCCCGCGCTCTGCCGGTCGAGACTGGCGACCGGTTCGTCGGCGATTATGAGTGAGGGCTCATTGACCAGAGCCCGGGCGGCGGCGATCCTCTGCTGCTCGCCGCCGCTCAGCTCCCTGACCGGGGCATACGCTGCTTCTCTCGGGAATCCCGCTTCGACAAGTGCGTCCATCGCACGGGTGCTCCTTTCCTTTGCGGTAACCCCACGCGGAATCATGGGAAGCTCTACATTACCCAGGGCTGTATATCCGGGAAGCAGGTGAAACTGCTGGAAAATAAAACCCACGAATGAACCGCGCCAGGCTGCCAGATGATGCTCGGGCATCCTGCCGATATCTTTCCCGTTTACTGTGACTGTGCCCGAAGTCGGGCGGGAAAGGCCGCCTAAAAGGTTCAGCAGGGTGGTCTTGCCGCAGCCGGATGGACCTTCAACTACGAGAAGGTTTCCTTTTTCGAGGGAGAAGCTGATATCGTCGAGAGGACGGATTATCCGATTCCCCCGGCGAAACTCCCTGCAGACAGCTTTTAAAGAAACCATCATTTCATCCACGCATCGCTCTGTCCGGCTCGATATTTCCAATCCGCCAGGCCGGCACCGCGGATGCGGCGATAAGGGGCAGAGTGCCCAGCAATACGAGCAGCACTATATCAGGAATTCGCGGATAAACCGGCAGCGGATAATCCGGAAATATTACCGACCAGCCGATGAGGTATCCCTTGATGCCGGGAGCTCCGCACCTCAAATAGAAGTAGCCGGCGAGCAGGCCCCCGAGGCTGCCCGCAAGCCCGAGAAGCAGGCTTTCGAACACTTTTACTTCTATTATATCCATGATTCCCCATCCGAGAGCCTTGAGTATCCCCACTTCCTGCCTCAACCGGAACGTGATTCCGCTCGCCTGGGACCAGGAGAGGAGCAGAACAGTCAGAAGCAGAATCAGCCAGAGAAGCTGGAAAACACCTGAACGGGAACCGAAAGCCTGGTCGGTGAGGTCAGCGAGGATATCCCTTGTAAGGAACCGGTACCCGGGCATATTCGCGCTCATCGCCGCGGCGATTTCATCCATCCGGCTCGGATCATCGAGATAGACTACAGCATCAGATACGGTTCCAGGCGGGTATCCGAAGAATTTCCTGGCGGTATCAATTGTAGTAAGCATCAAATCCGCAGTATAAATCTGAACCGCTGATGCGAAAATCCCGACAACTTCGAAACGATCCATGTTACCGAAAGGATCTGCGATCTCGATTGTGTCGCCTATTCCCGCCGACCATTCTTCGGCGAATATCTTTCCTATCACGACCCGGTCGATATCGCCCGGGAGTAGGAACCGGCCTTCCTCTATGGCGAAATCGAGATCCGCCGGCCGCGGCATAAGTTCCGGCACAATCCCCATTACAGCGAAAGCCACGTCATCCTCGCCGAGCCTTGTAGGAAGGTATCCCCAGGCCCTTGGGGCCGCCAGTCTTACTCCGCCGGTCTGGGCGAGGGTATCGACGACGGCGGCGTCGAAGTGGATGACCCGGCCCGCGACGAGCCGCTGCACGGTGATATCGGGAATCAAGCTCATCGAAAGCCGGGCATCCTCAGCCAGACCGGCCTTAATAAACGTCATGGAGCATGTGACGCCGATAATGATCACGAGCGGCACCAGGACGGCGATGGATGCGGATAAATTACGTCGCAGATTGCCCGATGCAATTTGGAGAAAACCTATGTGTCTCGTCATCGTGATTTCCGTATCGAAAGGGATAGCAGACCGTCGGATACCGGCGCGGGGAGAGAAACAACGTCACAGGCGGTATGATAGCAGTATCCACCCGGAAGATCTCCGAGACAGCCGCAAATCCCTTCGGTCATGTCGCCCGTGGCGCTGCACTCGGGAGATATGGACATGGTGGCAAGACCGAGGCTTGAAACGATGGCCGTTTTCGCGCGGAATGTTATGGATTGTTCTCTGTGAGCGAATCTGTGTATCGCCGTTTCAGACGTTACGAGCAAAGCGAGTAAGAGGATAATCGCAACCGCTCTCATTCGCTGAATATCCGGGCCTGGAATGTGAACAGCTTGGCTCCGCCCGACCAGGCGTTGCGCTCCAGCCCGGCCTTACGGCAGGTGTACTCGAGAAATTCTCTTCGCGACCAGCCCTGCTCAACGGCCACCTGGGGAAGCAGTAACCCGCTCCGGAAGCCTTCCTTTATATATAGACCGTCCCTCCCGATCTCCACTTCTTCCGGATCGGAAATCCTTTTCATCGGGGTCAGCACCGATATCTCGATGGTGATTTCGTCAAGTTCGTCCCGGATTACGGGAGAGAAGCGCGGATCTCCCGCGGCGTTCACCGTATTTTCCATCACCGCCCGGTAAAGGGGTTCGACACCCCGGATGTAGCCGATACAACCCCGCAGCTCCCCGCTTTTCCTCAGCGTAACGAATACGCCGCTCGGTTTCCCGAGAAGGCTGGTGTATCCTTCCATGGTCTTCACATCAACCGTGACTGTCCGGCCTTCCACATGCTTGATCAACACGCTCCGGGCAAGGTTCAGCAGGAATTTCCGCTCCCCCTCATCAAGAAGCATCCTTGAACCGCTGTTATCGATATCCAGAGGATCTCCCGGTTCATTCCCGTTCAATTTCTTCTCCGTTCTCGATGGAATTTTGTTTCAGGTCAGGTTCCGCAGTTCAACCTGCATAAAAGGCGATAGCGGCGTAACTCACTGAATTCCGACGATCACCGAAAACATCGGCTGATGTATAATAATCGATGAGACGGCCCTCCGTTTTACCCTCGAGCAGATAGAGTGCGATTTCTATCGGAGTTCTTCCGCAGATTGTGGGCCGTTCTTTTTTCATGTATGCCCTGAAGCGCTCCGGTGAAACAGCGAGTATCGCCTCTATCGCACCTTTGTCCAGAAGTTCTATTTTCTCCCTTTCACTCCCCTTGAAGGGGACGAAACCGAAATCCGGTCCGTAATGGGTAAAATCGGAACTTACCGCGATTGCCGTCCGTTCATCGACAATACCCCTGATAGTTTCGGCAATTATTACGACTTCATCTGCCGGGACCGAGCCGATAACAAGCGGTATTATACTGAAATCATCTGTAATCGGACCGCCTTTTTCACCACGCCCGTTTTCGGCGGCGCCGGATTCGGCCCGCCTCATAGCGAATTGCATGAAGGGAAGGTGCAGCTCGAGAGAGTGTTCGACGGCGTGGGCCTGATCATTCTGCTCGAAAAGGTGGCTTTCGGATTCCAGAGAACGCATCAGGTCCGTGTGCACCGGGATATTTCCCATCGGGGTGGCATAAGCATCATACGAACAGGTGGCGGCACCGTATACCCCGACCCTGTGCGTCGGTGCGAGAACTATAATCCTGTCGAAACGTGCACGATTCAATGTGCCGTAGGCGGACGCAGCCGCATTTCCCGAATAGACAATTCCCGCGTGAGGAGCAACTAGGGCAACGGCTTCACCGGAACCGGGGGAGACCGCATTCCTGAAGTGCTCTTTCAGCGCGAGGGAAAGCGTCGCCGCTTCTCCGGGATACCACGAACCTGCATATGCAGTCGGGCGGACCTTTTCTCCCATACCGTTATTTTTCGGTTTTCCGGGACGCATATCCTCTCCTTACCGCTTTGATCGCTTCCCTCTCAAGACGTTGCCGAAACGACTCCAATCGGTACCCGGCATCTCAAACAAGTGTAATCATACAGATTCTTCCATGCAAGGTGCGATCATTTATTTTTTTCCGCGCTTGGCAGGGAGATAGCCGCCATCTTCCAGAATCTGCTCGAGTATCGCGGCTCCTGCATCCATGCCCGGTTCTACCGGATGCATGCCGTCTCCTCTCGTGTAGAATCCGGAAGGGCTGTCCGGCATACCCTTCCGCCTGTAATCTTCTTCGAAAAACGGCGCCATGTCCACGAGTTCAATACCGAGTGAATCGGTGATTGGTGAAAGCTGATCGAAATTCTCCCGCCAGGGTGATAATTCGAAGGCATCCGCTCCTTTTTCTTCAGGAAATTTGGGCCAGTATGCTACGAGTGGTTTAAACCCATGCTCGTTTGACAGGGTCAGAAAGTTCCCCATATGCTCCCTCATACCGGTTCTGAGCCCCATCTCTCTACTGACGGCGACTCTGTATTCCGGGTCGTATTTGTACGCCACGCCGAAAAGATCATATCTGAAAGCCAGATAACGAAACAACCTCAGGTTGGTGAGAAGATATTTCAGAACGCCTTTTTCTTTTTCCGGTTTGTAATGGTGTAACTGGTAACCGAACAATTCAAAATCGTTCTGGATGAACAGGATGATGACAAGATCGGGATCGAACAGGATCCCTTTAAGCCGCAACAGCTCTATTTCTGCGTATGTGGCATATCCCCCCACTCCGAAGTTCAGCACCTCCAGGTCATAACCTCTCGATTTGAGCCGGGATTCAAGCTTTCGTGAAATCAGATCGTCGATATTTCGAATTCCGTGACCGGCCAGGACCGAATCACCCAGCATGAGAATTCTGAATGAAGATTTTTCGACACTCCGCTCGGCATCCCGGAATCCGATGGAGTTTACCCGCGGAAAACTATCGTTGAGATTCGGATCATCCGGATCTCTGTAACCGGGCTTCATCTCATATCCCAGTATCCGGTTTTCGGAAAGTTTATATGCACTGTTCTGCCCGCCCACCGAAAGGTTGATAAAAGCCGGAGGAAGACTCGTGATCCGGGCGTAACACTCGGCAAGGAGCAGAGCCGCAAGAATAGCTCCGGCGACTATTAACAGAAAAACCGCTGATTTAGTAATTGTCCTCATTGTTTTCCGGCAGTTCAAGGGGATAAACGGTCAGCCGGTTATTTCAGAATCTCGAAACCCGGCAATGATAAGAGGAAAAATTCGGTCTCGGTAAGCATTCCGTGACCGGCCTGCTCGTAGAGAACAATATTGTTGATCCCGGCGACAAAACGCTCAGGCCAGGCGCCGCATACGAAGAACCAGGGCTCTGGTCAGAACCGCGAGCGCATCTTCAATCCGAAAAGGCTTGGACAACAGAAAATCGGCACCGGCTTTCTGCATCTGCTCCGTCGATATTTCCTTACTCCATCCCGTAACGAAGACGACAACCACGGTTTTGTCATGTTCTCTGATCTTCTCCGTAAGCTCCCATCCGGACATCCCATCCATGCTGAGATCAGTAAAAACGATATCGAATCTGCCTGATTCGAACTTCGTCAAGCCCCCGAATCCATTCTTCGCCGTCTTTACATGGTGCCCTTCACCTGTGAAAATATCACGCATCAGATAGAGCATCGATTCTTCGTTCTCGACTATCAGGATATTCGAGGTCGGAGGCGATGCTATTTTTCGTTTCTTGATTTTCGTTTTACTGCTGATAGCCGGCTCGATCGGCGGAAAGACCAGGGTGAAAACCGAACCCTCCCCGGGTATGGAATCACACTTGATTTCACCTCCGTGGCGCTTTATGGCCACGTATGCCTCGGATAATCCTAAACCCAGCCCGTCTGTACCCTTCGTCGTAAAGAATGGATCGAAAATCCTGGACGCTATTTCTTCATCCATCCCCTGGCCCGTGTCCTTTACTATACATCGAATCGTGCCGTCACTGCTCCCGATGGTTTCCACCGTGATCTCACCCCCTTCAGGCATAGCATCGATGGCGTTGAGAAGAAGGTTCACAAGCACGGCGCGGATTTCACTCGAATCACCGGTGATCTTCGCGCCTGAACGGTTCTTAAAACTGACACTTACCGGCGATCCTTTTCGCTGGGCTTCATCTTTCCATTTATTCTTGGTAAGATCCAGTGCACCCTCGACAATTTCGTCCAGGTTGAACTGTTCGAACTGACCCGAACGATCTTCACTTTTGCCGAAATCCTGGATACGTTTGATCATTGCCGCCCCATCCAGGCAAGCCTGTTCAATCAATTCGTACCCCTTGGTGAGTTGTGCAGGATCATCCCGTTCTTTCATGATTTGAGCGCGCAACAGGATTGCACTGATGATGTTGTTGAAATTATGCGCGACTCCGGAAGCCATGGTTCCAAGTGCTGTCAACTTGGATGATGTCAGCATCCGCTCCTGAGCTTCGCTCAATTCGAGGTATGCCTGCTCACACTGGTTGAAAAGCCGTGCGTTGCCTATTGCCAGAGCCGCCTGGCCGGCTCCGATCTTCATCAGCCGGATATCCTGCTCGGAGAAAGAATGCGCATCGGAAAAATAGAGTGCCAGCACTCCCTCACACTTCTCTCTCAAGATCAACGGAACGGCCGCCACCGACTTGAAATTACGGACGGATGTCTGTTCCAGCCAATATTCCATCCGGTGGTCCCTGAAGATATTACTTGAGACTTTTGCCTTACCGGTTGAATACGTAAGACCAATAAGCCCTTGCCCCGGCTTTTCGAGCTTGTCTTTCCTGATCGCTTTGATGAAGTCGCTGCTCAGTGCACTGCCGGATCTGATATCCAGGAAAGTATCCTCCTCGGTGAAAAGAACTGCGAAGCTCGCATCGAGAAGGTCCGACACCTGGGAGCAGATATTCTCAAGGAGCACATCGATATCCTTGTCGACCAGGAGCGAGTTTGTGAGCTCCTGCAGGAGACCCATCCGGTAATGCCCCTTCTGTACTTCCAGCAGCGAATCCCTCAGGTGCTGCAGCAACCTGTCGTTTTCGAGGGATGGAGCCAGGTGTGAGGAGATCTGCCCCAGAAATTCGATCTCTCTGACGTCAAACATTCGCTCCGAACTTCGGGCGGTCAACAGCATTCCCACGATACGGTCCTCGAACTTGAGGGGCAGAAGGAGTACCGATTTCATACCGGCTTCTTGAAGTTTCGGCTCAAGCAATCCGGAAATATCACTCTCTCCGGCGGAAGAACCCTCTTCAGGTGGGCGGGAAACCGGCTGTTCCGTACCCGGATCCAAAGAAACACCGGCCCCTGTTTCTTCCAGCAGGCTCCGCGAGTACGGAAGGCCCGACGAAAACACATTTTCAATATATGCATCGTTATTGGGTGTTAAGAGTAACCCCGTCAGCAGACCCGGTTCTTTCTTTCCATCCTCGAAAACAGCCGCCGGAACAGTAAGCAGGGCACTGTCGCCGTTTCTTTCGAGCAGAGCGACCATTTCGACATCCAGGACTTCCCGCATCCTGTCCGCGATAACCTTTATCTTCGCTTTTATGGAAAGAGAGGAATTTGCGCTTTGCGCGATCCTCTCAAGCGCCAGCAGCCTGTCCGCTCTCTGCTTGAGCTCGGTGTAAAGACGGGCGTTGGCGAATGCTGCAGCGAACCGGTTGCAGAGAGTTTCAATAAGCAGGACATCCTGCTCGTCGAAAGCGCCCAGCATCCTGCTCTGGATATCCAGGAGCCCGATAACCTCGCCATCAATCTTGATAGGCACGCAAAGCTCGGAGTTGATATTGTTGAAAGGTTTGTTGTAATAAAAGGGGTCATTGCCGGCATCGCGAGTCACGTAAGTTTGGCGGTTCCTGGCGCACCAGCCGAGTATTCCTATATCTATGGGCTGGCGATACCCGGTAGCAACACCGGTATCATCACCTCCTGCCTGATCCAGGAGGTAGAGTTCACCTGGGTCCTTGTCTACAAGAAAAATAGCTGCATAGTAATATTGAAAATTCTTGACGATGGATTCCGTAAGATTTTCGAGAAGTCCTTTGAGGTCAGGTTCGACTCCGATCCTGGCATTTATATCGGACAGGACCGCCAGTTGGGCCATTCGCTTTCTTTCAAAACGTGCTGCGGGAGTTATACCGGTCAGGAGACGTATCAGGGTTAATACATGCTCCAGGAAGGGAAGCTCATCCGGCGCAGGCAACCGAAGGACGGGAAATATAAACACCCCTCCTATTCGGGCTTCGCCCTCGGACTGAGTTGCTGCGACAAACCTGCAATCCCTCCCGGACGTGCATATCGAGCTTTCACAGGATATGACGAACATTCCACCCTTCCCATCTTTTTCCCCCTCGAATGTTACGCCGAGCTGGTGGAGCAGCGTCTCTTTGCAAATGATATCGAAATCAGATTTTTCGCCTGATGTTACAACCTGGTACAGTATCCTGGGTAGACTTCCGCCGCTTCCCCACCACTTGAACAAAACGACTCCGATAGCACCTGCCGACTCCAGGAATTCTTCGACCGCTTTGTCAAGTAAGTTCGGATTCCTGCTGTCTATCGCCCTTGTGCCTTCGATCAGCAGGCGGCTGAAAGAGCCGAACTTATCGTTATGCACAGACTCTACCCTTAATCCCAAAACACGGCGGAATCAGAAAGAGGAGATTTGAACGGGTGCGGATGCTCTAGTTTTTTTCATCTATCCCGATACCCTTTTCCAGCATCTTGATGCGATCGCGAATACGGGCCGCTTCTTCGTAATCTTCCCTCTTGATAGCTTCATCTATCTGTCTCTGCAGGGCTTCCAGCCCGCTCAACCCCTTGACGGGCTCGGTTGGCTGCTCCTCTTTTTCCTTTTGTATCTCGGGAATCTCAAGCTCAGGCTGGTAAGCTTCCTGGAAGACTTCATCATCTACCAGGATGGAAGCGCTGCTCTTTAACGCGAGAACCAGCCCGTCCGAAGGCCTGCAGTCTATTTCTTTCACCACTTTTTCCCCGGATTTACGCAAAATAAGCCTTCCGAAGAATATTCCATCCTGTAAATCGGTAATCTCGAGACGTTCCAGGTCTACTCTGAATGCTTTCAGTAGATTGTGCATCAGATCGTGGGTAAGCGGCCGATGCAACTTTAGATTCTTTCGAACGAGCGAAATAGCACGTGCCTCAGGAATTCCTATAAATATCGGGAGTATCCTCTCACCTTCTTTTTCTTTCAAAAGGACCACGCTCCCCATCTTGCGATCGGGTACCAGCGAGATACCGATAACTTCTACTTCTACCATTCCGGTTTCCTCCATTTCCCGGGTGCTCCGGAGTTATTATAATGACCGCCCCTTCCGAAAACAAGGTAAACCGGGCAAAGTCAGGCCAAGGACCGATTCGTGAGGGATATCGCTCAACATGTCGGGGGTTTTCCCCCACTTTCTGTTGGAGTGGAGAAAAAATTGCCACACTCGCCATTTATTTTATCGGTCTGTCCATACCCTTCTCCTCCGAGAACAGGCCTAAAACCGAACATCTTTCAGTTTTGTGAAGAAAATGACCGAATTTTTATGTTTTTTGGCTTCTGAATAAACATCGGCATCCTTCTTGCAATTTTCATGGGCAGAGAGACAAAGGAGAAAAAATGAAGACTGTCAAAACACCAGCAAAAAGAGAAAAACCAGCGGCGAAGTTTTTTTCTTTAAGGCAATTAATGACGTCCTTCTTCTTTGTGTACATGGTCTGTATGCTTCTCCTTGCTTATCGGTTCTGACAACCACCGATACGCCAACTCAGTTCAAGAAGAAACCCGGCTCCTCCGGGTTTCTTCTATTACTATCAAAACCATCGATTATTGAAAAAACTCATAACATCATAATTTAGCCAGTCTTCCGAGGTTTTTCCTCGACTCAATTTCCATTTCTCTTTTTTTCCTGACGACTTCCTCGGCTATTTCGAAAGGAACCGCCTCATAGTGTTCGAAATGCATCGAGAACTCACCCCTGCCGCTGGCCTGGGTTCTCAGTTCGGAAGAATATCCAAACATCTCCGCCAGGGGGACTTTAGCTTTGATAATACTGGTTTTCCCCCTGGTCTCCATTCCTGTAATCCTGCCTCTTCTGGAACAGAGGCCCCCGGTGACGCTACCCGTATATTCGTCCACCACGGTAACCTCGACGCCCGTAATAGGCTCGAGAAGAACCGGTCCCGACTTTTTACAGGCTTCCCGGAATGCTGCGATGGCGCAGTTACGGAAGGCATGATCGGATGAATCGACTTCATGAGCCGAACCGTCGAGGAGAGTTACCCTGACATCCACCATGGGAAATCCGGCATAAGGACCCTCGGACATGGCATTGATGACACCTCGTTTAACGGCGGGGATATATTCCCTTGGAAGTCTGTCGCCGACCACTTTACTCTCGAAGAATAATCCGGTACCTGCTCTCCCTGGATCCAGTCTGAAAACAACGTGGGCGAACTGTCCCTTTCCCCCCGTCTGCTTGACATGGCGGTAATCGATTTTTGTGGAGCCCTGGATCGTCTCCCTGTAGGCAACCTGGGGTTTCCCGACCAGAACCCTGACTCCGAATTCCCGGCAGAGTCTGTCAACGATAATCTCAAGGTGAAGTTCACCCATGCCGGAGATGATAACCTCTCCCGTTTCAGCATCGGTCTTCACGATGAAAGTAGGATCTTCCTCCGCCAGCCGGACCAGGGAAGCGGAAAGTTTATCTCTGTCGACCCTGCTCTGCGGTACAACCGACAGATCGATAACCGGAGCAGGAAACTCTATCGTTTCGAGCACGACCGGATTCCGCTCCGAACAGATGGTGTCGCCCGTGGATGTTTGATCCAGACCGACCACCGCCCCGACATCGCCCGTGTAAAGAGTATCAATCATCTTTCGTCTGTCCGCATGCATCTCGAAAATTCTGGCGATCCGCTGCTTTTTATTCCTCGTGGAGTTGATAAACGTTTCTTTGGCTGAAAACCGTCCGGAATAGACGCGAATATAAGTCAGCTTCCCGATATGCTTGTCAGCCTGGATCTTGAATGCCAGGGCCACCGGAGGTCCATCATCACTGGGCCGCCTGACGATTTCCTCGTTCTCTTTAAGAACGGGCCCGATAACCGGAGGTAAATCCGCGGGTGAAGGGAGGTAATCGACAACTGCGTCAAGCAGTCTTCTGACTCCCATGTTCTTGAATGCCGCCCCGCATAGAACCGGAACGATTTCACCCTGAATCGTAGCGCGTCTCAAAGCGCCGACTATTTCAGAACGTGTCGGTTCTTCCCCGTTGACATATTTTTCGAACAGCCTGGTATCCTGTTCGCTGACACGCTCACGTAAAATTTCGAGAGTCTCTTCCGCTTCATCACGTTTCGACGATGGAATGTCGTCTTCGAAAATCGTCATGCCTTTCGGTGTATCCCTGAAGTATATCGCCTTTTTATCAATCAGGTCGATTATCCCCTCGAACTCAACACCTTCGCCGATAGGGATCACAACGGGTACAACGTTGGCGCCGAGGTTCTTTTTGATATCCTCCACGACCCCATGAAAGTCAGCGCCGACCCTGTCCATTTTGTTAATGAATGCCAGCCTGGGCACCCTGTACTTTTCAGCCTGGCGCCAGACCGCCTCGGATTGCGGCTGCACACCGCCGACCGCGCAGAAAAGAGCAACGCTGCTGTCGAGCACCCGCAGCGACCTTTCCACCTCCGCTGAAAAATCCACATGGCCTGGAGTATCTATTATATTGATCCTGTATCCATTCCAATAAGCCGTCGTCGCGGCGGATGTTATCGTGATCCCTCTTTCCTGTTCCTGGGTCATCCAGTCCATGATCGCCTCACCATCATGGACCTCGCCCATCTTGTGGCTCTTCCCGGTAAAGAACAGAACCCGTTCGGTTACTGTCGTCTTACCGGCGTCTATATGGGCCATCAACCCGATATTGCGGGTTTTCTCCAAACTCGTTTTTCTGGACATTTTGAATCCTGGGTAGTTAGAGAGTTAATTCGTAACCCCATCCGTCCGATGCCGCACGGTTCATGGGGATTTTTCAACGGCTTATCAGTCCAATCCCCTCCCCCGTCCGCAAAGATGAAGTTCAAAGAGAGGCCGACTTCAGAACCGGCGGAAATTCTTACACGACCCGCGGATGCAGGTCAAGCCGGATCCCCTCCTCTCGTTCTCCGGGTCGAGGATGCCGTCAACGGAGAAGGATTGTGCCGAAATATCGAAATTGAAATCGAAAAAAGGTATTACCGATTGTTTTCTCCTTAATGTGTAGTAAAATCTTTCTATTCCAGCAATATGCTACGCTCACCGGATCCAGTTGAACCTGAATTCTCAAGCAGATTGCCGGCCGCAGACAGGATAAGGAAATGCCTGAAATTCCCGGACTTCTCAGAACCGGAAAAAACCTGGCTCTCGCCGGTCTCTTCGATGAACCGGTAATCTTCTCCTCGGCGGTGTGTTTCGAAAGGGTCGGGCCCCCTGTTCCGGAAAAACATACGCAAATGGTGCCGGTTTTTATGTCCGGATCAGAAAATAAAGATTCCGGAGGCATCGTCCTCCTGAGGGGGGACGGCGTCGAACTGACATTAGCATGCGTCGCTCGCTCCGGCGGGGTCGTGCTGGAATGGGACTTGACGGTTCTGGAAAATTCGGCACCCATCCGGCTGTTATATGTAATTCCGGCAAGTTTCAGCCACAAATGGCCGCATCTTCGCAATCTCGGGAAAACCCGCATCTTTCAAAACGGGTTCCAGAGCTGGACTCCGTCCCTTCCGAAAGAAGCCGTTTCCCGCCAGGCTTATCCCCTGTCCCGGTTCTTCTCGCTCATGAATCACCATGTCGATTCTCACCTGTGGGGGAGGAAGGATGGCCTGATCTCTTCCGGATTCATGCTCCTCGACGCAGAAAAGGATTTCGAAGCCGCCATCCTCGGTTTCCTCTCCTTCAAGGTCGGGCAGGGAGAAATCTTCCTGAAAAACCGCAATGGCATCGGACTGATTACATCCGTAGACTACGGAGGTAAGCGACTCGAACCGGGTGACCGTTTGAAAGGTGAGACTCTATGGATCGCAAGGGGAGAAGCTGGTCGGCTCCTCGACGAATACGCCCGCGAGTCAGCTGACGAGATGGGGGCCCGGGCAGGATCGAGCATAAATGGAACCAGCGGCACCCCGGCCGGCTGGTGCTCATGGTACGAGTATTACGATCGAGTAACGGAACAGGACCTGGTTTCGAATCTTGAAGCTCTGCAAAGGCAACCGGAACTGGCTGTTAAAATCGTTCAGCTGGATGATGGATACCAATCCTCCGTCGGGGATTGGCTAGATGTGAATACGAAATTCCCGGGGGGACTCGAGGAAATTGCGCACAAAATCAAGGCGGCGGGATTCCGGGCCGGGCTTTGGACGGCGCCCTTTTTCGCGTCCGCCAGATCAAGGCTTTACCGGGACCATCCCGAATATTTTCTTAGGGATAAACGAAACAAGCCTGTCTTCTGCGGGATCAACCCTGTCTGGCGCACCAGGCTGTACGCTCTGGACCTGACTCACCCGGGAGTGGAGCGCTGGCTTTACCGGACGTTCAAGACCCTCGCGGATAAAGGATTCGATTATTTCAAGGTGGATTTCCTCTTCGCGGGGATGCGTAAGGGTCTGTATACCGATCCCGGGCGATCCCACGTTGAAGCCTACCGGACCGGTTTGGAGATCATCCGACGGGCCATCGGGGAACGAAGCTTCCTCCTGGGCTGCGGCGCTCCCCTGGGGCCCTCGATAGGACTGGTGGACGGCATGAGGATCTCGGCGGATGTAAAGGAAGTATGGGACAGCCCCGCACTCCGCTTCCTGGGCAAAGGCTGCGGCTATCCTTCCGCCCGGTTATGTATCGTCAACAATCTCACCCGTTCATTCATGCACCGGACCTGGTGGCTGAATGATCCGGACTGTCTGCTGGTTCGTTCGAATAATACGAAGCTGTCGCTCGTCGAAACGAAGATCCTAGTAACGATCCTCGGGATGACGGGTGGATTGCTTTTTCTAGGCGACAACCTCGACAAACTCACCCGTGAGCGGCTCGAACTGGCAAGAGCCGTCCTTCCCCCAACACGGCTGAAGGGTATTCCGATGGATCTTCCTCTCAACTCACCGCCGGAGACCTACTCCCTCGCAGGTGCGGATTCCAGGCGGTTGTATGCACTGATAAACTGGTCGGAAAAACCGTGCAGACGCTCGTTACCGGTTCGAAGCCTGAGAAGCTCACAAGCGACATCGTCCCGGTCGGCACCTCAAACAGAACGGACGGACGGTGCCCTTGAATTCCCGGATTCTCCGGTATATTTCGATTTCTGGAAAGAGCGCATAATCGAACAGAACAAAGTGGAGATTGAGAGGCACGGAGTAAGAGCGATTTTAGAAACCGCGAGCTCTTCCGTTCCCGGGATTGCGGGAGCTACATTCCATCTTACAGCCCTTGTCGACGGCCGGATCGAAACTTTTTTCGACCATGATTCCGACTCTTTAACAGTAAAAGGACGGGAGCTCTCGCGTGAAACCGGCCGCCTGTGGATCATCGTCCCGGATCGATTCGACTTCTACAGATGTCTGCCGAAGCCGCAGGATCTACGGGTGGAATCCGACGGTCGGATCCTTATCTTGACTCATCGGGCTGAAACACCCTGGACGATAACGATATTCTTCAAACGAACAACAAAGGAGAAATGATGGGTTCGATCATCCTTATCCTGTTTATTCTGTTCATTGTGGCATGGGTGATTCCATGCCTTATCTGGAGTTCACGGTATCCCGAACTCCGGTGGGACTGGTCGGGAATCGACACCTCCGCCACGGGTTTCAGCGACGACTTTCTCTGGGGGGTTGCATCCGCCGCTCACCAGGTGGAAGGCGGGTGCACGAACAACAACTGGAGCCGCTGGGAGGAACAGAAGGATCCGGACGGCAACTTCCGTATCCAGGGTGGTCAAAAAGCGGGTGATGCCTGTGATCACTGGAACCGGTATGAAGAGGATATCCAGCTGATAAAGGACCTGGGCGTCGGAGCTTACCGTTTCTCAATCGAATGGAGCAAACTCGAGCCGAACAGGGGCGAGTTCGATAAAAACGCATTCAGGCATTACCATGAAAAAATAGGCACCCTTCTTTCGGAAGGGATAGAGCCGGTCGTGACTCTGCACCATTTCACGCATCCGCAATGGTTTCAAGATCTGGGAGCTTTCGAAAAAGAAGAAAACCTGGATCTTTTCATAAGGTTCTGCGAACGGGCCTTCACCGAATACCAGGATAAAGTGAAGATGTGGTGCACCATAAACGAGCCCGGTGTTTTCGCCACAATGGGGTACTATCTCGGCGACTTTCCTCCCGGCGAAAAAAACCTCGAACTCACTGCTGCGGTCATGAGGAACCTCCTCCTGGCCCACGGAAAAATATACGAGTCGCTCAAGTCGCTTCCCGGAGGCGACAGTGCGAAAATAGGCATAGTAAAGAACATTTTCCAGTTCGATCCGTATCGTCGCTGGTACCTCCCCGACTGGATTTCGGCCAGACTTCTGGACCGCGTATACAACCGCGCCATAATGGAATACCTCTCGACCGGCATTTTCAGGTTGAAAATCCCCGGTCTGCTGAACTTCGAGAAACATGATCCTGAGGTAAAAGGAGCGGGAGATTTTATCGGACTGAACTACTATTCCCATGCGAATATCCGATTCGTTTTAAAACCCGGGGAACCGATCACCTGGCAAGTGCGTCCAAACGAAACGAAAACGGACATGCCGTATGCGATTTATCCGGAAGGTTTCTTCAGGGCAATCGGCGAGGCTGTAAAGCTCGGTCTGCCTGTCTACATCACGGAGAACGGCATATCGGATTCCCTGGACGATCGGCGCGGGCAATTCATCTCCAGGTATCTCTGCGCCATGTCCCGGGCGATCGCCGCGGGTGCGGACGTCAGGGGATATTTCTACTGGTCTCTCATGGACAACTTCGAATGGGCGGAAGGTTACGATCAGAAATTCGGACTCTATGCTTTCAATCCCGAAACACAGGAGCGCAAGCTTCGAGAGGGCTCGAAAGTATTTATCGAGGCTGTTAAAAGAGGATCCGACGGATCCGGAACATGGAGCAGCTGAATGTCTGACCTGCAGGAGCTGCTGGAAAAAGCACGCCGGGGCTTTGCCGCTCGATTCGCTGTACAGCCGGATCTGCTGGCATATGCGCCGGGTCGCATAAATGTGATTGGAGGGCATACTGATTACAACGAAGGGCTCGCTCTGCCCGCGGCAATCGATCGCTGGATCATAGCGGCATTGCGGCTCCGCAAAGACGAAACCGTGAACGTGCACAGCCTCGATTTCAACGACGAAATCTCATTCAGATTAAGCGGCGGACTCGAACCGAAAACGAGCTGGCAAAGATACATTCTGGGTGCTTCCGAGTTGATCGAGGAATATTTCAACCCCACCCGGGGTTTCGACGGGTTGATAACCGGAAATGTGCCGACCGGTGCGGGAGTCTCCTCCTCGGCCGCCCTGGAGGTAGCTCTTCTCAACGGATTAAGGGCTCTTTATAACTCGCGTATGGATGATATAACCCTCATCAGACTTTGCAGTAGAATCGAAAAGGAGTACCTGGGACTTCCGAGCGGGCTCCTCGATCAATACGCATCCCAGTTCTCCCGGGAGGGCAAGCTTCTGATCATCGATTTCAGAACCCTTTCACACCGTTACGTTTCGTCCGGTCTTTCCGGCTGGACATGGGTCGTAGTCGACAGCGGCGTATCCCGGCAACTGGCTGGAAGTGCATACCGGGACCGTGTTGAGGAGTGCGCGGAAGGTCTCTGCCTGGTAAGGAAGGCGCACCCGGAGGTTCGGCATTTCCGGGACGTCACACGGGAACATGTCGAAGAATTGGCCGGGACCGGCGAGGGGAGGACGGCCCGCAGACTGAGGCATTATCTGGAAGAAAACAGGCGGGTCTTAAGAGTCGAAAAAGCAATTTCCGAAAGTGCTCCCCTGGAAGTGGGAAGGCTGCTGCTGCAATCGCACGAGAGCCTGAGGGATTTGTACGAAGTCAGCTCTCCCGAACTCGATTTCCTCATTGAGACATCGGTCTCGTGGGATGGTTGCGCCGGAGGAAGGCTGATAGGCGGCGGATTCGGCGGTTGTATCCTCAACCTGCTCAGGGATGACCGGTTGGGTGGTTTCGCCGAGTATGTTCGCGGAAACTACATTTCGAGGTTCGAGTGCGAACCGCGATTATGGTGTTTCAATCTGGCGGGTGGGGCGGGAATCAACCACGTACCCCGACGCGAAAAATGATATAACTGGGTCCGGTTCCGGGAGACAACCTACTCGACATACCCTAGAGCCCTCAGCTTTTCTCTGAATTCGACGGACAGCTCCAGACGGTTGACTCCGGAGAATTCTTTTCCTCCCTCAACATACTTCTTTATGATTTCTTCCATCTTGTCTCCGGGGGAGTCCGCCGCCTTCTGAAACTGGTTGTTTTCCTCTTCAGGATCGAGGTCCAACCGGTACAACGCCCTTTCGGGGTTTTCAATCCCGTAAACCATTTTCCACTCCTCCGTTCGCAGGGAAACAAGGTTGTTTTTCCTGCTCTGGTCCGTTTCAGAAGTGGCATACCTGGGAAAATCCTGCGGTTCCCGGCCAAACATGAACGGCGCGAGGGAGACGCCGTCAAACGAGGACGATATTCCGAAACCCAGCAATTCGAGAATGGTGGGAGTGACGTCGATCAGACGGACCTGCCGCTCCACCATTACGGGTTCAGGAATCAGACGGGGATAATGGAAGATCAGCGGCACGCGGACAATCGATTCGAAAAGTCGCTTCGCATGATTGTAAAGATAATCCTTTTCGAAACTCTCGCCGTGATCGGATGTGATCACCTTCAGGGTGTTATCGAATAAATCCCGCGATTTGAGCCAGGCGAACAATTTACCCAGTTCACTGTCCACGAAAGAAATTTCCCCGTCATAAAGATCGATCTGTCGTGAAACCGGCATCCCGGTTATATCCCGCCTTGACTCAGGAGTCACGGGAGTCTGATACATCTCATCGAAAGGCGGCGGCGGCGAATAAGGATGGTGCACATCGAAAAGATGAATCCATACGAAAAACGGCGAAGCGGTTCCATCGTTCTTTTCAAGCCAGTTTTTAGCTATTTCGATAGTTTTATCACACCTTCTCTCAGGAACCGCTTTGCCTGAGGGAATCAATCCTTTTATTGTTGCACCGAGTGAAAAGAAGTTGAATCCTTTTCGAATCCTCCACAAATAACTGGATAAAAACGAAACGAAACGGTCATCATATAATGAGAAGCCCTGGCTGACTCCAAAATGATAATTCAGGGGTTCGGCGCTTACGAAGGCGGCGGTTCGGTATCCCCGGGCTCCGAGAAGTCTCTGAAGCGTGACTTCATCAGAGCCAAGATAGTAGGAGCTGCCGTTACGGACACCGTGATTGGGAGGAATTCTTGCGGTAAGGAGCGACGAGTGTGAGGGAAGAGTTACTGAAGACTGGGTGATAGTGTTTAAAAAAACCGCTCCTTCTTTACCCAGCCCGTCGATATTGGGCGTTTGGATTCTTTCATATCCGTAGAGATGCAGGTGATCGGCCCGCAGAGTATCTATGGTTATCAATATAAGATTGGGCGGTTCCGCGGTATCGTTTTCTGCTTGCGGAAGCGCCTCGAGGAGTGTGGATGTTTCTTCGCCTTTTCTCTGTGTGGGATCCTTGGAGATGATATCCATCCGGGACAGGGCCTGGCCGCTCCTGACAGAAGTGACGTTCATAACGGCGATGGAAAGAAGAACGGGAAGGATGAACGGCAAAATAAATGCGACGGGTTTGGTCGATTTTGTCAGATTTTTTAATACTCGTCCTGATTGCCTGTTCCCGAAAAAGACAAACAGCAATCTATAAAGCCAGACGGCCGACAAGAGAATGGGTAAGAGGAGAAGCCCTCTCATCTTGAATGAATTGGAAAAGAAGTTGGTGCAAATGGGGATGTCAACCCAGCGGAAGAGGAGCAGGCTGATCAAAACTGTCAGCCCGAAGGCAAGGGCGATCGAAAAATTTTCGGAGTAGGTTGAGCTCTTTTTCCTGATTGCTCCAAGTACGGTTGCGGATAGACTGAAAAGGATGCCCAGAGTCGATCCGAGGAAAATGTAAGACAGGACCATGATACCGAGGAGCCACGGGGATTTCCCGAGGAATACCGAGATGGAAAACTGCTTCGTAAATAAGAATTCGGTCGCCTGGAATAGAGACAGGGCCAGAATGCAGAAGCCCAGGTTCAGCCCTAGAAGATGAATAAATCTTTTAACTGAGGTCATTTATTCTCCTTGAGGCGCACCCGTCCCCCGTGGGATCATAGAAGATACATTTTGAGATAATTTCCCGGAGATGGCAAAGGAAATGATGAGCAGGCCCGGTTGAAAAAGATTTTTAGCTTCAGGATGAGGGCATATCCTATATACTCGGAACTCCGGAACCGCACCGGGAAATAAGCGGGAAGTGGCGGATACCCCTCTCGCTTGCGGTTGTGTCGAACTTGGGCTGTTCCGCTCTCGTAGCGGTTCGGCGGTAAGAACAAACAAATCCTTCTGAACAGGTTGGTCCGGAGAAAAAACATGGATCCTTCAATAGAGAACGTGGCAAGACTGACTGCCCGGGAACTCAGGGCATTTCTACCGGAATGGCTCGAACAGCACATCAAGGCTCCCGGGGAGCTTCTGGAAAGGACCATATCGAGTTTTCGAAAAACGCTTGACGATTCAGGTGATGAAGAGCTCGAAGGGGTTATGGAATCTTATCGCACAGCGGGGGATAACTACGATTTCTATCCTGCGAATCAGACGGGCCGAAAGCTCGGTTGGGTATTTCTGGAAGAATTTATAGTAAAAAAGGAAGTATCGGGTCTTGATCGACTTGCTGACGCATCCGCAAAAGGACCGTGTCTTCTACTCTCGAATCACCTTTCGTACGCCGACAGTCAAATTACCGACTTCCTCCTTTCGAGTTTCGACGGGCAACAGAAGACGGGCAGACTTTTATTCGTTGCCGGTCCCAAAGTGTATGACGACCCTTTCCGGCGACTGGCGGCGATCAGCTTGAATACACTCAAAACCGCTCAATCAGCGCGAAAAGGACATGATATCAAGGGGCTCGCGCCGCTCGAAGCCGCCCGTATCGCTCTCGAGACGGTAAACCGGGCCGGCAGGCTCATGGCGGAAGGACTGCTGGTCGTGCTGTACGCCGAGGGAACCCGCTCCAGAAACGGCAGGTTGGGACCGTTCATCAAGGCGGCCAGCCGCTACGCGTCATCGGAAGAAATCCAGATAGTTCCCATCGCCCTTTCGGGGAGCGACAAAGTTTTCCCGGTACATCAGAGACTGATGTCACCGGCGGGTGTCAGCATCTCGGTCGGGGAGGCGATCCCGGTCGGTTCGTGCGACGGGAATGTCGACGCCTTCGAAAAAGCCTGGAGATGTTTAGCCGAAATGCTTCCGACACCCAACAAGCCTCTCCCCGACACTCCTCCGCTTGTCTGAACTGACACATTGTCCTCCGGGCATTCGCTCCATTCTATCCATGCCTCGACCGATCATGATGGGCGCTGATGGTTTCGAGAAAGAGCTCGCTGTACTGCCTGTTCTTTTTCTCCCCGACTCCCCTGACTTCGAGAAATTCATCCGGTGACGATGGCTTTTTCCTCGCCATATCTCTAAGCGCGGCATCATCGAACACAATATAAGCGGGCAGACCTTTACGAACGGCGATTTCACGTCTCAGTGAGCGTAACGATTGGAACAGGTCTTTATCGACCCCGTCCCATGAATCCCAGATGATAGCGGCCTTTCTTCTGTTGTTCCGCGCGGGCTCAAGAAGGCGGGGAACCCCTTTCCCATTAAGAAATTCATGGCCGCTATCAGTCAGTTTTAAAATGTTGTATCTGCCGTGTTTGCGGATAAATCCCTGTTCCGCCAACTGTTCGATCCAGTCGCGGATCCCCCCCTTCGTAGTGAAAAACAGCAAGGCATAATCTTCTATGGCGTCGTGACCGTTTTCATGGATCCGTTCCGTCATGGTACCTGCCAGGATCGAAGAAATATAATTCCCCCCGTATTTCTCCCGAAGATTCTTTATACACGAAAGAATTTTTCGCGAGATCTTGAGCGAATCCTTGAACAAATCGATTTTATCGAGGCAGACATCGCAACCGCCGCACCTCCCCTTCGAGTATGACTGGCCGAAGTAGGATAGAATCGTTTTACGTCTGCACGACACCCCGGTGCAATAGCGGTACATCGCTTTCAGTTTGGTTTCGGTGATTCTGCCCGTCTCGGGATCGGCTCCTTTGTGTATGCTTTTCCATACCCCGTAGTCCCCGCCGGAATAAAAGAGTACACACTCCGCCTCCAACCCGTCGCGGCCGGCCCGCCCGCTTTCCTGCTGGTAATGTTCGAGAGATTTCGGCATGCCTGCATGAATCACATACCGTACATTCGACTTGTCGATGCCCATCCCGAACGCGATCGTGGCGACGACGATATCCGCCTTCTCCTGGAAGAAAACTTCCTGGTTATGTTTCCGTTCTACGGCAGTCATGCCGGCATGGTATGGAACAGCGTTGTATCCCTTTCCACGCAGAGCCAGACATAATTTATCCACGTCAGCCCTCCTCAAGCAGTATATTATCCCTGACTCCCCTTTATAGCGGTCGAGAATTTCACTGACCTGGTTGAAAATGTTCGCCCTCCTTTTCACGGTATAGACCAGGTTGGGCCGATCGAACGACCCGACAATCATCCCGGGCTCTTTCAGTTTCAGCTGCCTGATGATGTCTTCCCGGACTTGTTTCGTAGCGGTGGCGGTATATGCATGGATGGCGATATCGTCGAATTCATCTTTCAGGATGCCGAGTCTGCCGTATTCAGGACGGAAATCGTGCCCCCACATGCTCACGCAATGGGCTTCATCGACGACGATGGACGACAGCTTTCCCACGCTTCGCAGTAATTCCATGAAGTCGGACGAAACCAGTCGCTCCGGCGAAAGATACAGAAGTTTGAGTTCTTTCCCGATCAATCGGGCGTATACCGATTTTTTCTCTTCGGCCGACAAGGTACTGTCGAGCCTGGCCGCCGGGATGCCGTTCTGGATGAGAGCCTCCACCTGGTCGTTCATCAATGAAATCAAGGGCGAGACTACTACCGTCAACCCCGGCATAAGCATTGCCGGAACCTGGAAACAAAGAGATTTCCCCCCCCCGGTGGGAAGAACGACGAGAGAATCCTGTTTGTCGAAAACAAGCGCCATCGCTTCATCCTGCAGCGGGCGCAGCCTGTCGAAACCCCAGAACTTTTTCAGGATGTTTCTGATTTCACTGTTCATGTCGGCATCGTTAACCATTTTTCATTCTCCTACGTAAAACACCGGTTATCAAACCGGCGGGCAACCTTGTGATTCGCAAGAAACCTCCAGGAAACAGCAGGTATCATGCCATCTTATATCAAGCGAACGCACCTCTGGATGGGCCGTAACTGCATGAAATATATCCTTTCAAAATATCGGGTGCGAATACCGGTCGGTGTTTTCAATCCGGAAATGTTAACGGATGACCACTCAAGGGTCACAGTTTCAGACTCTGCGTCGGTTGGAAAGACCCCGGCGGGTTTTGACGGAGGAAGAAGATTTGAGGGCAGACACGGATCAATGGCATCTTACCGCAAATACGCACGTTCATTGCAAAACGTGGACAGGTTGCTAATCCATCCGGATTCCGGGCATCGTTGATTCGCGTTAATCTCCATGAAGACAACAAGTTACGGCAGCAGTCCTCCACGCCTGTTTTCGGTACGGATCATGCTTTTCCGTAATGAGGACGGTTTGTTTTAGCAGAAACCGCCCGGGAAAAGGCTGATATGAATTTAAAAAAACTGCTGATATTGCTGACGGTCATTTCATGCACCGGGGTTATTGACGCCCGCGCTGCCGGTCGACAGCCCGTTACAACCCTGAACGAATTCACTGCAGAAGAGGGATCCCCTTTCCGTGACGTTGCGGATCAGGGCGGGTCCTCATCCCTTGAAGAGAATATCTTCTACGTCGGATGCGAAAACTGCAGCGATACCGACCCCGGGTACGGACTGGACCCGTCCGCTCCCTTCTGCACCTTCGAACGAGCCCTGGATGAAGTGATCGATTGCGAGGGTGCCGTGATCCGGGCCCTCGGCGGTACGTATAACGAACAACTGAGGATAAACAAATCAGGATCCCCGGACAGACCACTCCTTATAGAACCCTGCTCCGGAAGTCTTCCGGTACTGGACGGAACCGGGCTCGTCGGAGTATGGGAAGGAACTTCCTGGCACGGTCTCGCCGGGATGTACGACGTGAGCAACGTCATATTCAGGGGCTTTGTTCTGCAGAACTGCCGTGATTATCACTACCGTGAACCGATTCAGTCGGGAATCACCATCGGCTACGGGTTCCAGGCAACCACCTGTACCAATATCGAAATCGCCGATCTTCGAATCAGGGATACGGATCACGGCGGGATCGTTTTCGACGGCGGGTGCTCGCGTTTTATCGCCTCGGGAAACGAAGTTACCGGAACCAACCGGCTTGAAGAAGATCGAATCGCCGGCTCGGTCCACGAGGCCGTCACCGTTAGCGGCTGCAGTTCATTCCTCCTCGAGCGCAACAATATACACGACGTCTACGAGGAGGGTATTGATATCAAGGACGGCTCTTCGAACGGTGTCGTGCGGCACAACCTCGTCAGCCTCACCGGTGCAACGGGAATCTATCTCAACAATGCCGTCGATATCGATGTCTACGGCAACAGGATCTTCCACCCGGGAGGCTATCGCGACCCGGCAAGCGACTCGGGGGACGGAATCTCACTGTCGATTGGGGATGGCGCGACGGGGCCGGATACTACCAGCCTGAACCGAATCTTCCGAAATACGATAATGGAAGCGTCCCGCCAGGGAGTTTCCTTCTACAGCAGAGGTCTGACGGATGGTGAAATCGGGGGGAATCTTATATTCAACAATACGATCCACCGGAGCGGATGGGCCAGGAACGGCGGATACTCGATCTACCTGGGTGCCGTTGAAATTTCGAGAGACAACCTGATTTTCAACAATATCTTCAGCTCGAGCGACGCCTGGAAGACTGAAATTCGAGGGAGCACAGAGGGTGTGGAAGGGCATCACAATCTTTTCTACAATACTTACGGATTACCCGAGATTTATATCGAGAATATCGATCCCTGGTACCCATCCGATTCAGTATTCGGGGATCCCCTTTTCACCGATCCTCTCTCCGGCGACTTCAGCATTGAAGCCGGAAGTCCGGCTATCGACCTGGGCGTCTGCATCGAAGGAGGTTTATTCTTCGGCGAAGGAATCGACGCAGGCGTTTTCGAATTCAACGACGGCGGCTGGCGCTCCAACTGCCCGCCCGCTCCGATCGCGGCAGGCAGGTGACCGGACATCATTTGCCAGCCCATCATCGTTCAATACCTTTAACAACCGACCGCCGGCCAAGCCGGGTAGAGTTAAATCCGGAGGGAGCCTGTCACTTATTCCATTACCGGAGGTAGCCGATCATGTATTTCTCTATAAGCTGGATGTCTCACCGGCCGTTCAGACTTCTCGCTCGAGTCCATCCGGAAAGCGTGTAAAATTGTCAATCCGATTGACAATTTTACACGAGTAAGCCTGCATCCCCCGCAGGACAGGACATGCTTCCTGCGCTGCGCTGCAAAAACAGAACTGCGCAGATCGACTCCGTGATTCGGGATCTCGAAGCCAACCGGGGCGTACACCTGATTCTTTTCCAGGCATAGCTTAACTATACCACCGGCTGAGCCGGTGGATTCTGCTTCATTGACCGAAAACAGTCCGTGTTACTGAACGCTGCCGAGAGGGAGCCGCCGGAGGGCGAGGCTCCGGGCCCGGTTTTGATTGCCTTCAATGGAAACGTATGGTACTGCTTTCGTCGTTCAGCAGGCCCAGCACTTAATCCATGCCGGCTGTTCTCCGTGAAAAGAGATGCCCCGATCGTCAGGGGCGGTCCCGGGGAGATCTGTATTGCTCAACGACTTCGATTCGAAAAAAATCCAGCACAGCATGATCCGCGAAGGTCTCTCCTACCTGGTTCACGGCGCTCTCCTGCCTTTCGGATACCTGGAATCACGGCACCGGCCTCTTCGCAGGCGCGATCTCCGGACCGCGGTCTTCATACACGGCCTGGCCGCCAACCGGGCAAGCCTGTATCCGCTGCAAAGCTATTTACGGTTCAACGGCTCCAGGCGTCAGTATTCATTCAATTATCGCAGCACCGGCTCCATCGAGAACCTGGCCTTGAAACTCAAACGGGAAATCGATGAAAACGTCAAGGGCGGAAGGATCGACATCATCGCTCACTCCATGGGCGGGTTGATAGCACGTTTTTACCTGCAGCAACTCGGCGGAGCGAGGCGCGTCGACCGCCTGATCACCCTGGCAACTCCCCATTGCGGCACATATTCGTCGGCATTCATTCCTACTTCTCTCGTCCGGCAGCTCAAACCGGACGGCGTCTTCATCAGTTATCTTAACAGTCTGCCTTCCCCTGAAGGGTTGACCGTGACCTCCTTCGGCGCACGGGACGATGTGATAATCCTTCCCGCCGAGTCTTCGCTCTGCCCTTTCGGCGATGGACACATTTTCGACAACCTTGGTCATATCAGCCTTCTGCTGTCTCCGAGAGTGTTTTCAGCCGTCGGCGGCGCTTTGAATAAACATCCTGCCGTTTCGAACAACCGTTGATATGCTCGTATAACCCGATTAGAATCTTTCAGATGCTCGAACGGATATCGCTTCCGCCGCCGCCGGGTTCCGGAGCGAAAAGGGGAAAAATTCGTAAACTGTCAGCAACCGGATCATCTCGATCGGAAAAACGGTTGCGGCAGGAGTCAGGAATCATGCTCATCGACGGACCAGTCCGGCTCCGCTTTACCGGCCTCAGCCTTTTTTCGCTGCTGTTGATTTTCGGGACCGCTTCGGGGAATCCCACCTGGAACATCGAACGGATACGCGCCCCCGAACTATGGGAGGAAGGGATAACCGGCGACGGAGTCGTTATCGCCCTCCTCGATTCGGGAGTCGATTATGCTCATCCGGATCTCGAAGAGCGGATATGGACCAATCCGGGAGAGATACCGGGGAACGGCATCGACGACGACAAAAACGGATACGTGGACGATTCCCTTGGTTGGGATTTTGCGGACGGCGACCGGGATCCGATGGATGACATCGGGCACGGAACCGCCGTCGCCGGGGTAATCTGCGGGGGAGGAAACCTCGGAGAAATCACCGGAGCCGCGCCGGGGGCGTCACTGATGATCTGCAGGATTCTCCACCAGGGCATGGCCTTCGAGCCCGACATTTTCGAAGCGTTCCATTATGCCCTTGATAACGGCGCTCTGGTCGTCATAACAACGATTGGAATACTTTTCAGCCCGTACAGTGAAACCTGGCGCGCGATGACCGACCGGGCCATCGGACAGGGTGTGACACTCGTCTATTCCGCGGGCTCCCGCAGCTTCCCGCCGCCCGATGCGATCGTAACACCGGGAAACATCCCGGCCGCGATAACGGCATCCGCCACCGATTTCGATGACAATATCGCGTATTTCGCTGCGAGAGGTCCCGTTGAATGGTCCGATTATCCTCACCCCCCGGGGCTCCTGAAACCCGATATCTCGGCCCCGGGAGTGAATATCCTCACAACGGATCAAAACGGCGGGTATGCAATGTACAGCGGAACCGCCTTTGCGGCGGCCCACATGGCGGGGGCGGCGGCCCTGCTTCTCCAGGCTCACACCGGCCTGGACCCTCTGGATGTCCGTGGAAGATACGAGCAGGCTTCCATCGACAGGGGAGACCCGGGAAAAGATAATGTTTACGGAGCGGGAAGGATCGATTGCTTCGCTTCCGTGTTCTACGAACCGCCCCTGTCCGCGAGATTCGATCCCGGCTGCCTGGCGGCCGCTCCCGGAGATTCCGTTTCCACGGTTCTGACAGTGACGAATATCAGCGGCGAGACCGTCGATTTCAGGGGATGGGCGGAGATTACGGCACCCTGGGGCGAGGTTCCAGGTTCAATGACCGGCCCGAGAGATCTGTCCCTGCGGCCGGAGCGATCCATAGAAGCGAAAATCGACTGGAAAATACCGGTTCAAGCGCCGCCGGGTGAATATAGAATTAATGCGAGGGCGGAAAATATCCATGGGCAGCCGCCGGAGTGGAACTATTTTCTCGCTTCCTTCGCGGTGGCGTCGGCCGCCGTCATTATCGAGAACCCTTAGACGGCCGGCCCCGGCCTCGATATTTTTTTCACCGGCGCATCGAACGGGGAAAGTCCCGGGTGCGGGCTCAGGCGTGGTTTGGACCGCATGAACCGACCCGAATCGCGAGGTAAACAGATAATTGAAATTTTCGAAGCGGAAATCAAAGCGGCGGAACCGTCCCCGGCGCCGGGAACGGTTTTCCGGATTGATACTCCCCCTTCTTCTTCTTTGTGCGGCGGCTGCGATTCTGGTTGCCGGCTGCGGCGGGGAGGGTTCCGATCGACCGAATATAATTCTTTTAACCATCGACACGCTGCGCTCGGACAGGCTGGGTTATGCCGGATACGAAAAAGCAGTAACCCCCGCCCTCGACAGCCTTGCCGCGTCGGGCGCCGTATTCGAGCGCTGCTATTCGGTTTCTCCAACGACGCTCGCTTCTCATACGGCAATTCTGACAGGTCGATATCCGAGATCCCTGAATGTCTCGAGAAACGGCTCCGTCGTTCCATCGTCGGCTCTGACCATGTCCGAGATCCTCAGGGAGGAAGGCTACACCACAATCGCATTCGTATCGAGTTACGCTCTCGACCCGGAGTTCGGCCTCCTCCAGGGATTTGACAGGTACGACGCCTGCAGGACCGAGGTCGAGGATGAAAACACCCAGGATTACAGAAGGGGAGCGGATACGGTCGCTTCGGCACTCGACTGGCTGGAGAACCGGGACGGGGCGCGGGAACCTTTCTTTTTCTGGCTGCATCTTTTCGACCCTCACTCGCCGTACGATCCGCCGCCCCCCCTGGATGAACTTTTCGATCCGGGTTATTCGGGGACATTTACCGGCAGCATGGATGACCTGATCTCGATCTGGCTCGAGGAAAAAACTCCCGGCGAATCGGATCTGAATCACATACGCGCTCTGTATGACGCCGAGGTGGCATACACCGACCAGGTGTTATCGAAATTTTTCCACGCCGTCAGGGAAAGGTCGCTCGAAGAAAAATCACTGGTGATTGTGGTGGCGGATCACGGCGAAAGTCTCGAACCCAGGGGGGAAATCTTCAATCACGGAAAGCACCTCTACGACAGCGTGATCAAAGTGCCCCTCGTGCTGAGCGGGGAATTCAGGGACAAGTTCAAAATTCCGGAAAATATATCGATACCTTACACCGTGAGAACCATCGATATTCTGCCCACCGTCCTGGACATACTGGGGATGGAAAGGCGGACCGGGCTTTCCGGGGAAAGTTTTTACTCCCTGCTGAACAGAGAACAGGCGAAAGAGCGGATCGTCTTCGCCGAAGCGACCAAACCCTATTCCGCGGAGACGCCGGGGTGCGGAGACCTCAATGAAAACAAGTCGAAGATGGCGCTGCAGGGGCGTTGGAAGTATATCCGGACCCCTTACACCGGAGCAGAAGAGCTTTACAACCTCGTTGAAGATCCGGGCGAGTTGAAGAACCTCCTCGAGACGGGAGATGCCCTGACGACAACCATCGCAGACAGCTTGAGCGAACTGCTGGAGGGATGGCGCGTTTCGTCCGCCGGCGTCGGCGAACCCGAAGGGGAGGGTCCGGATCCCGAGGTGGAAGAGCGCTTGAGAAGCCTCGGATATATCGATGACTGATGGAGCCTGAGTTCCCCGTTCAGACCCAAAAATATATCCCCGCCGAAACAGCCTGCCGCCTCAGGAAGATTTATTCGAGAGCTCCCCGGGATCCAAGATCCGTCGCCGCTTCGAAGAGTTTGTTGACGATGGCGACGATGGCGGCGTACTCCCACTGCAGGTAAGCGCCTCCGTTCGCCAGAACGATGACTCCCACGCCGTCGTCCGGCCTGTACCACATTTCGGTGCAGGCTCCGCTGTCCCCCCCGTTGTGGCCCAGCCTGGTTTCACCCTCGTGCTCCCAGTAGTAGAATGCGAGCCCGAACCCGGAATCGTGTTGCGGATACTGGATTGTCCTCATCTCCCTGACCGTGTCTTCCTCGAGGATCCGCGCTTCACCGAACGTTCCGAGATTTATATGCATCGAGAGGAAGTTCGCGAGGTGTATCGCGCTTGTTCTCAGTTGGCCGTCCGGGTAATCCGGGTATCCGTAATGGTCCAGCGGAACATAACGCTGCGTCCAGTAATTGTAATTGTAGGGCACGGCGATCCGGTCGACGTCCAGGTCGCGGAGGAACCAGCTCGTCTCATGCATGTCGAGAGGGCCGAAAAGCTGTTCGCTGCAGAACTCGTCGAATGGAACGCCCGTGATCGTTTCGACGAGATATCCGTTCAGAGCGAACCCGACGTTGGAATAATTGTATTTCCGGCCAGGAGCATACGAGTAATAGTTTTTATCCGGATAGTACACCAGTCCGCCGGGGGCCAGGTAATGCCGGAGAGCGAACCCCAGCGGGATCGGTGAATCTCCATCCGTGTAGAATCTTTCCAGGACATCCCAGTTGTCGCATATGCTCGAACCGTGTGCGAGCAGTTGCCTGAACGTGACCGGGTCTCCCGGGTGGTTCGGATTCTCTACTGAAAAAGGCAGAAACTCGTTGACATCTCCATCGAGATTGAAGGCGCGGTTCTCCCGGACTTTCATGAGCGCGGTTCCGGTGACCGTCTTGGAGATCGAAGCGAGCATGAAAATAATATCCGGGGTTACAGGTATTTCTCTCTCGATATCGGCCCAGCCGTATCCCCCGGCCCAGACGGTTTCTCCACCCGCCACTACGCAGGCGGAGAGTCCCGGCACGTGCGCTTTCTGCATCTGGTTTTCGATGAATCCGTCAAGGGCGGGCGGTGATCCGCCCGAAGCCGCTTCCGCAACCCCGGCCGCAAGCAGGAAAAAAACGATTCCCGCAACGATCCTGCAGTATCCAAGAGTAAATCCCCGAAACTTTCTTCCCGTTGAATCATTCATTCCGGCTCCTCCGGTTTCTGTATCGCGGCAAAAGCGGAAACCCCGGATTAACGGGCATTTCTGCCTGTTCCGTTATCCGGTATTTCAACAGCGGTGGAAATATCCGCAGGTTCTCCGCATCTGTTTCACCATTCAGTATAACACCGGGAAAGGACAGTTTCGAGTAATTGTGTAAGACTTTTCGAACAAATATGCCGGGCAGAGAACCACGGCCCGAAGATTGAAGACGAGAAGGAAGAAGCGAGAGGGTAATCTGCGGGAGAAAGAAGTATTTGCGATGCGGGAAACCCATTTGATGGCAAGGAGATGTAGAAGCATCGCAAATCGATTTATCCCGGATTTCCACCATAGTGCGTTAACATGCGACAGCGATATCTGTTCGAGAAGGGATATTGACCCCCCTGTATATCGGCGCTTTCCAGCAGGAGTGAATTGGCTTCCACGCAAACTACAACGGTAAAAACTTCTATGTCTCTCAGAATCAGTCCGTTTCCTCATGTGAAGAAATATTATGTAAACCTGGAGGCTGCGATCAAGCTGTTTGCTATACCTGGAAGTGATTTGATTTTCAAGGAGATGTGGAAGCATCGTGAAGCGGTAGGGAACGTCTTCCCGCCCGGCGGAGCACGCCGCGTCATCCGGCTCTGCTAATCCCTCGTTCCGGGAAGCGCTGAAACTCGCTCATCCCATCACGAGCCGCTCGCATCTGCTCGCAGCTCCCCCCCCAACAGCTCAAACATCAGCGCTTCTGATCCTCCTCTCGGGAAGTGTCGCCCCTTCCATGCCCCTGGTTCCGTAATGGCGTGTCCAACCAGGTTCAGAAGATTCGAAAGGAACACGTGTTCCTAAAATGCTTGTTGTCCGAACCCCTCCCCGGATGACTCCGATATGTCCGCCTGGCAGAAAAACGCTCCCTCATCAACTTCTCGGTGACGGGGGCAGTGGAAAGAGGCGGCTCCCGGTAGACCTTCTCAGAAAAACCCTGCAACGCAAATAGCTGAAGAAACGAGTTGCCTTTACCGGCCGGGTTTTCTGATATAGAATCGGGAGAGTTCAGCGGCTGCGGATTCTGATTTCGACAAAATGACCGGTTCCTTCGGATATCGCGCATCAGGCGGAAGAACCCTTCGAGACCGCAGCCGGACCGCAAAACAAAGAATGCGGGTCGAAAAATCTGGTAGCCAACCTCGATCCGCATCCCAGTTGGAGGAAATCGAATGTTCGAAAGTGTCGTTCGCTCGTTTCTTTATCATCCGTTGAGGATACCCAGGGACGCCCCGGTTCCGGGATATATAGAGGGCGCGGAAGAAGTATGGATCAATTCGGAGGACGGGGAGACTGTTCACGGTCTGTTCTGGCCGGCCCCTTCCGGACGACCAACCATCCTCTTCTTCCACGGGAACGCTCAATCCGTTTTCGAATGGGCGCTCATACGGGATGAATTTGCTCCGATGGACTGCGGCATGCTGCTCATCGATTATCCGGGATACGGCAAAAGTTCGGGGTCTCCAAGAGAGGAGAGCCTGTACGCCGCCGGACGCTCGAGCCTGAACTGGCTGGTCACCGAAGCCGGAATTCCCGAAGCCTCCGTGGTTGTTTTCGGCAAATCGCTGGGCGGTCCCGTAGCGGTTGAAACGATTATCGGGCGAAAAGTCCGGGGACTGGTGCTCGAATCGACATTCCGGTCGGTTCCCCACGTGGCGAAACGGCTTCTCCCCATGGTTCCGGCGGGGTCGGTTCTGCGCTCCGAGCGATACGAGACATATCTTCGTATAGAGTCGGTCAAGACACCGCTCCTCGTCATACACGGTGAGGTAGACGAGATCATCCCTCCGGAAGAAGGACGAAGCCTGTTCGAACTGGCGCCTGAACCGAAGGAGCTCTACATGGTTCCCGGCGCCGGGCATAACGATGTGTCCATGATCCTCGGGTCCGCCTACGGCAAGTTTCTGAGACAGTGGCTCGACAATTCCACGTCATCTGACGGAGGGTAGAAGCACTCCTGCCGGAACCGTCGCGGGGCAATACCGATCCGGTGAACAAGAGCGGGTTGCCCCGCGGTCGCGCCTTCCCCCGAGAATAAAGACAGCCTGGAGAAGTAATTGGAACGAGGAAGAGAATACTCCCGGCATCCCGTCGACAGGCAGGCGCCCTGGTGGAAAAAGACAGCGGTCTACCAGATCTATCCGAGGTCGTTCGCCGACTCGAACGGAGACGGAATCGGCGACCTGGGCGGCATCCTGTCGAACCTCGATTATCTGGACGATCTCGGTGTCGAGACGATCTGGCTCTCCCCTTTCTTCGAATCACCGCAAGGTGATTTCGGATACGACATCTCGGATTTCACGGCAGTCGCCCCTGAATACGGAACGATGGAGCAGTGTGAAAACCTAATCTCCGAGCTGCATGCCAGGGGGAAGAAGGTCGTATTCGACATGGTGATGAATCACACCTCGGACGAGCACCGCTGGTTCAGGGAATCCCGATCATCGAAAGATAATCCGAAACGCGACTGGTACATCTGGCGGGACGGAAGAGGATCCGGCGGCGGAAAACCGCCGAACAACTGGCTGTCGATGATCGGCGGCTCAGGCTGGCACCGGGACGAGCGGACGGGGCAATGGTACTGGGCTTCGTTTCTACCGTTCCAGCCCGATCTCAACTACCGGAACCCGGCTGTGAAAGAAGCGATGTTCGACATCGTCCGCTTCTGGCTCCGGAAAGGCGTGGACGGTTTCCGCCTCGATATCATCAACGCGGTTTTCAAGGACAGTTCTTTCAGGAACAACCCGAGATCCTGGAGACCAATCCCCGGGGAAACCGGCGAAGGGTTCTTTTCGAACCCGAAGTACACCCTCAATCATCCCGACGTATTCCGCTTCTCGAAAGAGCTTCGCGGCGTGCTGGACGAATTCAGCGACCCTCCCCGGTTCCTGGTCGGTGAAGTCTTCGGCAGAATGCAGACACTGAAAAAATACTGCGGTGAACGGGCGGACGGCCTGCATTCGGTCTTCCTCTTCAAAGCCCTCGGCGCCCGGTTTTCGGCGGCTTCATTCCGCAAACTCATCCTCGAATTCGAGTCGATGTTTCCGGAACCCTTTTCGCCGACCTGGGTGTTCGGCAACCACGACAGGAAACGATATATCTCGAAACTCGGCGACAATCTCGACAAAGCGAAGCTGCTTACAGCGTTCCAGCTTTCCGTGCGCGGCATTCCTTTCATCTATTACGGTGAAGAAACCGGAATTCCCCAGCTTCCCATCCCGCTGAAAGAAGCCCTCGATCCCCTGGCAGAAAAATACAGGCGCCTGCCCCAGGTTCTCGCCGATCTTATGCGCAGGATGGGAGATTCGATCAACCGGGATGAATGCCGCACACCGATGCAGTGGAACGGCACTGAAAACGCCGGGTTCTGTCCGGCCGGTGTTCAGCCCTGGCTTCCGGTCACACGCTCCTTCACCAGGCGGAATGTCGAAACCATGAGGAAAGATCCGGGTTCGCTGCTGAACTGCTATCGCGGCCTGCTCGGACTGCGCGAATCGCGGAAGTCTCTCCGGGAAGGCTCTCTCCGGTTGCTGCCGGAACGAGAGCTGCCGAAGGGAGTTCTCGGATACCTTCGGGAAGACCGCGGCGAAAGCGGAAACGAAGCCTTCGAAACGAGCCTCGTGCTTCTGAACTTCAGTAACCGAAAACGTTTCGCAGCCCGTGAGGGTGCCGGGCTGTCCAGGCTCTTCTCCACAGAGCCCGATCACGATCCGATCGAAGACAGCGGGATAGAGCTGCTGCCTTGGGAAGGTCTTATCCTCGACACATCCTTTTGAGTCGGAAGATCAAACGCTTCAAAAAGATATTCCGCAATCGTCTTCGCAAGGAGGGCGTATCCTTCATTGTGCATATGCATTGCCCCCGGAAAAAATTCCTCCCTTCCATCCGCCGGCAGAGAATAGAGATGGCGGCGGAAAGTTTCACGAAGATCCAGGCAACGGACCTCCCGACTTGCAGACTCTTCTGTTACGGATGAAAAAATACCGAAATATCTATGCGGATCGGTGTTCTCCATGACCGCTGAATAAGAAAGCTCGGGAATGAGAAGAAGTTTCACCCCCCGTTCAAGGCAAAAATCGATGAGCCGGAGAGGGATTTCCGAGATGGGTCCCGGATCATCCGGACTCGTATTCGGAGCTGGGGCGGTTTGCCGCAGTATCGCGGCCGGATAATCCAATACTTTCTGCAGCATGTTAAACGTGTGAAAAGACATGAGGGATTTAACGGCTGCTTGGATATGGGGATTCTTCAACCTGTACTTCAGATGGAATAAGAGGCCTGAAACATCCTCACCGCTGAAATCAGCCGGGATCCGGGCGCTCAGGTCCGTCCAGATTTCACCCAGCCTTGGGCTGTCGCTGTTAAAACCGAAATAGACGATAACGAGATCGGGATCCAGCAGAAAAAGCACCTCCTCGAGGTAGATGACGCACGGGGTGAAGGCGATGCCTGGAACTCCTCCATTGATAACTTCGATTTTCGTATCCGAACCATCGTTGAGTATCCTGTCGAGTAACGCGGGGTAGGTGCTGTCGGGTGTGGTCGCTCCCATTCCGTAAGTGGAAGAACTTCCCAGGCAGATTATTCTGTAGACGCCGTCATCCTTCCTTTTTCCATATGTCTTGCGACTGCCGGGTATCCCCATCGATATTCCGACCTCAACAGAATCTCCAGGGCTGAACTGGTCGAATATATTGGTATAATTATTCAGAAAATAAACCCACTGCCAGTCTACATGCACCGCCAGGTCGGAATGTTCGCCGGAAAGGATGTGAGCCCTGAGGACCGACCGCTGGGAGAAGTAATTGTCGGTAAAGTCGTTCGTTCTCAGAAAAGTTTCGAGAGCGCCGAGGCAGAAAAGACAAATCAACGGGAATGTAACCCGGAAAGCCGTCGGATTGCTCTTACCGCCGGCTATTCTTCCGGACACAATCAGAAACGCCCAGGGGAAGAACAGCAAAAGAAGAAAAACGGGGAAAAAGGAGTTATCGGAACAGGACGGCAGAAATGGGTAAACCGCTCCCTGGGAAACAGCCAGGATGAAAGAAAAACCCTCTCTGCCGCCGCCGGGCAGATAGGTCGAACAGAGGATGATCAGGGGAAGAGCGACAACCATCACCGAGGTGAGCGGCTGATAACCATGGTGTTTCACGAAAATCAGAACCGCCGGCGCCGCCATGACCGTATACAGCAGTATACCGGTGATCAGAACGGGTTTCGTTCCGAATTTTTCCGGCGCGGTTCTTCCGGTATGCGCCGCGGGGAGAAGAAGCAGGGCGGAATCAACCAGTAAAAGCCAGATCGAAACCCAGAGAAAGGCGGAAATCGGCATGTCGAATATCGTTTGCAGCGACAGTAAGGCGACAAGCTTCAGGGGAAGAAGCGGATACGTATCGATTCTGCAATATGAACCGTTCTTCAGGATCCTTCTCACCAGAATGGAGAGGCCTGCCTCGATAAAATACGCAACAGACAGCAGGATTATCACACCGCGGAAAATTGTTTTTTTCGAGTGTTTAGTTGAAATGAAAAAATCGGGGAATGCCCACAGAAGAAACGTGAAAAACAGGAAAAGGCATAAATATTTTGCGGGTGATGCGGCTCTTTTCTTCGTCATGTGGAGTTTTCAGTGAATACAAGTTCAGAAACCGGTCGCGAATATGATTCCTCCTACAAGAAGTCCGTACAGCAGGTTGAACACCTTTATCTTGACGCTGTCATCAAGTGAGTATCCGAGGAGAGGCAGAAGACCGTGCCCGTCCTGCACGATCGAATTCGTAAGGAGCACCGAAAACGGTATGCAGGATTCGGCGAACAGAGAAATGAATACGAGGTTCGGCCCCGACACCGGCAGGGTGCCCACGACGGCGGCCAGAAGCAGAAGCAGAAACTTGTTCTCGGTAAGCACGCGCTGAAGATCGAAAGAATCGTTTATCACTTCGATGGCCGCCAGGCTTGCGAACAGCCAGAGAAAGATCTTCGGAAGATGCCGTTTGATTATATGTCCGAAAACATGCTCTTTCAGGAAGTGGGCGGGCTCGGGCCATCCTTCGACATCCGAAGCATCCCCATGATTATCGTCATGGTGCTCAATCAAACATTTCGACGAGATTTTCATTCCCGTAACCCGCACGAAAAGCTCGGCGAGAAAACCCCCGGCGATGCCGAGAACGAACAGAACGCCGAAAAGCGAGAAAACGGTTCGAAGGTTCACCGGACTGGCCGGATCAAGCGCCGCGGAAATAAGGACGAACGCTTCGTCGCCGCTGGTGGATATCATGGTCGCGGTTATTCCGCCGAACCCTATAAGACCGGCCATGTACATCGAACCTGAAAAAAAAGTTCCCGTGCAGCCCGGCAGGATACCCAGAAATGAACAGAACAGAAACTGGGCTCCTTTCCTGCCTGTCAGGTTCCTGCTTATCCCTCTGCTGAACCGAAGTTCGAGAAGTTCGACAACCACCATGAGGATGAATACGATGAAAAGGATCTCGAAGGTATGGGTCAGTGCATGAGTCAGCAGGGCCGCAGCCGGTTCCCTCATATGTTCATCGTGCATATCCATCTGACCGTTAATACCTTTTTTTTTCTTTTTCCGCCACCGGATTATTCCGAATTCCTGAAAATGCCGAACGGAAACCGCGTCATTCATCATATGACGCGCCTGTGGACCCCTCACCGCTTTCGCGGTATTACAGACAGGAATCGCCGTTTCAACTCCCAGCTTTTGAAAGTCTCAGCGCAACTCGAACTTTTTGTATTGTTAGCGAGGGATTGCCTCATCGTAAATTACCGCAGGGAAGTCAAGAAGGATTTTTCAGTGACTAAAAAGGTTCGTTATTATGGCGAAATTTCCGTTTCACTATAAATCGATCACCACCGATCATTGATCGGACCTCAGTTCCTAAAGAGCGAAATGACGCAGGATATCCGGCAATGCCGGCCTCTAACTTTCTTATTGTATCGGTCGGAAGCGACCGGGTTGAGCCGGCAGTTGGAACCGGAACTGGATGAGAATGCTTTGATGCACAAATTTTATCCGACAACTCCGCGTTCGCAAACTCATTCTCCTTCCCCTCCGGTTCCCGACACAGTGGAGATGGTGAGGGAGCGTCTTTCTGCCCGGCGGACTTTCTTCGGAGTCATCCGGGTGGGGTTCTGACAAGAAACTTTTGGAACACGTGTTCCTTCTTTATTCTTCTTGATATGCCTGAATATACCTTGCCGGAAACATGGGGAGGACGGGGCGACACTTCCCGAGTAGGGCTGGGACTGGGAGCGTGTGCGACCAGCGGGTTGGGAGGGATCAGAAGCGCTGATGTTTGAGCTGCGGGGGGGCGGGCAGCTGCGAACGAATGCGAGCAGCGCGGGAAGGGAACAGCGAGTTTCAGCGCTTCCCGGAGCGAGGGTTAGCAGAGCCGGATGACGCAGCGTGCTCCGCCGGGCGGGAAGACGCTCCCTCACCGCCTGGAACGTGCCGGTATTCATGGGGGCAATTTCCCGACTCGAACAAAATCGCCGCCGCGTGTTCAAGTAACTCTGAAACCTGCAATTAGAACTTGATATCCCGGTCTATCTCCCGGATAGTTTATTCTTCCGGATTGAACAGGTAGAACTTTCCGGAAATCCGCCTGCAGAGCCCCGACAGAATCAGGTAACATCTCTCGCCATCCCTGAGGAGAAACAGATGTTCGTTGCTTTACTCGGTCTGACCTTCGCGATAGCGCTGACCGTCTCTTTAGTCGTGTCCCGGATTTTTTCGACTCCGATCAGGAAAATCCTTAACCGGATCATATCTGATGATATCAGCGCGGCCTGGGTGAAATACCTTCATTTCGCCATTTACGTGGTCGGGATTTCTTCGGGTGTGAGAATATGGGACCTTGAAAAATATATAAGTCCTTCGAAGGATATGGAGGTTCTTGTTCTCAACGCGAATCGCTGGATTCTCGAGATATACCGGACGATCATAGGTTCGCTTATCGGGCTTTCCTGGATGCTGCTCGTGTTTTTCATGTTCGCATTGATCGCTTTCGTGATCGTCCGCGGTTCGGAACTGAAGGCGAGAAGCGGTAACGAACCGTCTCCCCGATAATTCGAAATGACACCAGGGTTTGGGGAAAATCCGAAATTCAATGCTGCCGCCGTGATGCCTTGCCCGTGAATTTTCAAAATAATAATGACTTTTGCTGAGCAGCGTCGAAGTGGTTCAAGCAGCAAAATTTGCATAAGTATTATAAGTAGATTAAACTTAATGTTCCGTCTTCGATATGTGACTCTTCGAAAGGTTCGCTAATGATAACGGAAAAAACTGTGGAAAGTATAACTTTAAGGGATGCGACGCTGGATGATCAGGATATGATCTTCGAGCATATGACTCGGATCTGGGGGCCGGACCAAGCCATTGAAAAAAAGAAGATGTTCGAGTGGCTTTACCTCAATAATCCGCTCACCGGGGGAGAGTTGACGAAGATCTTCATCTTCACCGACGAGGAGAAGGTGCTGGGGATAAGTCTCTCAACCCCGGTCAACATGCTTTTCAAAGGGAAAGAGATGCGGATTTCCTGGTGGGGAAGCGTCTCCCTGGATGAAGAGCTCAGGACGACGGGGATTTCAGCCCGGTTTTCGGAAAGGATGAAAGCGCAGCACATGTGGGGCTGCGGTTTTCCGATCGAGTCGACGCTGCCGTTATACTTCAAATCAAGAGACAGCCGGACGGATATAACGGATGTTCCGGGCAGCTACGGACTCGTCGTCAAGGCTCTCAGAATAGACCCGGTTATTCCTTTCAAACCGCTTCGACCGCTGGCGAATAAACTGTACACGCTGGGAGACAAAGCTCTTACGCTTCTCAACAGAGGATTTATCCAAAAAGGTTATACGGCTGAACGGGTTTCCAGGTTCGACGAGAGTTTCGATGAATGGTTCGCCGGTGTGAAGTCCGGATACGACGACATGATAATCCTGGATTACGACCACAAGTACCTCAACTGGAGATATGTTGATTCCCCGGTTCGGGATTATACGCCGTTTCTCGTCAGGAAAAATGGGAAGGTCGCGGGATTCCTCATATTCGAGGAATATCTCTCGCGAGGGGTGACGGTTTGCGCGATAGTTGAGTTCCTCGCTGCAAGAGATGACAGCGAAACTTATAAATTCATTCTGGCGAACGGAGTAAGGAGAGCGCGAAGGAGAAAGGCCTTCCTGGTGAAGGTGTTTGAAAGCTACAATCCGGAATTCAAGAAGCTATTCAGGAGTTTCGGTTTTCTTCCGGGCCGAAGCACAAAATATCCCCTGCTGATCCATCTCCCGGTAACCATGGATAGAGATTTCGTGTTGGATCCCGCCAATTATTATATCTGCCGGGGGTTCGCCGATCCCAAGGTTATTTGACGCGCGTCAAAACGCCGGTCGTTTATCCGGCCGGTAATCAACCTCCCCATGTTTTCATCTAGGAATTCTATACCGGCGAGGGTGTCGGCTACTCTACTTCGAAACTCTCGGGGTTGGAGAGCGTACCTCCGTTCCCTCCACGGGCGAGAGCCTGTAAAACGAGAACGGTGCCCGGAGCTGTGGATGGGGGGATAGTAACCTGACCGGAGGTCGGCAGGGGACCGAGCGACAGCAGGATATGCGGAGCTGTAAGGTCCAGGTATACATGACCGTAAGGCGGGCGTAAAACCAAACCCGGCACACCGCCTCCCAGGCGGGTGAACAAACCGGCGGTTCCCGAAAGATCGATATTGACGGTACCTCCGGGAGTAAAAGACCCGCTGACTGCGAGGTTGATGTGACTGAACTCACGGGCGCCCGAATCCACGATCATCAACCCGTCCAGATCGCCGTCCAGAAGCCGTGGAAAACCTCCAGAATCGAGACCGGCCGGCTGATCGGCGGGATCGCCGGCGTCTACCGAAGGCGATCCGATTTGCAACGAAAAATCGCCCGATCCGGAATCGATGAAGAGCGGATCTTCGAACTGTCCGTTCGGTTCCTGCCCGGTGCCAAACCGGAATGCGGCAAAACTGTTGTAGCTCTTGCTGCGCCAGACCCATTCCGTACCCCCTGAGCCCCCGGGAGAGAACCATGTGTTGTAGTCAAGGGTGTTGTCGACATTTCCGCTTTCCGAGTACATTGCAACATTCTGGTCGGTCGTAAAGAAGATATTGTTTCTGACGATGTTGTCCGACGCCCACTGGATCCAGAGCTCGCCCAGGTATTCCCCGCCCGTATCGTTCTCGAAACAGGTGTTGTTGACGAATTCACAGAGCCGGGTTCGACCGGCGCTCTGGGCATAACCGCCGAAAACGATGCCGACCTTGTCGTTGTGTCGCACCAGGTTGCTCCTGACGACGATACCCGTCGCATCGAAACCGCTGTTCTCAGCCCCTATTTCAATGCCGAGGTCGCATCCGGCTACCTCATTACCTTCGATAATGATGTCGCGGCCGCCGTCCACGTAGATCCCCGCGCCCCATCCGCCGCCGTAGCTGGAGTTGGCCCTGTAAACCCTGTTCCCCCTGCAGACTCCGTTGCGAGTTACGTAAGATGGATTGATCGAAATTTCGCCCCCGATAAAATCGATCCCGATGTTGTCCACGTCGTGAACGAAGTTGCCCGTCACCTCGAATATTTCCACGTTGCCGTTAAGGACGAGGGCTTCACTCGGCGCCGGATCGCAATCGTAGATTTCGTTGCCGTCGATAATGAGGTGCGAGATGGACGCCGATGTGGAAGTCCCGTAAACCGTGATTCCCATGGCGTTGTTTCCGCGCATCTCGCGGATCCGGTTATCGCGAAGCTCTATATGACTCCCCGAGCCGGAGATCCGGATTCCCGAACCGTCCGAAATCCCCTTATTGTTTCTGATATCGAAGCCTGAAATCGAGACCCTGCTCTTATTCCGGATGCTCACCATGCACTGACCGGGAATCCCTGTTCCGTCAATGATCGGACGGTGACCGGGAAAGGAACGCAGGACGATAGGGCCGGCTATCTCGTTACCGCTTTTCGGGAAGTGGATTTTTTCGTTATAGCCGCCGGGTTTATCCCTGACCAGGATCGTATCTCCCGCCGAGGCGGTATTCAGGGCATCCTGAATGACGGAGAAATCTCCGCCGGACGGGGCTACGATCCAGGTGTCGGCATGGCCGGAACCGACTAGAATTAAAGCGTAGAGTATTGCTGTATGGAATCTACCTGAGTCCGACATATTGGAATTTTATACGCAAGTTCCTCTCCGGTCAAGCAGCAGTGTTGTAAGGTGCTGAAAACGTGCGGGAATACGATGTTGCGGCAGGAAGCTGGTGAGAAATGCGGATTAAGCCTTAGAATATTTTTACGGAGGTGGTTTTGAATGTAAGGTAAAGTCGGGAGCCGATCGACAACTCCATCTTTTCGAAGGATTTCCGGGTAATCAGGGAGATGAATTCCACCCCGGCGTCGCAGCAGACTCTCACTGTCTCACCGTCCATTTCCATCCGGTTGATGACGCCTCTGAGAACGTTCCTCGCACTCGATCGAAAAGGTTCCTTCGAAAGGATGATGTCTTCCGGAGGGATGAGCGCGTTCGCCTCGCCGTCTCGATCGGTGACGACGGCGATCCGCAACTCGGGCGACACCACCAGGTATCGCGTATTCTTTTCCTCAACGATATGTCCGGTCAGAAGATTGTCGATACTTCCCTTCACCGGCCGCCCGCGGATGAGCGACAGGATTTCGTCGCTGAGCCTGTACGCCTGGAAAAGGTCGTGAGTCGTGAAAATAATCGTGGTATTGAACCTGCGGTTGATATCGAGAACGACCCGTTCGAGCAGGTCCACATACCTCTTGTCAATGTTAGTGAACGGTTCATCGAGGAACAGTACGTCGGGTTCCAGGACGATTGCCCTTGCGATCGCCACCCTCTGCGTCTCACCCCTGGAAAGCTCCCTCGCCTTTCTGCGGGCGAATCCCCCCAGTCCGACACGCTCCAGAGCGTCCAGGGCCGGCCGCTCCGCCTTTTTTTTGTAAATCCCCCGCGCTTTCAATCCGTACGCCACGTTTCGAAGAACGGTTGTGTTGAACATATACGGATCTTCGAGCACCATCACCATTCTGCGCCTGATTTCAGTCCTGGAGGTTTCGTCTGCGGGTATCGCGGCGCCGCAAAAAAACAGCCTTCCCTCATCCGGCTCCTCGAGAAGGTTGAGTATCGAAATAAGGGTGGTTTTCCCAGAGCCGTTCTGACCGGTTACGGAGTATATTTTCCCCTTTGGAAAAGAGAGGTCGGGAACATCGAGAACGAACCCGTTCACCGTTTTCTTCAGGTTTTTTACTTCCAGAACAGGTGGGGAGCTGTTTTTTCGGGTATTTTCAGTCATTATTTCAATCGACGGACTACAGGTTCCGACAATGAACCCGGAGCCGTCATCCCGCTTTTCTCTGAAGTGAATGCATCAATATGTTGATCGACAGCGCAATAGTCAGAAGTATGATTCCCAGGGCGAGGCCGAGGGCGAATTCCCCCTTCCCGGTTTCGAAGGCGATGGCCGTTGTTATGTTCCTGGTATACCCTCTGATGTTGCCGCCCAGCATCATCGACACCCCCACTTCGGCGAACACCCTTCCGAAACCCGCGATAACGGCCGAGAAGATGGCGAACCTTCTTTCAGTAAGGAGAACCCGGGCCAACTGCAGTTTCGTCGCGCCGAGGGTGCGGGCGGTTTTTCGGATTCTCGGATCCATGCCGTCTATCGCTGAAACCGTGAGGGCCGTAACTATGGGAAAAGCCAGGATAAACTGCCCCAGGACCATTGCGGCGGGCGTATAGAGCAGCCCAAGTTCTCCGAGAGGCCCCCTCCGAGAAATGAGCGAGTAGACGAACAGCCCGACGACAACTGTCGGAAGAGCCAGGAGGGTATTCAGAACCACCATAAAAACTCTCTTCCCGCGGAATTCCCTGGTGGAAACAAGGAGACCGACCGGCAGTCCGGCAACCGTGGCAAGGGTGGTCGATATGGTTGAAACCTCGATCGATACGAAAACAATCGACAGGAATTCCCGATCGAGACCGGAGATCATCCGGGCTGAATTCAGCAGTGCTTCAAAAAGGTAGTTCATAGATAAGTCAACAGGTTATTGCCCGGCCTTGCCGGGGCTCCGGTCAATCGGATGCCGCGGGGTGAAAGAGAGCTTTCCCGTTAATCCGGTGTCCGGCTATCAGGTTACGCCCTTGGGGCGAAGTGACCCAGCCTATCAGAGTCATGGCCCGGATATATTCCGCATGGGGATGCCTGGACGGGTTGACAGCGATGATTCCGTAAGGGTTGAAAAGACTCTCGCCGCCCTCGCTCAATATCACGAGGTCGACCTTGCCTTCATAGGCGATAAAAGTGCCCCTGTCTACCAGTGTATATGCCAACTTTTCATCGGCGAGCTGCAGGGTGGCCCCCATTCCGCTGCCGGTCTCCAGGTACCATTTACCCTCTGGTTTCCTCCCCGTCTTCGCCCACAGTTCCATCTCTTTTTTATGCGTCCCGGAATCATCCCCCCTGGATGAAAAAGGAAACGCGGTTGCGAAAATCTTTTCCAGGGCGGTCACCGCGGCGCAGCCCCCGATCCCCGCGGGGTCGGCCGGCGGGCCGACGATGACGAAATCGTTGTACATCACATTCCTGCGATTGACTCCGAACCCTTTCTCGACGAACTCGTCCTCAGCTTTCCTCGAATGCACGAAAACGATGTCGACATCGCCGTTCTCCGCAAGCTTAAGGGCTTTGCCGGTTCCTACCGCGATAACATCCACCTCGATGCCGAACTCCTCTTCGAAGGGCGGCAGCAGGCAGTCGAGAAGCCCGGAGTTTTCCGTGCTCGTAGTGGTGGCCATCTTCAGCCGGGCCGGGCCGGCGAACAACGGCTGCGCGGAATTCAGGAATACGGACAGGACTAGAGAAATGAACATCAAAACGTATATCAATCGCAGGCGCGGATTACCGGCTCGGTTCTCAACCCATGAGCAGAACGAGGTCAGTTTGGGAAATAATCCCATTCGGATTCTCATGATGTTTCCTGTTGGTTATGCTCGGTCTTCACCGAAAACCCGCACTTTACGTAATTTTCACCGGGCTACTTGAAGTTGAACTGGTACTGAACGGTAGCCTTTGTCGAGGACACCCGTTCGTCCTTCCCGGTTTCCTCCTGAAAACCCGCGTATTCCAGCAATACCTTGTGGCCGTGGCCTGAACGATACAGCAGCAGTCCCAGGCGGATTTCCCTCTCGGTATCGAAGTCGGCACCGTCATCCGGATCGTAAAACCCGTATCTCCCGAGAATCTCGAGTGTCGCCGGGATTATCATGTATCCCGCCTGGAAGTAGTATCCGCTCGAGTACGGATAACCTTCTTTTTTCCCGACATATTCCGCCGCGAGAAAAAGCCCCTTGAAACCCGCCGTTATATCGATGCCGATGCCGGTTCTCTCCGAACTCGCCTTGCCGGTCGCGAGATGGTTGACATACCCGCTGATTCCGATGGTCATCCCGTCGGATCCGGCCCTGTAACCTTCAGTGTACGGATAGAACCCGTTCCAACTGAGGGCTATCCTGCCCGCGGCTTCCAGGTCGGTGTTGTCGTTGCAGGAAAGGTTCGAGCCGTTGCCGTTGAAAAATCCCAGCCTGTATTCGAGTTTTCCGTTTCTGAGACCGTTTCCCGAAACCTCAACGCCGATATCACGCCCGCCTTTCAGGTTCTCGACGGGGAGCGCGGAACCCGTGAATCCGTGCCTGGATGCCAGCTGGATGTACTGCCTCGTGTACGGCACTTTAAACTGACCCGCCGTCAGGTTGAACAGCGGTGAAAAATTTACTGTTACGTAGTAATCCAGAAGCTTGTAAGTGGTTTTATCAGTGAACGACGAAGCGCCGAAGAGTTCGATGAGAACCCTGTATGAAACCAGTCTGTCGAACATGTTTCCCTTCGCACCAAGGCGACCCTTCGCAATCTCGAAACCGAGTGAATAATCGTTCGTGCTGTTATCGGGACTGAGATACCCCAGCCTCCACTGGAGCATTCCGAAAACATGCTGGGAGGAGGAGGCGATTTCCGCCGCTCCGGAAACCCGGAAGAAACCGGCGGAGTTCAGAACAAACGCAGCGGCAAAGTATATGGCTGCTGTGGCAACGCAGTTGATAATCCTCATTGTCTTCACTGTCTTCACTTCCCCTGCGGTTCGAATCGAATCCAAAGCCGCAAATCAGAAATCCCTGTTTCAGCTCCGGTAGAGTATCTTACCTGAAAGACCGGTGTCGTACCCGCCGAACTCCGCGGCTCTGTTTTTGAATCGAATCGACCCGACCATTTCGAGGAACACGCTCATTTCCCTGGAGAAAAAACTGTCTTTGCGGATGACGATATCGAACCGCTCTTTCCTTAATGGAATAAAATCGAGATCGAGGATGTTCGCCACTGTTCTTATGCCGATTCCGCAGTCGGCTTCACCTCTGAGCACGGCCAGCCCAATCTCGAGGTGGGTGGTGGCTTCTTTCTCGTATCCCGGTATACTTCCCGCCGGTATTCCGTTCTTTTTCAGAAGCATATCGAGCAGGATCCGCGTTCCCGAACCCGGCTGACGGTTGATGAAACGGAAACCTTTTCCCCCTATGTCGCCGATGGTGAAGATTCGCCGGGGATTACCCTTCCGGACGATAAGGCCCTGCTCTCTCTTCGCGAAATTGACCGTTACGAACCTTTCTTTCTGAAGATGCGAATCGATGAACGGCAGGTTGTATTCGTTGCTCGCTTCATCGAAGGCGTGCATGCAGGCCAGCTGGGCTTTGCCTTCTTTCAGCAGATTCAAACCTTTCAAGCTGCCTGTTTTGCAGAAGAAGGGAAAGAGATCTTTCCGTTCCTTCTTCAGAATGCTCAACAGATGACCGAAAAGGATGTCATCGCTGCCCGTCATCAAGAGCAGACCGGACGATTCCGGCTTGAAGCCCTCGCCGGTTTCCATGCTCCTTTCGAGCCACGCATCCACCAGGTCTTTGAAAAAAATCCATTTCCCGGTAATCTTGGTCGCAGGCAGCTGCTTCTCTGAAATCAGGCTGTAGATTTTTTTCTCGTTAACACCAAGGTACTCTGAAACTTCCCTGGTATTCATTTTCCTGGTTTTCATGTGCGTCTCCCGGTCAATCGAGTCCACCTCTGCTCGCACACCTGGTTTCTGAAAAGAATTACTTATAACAACATATAATGACAATGCCAAATAAAAAACGCCTGATATTACAGACGCTTTTTGTTTTCTATAAAACGTATTTCGGCTCGGATGGATCCGTGAAGACCCGGACAATCGGATCTAGGGCAGTTCGGGAATCACCGTGAACTCGAAGGAACCGGTATCCCTGATATCATCCGGGTATTCGCCGCTGCAGGCGATATACGTATAGTTCCCCGGGGGTGCAAAGCCGGGAACGCGCTGGGAAATTGCCTGCTCGACGACTTCCTGGCCGGCACCGAGAGCGATACCCTCGGTCAGCTCAACGGGGCCGTACAGACCGTAGACGGGAACATCCACCATGATCCAGATATCGAAGGTCGTCCTTACATCCAGGTTATTGGTCAACCTCATGGAATATGTGAACTCGCCTCCCGGAGAGACCTCCACAGGCGGATCGTCCGGCGTTATGGCCACGGAAACGCCGGGATGTTCATCGCATTCGCAGGAGGAGGGATATTCGGACGGCATATCTTCCGCGTAAGGAGAATCGAAAAGACCCCGGGGATGGTCGGCGAAAAACCTGATGAAATGTTCCGGGCCCATGAAAACCGCACCCATGTTGTGGGGCAGGGAATGTTTGCAGCCGATGACGTCGTGCCCGTTGGCGTTCAGGTATTTCCGGTCGTTAGTCCCGTACTGACCGAACGGCAGCATCATCCAGTCGAGGATGCCGCCGTGAACCCTCAGCTCCACGTACCTGTACTCCGGGGGAAGCTCGGGCCACCACATCATCATGTACGGAATTATGTTCATCGGATTCGAACCGTAGACGCTGGACCAGTTGGCCTGTGAAGCGATGACGTCTCCGCGCAGAACGCCGAGCATGTTCGAGACGGTTCCGCCGAAGGAAAAACCCATGGTGTGGACATGGTTCCAGTCCACCCCCCAGGTCGAATCGATGTCCTCGAGCAGAGCGTCGAAAAGAAGCATCTCGCGGTTTTCGGGATTTACGCCGTCCAGGAGATCCCAGTCATAAAGCATCTCCGAATCTTCGGGGGTGACACCGATAAAGGGCATCATCGGATTGTCGACCAGGAACTGGACCATCTGGCGCATGTTCGAAGCCGTATCACCGAAGCCGTGCCAGTTGAAGACGACGGGCCAGGGGCCGCCCTCTTCCACATTCTCCGGCAGATCGAGATAAAAGGACCGTTCGACCCCGTTTACGATATATCCTTCATTCCAGCCTTCGGTCAGGACGTCGTATTCGCCGGCCGAGGCGTGAAACGTAAAAAGAAGAATAGCTGTCAGAGCGAGTATTGAATAAATCGATTGGAAATGTCTCATCTCGTTACCTCCCCGGTCAGGTATGTATCACCTCTGCGAACACAAACCGCTGTTCTCCGATAATCCCGCTGGTTCAAATCGTCAGCGTCTTTTACGCACGTTCTTAAGTATAATCGAATCGGCAACATTAAAGCAAACATGCAGTTCGTCCGCCGACATCGAGGGTTCTGCTCCTGAAATCGATTTCCCGCCGGTCATTTTTTCCGCCTTTCGGCGGTCAGGCGATCGAGAGTCTTCTGCATCCCTGTTTCCACCAGTGCCGCGCACTCCATGACGTAATCTTCATCCCCGGCTGCTTCGGGGCCGTCGCGCTCGAACATGATCGGTTCCGATATCTCGATCAGGATTTTCACCGGGACCGGAATATACAATGGGGGAGGTCCGATGGTTACCCCCCACGGAATGCTCAGGGTCAGGGGCCACACTTTCAATCGGAAAAGCTTCTCGAGGGATAGAAGCCTGGCGAGCCAGCGCATGTCATCGATAATGAAAAGTGTTTCATGGGAACCTGCTGAAACGACCGGGATGATCGGAACCCTTTCCCGGAGGGCCAGCCTTATATAGCCGCGCCTGCCGTCGAATACTATCTTGTTCCTCTTTCTGTAGGGTCTCATCGCTTCCACGTCGCCGCCCGGATAGACCAGGACCTTCTTTCCCCGCCGGAACAGTGTCCCCGCGTTTTCATGCGAAGCGCGGACTGCGCCGAGAGGCATCAAAACCTGGTGGATAAGGGGAAGGGAGATCACCACCTTATGTCCGAGTCCGTAGGGAACCGCATCGAGTCCGTGAGCCTTGTATACGGCGTTGCCGAAAAGGAACGAATCGGGAGACGCCATTCCGGAGGAATGGTTGCCTACATACAGGGCGGGACCGGACGGGATACTCTCCACCCCCCTCACATCCGCGCGGTAATATTTCACCAGGAATTCGCCGGCATACCGGCAGATCAGGTCTATCACCTCCGGATCCCTGTTGTCCAGGGAATCGATGTCGTATTTCTGGATGAATTTTTTCAGTATTGGAGGTAACGAGTTCTTCATGGGTCTTTTCCGACGGCGGTTTCAAAGCCTGCTCCCAATGTGTAACAATAACCGATTTCGATGCCGGATGCCTTGAAAAAGAGTTTTCTTCATGCTTCTTTTGATGCCATTCGCCGCCTGCCCGTCAAACGAGATGTTGCACTGGCAGGCAGTTCTTGTTATTGATTGGGCAATCGAAACAGTTCGGCGGCGGGCGACGTCTTGATGACCGGTTGCGCCGCTTTCCGCTCATAATCAATCCGGCTTGAACAGAAAAAGAGCAGCACCGGTTCCACTGACTGCGGAACGGCTGATACCGGGAAATGGAGGAGTAATTCATGGCTCATAAAATAGCGCTGATAGGCTTCGGCACGGTCGGCCAGGGTCTCTGTGAGATTCTTCTTTCGAAACGGGAATACCTGGCGGATGAATACGGTTTCGACTTTAAGGTCGTCGCTGTTTCCGATCCGCAAAAAGGCTCCCTGTACTGCCCCGACGGATTGCATCTTGAAAACCTCCTGGAACTTGCCAGGGCGGGCAAGTCGATCGAGGAAGGGGCATGCAAGTGCGAGACGGCGACCACCGCCGTCGGGTGGGATTCGCTGAAAACCATCCGCGAATCGAACGCGGACACCGTGTGCGAACTTGCTTTTACCGACCTGAAAACCGGCGAACCGGCGATTTCCCATTGCCTGGCGGCCTTCGAGAGCGGAAAGCACCTGGTCACGAGCAATAAGGGACCGGCGGCCCTGAAATACCGGGAGCTGAAAAAGGCTGCAGCCGCGAACGACAGACAATTCCTGATCGAAGGCACAGTCATGTCCGGCACGCCCGTGCTGAACCTCGCCGACGGCCCCCTCGCGGGCAACAGCATCGACGCGATAAAGGGCATTCTCAACGGGACGACCAACTACATCCTGACCAAGATGGAAGAAGGTCAATCCTACGAGGCAGCGCTTGCGAAAGCGCAGGAGCTGGGATACGCGGAAGCAGATCCCACGGCGGATGTCGGAGGATTCGATGCACTGGCCAAGGTGACGATTCTCGCAAACGTGGTTATGGGTGAGAACCTGACCCCCGGCGATATTCCCTGCCAGGGCATCACGGAAATCACTTCCGACGATATCGTTTCGGCTCGCGACAACGGCAAATGCTGGAAGCTGATAGGCGAGATCAAGAGGACCGGATCGGGCGCGAAGGCATCGGTGGCGCCGCAGCAGATCGACAGGACCCATCCTCTGGCCGGCGTCAGCGGAGCGACGAATGCCATCACCTTCACGACGGATATGCTGGGCGATGTGACGATGGTCGGCGCCGGAGCGGGACGCATCGAAACAGGTTATTCAATCCTCACGGATATCCTGGCTATTCACCGGGGAAGGTAATCGCGGGAAAGCAGAAACCCCGTTTTGTCGGGAGCGAACATGAAGGCGCACTCGTACGCCTTCAAGGAGTAACTATGGAAACCAGTTATGGATATACCGGAAAGTGGGCTTATATCGATTTGACGTCTCGGAAGATATCCATCGCATCCGCAGATCCACGGATCTACCGCGATTTCGTGGGCGGAAGGGGCGTCCAGGCGTACCTGATGCACGAGCACATGAAGCAGAATGGCGGAATCAGCGATCCGAAAAGCCCCGCGAATCGAATCATTATAGGTTCAGCTGCCCCCAACGATACGCTCATTCCTACAGCCGGTCGCGGTTCGTGCACTTTCATAGGCACCATGACCCGTTCACCCGAGTCCGCTTCCTGGAAACCTGACGGGAGTCTCCTGGCCGGACTGCTGACCCATTCGAGTATCGGCGGGCTCTTTCCGAACATGCTAAAAAGAGCCGGGTTCGACCACGTGATCATCGACGGCAAAGCTTCATCTCCCGTCAGGATACTGATCGCTGACGACGGAGTTGAAATCCTGGACGCTGAAACCGAGCTGTTCAAAACCGTCCATGACAGGGAAACCGTTCGGCCCACCTCGGAAGTGACCGCTTTCCTGTCCGGAAAACACAAGGGATCCTCGTCCCTGTGCACCGGTCCCGCCGGATGGAATCTCGTCGATTACGCATGCCTGACCGCTGATTACCACAGAAATTTCGGCAGGGGGGGCGCGGGCGCTGTTTTCGGCTCCAAGCTGCTCGTTGCCGTCACCGTCTCGGGAAAGGGAAAACCGTCCAAGTTCGATGAACCGGAATTCGACCGGGCCGTGAAAGAGCTGGACGCCTCAATCAAGTCGGATGTCGCCGATCCCGTACAAACCGTCTCGTTCAGGCCCTCCACCGGCACCACCTGGTGGCTCGACAGGGCTTTCAACGGCGGGTTCGACGGAGTCGACGGGGGGTATCTTCCCTGGCGCAACTTCGATGAGGGCTCCTTCGATCCCTCCGATTACGCGCGGGTTTCGACGGATGCATTCCTCGAGATAGCCGGTAAACCCAAGGTGTGCAACAGGTGCAGGCATATCTTCTGCACCAGGTCCGCCTCGGTTGAAGATTCCCCTTACGCCGGCAAAGGGGTCAGGCCCGAGTTCGAGACAATCGCGCTCTGGATCAATTGCTGCATCCTGAACAGGGACGCCATCTTCCATCTCAATCACCTGTGCAACGAGCTTGGAATCGACACAATGACATTCGGAAGCGTCGTCTCTTCCGCCATGGAGCTTACCCAAAAAGGTTACCTTGAGCCGTTCGGCAGCAGGCTTGCTTTCGGCAACGCCGACGAGATGGTCAAGCTGGTCAAGGCGGTCGCATACGCGGCCACCCCCCTCGGCAGGCTCCTCGGGCAATACACCGATCGGGTGATTGCCGAAATCGAGGCCGGAGCGCCGGCCGGCGCCGTGAGCGATATCGCCTGGTGCTGCACCAGCGCCTTCGGGGGACTCGGTTACGCGGGTGTCGAGCCGAAAGCCTTCCCGGGGATGTTCACGGCTTACGGAACCTCAAACAGGGGAAGGGGCGATCACACTTACGGCTGGACGGTTCAGGCGGAAGAAGCCGGTTTAACGGGTGAAAAGAATCTCGCTGCGTATGTTGCCGAGGGGCAATGGGGCAAGGCTCTGATCGATTCTCTCGGCCTGTGCGACTTCTTCTCCGGCAGCATAGTATCGGACCTGTTCCTGTCTCTCTACCATGCCCTCACGGGTATAGAATACACCGAAGAATCCCTGAACGGGTGCGGGAGAAGAATTTACGCCCTTGAACGGTATCTGAACGGTATCCAGGGGAGAGATCGGCGTTACGACGCGTACGTTCCGGAAAAATTGACGGTGCCGATGACTTCGGGAGCCCTGAAGGGCAGATGCGTCGACAGAGGCTCCTATCACTTGACGCTGGATCACTATTACGAAAAGCAGGGATGGACCGAAAAGGGCATCGCCGATAAGAACCTGTTGAGAGAACTCGGTATTACCACTTGAATTACAAGTAGTCTCGTCTTCTAACCTGTATGGAAAGCGGGAAAGCGTCGGCGGTCCACGTCAGACGGGTTCATTGAATCTTCTGATTCTTTCGAGGCAATCGTTGACGATATCGTCTCTTCTGAGATCGTTCAGCAGATTATTGTTTTCATCAGGATCGAGCTCCATGTTGAAGAGCTGGTCCTGATCGTTCGGGTAGTGGTTGTACTTCCACTTACCGCGGCGTATCATGATGCGGCCGTCGATATACTGCGCGATGGCTTCATCTTTCCACGAGTCCTGGGAAGGATTGTCGATCAAGGCCCGCATGCTCTGACCCTCTTCGTTTCCCGCGGGAGCAAGGTTGAAGTAATCGTATATCGTGGGGAGAACATCGATCAGACCGGTTACCTTGTCGACAGTCTGACCCGCAGGGATGACGCCCGGATACTTGATAATGAACGGAACACGGGCGGAATGGTCGTAGAAACACATTTTGAAAAACAGACCGTGATTCCCCAGCATCTCCCCGTGATCGGATGTGTAGACCACTATGGTGTTTTCCACGAGGTCATGCTGTTCGAGCAGATCCAGCACCAGCCCTACTATGTCATCCATATATTCCGTACAGCCATAATAGGCCCTGGTGGCATTCAATATGTCCTGCTCTGAAAGTTGATCGAACCCCTCCTGGATCCGTCGTTCTTGAAGATAACGAGGCAGGTTCAGATTGGTTCCGGATGTGTCGGGAAGATGGATCGGCAGATCCGCCTTCTTGTATTTCTCATAAAACCGTTGCGGGGGTGTCCAGTTTGTGTGAGGTTTCGTGAAACTGACCCACAGGAACACGGGGCGGTCTTGATTCTCCGTGAGGATATCTTCGGCGACTTTGTAGAAAAGGTGTTCCCGGTGCCACCTCTCATGTAGAAAATAAGGAAGATATCTGGAGTTGATTTTGGCCTTTGTATATCCTGCACTCAGGCCTTCATAATTTTCAGTATAACGTTCATTCGCTTCCTGTTCGGCTTCGATTATTTCTTCAGGAATATAGTCCGGAAGTTTTTTATCGTCTATACAGATCTGGAAGGCTCTCGTAGACATATAGCTTCGCCCGGCGAGCCAGCATGCGTACCCGTGCGTATAGTTGAGATCGTCGACAAGAGTTCGAGTATCTTCCTTGAATTTTTCGTAGCTCGTCGGCATATTGGCGGTGCAGTTGGACTTGATTAAACTTTGCCTCGAAGGAACCGTGATAGGAAACTGGCAATACATGTTGTTGAATCGTGTACCTTCAGCGGCAAGTCTGTCGAGGTTGGGGGTGGAGATAAACTCATTGCCGTAGCAACCGCTGGCATCCCAGCGATGCTGATCGGACATGATGAAAACGATGTTCTTGTCGAACTTCTTGTCGCTCCTCGCCCCAAGTATCGACGGCAGCATCAGCGCGGAGGATGTCAGACCCGCGCCCGTCTTCAAGAATCTCCGCCGGGTCATGCCTTTAATGTCGAATATACTCATTGTGTCGTTTCCCTGATGAAAAGAAGGAACTTACTGGAGCTGGCCCTCTTTTCTTTTCTTGAAAATCAACCGGTTCCTCTGCCGGACCCCAACCTGTCGGTTATTACTTTCCGGTGAAGCCGGTTCAACCTTCTAACTTACAATATCGCCAGATAAGCTGCAGTCCTGAGCTTAGCCTGACAGGTCGTCTCGTGATCATGCCGGCCGCTTCTCCCCTGCTCAAGACAGTTTGATAATTTCGAGGTTCTGTCGACTGTAAATCCCATCCAATGTAACAAGCAACGAAAATAAGGTGCCATGACAAGATATCGCTAGTTCATTATAACATTGTCTTCTCCCGTGTAAAGAATATTCCGCACGAAATATCCCCAAACACTTTAAAAAACCTGTCCCGGTGGTTCTTCTATCCTCAGGTTCTCCCTGTTTGCTCCCGGAGCCTTTTCTTGAATATCTTACCGGATCCGGTTTTCGGCAGGGACGGGAGAAATTCCACCGAGGAGGGAGCTTTGTAATCGGCTATCCGCTCTTTACAGAAGCGGATCAGCGCATCGGCATCGACTTCGGCACCCGGTTTGAGGGCAACGAATGCTCTGACCGCTTCTCCCCATTTTTCGTCACGGACGCCGACCACGGCGGCTTCGAGCACGGCGGGGTGCTCATAGAGAACATTTTCCACTTCGATGGAGTAGACGTTTTCCCCCCCGGTGATGATCATGTCTTTCAGCCTGTCGACGATGTTGATAAAACCTTCCGAATCCATCACGGCGAGATCGCCCGTCTTCAGCCAGCCGTCCTGAAAAGCGGCCTCGGTTTCCGCGGGCCGGTTCCAGTACCCGGGAGAAACGGTCGGGCCGCGCGCCAGGATTTCACCGACTTCAGCATCGTCCCGGGCGACCTCGCCGCCGTCCGGCCGCACCACCTTGAGCTCTACGGTAATGAACTCCCTGCCGGTTCTCGATTTATAGCGGAACCGTTCTTCTTCAGGCAGCCCCTGCATGTGATCCTTGAGCAGGCTGAGGGTCAGGTACGGGCTCGTTTCGGTCAATCCGTACGTCTGTATATATTCGCACCTGAAGGTTTCGATAATTCTGCGGACCAGTTCCGGAGCGATAGGGGCGCCGCCGGAAAGCAGGCAGCGCAGGCTGGAATTATCCCTGCTCTCTGCACCGGGTTCGTTCACAAGGGAATTCAGCATCGTCGGTATCAGGTTCGTCAGGGTTACGCGGTGGGCTTCGACGGCGTCGAGGAAGAGGCCCGGGGTGAAACGCGGCAGCATCACATGCGTGCCGCCGACCATGGTGATCGCGAAAGTGGCCCAGGCGTCCGCGAGGTGGTACATCGGGGCCGCATGCACCCAAACATCGGTGTCGCTGAGCCCCAGTTCCGCGGCTGCACCGAGTGCATGAATCGCCACGTTCGAATGAGTGAGCTTGACCCCTTTCGGTCTACCCGTCGAGCCGCTCGTGTAATAGAGGTGGGCGGTTTCTCCCTCTCCCGCGAGCGATGACCCCGGCGCCGGGTATTTCGCTTCCCGGAGGGCGGTTTCGTAATCGATCCGCTCGCAGCAGCCGCCATAGGAATCCGGAGTGTCCCCACCGCCGGACGAATCCGAAACACCGCCGCCGCCGCCGGACGAATCCGAAACACCGCCGCCGTCGCCGCTGAACGAACCTGTAGCGGTGTCACCACCGTCACCACATGAAAAAACCGCAAGCACGGGCAAACGCTCATCCGGCTTGTTTGTAAGCGCATCGTGAACTTTCGGTGCGAAAGTCGATTCCGCCACCAGGAGCCTGGCGCCCGAATCTTCCAGAACGGACCTGATCTCCGCTGCGGACAGCCTCACATTGATCGGCACCAGTATCAGTCCCTCACGGGCCGCGGCAAAGTAAGCCTCGAGAAACCTGTGGCAGTTGGAGTGCATGACGGCCACGCGATCACCCGCCTGGAGCCCGGTCCCGCTGAAAGCGGATCCCAGCCTGGCCACGCGCTCCGCGAGCCCGCTGTATGTCAACCTGTGGCTGCTACAGACCACAGCTTCTTTGTCGGGCCACAACCGCGCGGCCTTATCCAGAATGCTCGATATATTCATCAAGGTTTGATCTTACCCCATAGTATGAATGTTATTACTCATATAGTAATTCGCTATGATCCCGCCGCCGAACCCGGCCCCGGTTGAGATTGAAATCCGGTTTCCGGGACATTTTCCGGTGACGGCGGCAAGGGTGATCGAGAAACGAAGCGTTCATACCGCCGATGCTCCCCTGTTTTTTTTCATCTTTCAAGCGTTTTCTTGCAGCCAGTCGATCTGATGCAGCGATTGTTCGCCGTATATTCGGTCTTTCGACCCGGATCTCCCGTTAACAACGAGCTTGAAGACGGCAAAAAAGCGAAACAAGTCTCTATTCCGTTGCAGCCTCGATAAAACTTGATATACTTCGTACAAATGATCGAGAAGCTGAATGCCGAACAGGAGGTTCAGGATGAAACTGATTCAATTACCCGTAATCTGCATGTTCATCTGTCTGGGATGTATCTCGGAACCTTCGCATGATTTCGACCTGGACTTCAGCATGGAAGCGAGAGATTTACTGCACCTGGAGATAGTTTCGCAGAATATCGCCCTGGTTAAAGCGGATTATGATAACGCGGAACCGGAATGGATCGACAGCTGGACGGCCGACGGCACGGGGTGCGTATGGTATACACCCGAGTTCTACTGGTTTACCGAGGGAGACACCGCTGAATGCGTGGTTTACTATATGCCGGGAGATTACTGGAACCTGATTCGCACGGACGCGCTCTACCGCTGCGGTCATACCGACTGGCGGAATTACCTTTATCTCACTGAAGTTGATTTCGGTACTTTACCGCCGCCGCCGCCCGGATACGCGTGGCTGACGGGGGTCGGGTATAAAATTCCGGGAGTCTCCGGGGAGTTCGACTGGGCTACCCGCTGCGACATGACCGGGTACAGCCTCCCCTGCGGCGTCCCTCTTCCCGGCCGGCCTGACTGCGCCCAATTGAACCTCAAGTAAGGCGGGGTGACTTGAAACGATGAAAACATATCTGATTGTCTGCTGTTCCCTGCTGGCCGCTCTACCGATCTCGGGAGCCACCCTTCATGTCCCTTCCGTCTTTCCGACCATCCAGCTGGGTATAGATGCTTCCTCGGATGGGGATACGGTCCTGGTGGCGGGCGGAACTTATTCCGGACACGGGAACCGGGACATCGATTTCAGGGGAAAGGCGATCGTCGTCCGCTCATCCGCCGGGCCGGACGACACTATTATCGATTGCGGCGGCAAGGGATCGAGGGGGTTCGTCTTCGAAAACGACGAGGGTCCGGATTCGAAGCTCGAGGGATTCACCGTGCGGGAAGGCTACAATCTCTACGGCGCCGGGATCTACTGCCGGCACGCATCGCCCGTTATACTCGACTGTATCGTCAGAGATAATGTATCGATGGGATGGCATGAGGGCTGGGGCGCCGGGATATTCCTTTATAATTCAGATGCCGAAATACGCGGCTGCAGGATAGAAGACAACTACGCAACGGAACAGGGCGGCGGGATCGTGACGATCTCGATGAGTTTTTCGGCCCCTGAGATCGTCGACTGCGTCATCGCCGGCAATGAAGCCGATCAATTCAGCGGAGGAGGCATCTATGCCTACCTGGATTATTACTGCACGGATACCCTGTTGATCGATAATTGCGAAATCTCCCGCAATGTGGCGGAAGGTTATTCCGGGGGAGGTCTGTACTGCGGCGCTCTTGCCGGCGGGCTGCTGGTCCGGAACACTGAATTCTCGGATAATTCTGCATACTGGGGCAGCGGAGGCGTCTCTGTCGACGGGGACGGGATATGCGTGTTCGAAAATTGCCTTGTTTCAGGGAATTCAGCGAACGATATCTGCGGCGGAATCCGCCTTTGCTCGAGAGAACCAGTCCTCAGGAACTGCATCATAGAGAGCAACATTTCCGAGGACAAAGGCGGCGGTATTTATTGTAAAAAATGGTCGAGGCCGCTGATACAGAATTGCACGATCCTGAAAAATTCATCCGTTGCGGGAAGCGGTATCTATTGCGAGACCGAGTCCTTTCCGATTCTGTCGAACTGCATTTTATGGAACAACATCGTCGAAGAAGAAACCCCCGGAGAGGCTGTCGTCACCTATTGCGACATCCAGGGGGGATGGCCCGGAGAGGGCAATATCGACAGGTCTCCGCGATTCATACCGTTCGCGGTTCAGGGTTTCGAATACCTGCTCCGTCCCTCCTCGCCCTGCATCGACGCCGGCGATCCCTCGATCGAAGACGCCCTCTGCGACCTGCACCCCAGGTGGCCCGAATGGTATCCGAACGGTCCGAGATCGGACATGGGCGCGTACGGCGGTCCCGGAAACAGAAACTGGTTGAAATAATTCAATAGCGACCTGCGGAGCTAAAACATCTTCAGCTGAATCCTTCAATGCTCCGACACATCCGAAGTAATCATCCTGCCCTATTAAGACAATTAAACGATTCTGCCTATTGAATTAAACCGAAGGTGAGAGTGGAGGTTCAAATGCCTCTAATACTTGCCGGTGCGCCATGGTTACCATTGATACGCCAACAGCGCCGGTGAGACAACAATCTTCCGGTGTTGGGGCTGTCGCTGTCACCGCGGGGCGGCAGGGGGAGCGCCTTACCGCCTGGAACGTGCCCGTAGCCATGTGGTCGATTTCCCGACTCGAACAGCTGCGGACGCCGTATGTTCAAGGAACTCGGATAAAAATGGGGTAAATCGATTTGCGATGCTTCTACATCCTCCTGATATATAATCAGTTCAGCGCATCGCAGATGACTCCATAGCGGATGTCATGACACTGTCGTTATTGAAGATGGCCGGCCATAAGACGAAATCGCGACCCGGCCGCCCGGGCAATCAATGCTGTTTCTTCAGAACCACGGAAAACGATGACCCGGAAACAGGAAAAACCTTCCTCAGAATAGAATCGTACCATTTTGTAAACCTGTTCAGCGAACTCACCTTGCACAAATGATTATACGTTTCCAGGTATTCAATTTCAAAATTTGCCAGATGCTCCTTTGAAATCCGCAACATGTCGATACCTCTATCCTTGTGAAACCCTCCCGCGGTGGGCGAATGGATATCGGTAATTTCAATAATCTGGCCTTCGGTAAGCGGCTCATCCGTGATGCCCTCTTCAATAAGCTGCTTGTTGATGTTATCAACCAGCCTGCTGGCCGGTTTCGTCCTTCCGGAGACATGCCTGTATATCTTTCTGGTGGTTTCATATAGCTTGATTTTCTTCAATACAGCCTCGATGAACGACCCGGGATCAAATAGAAAAGAAAGAACTTTATAATTGTTCCATAACAATTTGTTTTTAAAAAATTCCCTGTTGGGCTCGTGAGCTATAATTATGCGGCCGCCAACTTTTAAAAGACGATTAATTTCGTTAAAAATATCACCCAAATTAGGAATATGATGAAGAACCGCATTAATCGTCACGCAATCCACGGAGCCGGTTTCCAGACTTATCGCCAAACCATTCAGTTTCAGATAGTTGAACTTACAATTGAACGATTTCCCGGAGATATTCTTCTTACATACGGCCAGGATATTTTTTGAGATGTCGGAGCAGATAAAAAGATCGTTCTTCTTCAAAAGCCCTCCGACCTGAAGAGGCACGAATCCCGTTCCGGATCCGATATCCAGCAGACTTATCGTTTTTCGTTCATTTTCAATATAATCGCCGCCTATTCTCTGCCATCGGAGCACTTCTTCCCTGAAAATATCAGGATGCTTCTTTTCATATTCATCCTCTTCAACGTCGTGGTAAATCTCGTTTACCTTCAAAACAAAGTCTATTGAATACTTCATTTCACCATCCGGCGAACAAGCCCTTAATTCACATGCCGATACATGCTGCAGAACGAAGCGTCTACCATATATATATCAACCATTTGAAAAACTGCATCGGTTATTTTCGATTATCCGCCCATTCATCGGCCTGCCAACCGGCGGCTGAGGTGCGGCCGGCATGAATGAAGAGGGTCAAGACTTCTCGGAAATTCTTCACATGAGGAAAGCGGGGGCGGCGGGAACCTGACAGAGCAGTCATAAGCGGGTTCCGACCGGAATGAGGCGGACGGAGAGGCCGGAAGCGAGGGAGCGAGCGGATTCAGGCGCCGCGGAGCCGGTCGGCGAGGCCTGAAGCGCGGGTTACCCGGAGGGACGCGGCGTGGCGGATTATATCCGGATCGCCCAGTATGGTTACTTTCTCGCGGGCGCGGGTTACGGCGGTGTAGAGGAGCTCCCTGGTTAAAATGGGCGAGAGCCTGTCGGGAAGCAGCAGCAGGACATGATCGAATTCGGAGCCCTGGCTCTTGTGGACCGTCATGGCGAAGGCGGTTTCGTGGGCCGGAAGCCTTGCGGGCGGGATTCCGCGGACACTCTTTTCTTCACCGGCGAACCAGACCCTGAGGACCCCGGCGCCGCCCGCTTCCGGGTCGGGCAGGACCACGCCGACATCGCCGTTGTAGAGACGCTGTCCGTAGTCGTTTTCGGTTACAAGCACCGGCCTGCCGGGGTACGGGGCGAATCCCGGCGACAGGAGCCCCTGCCCGGCCAGGATCCTTTCGACGGAGCGATTCACGGACACGACGCCGAACGATCCGACCCTGTGGGCGCACAGGATCCGGTGCCTGTCGAGCCGGACCAGGGCGGCGGCGGGATCGTTTTCGGCGAGGAATCCGCTGAAACCATTCAGCACGGGCTGACGGAGCACATTCTCCAGTTCACCCGGCTCCACGGGGGGGAGCCATTCGAGGTCCCCGACAGAAGGATCCGTCAATATGGAAACGGCCGTTTCTCCGTCGCCGTTCCTGACCGCGGCGGCGAACCTGCCGATACCGCTCCCCTCACCGAACCGGTAATTTTTCACAAGCTCGATGATACTGTCCGCCAGGGGGGCGGAATCTTCAACGGCCGCGGGCACCTTCCCGCCGATAAGCGTCGAGGCGGTTTCGGCGAACAACTCCGAGAAACCGGGCCCGGATCCGGCGTCGCAGATATCGGCGAGGACCGATCCCGCTTCCACCGAAGCGAGCTGATCGCGGTCGCCGAGGAGAATGAGCCGGGCAGAGGGACGAACGGCGTCCAGGAGCTTGGCCGAGAGTGCGATATCCATCATCGAAGCCTCGTCCACGACCACGATATCGTGCGGAAGCGGATTCGACCTGTCGCGGCGGAAATATGGAGAGTGCCTTCGCCATCCGAGAAGGCGGTGGATCGTGGCCGCTTCATCCGGCACGGCCGCCCGAACCTCCTCCGGCACGGCCAGCCGGTCGAGGGCGCCGCGGATCGTCTCCCGGAGCCGGGCCGCTGCTTTCCCGGTGGGTGCGGCCAGCGCGACGAGGGGAGGTTTGCCGGACGGCGGAAGGTTTTCCGCAACTCCGGTGCCGGTTCCGGTGTCCGGTTCGGAAGGAGGGGCGTCAGTGCCTTCGGCGCTCGGTTCGTGGGAGTCGCCGGCGGCATCGGCGCCCGGATCGTGGGAGTCGCCGGCGGCATCGGCGCCCGGATCGTGGGGGTCGCCGGCGGCGCCGGTCGCAGGTGGGCGGTTCGAGCCTGAAATCGCAAGGTCGATCAGGAGAGCCAGGACCTTGACCACGGTGGTGGTTTTGCCGGTGCCGGGCCCGCCGGTGATTACCGTGAATCTTCCCAGGAGAGCCGCAGCCGCCGCGAGTTTCTGGCGATCGACGTCCGGAATCTCCGATCCCTCTGCGCCGGCAGCATGATCCGCTGCGACAGAAACCTGAACAGGAACACTAGAAGCAGTTCCGGTTCCATCAGGAGCCGGATCCACCGAATCCGGATACAGACCAGCCGGATCCGGACCCGCCGCTTCCGCGGGGAACAGCGCGGCGAGCACGGCGGACGCCTTTTCGATGTCCGGCGGCGGCGGCGGATCACCCGCAAGATCGAGCACCCGGGAAACCAGATCGCTCTCGTAGCGGCGGTACCGGTAAAGGTAGAGCCGGTCCGCCCCGTCGAGCACCAGCGGAAGGGGTTCATTTCCCCCGGGAAAAGAGACGATCCCGCTCCGGCGCAGGGCCTCGCGCCAGGTCTCGAGCGGCGGCGCCGGGAATGTTTCTTCGCACTTCTCGCCGGGAACGAGAAGACCCAGGTCCGAACCCGCAACCTTTCCCAATTCAATGCAGGGGTCGCCGAGACGCACGGCGCGACTCGCCAGGGCGGCGGCGAGTTCGAGAGGGTATCCGCCGGTTTCGCCGGCCAGCCGGTCGAGCAGCCCGGCGATTTCGATATCGAGCGCTGAAAAGAGATTACCTCCGCACAAGGCTCCGAGTTTATCCGGTTTACCGGCTCCCGTATCGCTTCGGCCCTTCATTCTCTTTTATTCTCCTCCCGCAGGTTTCTTATCACCTTCAGGTTCTCGATATCCCCTCATTTCCGGGGGTCGGCACCGCAAAAACCGCAGGTTCGTCATAATCTCTTACTTCCGCCCCCGGCTCCGCCGGGATCGTTCCGGAGTAGCCCGGCAAGACGCGACACGACACCGGCGTCGGGCCTGTTGAAGAAGACGCCGTGGGAGAGACCGAGGTCCGGCCGCATCCCGCGGAGGAACAGGTAGCAGGCGCCGCCGAAATTCCGCTCGTATCGGTAACCGGGAAGCCGCTGCTCGAGGAGCAGGTGCACGGCGACGGTATAGATCAGGTACTGCAGGTGGTAGTCATGGGCGGTCATTGCCGAAGCGACGCACTCGCGGGAGTAGTCCTCCAGCGAAAAACCCAGCCGGTTCGACTTGTAGTCGATGACGTAATATTTGTCGTTGCTCCTGCAGACCAGGTCGATGTAGCCCTTCATCACGCCGCGAACCCGGCTGCCGGAGCCGCCGCCGCGCCCGGGCGAAAGAGCGAGAAGCCCTCGCGTCGCCTCCGGCGTCACCGGAAAGAAGAATTCGAGCTCGCTTAGCCGGTCTTCCAGGCTCACATCCTCGAGTTTCAGCCCCGGAGCGATTTCCGTGGCGACCGCGTCGCGCACCATCCCGGCAACCAGCGCGGATTTCTCCTCGCCGGCGAAACCGTACGACTCGAGGGTTTCGCTGACCAGCGGTTCGATGCCTGCGGAATCCGTAAAGTCGAGATACTCGAAGATTTCGTGGAAGCAGTCGCCTGTTCGTTTTCCAGCCGGAAAGGTGAATATCGATTCGGCGTCTTCATCGACAGCGGTCGGGGCGGCGAAAGCTGCCGGGACGGCGGAGGCTGCAGGAGCGGCGGAGACTGCAGGAGCGGCGGAGACTGCAGGAGCGGCGGAGACTGCGGGAGCTGCGAAGACGGCAGGCGATATCCTGTCATGATCCGGCTCATCCGACAGGTCGGGCGGAGCCTTCTCTTCGTAGCCGGAACCGCTCGGAACGGATCTCGTCGCCGCGGGAGCCGGGGCCGGCGTCGCCAGCGAACGCGGTGCGTCATGAGGTGCGTCAAAAAGGGTAAGAAGGCCGGAATAGCTGAGTATACGCCAGGATGTGTCGATACGGCCGCCGAACCGGCGGGGCGCCGGCGGTTCACCGGTGTCTTTACGGGCGGCAGGAGTAAACTCGACCGGACCGCGGGGCGGCTGCTCCACCGAGATGGTTCCCCCGGACGCTCCTGCCAGTTCAGACCAGAAACTCTCTACGGACCCGGAATCGCCGTTGATCCGGTTTTTCACCAGCTTCTCGAGTTTTTTACGGGTCAGTGTGACGGGATCCGTTTCGAACTCCCCGGCATGAAACAGGTACCCCGGTGCGGAGGAGAGGGTTTTGTTTATGAACCCCCACGATGTGTAACACTTGAACCGGGCGCGGGTCAGGGCCACGTACAGGAGACGGATCTCCTCGGCCAGTTCTTCCCGAAAGGCCGCTCCGCGGCTGGTTTCGATGTCTGCGGATCCGAGGTCTACACACTGCCTTCTGTCGGCGTTCGTTTTTTCGTGAAAGAAGACGGGTTTCTTCTTGTCGGTGATTATGCCGGCCCGCGTATCCCACATGAACGGGCAGAATACGATCGGATACTGCAGCCCCTTGCTCGTATGCACCGTAACCAGGCGCACGGCGTCCGCGTCGGTTTCGAGCCTGAGCTGCCTGGCCTCGGCGGCGACCCCGGAGTCACCTGCCCCGCCGCCGGTCATCTGCGCCGCCAGCCAGGCGACCAGCCCCGCGGGCGACGGCCTGGAGCTGCGCCATTCCCCGTGGAGGAGCTCTCCCAGGTGCGACAGGTCGGTGAGTCGGCGGACGCCGTCGGGGCGGGCGAGGAGCTTCGGCCTGACCTGCTCATCCACCAGGAGGATCTCGAACATCGCCATGAAGCCGCGAGTCCGCCATAACCGTCCGTACAAACTGAAAGCTTCGAGACGCTTCTCCCATTCGTCCGGATCCGTGATCGTCTCGAACAGGTCAACGGCGTTCCCTCCCAGCATAACGGTGGTATACGCAGCCCGGACGGCGGTTTCGTTCGATGGGTCCGCGGCGGCCCTGAGGACGAGCTCCAGGTCGTCCGCCGAAGCGCTCTCGAAAACCGACAGCTGGGACTGGAGGACCGTCGGGATACCCGCTGCATCGAGTTTCCGCCGGACCATCTCCGCCTGCTTGTGAAACCGGACGAGCACGGCGATATCCCTCGGATTGACGGGTCGTTCCCCGCCCTCTTCAACGATTTTGAGTGTTCCGCTGCGGCTTTTTTCGAGGAGATCCGCGATTTCGGCGGTGGTCGCTTCGGCGGCCAGTTCGGTCGCATTCTCCTTGTTCAGGCTCTTGTCCGGATTTTCAGTATTGTCGAGACGCCATACGACGAGGGGCGCTTCTTCAGCGCCGCCGGATTCGAGCAGGTAAGGATCTCCCCGTTCCGCCGGCCTCACCGTGTGGAAGTCGATATCTTCGAGAAAGGGTGAAACCCCGGCTGACTCGAAAAGCCGGTTCACCGCCCGCACCAGCCGGGACGCCGCACGCCAGTTCGTCTCCAGGGTGCCGGCGCGGACCGCGCCGTCCCTGGCGCCCAAGTAGGCATGGACGTCGGCGCCCCTGAAACTGTAAATCGCCTGCTTCGGATCGCCGATGAGGAAGAGCGTGCCGCCGCCGAACAGGTTGCTGAAAATCGCGTACTGCGCTGCGTCGGTATCCTGGAACTCGTCGATGAGAGCGGCCTTGTATCTCGATGCGACCGCTGCGGTAAGCCGACCGCCCGATTTCGCGTCAAAAAGTGCGTCACGCAAGCCCAGGATCAGGTCGCTGAAATCGAAAATCCTGTCTTCTTCCTTCACCCCGGCGGCGTCTTCCCATACCCGGTCCACTCCCTTGCGGAGGAAGGCGATCCGGTACGATTCGAGCGCGATCGCATACTTTTCGGCCAGGCGGAAGAACGGATGCTCCGGCGCCGGCTTGTTCGCCTTGAGGTTTTCGTTCAGGCCTGAAATCGTGAACAACCTGAAAACGCCGGGGTCGAAAGGACGATCCGCGCCTTCCGCGGCGGCGAAGGCGTCCATCCATTCGAGATTCTTTTCAAGGCCGTCGCCGACTTTGTATATTCCGGCTCGCCTCTGCAGACCGGCGCTCTCCCCCTTCACGTCGGTGAGGACGGCGTGGATACCGCTCCGGCCGGAAGCCCATCCCGCCGCCACGTCCCCGAAAAGCGCCTCCACCCTCTCCCTGATGGTTTCAAGGTCGTCGGTCTTCGGCAGCAGGACCGCGTCGGGTCTCTCTCTCAGGCGCGCGGCCAGCCCGGCCACCGTTCCCGGTCCGATTCCGCTTCCCGCGAGAAACTGCACGAGAAGAGGCGGTAGAGCGGCCGTTTCTTTTCGCCAGAAATCCTCCGCCGCCGAGCGCGTCAATCTTTCAGGGCTCTTTCCGAGCTCAGCGTCGAAAAGGGCCCCGCTTTCGAAAGCCCGCTCGGTGAGAATCCGCCTGCAGAAGGCATGGATCGTGTGAATGGCCGCCTCGTCGAACCCGTGGAGAGCCCTGGCGAGCAGGTCGGCTTTTTTCCGGTTTTCGCCGCCCCCCGTCCGGGCCAGGTGGTTGAGAAGATCGTCTCCGGAAGCGGGGATTCCCTGCTGGTTCCTGAAGAATTCGTAAGCCTCCCTGATCCTCGTTCTGATCCGGTGACGCAGCTCCGCGGTGGCCGCCTCGGTAAATGTCACGACGAGGATCGAATCGACCGGCAGCTCCCTCTCGATGAGAAGGCGGAGATAGAGGGTGGCGATGGTGTAAGTCTTGCCTGTTCCGGCGCTAGCCTCAATCAGGGTCGTGCCTTCGAGGGGACAATCCAGCGACTCGAAAGGGGCCAGACTCCCGCGAGCGGCGGATTCTCCCGGGGATGGTCCGGATCGGTTCATCATACAACTATCCCCCGGACTTTTTCGGAGTTGTCGAGGATCGGGGCGAACACGGTCCAGGCCATGCGCTCGAACTCTTCGTCGAGGGGGTCCGCGTCTCTGAAACAGGTGGCGATCGCCCGGTCGTCCGACTCCCCCGGCGAGCCCGTGAAGGACGTTTTCCAGGCGGAAAAAGCGCCCTTCCTGCCCTTCATCCGCTCGGCACGTGACGCCTCGGCGGGATCTTTGTTCACACCCGCCGCGAAATTGCAGGATGTGCGGGGGAAGAACGGCAGCGGCCGGAGTTTGCCCTCCATGAACAATCCAGCGAGCACGTCGAGGAACGGGCCCGGCTCGGCAAGGGGCTTGAAGCGCCGGATATCCGTTCTGCCGGATTTGCGCTCCCATCCGGTGAGGAATGTAGTCACCCCGGCGTCTCCCCCGGCTGCGGTGCCGGCGGCAGCGGCGGAGCGGGAAGCGGCAGCGGAGCTGACGGCGGTCGCTGAGCCGACAGCGGAGCCGGTGACCGCGCCGGAGCCTGCTGCAGCAGCCTCGTTGAGCAGGAGGTGTTTTATCCAGGCGTCGATAAAGTCTTTTCCGTTGATGGCTGCGGGCCGGATAACCACCCTCAGCAGCGCTCCGCTCGCCCGGTCCCGCCAGAGCTCTCCGACCGTGCCGGTGATCCGAAGCCCACCGCACGCCGTTTCGACAGCCGCCGGCGCCTCCGGATCCGAATCGTCCCGGAAAGGAACCGAAGCCGCTATCGCCGCCGCGATATCCGCGTGCTCTCTGAAGACGGCCTCGCCCTGGATCCCGTGCGGCAACTCCCCACTCGCCCTCGCCAGCGGAAGCAGATCCGCGGGGTCGACTCCCTCCAGGCGGGCCTGCAGGAGCTCATCCTCGAGGGAATACCTGTCGAGGCCCTCGACAGCGAAAGGCTCGCTCTCCGGGATTTCGGGCTCTCGCGAGGGGAACGACACTCCCAGCCGCTCGCGCAGGTAGGCGGCGGCGGGGTTTTTGAAGAAGCGAATGAAGGCGGCGGCATCGACCGGGAGCGGGCCCTCCTCCTCGTCGCCGGGCGGCGGGGGAAGCGGCTCCCGCTGGAAAGGGATTACGCGGGCGGCGCCACGGGCCGCGGCGGGTATACAGTGGGCGGCCGAGTAGCTGAACAGGGACGGATCGCTGCCGTCGAAGCAGGCGGCGTCGAATGGGTGGAGCGGGTGCACGGTCTCGATGCCGGAAAGGATATCGCCCGAGGCGGAGGCGAACCCGCGGGCGATGTAATCCTTCAACTCGTCGACTACGGGGGACGGCGGGATCGCGCTGTTGTCGCGGATGCTCCGCCCGGTATAACTGATGTAGAGGCGCCTGCGGGCGGAGAGGATCGCCTCGAGGAACTGGTACCTGTCGTCGTCCCGCATGGAGCGATCGCCGGGGCGCGGTTTTTCGGAGAGGCGATTGAAGCCGGGGAGCCTGCGGGTGCGGGGGAAGGCCGTATCGGACAAACCCAGCAGGCAGACCACCAGGAACGGGATGCTGCGCATCGGGAGCATCGAGCAGAACGTGACCCTCCCCGTGAGGAAACCGGCGGTCGAGCCCCTGACTCCCAGTTCGTCTCCGAGAAACGCCTGTATCGCCGCCTTGTCGAGGAGTGCGTCGAACCCGGCTCCGGCGGCCCGGGTGGCCAGCCCCGATACGACCCTCCGGAGGGACTGCACCGAGGAGGTGGTATCGTCGTCCTCCACGAGGAAATCGTCGACGATGCCGGTGAGGAGGTCCCGCCAGGCGGCGGGATCACGGGCGGTTTCCAGCCTGCGCGCGTATTTGCGGAGTTTTCCGGTAAACCCGGCGAGCTTGCCCGCCGTAACGGCGCCGTCCCCCTCGACGTCGCCGAAGGGAAGGACGCCCCGGAACACGCCCGCCTCCCCCGCCGCCGGAAAAACATACCCGAGCAGCAGCCTGTCCAGGCCGGCCCTCCACGTATTCTCCTCGAACCCGGGCAGGCCGAGCGACTCGCGGTGGCGCCCGTCCATCCCCCAGCGTATCCGGAGCTCGGAGATCCAGTGCCGGACGAGCTCCATCTCCTTCTCGGTGAACCCGGCCCTCTTCCGAACGGGCTCGATCTCGAGGGCGTCGAGCACCGCCCCGGCTCCGAAACGCCCGCCCGCGAGGTCGAGTATTGCGGAAAAGCCGTCGAACACCCGGTCGCCGGCGCTCTCTCCCCTGTCGGCGATACTGAAAGGGATGTAAGCTCCGCCGGCCCGCCCGGCGCCGAAGACCGCTTCCACGTAAGGGGCGTATTCCTCTATATCGGGGGCCATCACCACGATATCGCGCGGCTCGAGCCCGGGATCGGTATCGAACATGTCGAGGAGCCGGTCGTGGAGCACCTCGATCTCCCGGGCGGGTCCGTGGCAGACGTGAATCTGTATCGATCGGTCGTCTTCCCTGACCTGGAGACGCTCCGCGGGGGCGGCGCTTCTCCGTTCTCCGGGGCTCCCTCTCTCCCTGAGCTCGAGGATATCCTTCCTCAAGGCGTGAAGCATATCCTCTTCGCCGGGATCCTCGAAGGCTTCGACCCCTTCGCCGCCGTCGAAATCAACGAGCAGGGAGAGAAAATCCCGGCCTTCCTTTCCGAGGGAGCCGAGGAGCGGGTTCCCCTCGTCGAGGAACAGTCCGGCCCGCGCGTCCGCGGGGGCGCCCTCCTTAACCGCGAGCCTGGCGGATTCTTTACGGGAGAGGATATCCCCCCAGTATCCCCGGCTCGGGTTCAAGAAGTAGATATGCACCGGGAGATGCGTCGACAGCCCGGAGAGGAGGTCAAGGTAAACGGGGGGAAGGGTCGAAACGCCGAAGACCGAGAGGCGCCTGGGGAGTGCGGCTTTCAATTCGCCGCCGCCCCCGGCCAGCCTGGAAAAGAGCCTGTCGTGGAGGGCCGTCCTGCCGCACCCGCCCGCGGCGTCTTCGATAAGGATTCTCCAGAGGCGGGCCTGCCAGTCGTCCCGCTCGCCGCCGCGCTCCCACTCTTCGAGGAGGCCGGGGCGGTAAACGGCGTACTGGTCGTATGTGTCGGCCAGCCTGCAGGCGAGCTGGTAGAGGCGCACCCCGACGGCGCCCCGCAGACCGGACGGCGGATCCGCTTCCGCCGTCCCGCGGGAAACCGCTCGCGAAGCTTCCGTTTTTCCGGCTATCCCGTCAGCGCCTTCAATACCTCCCGATTCGCCGTCCGCGTCTCCGGACCCGGTGGAAACCTTATCCACACTTTTGACCTCGCCGGATACCAGGCTCGCGCCCTGCCGCTTCGAGAGCCCGGACGGACGGGCGCCTCCTCCCAGGTAAGCCGCCACCGGGGCGAACGCCTTTTCGGAAAGCAGGCCCGGCAGGAGACGCATGATTCTCCACGTGAGGATTTCTTTTTCGAAGAGGGATGTATCGGGACGCTCCTCTTCCGGAACCAGGGCTTCCACCAGCCGGTGGACCAGCCTGTTCGGAAAGAGGAACTCGCCGTTGGCCCAGACGCCGAGACGCTCCGCAAGCTCCAGGGAGAGCCACTTCTCCATCCCCTTGCTCAAAACCAGGAACGTCTCCCTGCCGAACGGATCGGGCGGATCGGCGGCGATATTCCGCGCAAGAATATCCGCGAGCCTCTCGAGCTTGTTCGACTGGTGGATAAGCAGACTCACGGCCGCGCGCTCCCCGTCCGCCGCTGTTCCCTCCCCGGAGCCCCGGGGTCGATTTCAGGAAAAACTCCCGCTTCGATTCACTATAGCGCAATAGCCGCGGTGGAACCACCGGGAAGATTGTGCCCGATTACGAAATCGGAGCGATCGGCGTTGTTCAACCGGGGACGACGCCGGCGATAAGGATTATCCACTGGCGAAACTCTTCGATTCCGTGGTGCGACCGGTGATTCGTTGCGGAACCGGTATCATAAGCAGCCGTCCGGCTAGAGCTGTCCCTTTTCTTTCCGGTCATTCAGGGTCTCGCTCGCGCCTGCCCGGAAAACGTGTAAAATTGTCAATCGGATTGACAATTTTACACACCTATGCCTGTATGGCCGGCGCGACAGGATATGCTTTTTACACTGGCGCGCAACAAGGTCGGGATTTAGTATCCGCAGAGGTCCGAAAATATTGACTGGTGCGCTCGCACGGGAGGTTTCAGACATGCGATACTTCTTTCTGGTAATGCTGCTGGTGATCACCGTCCCTGCTCTGACGGGATGCTCGCATAAAAGCTGTCGCACGAAATGCGTAAAGACGGCTGAAACCAAAACGGAAGGCGTGAAGACTGTCGAATCGGAGACGGCAGGATTGAAGACGGTTGAAACGAAAACGGAAGCGGAAGAGCCCGTCCTGCCCAATTTCGACACGCTCTGGAACTATAAAGATGCCGCGGCCACCGAGATGAAATTCAAGGAGTTCCTGCCCGAGGCCGAGGAGTTCGACCGGCCCGGATACACGGCCGCCCTTCTCAGCCAGCTGGCCCGGGCCCAGGGTCTGCAGGGAAAATTCGACGAGGCTCTCGCCACTCTCGAAAATGCGGAATCGATGCTGGACGACGAAACCGTAACCGCCCGCGTCCGGTGCCTGCTGGAGCGGGGCCGGGTTATGAACTCGTCGGGGAAAAAAGAGGAATCGATCCCCTATTTCACGGAGGCCTGGGAAACGGCGCTCGAGGCCGGAGAGGATTTTCACGCCGTGGACGCCGCCCACATGATGGGGATAGTCACTCCACCGGAAGAGCAGCTGGTCTGGTCTGAAAAGGCCATGGAAGTCGCCGAGCGGAGCGAGGACAGGCGAACGAAAGGCTGGCTCGGCCCGCTCTACAACAATACCGGCTGGACATACCACGACATGGGCAATTATAAAAAAGCCCTCGAAATCTTCGAAAAGTCTCTCGAATGGCGGGAGAGCGCCGGCGACGCTTACGGAACCCGCATCGCGAAATGGACCATCGGCAGGACCTATCGCTCCCTCGGCAGGATCGAAGAGGCGCTCGCCGTGCAGGAAGCGCTCCTGGCCGAATTCGAAGCGGCCGGAGCCCCGCCGGACGGCTATGTCTACGAAGAACTCGGCGAGAACCACCTTCTCCTCGGCAATGAAGCCGAAGCGAAAAAGAATTTCGGAGCCGCCTACGAGCTGCTGTCGAAAGATAAATGGCTCGCAAAACACGAAAAAGAGCGCCTGGATCGCATGAAAAAACTCTCGGAGTAGAGTTCGACGGAACCTCGGGGTTGGCACTGCACGGGCATTGTCGACCGAAAAAAATGAAAATGAAGCATTTGTCACGTGACAAAAGCTTCACCCCGTCATCGACGGCAGCGGATGTTCAGGAACCGCGGTGGGTAATTACCCCCCGGATTTTTTCTTTTTCATTTTTTCGTTGAATTTCGGATAGAGCTTCTCGACGCACTCGGGGCAGATGCCGTGGGTGAACTCTGCGTCCGATCGATCCCTGATGTACACTTCGACCCTCTGCCAGAAACCCTTATCATCCCTGATCCTCTTGCATTCGGCGCAGATCGGTATCAATCCACCGAGAATCTTCACCTCATCCATGGCTTTCTTCAGTTTTTCTAGGGCTTTTTCCAGCTCTTCCTTCTGCTTCTCGATCCGCGTGTTCGCCTTCGCCAGCTCGATGTTCCTCAACCGGTATATCTCAGCCGCCGCCTCCTTCTTCTCCACCTCGTACTGGGCCTGGAGCTCTGCAATCTGACGCATCCGCTCCTGATCGAATATCTTCTCCTTGAGTTCAACCGCGCGGCGAAGGGAGTCGCAGGCTTTCAGGTAATCTCCCCTGTCGTATGCAAGGTTCGAGATCAGGGTCAGGCTCTGCTCGGTTCCGGGGTCGTACCCGGCATCGCCGGCTATGGCCATGCTGCGGGACACATATTCATCGGCAAGGTCCGGGTAACCCAGTTCTCTGTGCACCGAGGCGATATTGTGGTAGATGATCGACTTTTCGCGCCCGTCCTGCCCGGCTTCCAGGCTGTCTTCGAAACATTTCAACGCTTCTTCATGTTTTCCCTGCTCGAGATACATGCATCCCAGGTCGTGGGTTATGAACCCGATCATGTAACTGCTGCCGGTCTGCCTGGCCAGGTCAAGGGCCCGGCGGCGGTATTTTTCGGAGCGGCCGTGATCGCCCTTCATCATGTGGATATTGCCTATCTCGTTGAGGGCCGAAACGATGCAGGAGCGGTCCTCGCCTTCTTCACCTTTTTCCACGGCGCGATGGAAATAGTCGAGGGCTTCTTTGTAATTCTTCATCTCGCGCTGGACATAACCCGCCGCACTAAGGGCTTTCACGCAGTCTTCCACCTGGTCCAGCTTCTCCGAAATTCTGAACGATTCGAGGAACCTGGCGAGAGCTCCGTCATATCTCGCTGATTTGAACAGGTAGATATACCCGATTTTAAGCTGCAGGCCCGCGGAGATCCGGAGGACCTCTTCGGCGGTCTCCGGACTCCCGCTTTTTTCAACTGTCTCGAGTGCTTCAAGGTATATTTCGAGGGCCCGTCCCCAGTCGCCGGCCTCTTCCCAGGCCCGGGCGGTCAGTCCCAGGGCGTCGGCTTTCTCGAGCGGATCCGTTATCGCCCGGGCGATCCCGCCTGCCTCCTCGATCTTCTCCGCAAGCAGATCCGGATCGTCCGATTTCAGCTTCGGCAGACCCTCGATCAGTTTTTCCACATCCCCGCAGGCGGGTCGATGCGCCTCGTTTCTTTTCTCAGGTTCAGTCATTCGCAATCCCCGGTTTCAGACATCCGCAGCCTTCCTCGCATTTTAGTATCAATCGGCTCGGAAGTAAATGAGGGCTAGCCGTTATTCTCTTTTTCTTACACCGCGCGGAACCCCGGTGCTATACTCCTGCTTTCGTCGCCGGAAACGGGTCGACGGCGGCACCGAACCGGCCCGGAACCGGGACCAGGGAGCCTTACGGTTGGAAAAACAGCATACAGCTTACCTTTATGCCGCTGCCGCGGTGGTTTTCTGGTCCACGGCGGCCACGGCCTTCAAAATATCGCTCCGGTTTTACGGCGTCCTTCATCTCCTGCTTTTCGCCGCGGCGACTTCCACCGCGATCCTGTTCGCCGCCGTCGCGGTATCGGGCGGGATCAAAAGAATCATCCTCCTTCCCCGGAAAGAAATCGCCCGGTCGGCCATGCTCGGATTTCTGAACCCGTTCCTCTACTATATAGTTCTCCTCGGCGCCTACTCCCGGCTCCCGGCCCAGGAAGCCCAGGCTCTCAATTATACATGGCCCATAGTGCTCGTTCTTCTCTCCATCCCGATGCTGGGACAGCGGCTGCGGGCGAGGGACGCCGGGGCGATTCTCGTCTCTTTTTCAGGTGTGATTGTTATAGCAACCAGAGGGAATCCTTTCTCCCTCGAATTCAGCGACTGGCCCGGTATCACCCTCGCTCTCGGTAGCACCCTGATATGGTCGCTCTACTGGATCCTGAACACGAAGGACACCGTCGACGGCACGGTGCGGATGTTTCTCAACTTCATATTCGGGCTTGTTTACATAACCGCGGTGGCGCTTCCCCTGGCAGGCCCGCTCCATCTCCGGGGCGCAACGATCCCGGGCCCCGTATACGTCGGGATCTTCGAAATGGGGCTGACTTTTCTTCTCTGGCTCAAAGCCCTCAGGCTGTCCGAAACCACCGCGGCCGTCGGCAACCTTATATATTTCGCGCCGTTCCTTTCCCTGGTCTTCATCCAGACCGTGGCCGGAGAGCAGGTGCGCCTTTCGTCCGTCGCCGGGCTCGTTCTCATAATCGGCGGCGTCGCCCTTCAGCGCCTTCGCTTCGAAAGCGGATCCCCGTCCCAGAAATGATTCGTCTGCGCCGTTATTTCGATTGAACGGCGGAACCCGAGGTGGCATCATTCCCCACCGGAGGGAATTCCCCGTTCGCTGAGCCGTTGCCGGATGGATTCCGGCATGCGGTATGGGGCGGAACGGGATGGGACGGGACGGGGCGGAACGGAACGGGATGGGACGGGACGGGGCGGAACGGAACGGAACGGAACGGGATGGGACGGAACGGAACGGAATAGTACCCGGCGGGCTGCATGATGACTCCCGGGTGAATGGTCCGGAGGAAAGTATGGAAAAGTTCGTCAAAGCGGCCGACCTCAATAACGAGGTTCACGCCCAGCTGGTTGATGCGGAACTCGAGAAAAGGGGTATCCCGCACCTGGTAAGGAGCTATCATGAAACGGCATTCGACGGCCTGTTCCAGGGACAGCTCGGCTGGGGATATATCGAGGGGCCGGAAAGCCTCAAAGAGGAAATCAGCCGCATCGTCAGCGACCTGGCCCTCGATGTAGAGCCTGCCGAAGAGGAATAACCGCCGTAGAAATCACCGCACCCCGGTCCGCGGCGGGTTCCCCGGTTCCGCCCGGATCCGCTTTCAACCATCCGGGCCGCCGCCCCCGAGGCGGATTCATACCTGTCCGGGAGTGGCGACCACCTCCCGGAGGGTCGAGTTCCCGGGCAAATTTAGGGGCGGTTCCCGCGGTTTCTTGCGGAATCGATCATAGAACATTATACTTAGGGCACGGTTCAAATTTAATCGGCCGCTTTCGCGCTCGGATTCGGGTCGGATTTGTTCGCAACGAGAGAGTAAAACCACAGGCGCAGCAGAGCTGCGTTGAGGATTTTACGACCGAGGAGCGGGCGAAGACGGTCTGAATACGAGAAACGAAATGGGTGATTAATTTTGAACCGTGCCCTTAACAAAACCGCTATATTCATGCGGCGTTGCAGGTCGGAAGCAGCTCCTTCGCCTCACTGCAGTTAAAGTTTATCCGGTAAAAGCCGAACGGAGATGTAAAGGATCGGTCCGCCGATATTGATGCGGCGGAACACCGCCCCGGCTTTCCCCGAAAAAAGAGGGTCGAGGCGGAATCCGCCTTACGGGAAAGGGAAACCAGGTGAAAGCTCCCCCTAAAGTATGGGGCTCCTTTGAGGTTATAGCGCCGCGTTCTCCGACCGCCGTCGAAGCCCATACCCGGGATTTCCGAGTGCGGATGAGCATTGCCGAGAAAATCCACCAGATGTCCGGCGACCTGCATCTTCTCGTGAACGGTCCCGAGCTGGCCGTAGCCTACAATATGAAGCCGATGCCCGCCGGCGAGAACGAACGGGTCGGCATACCGGGAATAAGGTTCACCGACGGCCCCCGCGGAGTGGTTCTCAATTCATCGACCTGTTTCCCCGTCGCCATCGCGAGGGGCGCTACCTGGGACACGGAGCTGGAAGAGAGGATCGGCGACGCCATCGGGGTAGAGGCGCGCTCCCAGGGGGCGAACTTTTTCGCCGGCGTGTGCATCAATCTCCTCCGGCATCCCGCATGGGGCCGAGCCCAGGAAACTTTCGGCGAGGATCCGGTGCTCCTGGGCGAGATGGGCGCCGCTCTCGTCCGGGGGGTGCAGCGGCATATCATGGCCTGCGTCAAGCACTTCGCCGCCAACAGCATCGAGGACAGCCGGTTCAGGGTGGATGTGCGGATGAGCGAGCGGGTCCTCCGCGAACTCTACCTCCCCCACTTCAAGCGCTGCGTCGACGAGGGTGTCGCCGCCGTGATGACCGCCTACAACAGGCTGAACGGCGAATTCTGCGGGCACAACGAACACCTCGTCCGGGATATTCTGAAAAAAGAATGGGGTTTCAACGGTCTCGTCGTCTCGGATTTCGTGTACGGCATCCGCAGCATGGAGCCCGCAATCCGCGCGGGAGTCGATGTCGAAATGCCCTTCACCCGGTTCTACGGCAGAAGACTCCTGAAAGCGGTCAGGCGCGGCGGCATTTCAGAGTCTCTTATAGATGACGCGGTTCATCGAATCCTCCGCCAGAAACTTCGCTTCTC
>CAYMWF010000008.1:0-19084 GCA_964394085.1 uncultured Gemmatimonadota bacterium | reverse complement strand
GCGTTCCCCTTCGGCTTCGGCCTCTCCTACACGACCTTCGAATATACCGGCCTGGCCCTCGAAGCCCCGACCGTCGCCATAGACGGAGAGCTCCGCGGCCGCGTCGACGTGACCAACACGGGCGACCGCACCGGCATCGAAACCGTTCAGGTTTATGCGGAGTACGGCGCCTCCCCGGTAGAGAGACCCCTGAAGGAGCTGAAAGCCTTCTACCGGGTTCAACTCGAACCGGGCGAAACCCAAAGGATCGCGATTTCACTTCCCGTCGGCAGCCTCGCCCGTTACGACGAAGCCGCGAGCGGCTGGATCGTTGACAGCGGGAACTATATCCTCCGGGTCGGCGGATCATCCGCGCCGGAATCGCTTTCGGGCGCCCCCTTCACCATCTCCGATTAACTCGCCCGCCGGCCTGGTGTTCACCCAGACACCCGATTCGCTCCACTTCTCATGGAACGAGGTGCCGGGCTGCGGCTACCTGCTGGAAGTCAACGATAGCCCCTTCTTCAAGGAACCGTTGATATACGAGTACCTGGGCGACGCCGGAAATACCATGCCGCGGACCCTCTCCAACGGCACCTATTACTGGCGGGTCTATTCGCAGATCGGCAACAACATATTCAGCAAAACCCCGGAGATGCATTCATTCATAGTCTCGGAAGAGGAGGTGCAGACCGACTTCAAGATCAACGGCTCCGACGGCCCCGTTGACGCCGGGGACGGTTCCGGTCTCGACATAACCGTCTCGATAGATTCGGAGAGCGCCGAGGGAGATCCGGCCGACTATTTCCTCTGGGTCGCAGTGCCCGGGCTCGGCGACTACTGGTACCAGATCGGCGCAGGCTGGGTGCCTTCCGAAACGGAGCCGGCGACATACCAGGGAGCGTTGCTGCTGCTGACCGACTATTTTGTCTGCTCCCCGACGGTATCGCCCAACTTCCCCAGAGGTTCCTACACGTTCCATTTCGTCGTGGATCTGAACCAGGACGGACTGCTCGACCCGGTGCGGTTCGAAGATACGGTCGTTGTGAATATTGAATAGTGAAATAACAGGCTGGAAAGCCGTCGAGAGCGGTTTTTCCGGGTAACCCGAGCCGCCCGGCTGTTCAAGAGCCGGACGGCTCGATTCGTTCAGGAGCAAACCCGATGCTCGCAGAATATCGATATTCCGTCGAGAGGGACGCCGGGTCTAGTGCGGGCGGTCCCGGGGCGGCGGACTCGCCGGGGAACGCCCTTTCCGATAACGGGGCGTCAGGAGCCGTCCTTTTCAATGTCGGAAAATTTCTTCTCTTTTTCTTTCTCGAGCATGATCGTCTCCAGGTTGGCGAGACGTTTCTCCAAACTCTCGAACTTACCTTCGAGATCGACATGTTGACCCGGGTCGTCCCGTTTATTAGCGTCATACTTGTGCTTGTGCTTGACGATCTCCATGATAGCCACTATGCCGACTATCGCCACGACCGCTGTCCATAAAGTCATTTTTCTCTCCCCTGAACCAGCCGGCTCTCCCCGGCCGTGAAAATCGCCTGTTTCCCGGCCCGCCCCACTGGAAATCCCGCCCGGCGGACTGGTTTCGTTACGATTTGTACCTGACCCGGCCCCGATGTGTCAAGAATCTCGCGTATGCGGCGACCCGGTTCCCGCACGAATCCTCCCGGGAGGAGCGGCAAACCTCGACCGGACGAACGACCCTGCGCCGTGATGATCCGCCGCCGGATTCCCTCCCGCCCGGCTCACATGAACAGGAGCAGACTCGCCGCCATTACGAGCATCCCGCCGATCAAGCCGCCTATCGCCAGGTGATGTTCACCGTATTTATGGGCGGTCGGAAGAAGCTCGTCGAGGGAAATGAATACCATGATGCCGGCGACCATGGCGAAGACCACGCCGAAGGTGGCTTCATTCATGAACCTCAGCAGCAGGAAATAGCCGACCAGGGCTCCCGCGGGCTCCGCGAACCCGGAAAGGAAAGAGTATAAAAGAGCCCTGCCCCGGTTTCCGGTCGCATAATAGACGGGAACCGCCACCGCGACCCCTTCCGGTACGTTGTGAATGGCGATGGCGAATGCGATTGAAATGCCCAGGGAAGGATCGGACAGGGCGGCGGCGAACGTCGCCAGACCCTCCGGGAAATTGTGAATAGTGATGGCGAGAGCCGTAAAAATTCCCATGCGCAGGAGCCTGACATCCTTTACCGGGCTGTCGTCCACACGCATTTCTTCAACACTTCGGGGTTCATGGGGATTATCAACGGTCGGAACCAGCTTGTCTATAATGCCGATCAGAAGCATCCCCCCGAAAAATGCCGCAACGGTTACGGCGGTAGCACCGGTGTCGCCGAAAAACGGGATCAGAGTTTCTTCCGCTTTCGTAAAGATCTCAACGAAAGATACGTAGATCATGACACCGGCTGAGAAGCCGAGAGCCGTGGACAGGAATTTCCGGTTCGTCCGCCGTGTGAAATATGCCAGGACGCCCCCGATGCCGGTCGCCAGACCCGCAAAGAGAGTCAGACCGAAGGCGAAGAGGACATTCTGAGGATCCATCTTTCCACCTCCCGGGTAAGCAGAAGCGCGCAACCACCCTGTAATCGAACATTTTTTACCGCCGGATTCAACATGGAATTCTGGCCTGTCCGGCGTAATTCACGAGCAGAATTCTACGAGCTGCCGCAACCAGTAAAACCGCAACCAGTAAAACCGCTTTCCCGCTTGCCTGCGAAAGGTGCGAAGAGTGCGAAGAGAAGATAAAAAGATACGAAGAGTGCAAAGAAAAGATAGAGAGATACGAAGAGTGCAAAGAGAAGATAGAGAGAGAGGAAGGAGGAAGTCTCAAATGTTGATGTTGCCGCTGTTATGGAGCGCCCGATAAGAATGCCGGCTTGATTTGACTTTTTCCGTTTCCGCGCAAGAAGGTCTGTATTGAAACAGATTCGAAGTTGAGGCATAATCCGGTTTCGAAAAAACAGCGCGGCGGCGCCGCGGCAGTTCTCGGCAAATGTAATCCGCATGTAAAACAGGCTGGAAGAGGTATCAAATGGAAAAAAAGATCGGGAAACTGGATGAACAGTGCATAAATACGATCCGTTTCCTCGCCGTGGATGCTATCCAGGCGGCGAACTCGGGGCATCCCGGAATGCCTCTCGGGGCCGCACCGGCGGCTTACACTCTCTGGGACAGGTTCCTGCGCCACAATCCGGTGAACCCGGATTGGCCCGACCGCGATCGATTCATCCTCTCCGCCGGTCACGCCTCATCCATGCTCTATGCTCTTCTGCACCTGACCGGATATGACCTGCCCCTGTCGGAGATCAGGAATTTCCGGCAGTGGGACAGCCTTACTCCCGGGCATCCCGAGCACGGCCTTACAAGCGGCGTCGAGATGACCACCGGGCCGCTCGGTCAGGGGCTGGCCCATGCAGTGGGTCTTGCAGTGGCGGAAAGCAAGCTCGCCGCTCAATACAACACGCCCGATCTCGAAATCATCGACCACTTCACATACGCGCTCGTATCCGACGGCGACATGCAGGAGGGGGTGTCGAGCGAGGCGGCGAGCCTGGCGGGAACGTGGAAACTCGGAAAGCTGATCGTTCTCTACGACGACAACGGCATCCAGATAGAGGGAAGCACCTCCATGGTATTCACCGAGGATGTTGCCGCCCGTTTCCGTGCCTTCGGCTGGCATGTGATCGACTCCTGCGACGGCTTCGACTGCGAGGAAGTGGGCGGCGCTATCCGGATCGCCAGGGAAAACCTTGAGCAGCCGAGCCTCATAATCTGCAAAACGGTTATCGGATACGGCAGTCCCGGTGAAGGAACCGCGAAGGTTCATGGCTCGCCTCTCGGAGAAGATGGGGTCAAATCGGCGAAAGAAAGGCTCGGCTGGCCTCTCGAGCCGGATTTCCACGTGCCTGACGACGTTCGGGCACACATGGGATCGGCCCTTGAAAGAGGCGCGGCGGCTGAAAAAGAATGGCTGAACAGGTGGGAAAGGTTCGCCGCAAAGAATCCGGAAGAAGCTGCCTCCCTTGCGAGTCGCCTGGAGGGGCACCTGCCCCCGGACTGGGATGCCGGCCTCGGGGAGCTGGTTCCCCCGGGAGGAGATCCTGCAGCCACCAGATCCACGTCCGGGAAAACGTTGAACTTCCTGGCCCCGCGGCTCGATTCCCTGACCGGCGGTTCGGCCGACCTGGCGCCCAGCAACAATACGATCCTGGAGGGTTACGGCGATTACGGGGCGGATGATTACGCCGGCCGCAACATGCATTTCGGGGTGAGGGAGCATGTCATGGCCGGCATCGCGGGCGGGATGGCGCTCCACGGCGGATTCGCGCCGTATACAGCCACATTCCTCACTTTTTCCGACTACATGCGCCCCGCCATCCGGCTCGCGGCGCTCATGGGCACCCGGGTGGTTTATGTTTTCACCCACGACAGTATCGGCGTCGGTGAAGACGGGCCCACTCACCAGCCCGTGGAGCAGCTGATGAGCCTGCGCCTGATTCCCGGCTTAACGGTGATCCGACCCGCCGACGCAGCCGAAACGGTGGAGGCCTGGCGCGTCGCCATTCTACAGAAGGCAGGGCCCACCGCCCTGGTTCTGACCCGCCAGAAAGTGCCCTCACTCGATCGGACCGCCGGAGCATCCGCCGCCGATCTCCAGCGCGGCGGTTATACATTGTGGCAATCTGGTGAAGATACGCCCGGCCTGGTGCTCATCGGAACCGGTTCCGAAACGGCGATTGCCCTTGAAGCCGGAAAGATCCTTGCATCCGAAGGGATAAATGTCAGGGTCGTGTCGATGCCGAGTTGGGAGCTGTTCGAGCTGCAGTCGCGGAAGTACAGAGACTCCGTCCTCCCCCCCGAAACAACAGCCCGTCTGTCGGTGGAAGCCGGAGTGACCACCGGCTGGGAGCGATACACCGGGCTTGCCGGAGGTACGGCGGGCGTCGACAGATACGGCGCCAGCGCTCCCGAAAAGGTGGTTTACGAAAAATTCGGCCTGACCGCCGAAGCCGTTGCGGCAAAAGCACGGGAGCTTCTCTGACGAACAGGAGCCAGACCCCTTGAACCCGACCTGGCGGGGGCTTCTCTGACCAACCGGATCCAGATCCCCTGAACCCGGCCTGGCGTTTGAAGCCGTTGCGGCAAAAGTACGGGGCTTCTCTGACCAACCGGATCCAGACCCCTTGAACCCGACCTGGCGTTTGGAGCCGCTGCAGCAAATACCCGGAAGCTTCTCTGACGAACAGGGCCAGGCCTTCAAAAGCGATCCCGGCGGTCGCGACCCCGTAAGGAATTCCCGATCTAACCGCATATAATGTGAATCAAAGTAACGGCATGCCCCACTCGATACCAGAAGACCAGCACCCCTGACTCGATTCCAGGATGACGATATCTCTTGATCTCCCCCATAGCAGCTGCATCCCGTGGTCGATCCCCTCCCTATCGTGCTACTTTTTCAGCCAAATTAATCCCTTATCCCTACGTAATCCGTGGGAAAGCCGTCTTCCGTCCGCAAAATCGTAACTCCCCTGGAATTATTCCCGTGCCAGTCGCTTTTCGAACTCGATCTCTCTCCTTTCAGACTCCCTTATTTCCTGTAAGCGGGATAACCGGTTGCAGCTTTCGCGACCCATTTTCGACCTTCTTTCCTCTGTGCCGACTGTTTCGGTGGGACTAATTTCATGGATGGCGCAGGCGCCGCCAGGACCAGGAACCCGCCCCGACTACCGGAACTTTTTCCCCATGTGAAGAATTTCACGGATGGAACAGACGCCGCCCGGGCCAGGAACCGCCCCGACGTCCGGAACTTTTCTCCGTGTGAAGAATTTTCATGGATGGGCAGGCCCAGTCCAAACCAGGTACCAACACCCACTGCCGGCACTTTTTCTCCGAGTGAAGAATTTTCATGGATGGGGCAGTCTCCGCCAGGACCAGGAGCTTGCCCTGACCAGGAACCCGCCGGGATTAGGCCCGCACCAGCCTACCAGGACTTTTCTCCGTGTGAAGAATTTCTCTACGGGGGCAGTTCTCTTTTGCTCCGGATCGGGCTTCTGAGCGATGGGGAACCGAAATTTCCTCCAGGAATCGAGCGTGAATTATCTATGCCCCACGAAATTATTTTGAAAAAAACAAAAAAACTTCGAGTATGGTCCGGATCAAAACCCTTCTCCGAATACCACCGTAAAGACACCTCACAGCGCCCCTGAGCCGCTCAACTTGCTTTCATTGGCATTTTTCACCTGAAAACTCTTCAAAATGCAGTAGAAGCCTTCTATGTGTCGCCGTAACTCCTTGTAACATCGTTCGTTACGCGATCTCCTAATTTGACAAGCTCGATTTTTCGTGATATATTCGGTCATGCAATGGATGAATGGATGAAATCTCATATTAAAGGTGAAAATCACTTGTTTTAAGTTTCGCAATGAGCACGAGCGGAACAGGAAGGAAAGGATATCTGATATGAAAATGGAAGCTATCGGAAACGTCGGGGTTGAAATCACAGAGTCGGAAGGGAACCGGGAAAATTCTAACCGCCGAATTACAAACTCCCGAAACAACCGGTTCAATAAAGAAAGATCGACGTGCCAGAATACAGAGCAACGGAGAAACGAAGCCGAATTATCGTTGACAGACCCGGACGCTCTTCCGGGAACTGAGGTCGAATTATCATTGAAAGAGCCGAACGCCCTACCGGGAAACGAAGCCGCATTATCGATGCGATGCCGCACCGGGCTGCCTGGTTTCGAAGTCGAAAAATCGATGCAATGCCGCACCGGGCTGCCTGGCATCGAAGTCGAAAAAAGGTTCAGATCCGCTGCAAAAACCATGCAGAGGAGCGAAGCGGCCGCCGCATTCTACCTGGCCGAGTTAGACGAAAGGCGGCTGTGGCTGGAGTTGGGTTACTCCTCGGTGATAGCATACGCCGCAGAAGCGAGCGATATTGCCGCCAAGAAAACTTACGCCCTTCTGAATATCGGTCGGCGGCTCAGGGAGCTACCCATTATAAGGGCAGCCTTTGATGAAGGAAGGATCGGCTGGACTAAAGTCCGCGATATCCTGAGGCTCAAGGGGGATATCGATGAAAACGAGATGCTCGAAAAAGCCCGGACCTCCACCAGCAGAGAACTCGAGTTGTTCGTGTCGAATTCGAATGGAGCAGCGAATCGGAATAAATGGAAGTCTATTCACCGATTAGAGGAAAACCAGGCAGGCATCTTCGACCAACTCGAAAACACAGATCCGGTTCGGCAGACCTTGCCGGCGAGGTCTCCTATGCGGGTAGAGTCGGGCCTTAAACCTTCAGGCCTTAAACCGTTCGGGAAGGCTCATCCTTCAGCCTCGTCGATTCCTGCTCCGGCGAGTATGACCTCTCCGGAGGTAAAATCGGCCGCCACCGCGAATTCCGGACGGGCAGGATTGCCGCATTCGCTCCCTGCTTCCGACGAATCCGATGTTTCAAATTCATTCCCGGTTTCCGCCGCATCCGGTGTTTCGATCGCGGGGAAGGATTCCACCTCATCCGGCGGTCAGAGTCAGAAGGTTAGCGTCACCCTGAAATTTACTCCTGAAGATTATGCGATATACCTCGAAGCCAGGAGGGTCTGGAAAAGGAAGAACCGCTCCGCATGGAAACAGGAACGGATGGTAGTCTCCAACGCCAGGCGTTACCTCGAAGAGGTTGCGGCGGCAGGCCACGCCAAGAGAGCTCCGGGGCTCGGGGCTTTTTCAAATGCAACCGTCTCCAACCCTAACGAACAGGTTGGTTCGGCTGCCGCTCGAACCGGCGAAAAAGAGTCCGGACGAACTCCTGAATCTGATTCAACACCGGCGCAACTATCAGGCGTAAACGGCAAAACTGCTGAACCAGTAGAGATACCGATGCAATCATCCGGCGTGAACGGAAAAGCAGATCAACCTGGGGAGATACCGACGCAATCATCAAACATCAACGGCAAAACTGCTGAACCCGAGGAGCTGCCGGTGCAACCAACCGAAGCAAACTCTGGAAATGGATTCGGTCCGGTGATAGTGGATTCTCCATACAATATCTACATCCATCACTGCCCCGAATGCGGGAAAAACTCAATGACCGGGAAACATGGAGACCGTATCGAGGTGGATGAATCGCTGTTCGAGAAGGCGCTCTGCGATGGCGCTCTACACACAGCCTACAAAAGGGGTGCTTCCGACAGAAAGAAACGGTCGGTGAGCCCCGCACTCCGGAAGAAAATTTTCATGAGGGATGGTGGTGTGTGCCGCGTGCCCGGTTGCGGTAAAACATCCTCCCTCGAGGTTCATCACGTGAAACCGCTCTCGGCCGGCGGCGGCAACGATCCTGCTAACCTTATTTTATGCTGTAGCTTCTGCCATTCCAACATACATGAGGGACGATTGCGGGTATCGGGCTCTTATCCGGAGTTCGAGTTTCAGCATATCGGCAGAATTGGCATGATCAACCAGAGGCTCCGGCGGGTCGGCGGGTAAAAAAGCAGCGGACCGCCGTCATAGCGATTCTTCACACGGTGAACGATTGAGTAACCGGGATATGGATTCGACTGCCGGGGTTGTGCGGGCCAGAATTCGACTACTGGGGTTGTGGGGAAGGAATAATCCTTTTACTGACATAGATTCTCCACACGGAGAATACCGAAGTGACCGGGGCGTCGCTTAGGTTACTGTGACGGTTTGGATTCCTTACACGGGGAAAGCCGAAGTAGCCGGGGTACGGATTCAACCGACGGAGTTGAAGGAAGGTCTGATCCCATTATCGCCGCGGATTCTTCACATGGAGAAAAGCGATGCTGCCGGGTTCGGGGTTCGGCTACCCATGAGGTGAGGATTAAGGTCCGGTGATAAAGGTGGGGTGGATTCTTCACGCGGAGAAAGTTGAAGTAACCGAGACAAAGCTACGGTCACAGGGGCGGATAGGATTCTTCGCACGGAGATTTGAAGCAACCCGGATCCTGATTGGCCGGACGGGCTGCGGTGGAGGTTTGTTTTCCTTTACCAGGATAGAGTCTTCACAATAAGAGAGAAAAACTGCTTTCCAAATCTTCTCCGGCAGTAATATCTACGAGGTGTTATCTGTGCCTGCTTTACGGTTGTGACAGCCGGTTCCCTATTTCCTATCCAGAAGCCCTTTCAGATGTTCTACATAGCTGTCCGCGCCGCCTTTCCGATAGCCGGTCCTGGCAATCAGCTTTCCTTCCGTATCGAGGAGCACAAGTGTAGGAAAACCCCGGACTCCATACTTTCCGGCGAGTAGATTGTTCTCTCTGACCTCGTCCTCCGGCAATTGTTTCCGTCGAGGGAAATCGATCTTCAGTGTGACGAGCTCTTTCGCCGCATAATCGATAAAAGTCTGCTGCGACAACACTTCCCCGCTCAGGGCGATGCACCACCTGCACCAGTCCGAACCGGTAAAATTCACCAGAATCGGCCTGTCGCTTTCTTCGGCCGCTTTCTGAGCTTCGGCCATGTTCGTATACCAGTGCAAAGTCGCGTCTGCGGTGTTGCCGGTCGCCTCGCCCGCAGTGCAGTAAAATGCCAGCAACATAGATGTTATTATCAAAAAAAAGTACCGTTTCATTTCAAGCTCCCTGATTCCATTTACCATATCAAACCGGTATTCTCCTCGGCCCTGTGGGGGATGAGCCTGCTGACCGATTCCAGTTCCGCATCCTTTTCGTTCAGAATCTCGTGATATGTGTCTATATACAGCTTCACATGCCTGTAGATTTCATCGATCCTGTCCGGCGGCAGGCGCGAGAGAAGGGTCGCCTGCAATTCCCGCGTAACACCGGACAGGCTCCTGTATGCATCCGCCCCATCGCGGGAAATGAAAACCTGCCATTTGCGCTTGTCATCCAGCGACTGTTCCTTGAGGACGAATCCCTTTTTAACCATACTGTCGACCAGGCGGGTTATTCTGCTGTGAGACACCCGCAGTTGGTCCGCCAGGAAGTTCATGGATACCGGATCTTCGAGCCCGGCAAGCAGGTTCAGGAACCTGCATTCCATATCGCCCAGGTTGGCGCACCGTTTCTGAACACTGCTCCTGTAATTGATCAGGCGGAACAGCGATTCGGCGAGAGCGGTATAGTCATCTTCGATTTTCATGCTATATCCTCCATATCACCGGTCGCTATTCTTAGCCGGTCCAGCAGCAAAAAGTCGGTAGCGGGTCTACATCGCGCCACGGCGGGATCCAGTTGTGCTCGCTGAGCCAGGGATCCCCATAACCGAGATGGTCGCGGATCGACGTCGCGCTGCGGAGGGTCGCCGGTTGCGTTCGAGCTACCGGAAACCCCGGGGCCGTTCTTTCAGTTCTTCGGTTCATCCACCTTGAGCACTTCAGAAATCGCCTTGACGAGGTCCGATTTCGGAAGCGCCCCGAGCGCCATCTGAGGCTGCCCGTCTTTCGGTATGAAAAGTATGGAGGGGATGTTCTGGATACTGAACATTGCCGCGAGCTCCTGCTCCTGGTCTGTATTTACCTTGTAGATATCAACTTTTCCATCGTACACATTCGCCAGATCTTCCAGCACAGGCGCTATAATCTTACAGGGACTGCACCAGTCTGCGTAAAAATCGATGATGCACGGCCTGTCGCCTGAAAACTTCCACTCCTCATTGACCTCGAAATCGAAAATCTTCGTCTTGAATGTCTCTTTCGTTAAATTTTCCATGCTTGACTCCTGTTTGATTCGCCTTGGATCCGGCGACGATTCGCTCGAGATTCGGCAACTTGACAAAGAATATAATCCTTTTGTTTGATAGTGTCAAGTATTTATTTGATACTATTTAATTTATTTAATGTTCCGAAAAACAATCATTCCTGGAATGTGACACCCATTGTTCGACCGATTTTACGGTTCTCGGCTGAACCGTGAGCCGGAAACAACTTGTATTGACTTGGAGGAGCGGGGCGGGTTACATATTGGTAAACAGAAAGGAACGTCACTTGAAGACAACTGATAATCGGCAGAAAAAAGTTCCTCATAATCCGGCCCCCCGGAATCATCAGATCCTTACGGACAATACGACCACTTCGGACAATACGTTCACTCCCAATCATCCCGATGAAGACGTGAAGGGGGTAACTCCTGCAGAGCTGATCGACGGCAAACCGATCCCTGCGAGTCTGAGGTTCTATTTCGAATGTGCGATGCTGAAACAACGGTATCGCAGGGGCTGGCTGCAGCGAGGAGTGCCGCCGGGGCAGGGCGAGAGCGTTTCGGACCATTCCTTCGGAACCGCTCTCCTGGCCATGCTGCTGGCCGATTCCGAACCCGATGCTTTAAACAGAGAAAAAACGATTGGAATGGCGCTTCTCCACGAACTCGGCGAAATCGATGCGGGGGATATCACACCTGCCGACGGGATACCGAAGCCCGACCGCGAGCGGATGGAGCTCGAATCGGTTGACAGGCTTGCGGAACTGGGCTCCGAAGCTGAAGGAGCCGCCGCCCTGTGGCGAGAATTCGAGGAAGGGAAAACCCCCGAGGCGCGATTCGTTCGTCAGCTCGACAAGCTGGAAATGGTGCTTCAGGCGTTCTACTACGAAGAGACATCCGGGGCACAGGTTGAAAATTTCTTTTCGAAAATTGAACACGTGTTCACTTCGAGGAACATCCGGGATTTGTTTCACAAGGTACGTTCACTCCGCTCGACCGGTGATGAAGGAGAAACACCGGTCTGAAATACGGTTTTTCGGAAAGAAGCGGACCGAAACTTATTCGCGAAATCCGTCAGGGCGGGGTGAAAAAAGGCATTGGTGGCATTCGAAACCGATGAAGCAGCGGGCTCACCTGACACCGTTTTACCGAAGGTTCACCCGGCGGCGCCTAATTACCGGTTCACCTGACACCGTCTTACTGAAGGTTCACCTGGCGGCACCTAACTACCGGTTCACATGACAGTGTCTTACTACAGGTTCACTCGACGGCGCCTAATTACCGGTTCACCTGACACCGTCTTACTGAAGGTTCACCCGGCGGCGCTTAAATTACCGGTTCACCTGATATCGCCTTACTGAAGGTTCACCCGGCAGCGCCCAACTACCGGTTCACATGACGGTGTCTTATTACAGGTTCACATGACGCCGCCTTGCTGCCGATTCATCTGACTACACCTTTAAGAGAAAGTTCACAGGTTATGGAAGCGTTTCACCAGTGTGGAATAGAATTCGTGCTCAGGCTCCAGGCGTTCAGTCCCGCTCTGGACAAGCCGTTCCTCTTTTTCACGATGATGGGGGACGAAATCTTCTATCTCCTCCTCCTGCCCCTTTTATACTGGACTCTCGACCGCAGCATGGGAGTCAGGCTGACCATCGTATTCCTGTTGTCGGCATATATCAACATACTGGCCAAGCAGCTCTTCGATCAGCCGCGGCCGTTCGATATCGAACCGGCGGTCAAGATGCTGGTCGGCGCGGAAGGAGGAGGATTTCCAAGCGGTCATACTCAGAACGCGGTTGTCGTGTGGGGTTACCTGGCCGCCCGCTACCACAGGGGGTTCATGACGCTGCTTGCAGCCCTGTTAATGGTTTTGATACCTCTCTCCCGCGTATATCTCGGCGTTCACTTCCCGATCGATCTTGCGGGAGGGTACGTAATTGGCGCAGCCATCCTCCTGTTCTACCTGAAATCGGAGGGAATTCTTGCTTCAAAGGGCGACGCCGCGCCGTTTCCGGCAAAAATCTGCCTGGCGACAGCCGTGCCCCTTGTGTTTCTTCTTCTCCTTCCGGTGCGGGAAGAAATGGGCGTTACAGTCACCGCCACCATGCTGGGCATGGGAACGGGATTCGTTCTCGAACGCCGGCTGGTGATGTTCGGGACGGGGGGCTCGCCGGGGAAGCGGCTGACAAGGTTTTTACTAGGCCTGGTTGTTCTGTTCGTTCTCAGGATCGGGTTGAAAAGCGCGTTTTCAGAGCTGGAACCCGAACTCCTGCTTCGGTTCATCAGGTATGGCCTGATAGGTTTCTGGGGCGGTTTCGGAGCTCCTCTGCTCTTTGCATTAACCAAACTGGCTCCTTCCGCCCGGTACGAGTCATCGGAGCCAGGTGACTAACCAGGATTGGCCGCCTTCAGGGCAGAGTCCGCAAATAACCGGCTGACATTGATTGCCCGCTAAACCTGTGATGGTCAGGAATCATGCTGCTAGCCCGGCTTGACCCGGAATCGGCCGGTTAGCCCGGCTTTACCACCGACCGGGCGGGTTACGAAATCAACCGCCTGACGTTGATGCTTCGTCAAACCGGGAAGGGTCCGGAATCGGCCGGCTGATCCGGATGCCACCGACCGGGCGGGGTTACGAAATCAACCGCCTGACGCTGATGCTTCGTCAAACCGGGAAGGGTCCGGAATCGGCCGGCTGATCCGGATGGCCACCGACCGGGCACAGAGGATATCAGACGGCTGGCACCGATTGTTCGCCAAGTCGAGCAGGTTCCGAAATCAGCAGAATTCCGCCGGTGTGGGAGGAAATTCGAAAAAAGAACCCATTAGTAACGGAGGAGCCGCATATGAAACCTGTCCGGATATTTAAACACCTGGCTATCGCAGTCCTCGCACCGCTCGTTGCCGGCTGTATTATTCGAGCGTCCGGATCGCTGGACCCTGAAACATCGACACCGGCCTCAAGCGGTCACGAAACCGTTCCCGCAACATCCACGACGGCCTCAAGCAGCCCTGAAACCGTTCCCGCAACATCCACGACGGCCTCAAGCAGCCCTGAAACCGTTCCCGCAGCTTCAGTTCCCGCCGCTGCCAGCCCTGCCGAGCTGGATTCGAAAGCAGCATTCAGCTTTGCAATCATAAGCGACAACAAGGGTGATTCTCCTGAAGACTGCCCCGAATTCGCGCGCACTGCAGCCTGGATCGAAGAAGCGGGTGATTCGTTCGTGCTCGGACTCGGGGATCATATAAAAAAGGGATGGAAGAACAGTTTCTTAAGGTTCGTGATGAAAGACGAATGGTGGCGGAGGTGGTTCATCCCCGGGATCGCGGACGGAGAGAACGAATACTACGGAAGGAATCAAGGAGACTGGGGAGCCGGCGCGCCCATTCTCAGCCTGGTGAAGCCGGCCGATTCGATCGAGATGCAGGTGGAACCGAACGGTGTCGATTTTACAGCGGTCATCCCCGTGAACGATTACAAAGTTCACTTTATCCATGGCCATTTCCCGGACCAGCCCGACGAAATCGCGGTCGCCTTTCCCCGGAGCACCAGGAGTTTCCTCGCGGACCGGGTTCGCGATTTAACAAAAGGACCGCGTGACATCATCGTAGTGGGAGCTCACTCGGCAAGAGGTTCCTGGATCGAATTTCTCGACGAACAGGATCGAAAAATCCTCATGAATAAAGCCGACCTGATACTTGCGGCCACCACCCACTTCTTCGAAAAGCAGGATGTGGAAGGATGGCCCGACCGCGGCGCCCTGTGCATCAATACCGGGTCTGTCTCCCACCCGTCCAAGTATTGCCCGCCGGGTTATGTCCAGGTCAGGGTGTTCGAGAACCCCCTCCGGCTGCTGGTCCAGTATGTGAATGCAGGCAACAAAAACCGCGAGCATTCGATAGGCCGGTATTCATGGCTCAAGGTACCCGATGACAAGATAGTATCGGCTCCGTACAGGGAGGAGCGTCCCGAAGAGGATATCCTGCGGGTAGTGGGCGTTCTCGAAACTGAAATCGGGAAAAAAGCCCTTGCAGACGAATTGAGCCGTCGTATGCAGAAGGCCGTTGACGCGGATTATGCAGCGATCAATGTTGCCGCAGGATTACCGGCCGGGGAGGTCCGGGTCGTGGATCTTTGGGATGCACTGCCGTTCAACAACGAGGTCTGGTCGCTCCGGTTCACCAGGGAACAGTGGATTGCTGTATTCGACGAAGCCCCGCCGGGCTCTCTCGGCGCCGGGTTCGACGCCGCCCTCGAAAGCTACTGGGTCGAGCGGATCATGGCCCATCTCGGTATGGAAAAAACGCTGAAAAAAACCTCCGGAGTCCAGACCCATGATCTGCTGAAAGAAATCGCGCGCGGCGAAACGTTTCCGTAGCTGTCGCCCCCTGCGTTCATCCCCTCCGGGAAGAGTCAACCCGTCCGGAGGGTCAACGGCGCTTCGTACCTGATGGAAGCGGAGCACAGGGTTCTACTTCTCCATCCAGTATACTTCAGGTGGTCTTCTGCTTGACAGAGGAACTAAAGAGCATGATAGTATCCCAATCATGCGCGGAATCTCAAATATCCGGTTTTCTCTGATTCTATTTCTTCTTTCAGGGACTCTGTTATGGATATTCATCTCTCCAGCTGCATTAAATAGCGTCAACGATTTTTCGAGGCGAATACTTTATTCCAACTTAACCAGCGACAACTTCTATTCCGATGCCGACATTTTTAACGGAACCGCCCTTATCTCTAGCGGAAAATCCATCAAGTACTGCCAGAGATTAAAGGTTCCTTTTGTTATTTCACTCGATATTCTCAAGGAGGCTTTCGGCACCGGTTCCCGGAGTAATAACACATCCTTCAAAGTCGAATTCGGCTCTTGCGGCGAAGAAACGTATTATTTTTCATATAATGAGGTCGTACCGGAGTTAACCGGTATTTTCAAAATGTCCGGAAACCGCATTGAACAAATACTGAATGCCGGTAATTCGATTGACCTTGATCAATATAGGGCTCCCAAAGGGGCTGCAAACCGAACTCTGAAGATTCAAATTCAATGTTTTCCCAATCGTCTGATCCTGATTATCGAAGATCACAGGTATACCCTGGAATTTTCAGAAGCATTCGACTACAACTATTTCAAACTGGAATCGGTGCCTTTTTTCTTTGTCACTAAAGTTGATAATATCAGAGTATCACAATCCGATCCAACTACCCGGGAAACCGTCACTCATGCAGCCGATTTCGAGGCTTTTCCTGCATCTCTGCAATTACACAACATATTGAAAGCCGAACCCGATTCAAGGTCGGTTCTGTTTGTCGGTTTCCTGATTCTGATCATTGCCGGTTTCGGTCTGGACTTGGTGATTCATCGTCTCCACCCGCTTTTTACCCTGACCGCTTCAGGGCTGGTGTTTTTAACATTACCCGGTCGGATATTGATTCTGTTCTTTCTCCGGGATCTTTTGAATCTTCCTTATACTTCACTTTTCGTTTACCTTCCGGTATCAATTCTTCTTCATTTCATTTTCTTGGTGAACTCAGGCTTTACAAGTAGAACAGTCATCATAAAACCGTCTTCCAGATTTTCTTTATTCCTGGGAGGTTTGATCTTTTACGGGTTCATATTTTATGCCGAAGCTTCTTATTCTTCTGGTCTCCAGGCAGTTCCTGCAACAGCCATTTTCGTCATGCTGTTCATAACAGTTGTTCTATATTTTATGGCTACCCTTTTGTTGAAATCGCTTTCACCCGGCCTCTTTCCTGCGGCATTACTGCAATATTTCATCTGGTATGCACCCGGTATATCCCTTCCCGAGGAAATGAGGTTCGCTTATCTACTTATTTCTATTATTCCCTGGACAGTGGGATTTTCTCTTTCCGCGGTGAAAAGGGATGCGCTATCCAGGCACCTCTCCATGCCCATACTTGCTTGTACGCTCATTTATGCCGCCGGAAGTTTTGAGATACTGATGAGGAGCGTTCCTTATTTAAATCGTTCCTTTGATATCAAATCAGTGGCAAGGGCATACATGAATAATGAGGGAGTTCGCAACAGATTTTATAACGTCGAGACCGGGGAAAAGGTATCGATGCCGTTAAGAACCGGGAGAGTCTCCCGGTTCTTGGGAGATAATCTCGTTAAACTTGCAGGACGAACACATTCACTGGATCATCCTGAAGGCGTATTCAGAATCGTATGCCTTGGAAGCTCGAGTACGGAAGGCCATTCCACTTCGGATTACACGAAATTCAGTTATCCCCCTCTTCTCGAGGAAGAATTGAACAGAGAAAGCGACAAAGAAATCGAAGTTATTAATGGAGGTATTGGTGGCGCCTCCTTCTTTTTGCTTCTCAAGTTTTTTGAAAACACAGTGTTAGATCTGAAACCGGATCTACTGATAGTATACTTCGGCGCGAATGGCGATATCGACGGGGGGAGTTTTTCTCAGAAACTTGAAAACAAACTTCTCTATGATCCTGATATCAGGACCGACGAAGAGTTATGGAGCGCCATGCAGTTAAAATGGCCCTATCCCATTGTCTCCAAGAGCTTTCGAACTTTATCCCGGTCTCGATGTTTTTTGTGTATTGTCACGGTGGTAAAAGACGCCAGAAATTATTTACCGGGCCGCATAAATAATCCTTTACCGAACGTACCTGGCGGTTCAAAAAGACATAACGGTATAAAGGGTATTAGAGATGTACCAGGTATACAAAATTTCCTTACTGTTTCACCGGAAAAACTGGTCAAGCTTTGTACTGAAAATCAGATTCGGGTGCTGCTCTTACCTGAAGTCATTGTTGACGACATAAAGACCGGGACATGTTCTCTCTATTACCATGATATTTTCAGAGATCTTTCCAGCTTGCATCCGGATTCCGGGATTCATTTCGCCTCTCTGCTGGACAGCTTCACAAGCAAAGACATACCTGCCATGTTTATAGACGATATTCATTTGACAGATCACGGCAATCTCTTCCTGGCAAAACAGATTGCGAGGATCCTGAAATCGAAGAATCTTATACCCTGAACCATCGTCGACAATTTCATTCTCCACGATCCGTCATCCCCGGTGTCATTTCCCCAAACCGCCGTCCCCGGTGTCATTTCCCTGAACCACCGCTCCCGATGTCATTTCCAAGGAGTATCGCCGCCGATTTCATTTACCCATTGTCAAGTGGAACTCCGGTGATACAATAGCTTGAGTTTCCGTAGCGATCTTCTCATTGCATCAATAGGTAATTACTTTTGCGGGCAGCGGAAAACTGAGCCGAAACAGACTGAACTACGGGGGTTTAAATGCGTATTCTGATTCTGGGCGGCACCCTGTTTCTGGGCAGGGCAATCGTCGACGCGGCCCTGGCGAGGGGATGGGAAATCACTCTCTTCAACCGCGGTAAAACCGATCCTGACGCTTATCCGGACCTGGAGTCGATCAGGGGAGACAGGCAAGCGGATCTCACGCTGCTGAAAAACCGATCCTGGGATGCGGTAATCGATACTTGCGGTTATTTCCCCCGGGTGGTGCGCGCTTCGGCGGAGTTCCTTTCCGGCGCTGTCGGGCGATACCTTTTCGTTTCGACACTTAATGTGTATGCGAATCCCGATAAACGCGGCATCACCGAGGAAGATGAGCTCGGCGTGCTGGAGGATCCATCGGTGGAAGAAATCACCGGAGAAACATACGGGCCGCTCAAGGTGCTTTGCGAAAAAGCCGTCGAAGATACATTTCCCGGGAAAGCGGTTATAGTCCGCTCGGGTCTCATTGTCGGGCCCGGAGATGTCAGCGACAGGTTCACCTATTGGCCGTGCCGCGCGGCCCGCGGTGGAGAAATCCTGGCGCCGGAGCCGCCAGATGGTCCCGTTCAGTTCATAGATGTCCGGGATCTCGCCTCCTGGATGCTCCTTATGCTGGAGGAAGACGCCGCAGGAGTGTTCAACGCAACCGGACCGGCCGGGGCGCTCACGATGAAAAAGCTCATAGAGGCATGCTGTGAAGTTGCGAATGTAGAGCCGAATATCGCCTGGGTCGACGAAAATTTTCTCCTGGAGCGTGAGGTTAGACCTTACATGGATCTGCCGCTATGGGTACCGACAGGCACTCCTGGAGGGCGCGGCTTCAATTCCTTCGATAACAGTAAAGCGATCTCAGCGGGACTCCGGTTCAGACCCCTGTCCGCCACGATCCGCGACACACTCGACTGGAAAACAGGGCTTCCCGGCGATATTAAACAACATTGCGGCCTGACCCCCTCGCGGGAAAAAGAGCTTCTCGCCGAATGGTTATCCTCCACCCGCGGATGTTGAAGCTGCGAACGCGTCCTTTTTTCCCTCCGCCAACCGGAGATCTCTAGCGCCGGATTCGTATAGAAAAACGGGGTTCCTGCCGATAAAGCTTGTATGAATCCGC
>CAYMWF010000007.1:55244-102135 GCA_964394085.1 uncultured Gemmatimonadota bacterium | reverse complement strand
CGTTTGATCCAGTCGAGGTAGTCCGGATCGCTTTCCGCAACCTCTTTTAACCCACGACCATTATGCTTTCCGAAATTAAAGACAGCCTCGTCGTCTTTCCAGATCAGCTTTCCCTCCGAATCGACATATGATGCTTCGCCTTTCGCAGAAAAATGACCGAGCTCTTTCACGTCATTCGGCAAGCTGTCATACCTCGCAATCTGCGCCTGCAGTATTTCGAAGGTGGCACCGGCATCAGCCGCCGCGGAATGGGCATCGTCAAGATTCTTTCCGCAATAGTATTTGTAGGCATTACCAAGTGTCCTTGGTTCCATTTTACCGAAAAGCTTGAATACATCGATAACGGATCGGTCCTCCATTTCGAGCGTGAATCCCGCCCTGGAAAGTTCATTCTGAAGCAGGGGAAGATCGTAGTGCAGAATATTATAACCCGCCAGATCCGAATCATCGATGAGGTTCAGGAGCCCCTTGGCTACCCTTTCGAATACCGGCTTGTCCGCTACATCTTCATCCGATATTCCATGTATGGCCGTAGCTTCCGGCGGTATCGGAATTCCCGGATTGATACGACGAACCCTCTCGAGGCGCTCACCGTCCGGCATGATTTTGATTACCGCGATTTCCACGATTCTGGAAGTATCAACATTCAACCCCGTAGTTTCCAGATCGATAACCGCAAGCGGTCTTTTCAATTTGAGGTCTCTCTCGCTCATATCCAAATTATTACCCTCGTTTGTGCTGTTTCAACAAAATGTGTCTGCTCACAGGTTCACCGTCCCATCATCGAGCCCATTCCGGTTTTCCCCGGTTTCTTCCCACCTTTGTTTTCAGGTTCAAGAACTACAGCCCGGTAACATTCACCTTCAAATAGAAACTCCGCTCCCGCGGATACCTCATCAGCTGTCATTTCATCAAAAACACTTCCCTCTGTAATGACCGAGGGACCTCCGAGGACGACATCCACGCCTCTGATCATGCCGAAATGATGATATTTTTCTTCGTATCTGCATATTTCAGCTTCTATGGACGAACGCGCTATTGCCAAATCGTCATGCCGGAGGGGTTCGCTGCCCAAGCTGGATGTTCGAGCAATCACAGCCTTCAGAACGGATGCTGGTTCCGCCGAGCCATCCAGCAATACCGAGATTCGAAAAAGAGAAAACCCATAATAATTTTCCAGCCAGGCGTTTACACCTAGAATACCGGCTTTGGGTTCGTCACGAAGAAATATCTCGAGAGGTGAGACAACACCTGAACCGAGAGTTCGTGCAAGCAGTTCGATTTCTTTGTAGAACTTTTGATTGATTCCCGGAGCGACCCAGGCTATTTCAAGTTTCCTGCCGGTAAACCTCCCGTTCTTCAACAGCAGCTCTCCTCCTCTGCGATACCGTTGAAGTGCTGTCGGTTCTTCAGCGGGTTCACCGCCGGGTAAGTTGCCGTACATTTTTTGGTACTCTGCAATCACTTCATTCAAATCTATATCGCCCATACATATTGCTGTCATATTAATGGGTACATACATTTGTTTGTAATAAGACAGAATTCTACTCCTTGGAACGCTCTCAATCAACTCCCGATAACCGAGTATCGGTTCAGTATATCCTGTTCCTTCGAAGAATAAAGCCGAGCAAATCCTCTCCTCCAGATCTCCCGGACTGTCCAGAGATTGAAGAATTTCTTCGATCACCACTTTGCGTTCTTTGGGAAGCTCTTTTTCGGGAATCACTGAATCAAGCAGCATGTCGGCCTGGATTTCCAGACCGTTTAAAAACCGGTTGGAGGGCATGAGCAGAATGAATACGGTTGCGGTTTTCCGGGTGAATGCGTTGATGTATCCGCCCTGACTCTGAATACTGTTCCATATTTCTTCTCTGGATCTTTGTTCAGTACCATCAAAGAGCAGGTGTTCGAGGAAATGCGTCAGGCCGAGTGTCGTGCTGTCTTCATAGACGGCTCCGGCTTTGACGGCGATGATTGATGCCGCCATCGAGCACGAATGGTCCTCTTTCAGAAGAACTGTAAACCCGTTATCCAGTTGCCTCAGGTTCCATGCGTCATCTGCAACGGCATTTTGCCCTGCGCAAACAGTTGAGCACGCCGACACGCAAAACACAACCAGAAGAAAGATGTTACACAACACCATCAGTCCGTATCCGGCAATTCTATTATCACTAAATCTATGTACCTTCCAGCCAGCCGACTGGTCGATTCATCTTAAATAGGTCGACTTCATCAATAACCAGGAAATCCTATTCCAGCAGTTCTATGGCTACATACAATTCAGGTTCAGCGAATGTCGGCTGCAACCCCGCAGTTTCTCCATCCTGGTAGTTTGTTTTTTTAACTTTGATTCGGTACAACCAGTCGTTAGTTCCACTTTCATAAACCTTGAAAACGTTGGGAAACGTAAAGAGGGCCTCACCGAGATAATTCGTCTTCTTCATATCGGCGAGTTCCCAGGATGCATATTCATCGCTGTAGTATTCGAGCGTCACCTCGGCATCATCCAGTGGAACCTGCCCCCATCCCAGAACAACCGTGTATACAAAAACACGGATACTGGCGTACAACCAGCCTTCGGAATCACCCGTCGGCTCCTCGAGGTTACACCCGCTCAAGAATACCGGGCAGAATATCAAAACGACGATTATTGACAATAACGCCTTTGGAATAACCTTAAGTGGTTTTTCTTTCATTGAACCAACCGGACACTTTAGAACCACGCTGGAGTACACCGGGGCCACCGGATGATTGTTTCGTGGTTTTATTCAACGCCATTTTCGGATTCCGCGATGATATCGTTATCTGTTAAATCTTCTTTTTCTTCGCTTACGACCCGGGCTACATCCATAACCCTGTCGTTCTCTTTAAGATTGATTATTCTAACGCCCTGCGTATTTCTTCCGATCACTCTGACTCCGTCGAGGTCGAAGCGGATTATCATACCACTCTGAGTGATTACAATCATCGAATCTTCATCCACGACTTCTTTTACGGTTACCACTGAGCCGTTACGTTCGCTCACGATTATATTCCGCACCCCTAGTCCGCCGCGGCCTGTAACCCGGTAATCATCAATCTTAGTGCGTTTGCCGTATCCGTTTTCACACACGGTGAGTAATGCCGTTTTTCGTTTCACCACGACCATTGCTACAACAAAATCATCACCCCGGAGTCTGATACCTTTCACTCCGCGTGCAATACGCCCCATCGCTCTCACATCCATCTCGCTGAATTGAATAGCCTGTCCTTGATGAGTAGCGAGGATAATATTCTGGTCACCGCTGGTCAGATCGGCGCCGATAAGTTCGTCATTGCCATCGATATTCACCGCGTTTATTCCGGAACGGAGCGGCCTTGAGAAAGCTTCAAGCTTCGTCTTCTTTATGATTCCGCGCTTTGTAGCGAAAATTACGCACTGGTCTTTCGAAAAATCCTGAACCGGTACGAACGCCGCGATTTTCTCGTCGGATCTGAGCTGCAGGAGGTTGACGATCGCTTTTCCTCTGGCGAGTCTTCCCTCCTTCGGTATTTCGTGCACCTTCAGCCAGTAACACCTTCCCTGCCTCGTAAAGAAAAGGATATAACTGTGAGTCGACGCTACGAAGATATGCTCCACGAAATCGTCTTCTCTCATGTTTACACCTGTAAGTCCTTTGCCGCCACGCCTCTGACTCCGGTATGTTCCCACCGGCAAACGTTTGATATACCCGGCAAAAGAAATGGTGATAACCATATCCTCTTCCGCAATCAGATCCTCAATCGAGAACTCATCGAGATCCTGCACGATAAGGGTGCGCCGTTCGTCTCCATAACTCTCTTTCAACTCGACGAGCTCATTCTTGACAATCATCATCTGCCTCTCGATACTCGCGAGGATTGACCTGTATTCTTCTATTTTCTGTATGAGCTGGAGATACTCTTCTTCGATTTTCTCTCTCTCGAGCCCTGTAAGACGCTGGAGCCTCATATCGAGTATCGCCTGCGCCTGAATCTCCGAAAGCTCGAAACGCTTGATCAATTGTTCTTTGGCTACTGCGGGTGATTTGCTCTTTTTTATCAGCGCAATGATCTCATCAATATTGTCCAGAGCGATCTTCAACCCTTCCAGTATATGCGCGCGGGCTTCTGCTTTTTCGAGTTCGAAACGGGTTCTTTTTTCAACAATATCCCGTCGATGCTCGGTAAAAAGAGATATCATCTCCTTCAATTTGAGCACCTTGGGTTCCCCATCGACAATTGCCAGCATAATCACGTTGAAATTGCTCTGAAGCTGAGACATCTTATACAGCTGATTGATGATCACGCTCGGATACGCATCCCTTTTCAATTCTATGACGAGTCTCATTCCGTCCCTGTCCGACTCATCCCGCAGGTCTGTAATACCCAGAATTTTCTTGGTCTTTACCAGGCTGACGATTTTTTCGATCAAATTCGATTTATTAACCTGGAATGGAATTTCAGTAATCACGATGCTGGATTTGCCGTTCTTCTTGCTCTCTATATTTACTTTCCCACGAACTACAATCTTGCCGCGTCCCGTCAGGTATGCATCCCTGATTCCGGATGTTCCGTAAATGATCGCTCCCGTAGGAAAGTCAGGGCCGGAAATATATTCGAGCAGCTTCTCATCTTCGATATCCTGATCATCGATGAATGCGACAATACCGTTCACAAGCTCAGTTAAATTGTGTGGCGGAATATTCGTTGCCATGCCGACCGCTATTCCGCTCGCTCCATTGGCTAGAAGTGTTGGGAACTTCGCTGGTAGAACCGTGGGTTCTTTCAACGATTCATCGAAATTCGGCGTGAAACTAACGGTTTCTTTTTCAATATCCTTCAATAGCTCTTTGGTCACTTTAGCCATTCGGGCTTCGGTGTAACGCATGGCAGCAGCCGAATCGCCATCGATAGAACCGAAATTTCCCTGTCCGTCTATCAGGGGATACCTAAGAGAAAAATCCTGCACCATCCTGACAAGAGTATCGTAAACAGCTTGATCTCCGTGGGGATGGTATTTCCCGAGAACATCACCGACCACCCTGGCGCTTTTTTTATAAGCCTTGGTATGCTCCAGGCCCATCTCGTGCATGCTGAACAGGATTCGGCGGTGCACATGCTTGAGCCCATCTCTGACATCGGGAAGAGCCCGACCCACGATAACGCTCATGGAATAATCGATATAGGAATCCCGCATTTCATCTTCGATATAAATGGGAATTACCTTTTCCCTCATGGGTTTCATTGTTTCAACCTTCCGGTCATGTTGTTAAATGTCGAGGTTCCGAACGTATTTTGCATGCTCTTCGATGAATTTTTTCCTCGGTTCTACAAGATCACCCATCAATGTTACAAATACATTTTCAGCTTCAACAGCATCTTCCATCGACACTTGGAGTAAAGTCCTGCGTTCCGGGTCCATTGTAGTATTCCAGAGCTGCTCCGGATTCATTTCACCCAGGCCTTTATATCTCTGGATGGAAACCTTCTGGTTTCCCAACTCCTTCAAAACAGCCGTCATCTCTTCTTCGTTATAAGCATACTTATTAAGCTTGCCCTTCGAAACTTTGTATAAAGGCGGCTGAGCTATGTAGATTCTACCCAGTGAAATGAGCGCTTTCATATAGCGGAAAAAGAATGTCAACAGAAGTGTTCTTATGTGCGCACCATCGACATCGGCATCAGTCATGATGATAATTTTATTGTATCTCAGTTTGTCGGGTTCGTATTCCTCGTCTCCTATACCTGTACCCAGAGCACTGATTATTATTCCTATCTGCTCATTCGCGAAAACTTTATCGAGCCTGGCTTTCTCGACGTTGATTATTTTACCGCGCAGCGGAAGAATCGCCTGGAATTTTCTATCTCGTCCCATCTTGGCCGAACCACCCGCAGAATCTCCCTCAACAATAAACAGTTCACTGTGCTCGGGGTCGCTTATAGCGCAATCGGCGAGTTTTCCTGGAAGATTTCCACTGTCTAAAACTGTTTTTCTACGAGTGAGTTCTCGGGCTTTTCTTGCCGCATCTCTCGCTCTCGCAGACATGATCGATTTTTCGACAATTTTTTTCGCTACCCTGGGATTCTCTTCGAAATAAACTGAAAAGGCTTCATTACAGAGTGATTCGACGATACCCCTGACTTCACTGTTTCCAAGCTTTGTTTTTGTTTGTCCCTCGAATTGAGGATCGGGAATCTTAACGCTTATTACGCAGGTGATACCTTCTCGACAATCTTCTCCGCTCAAAGTGATCTTTTCATTCTTAAGCAGCTTGTTCTTTTTCGCATAGTCATTGAGAGATCTTGTCAGAGCGGTTTTTAAACCGCTCAGGTGGGTGCCGCCTTCCCGGGTATTGATACTGTTTACGAAGGAATAAACCGTCTCCCTATAAGAGTCGGTATACTGGAACGCCACTTCCATACCGATTTGATCTTTCACTTTCTCGAGGTAGACAGGTTTTCTGTGGAGTGCATTTTTTCTCTGGTTGAGATACTCGACAAAAGAAACGATTCCTCCCTCGTATTTAACTATCTGCTCCTGCTCGCCTGATTCAGTTGCGAGTTTAATACGAAGACCCTTGTTGAGAAATGCAAGCTCCCTCAGACGACGGGATAGAATATCGAAGTTGAATTCGGTTTCTTCGAAGACCTCCGGGTCTGGTTTAAAGCGTATGGTCGTTCCTGTGCGCCTGCCTTTTTTTCCGCTCACCTTGAGTGGGGCTTTTATATTCCCCCTGTTATATTTCTGGTAATAGCTCTTCCCGCCGCGGTATACGGTTACCTCCAGCCATTCGGAAAGCGCGTTGACAACAGAAACACCGACACCATGTAATCCTCCCGACACCTTGTAAACCTGTCCTTCGAACTTTCCACCGGCATGCAGTGTCGTCATTACAACCTCTACCGCCGGTTTTTTCTGGGTAGGATGCATATCCACCGGGATCCCTCGACCGTTATCCACAATCTCCGCCGAGCCGTCTTCCATCAGAGTAATATCAACTTCTGAACAAAACCCGGCAAGCGCCTCGTCTATAGCATTATCCACAACTTCATAGACAAGGTGGTGCAATCCTGAAGGGCCGGTGCTTCCGATATACATTGCTGGCCGCTTTCTCACGGCCTCTAACCCTTTTAGGACAGTTATTTCTTTTGCGTCATATTGTTCCGCTGACATGGATCGGCTCCTTCATCCCGATTCAAAGCTACAATTCGCGGATCGTATACCTGATTATAGTATTGAATGTTCTCTTTTATTATCCTGGACCGGTTCTATATAAAACGTTGTCTTTCCGTCGACTTGTCCTGCCAAAAACCTTAGTTTCCTAAATTTCTCAGGGACAGATCGACAACAACCGGTTTACCCAGAATTTTTCTGTATTTTTCGAGGATGTCTTTCTTCAACATCGATATCTCCTGTAGCCAGGCGGCGTTTTCGACATCCACGGATAAAACGCCCTCCTTCAGTTTGACCGCGGATGAATGTTTGGAAAGGATTCTTCCAGATATCTCACCCCACATGTTTGTCACCCGAATCTGGAGCAGGTTATCTTCTTTGTCGAGCAGCTTGATGACCTGTTCCAGGGCGGCGCTTACTGTTTGCACCCTCTCCGCTCTTTGTTCAATTTCCTTACCCATCATTATTCAACTGTAGAACCATCGTTTAATATGAAGATTGTAGTTGTGTCGGTATTCATACTATTAGAATAGGAAACAGTAAAATACTGCCCTCCCGATGTATTCACCCATAAATCGAGTTGTTCCAATCTGCTCGATTCAAAATCAGCTTCCCGGTCGTCTAAAATGAGGACCGGTGTTTCACCAGTGTTTTTTTCCATATATCTGTATTCAGCAGACTTCATTGCCAGAACCGTTGTCTTTATTTCTCCTTCCGAACCGTAGATTCGAAGATCGATACCACCTGATTTTGAAATAAAATTATCTCTATGCGGGCCAAAATTCGTGAAACCGACTTCGATATCACGGGTTCGATATTTTCTGAGCATTGCGCGGATCCCGGTTGGAGTAAGTTCTAAATCATCAAACCTTCCCGAGGGGCAGTAATCGAAGGTTAGTTCAGGCGACGATACCGGAAGAAGAACCCCTGAAACCATCCCCGAAAGTTCCGAAAGAACATGTTTCCGTCTGCTCATTATATAAAAAGCCGGCTCGGTCATCTGCTCATCGATGGCATCAATTGAGAATCCTGTATCTTCTTCCAGATGTTTCTCTTGAAGCAGGAGGTTTCTTCGTTTGAGGAGTTCTTTGTATTTGATCAGGTGAGCAAGATAAATCCGATCGGTCTGAACTAAAAGTGAATCACAGAAACGTCTGCGTTCACCGGGACCACCCTTGATTATCTCCCTGCTCCCGTTATGATATACAACACTCTTCAAACGACCGACAAGCTCTGAAATCCTACGCAGCTCGCGTCCGTTCAGAAAAACCCGTTTCCCACCATCACTCCGACATTCGATCCGGATCCTTTCAGAGGGCATCCGGGCGCTTTCATATTCACCTTCAATTACAAATCCGTCAGCACCGAACGACACGAGATTTCTATCGTAATGTTCTCTGAAAGACCTTGCAGTCGACAGATAGCGAATTGCCTCGAGTAAAGTTGTCTTTCCCTGACCGTTTCCGCCGACAAAAATGTTTCCCCTGCGGTTGAAAACCATCTTGATTTGTGATGTATGTCTGAAATTTTCGAGAGTAATATTCTTCAGAAACAATGCAGCTACGCTTTTTTTGATGTTTTCTTTTCCATGAGAGGCATGAGCAGAAAGAGCAGATCTTCATTCGTTCGCTGTATTTCCGGTCTGATTATTACTGCCACTCCGGATTCAGTAAAGGACAGGGTTACATTTTCGGCTTCTATGTTTTTCAGTATTTCGAGCAGATAGTTTCCATTGTAACTGGCGCTCAGTGTTTCACCTGAATAATCGATCTTGAAATCTTCCCTGGACATTCCGAATTCAGGGCTCTGTACATTGAATTTTACCACTCCATCGCCGATTTCCAGTTTTATCTGGTGGGTTCGACTCGAGGACAGCACGATGGCTCTTCTGACAACCGCCATGAATTGATTACGGTTGACCATTATCACCTTATCAGCCTGAGACGGAATGACGCGTCGGTAGTTTGGGAATTTAGCGTCGATGATTTTAGAGTGAACATGATATTCACCTACTTTAACCCCGATATAACTTTCACCCAGCTTCACTTCAACGGGATCGGTGGTCATTGGAAATAACCTTGTTAACAGAGCCAATGTTTTCGATGGAATTATCACCTGCATCTGTTCAACGGAATTTTGAGTTTCAGATGAAATTTTGACCAGTCTGTGACTGTCCGAAGATACCATGGTGACCAAACCATCTGATACTTCAAGTAAAGCTCCCTGTAAATTTGGTCTTGTATCATCTCTCGAAACAGCGAAAAGGGTTTTTGATACTTTCCTTGTAAGATCGTTTGCGTCGAGGGTTACATCGCTTTGGGCCGCCACATCCGGAAGAATCGGAAAATCATCGACGTTTCCGCAAAGAAGCGTATTGTCGCTGCCACCGCATAATATGCGTGTTCTTCCGTTTTCAACCTCGAATGTTACCATGTCGTCATCAAATTCCCTCACAAGCTCGAACAGTTTCTTCCCGGGTATGGCCGCCATTCCAGGAGTCTCCATATCCACATCGAGAACAGTCACGAGCGAGAGATCCAAATCGGTTGCTGTAAACTCTAGTTTTCCTCCCTCCATCCTCACGAGAAAATGCTGAAGGATAGGCAGTGTTGTCTGAGGAGAGACGACATTGACAAGGCTGCTGAGACGTTCCCTTAAGGATTCCCTGGACACAGTAAATTTCACTTCTCGCCTCCCTGTTCGAAAGATTAAACAAGCAAGTTGAATAAGCGCATTAGCTTATCAGAAACAACGAAAAATGCAAGAAGATAATACTCCTGAATCACTTAAAAACGAATAGTGCTTAAGGCTGTTTATTACATCAAACTTTCGTAAATTAAATTTCGACATATTCGATATTACTGAAAATCGAACACAGATTTAACCTCTGTCGAGGTAATCTTGAGTCAGGCAAGGTTTGTAACGAAATAAAAGAGAGTAACCCCCCCGAGGATGCCTGTGAACCACCTCACCAGGTGTGTTCCCACCAGAGCAATCCGATGCATTGTTATGCAATCAATATGCCGGCAAAAAATATTTTTACGAAAAGAAAGGCTAACAAATATACAATTGGTTTATTTCTTTTTCTAAGAATAATTATTATTTTGAAGTAGAAGAATGTCTTGTTGAGATCTTGATAACTTTTAAAAAACTCCAGTAACCTGTTTTCAATAAATAGATTACACAGAGATTAACATGAGAGCTTGATGTGAATAACCTTTGGACAAGTGTGGACATTTTCAGCGACTTTCCACATCAGGACGGGGGTCGGAAAATGTTCCCCAGGTTGTTAACAATCAATCAGGAGAACTTTCCACGGAAAGCATCCCGTTGATTATCGAGATCTGATTGCGGAGTTCGTGATCATGTTCGAGCTGTTTCTCGATTTTCTCGCAGGCGTGAAGAACCGTGCTGTGATCGCGCCCCCCGAAACGTGAACCTATATCGGAAAGGGAGTCATTTGTAATCTTTCTGCACAGGTACATTGCTACTTGTCTGGGATATGATATCTGGCGCGTCCTTTTCTTTCCTCTCAATTCGGAACCGGTGACCCTGAAAAAAGTAGCTACGGATTCCATGATCTCATTGCTGTTTATTTTGAAAGCTACATCCTTTCCGGAAGCGTCGCCAAGAACATCCTCTGCCATTGCCAGTGTGATTTCCTGCCCCATAAGCGATGAACGGGCCAGTATCCTGAGAAGGGCTCCTTCGAGCTCTCTGATGTTTGATGTAATCCGATTAGCGATAAAGTATGTAATCTGTTGTGGCAGATCCAGATTATCTCTTTCGGCTTTTTTCTGGAGGATCGCAACTCTGGTTTCAAGATCAGGTTGTTGAATGTCCGTGATGAGGCCCCATTCGAATCGGGAAATCAATCGTTCTTCGAGGCCTGCAATTTCTTTTGGGGCTCTATCACTGGTTACGACAATCTGTTTCTTGGCTTCGTATAAAGCATTGAAAGTATGGAAAAACTCCTCCTGAGTGCTTTCTTTTCCGGCCAGAAAATGTATATCATCGATAAGAAGCAAATCTTTATTCCGGTATTTTGACTTGAAATTCAGTGTGGAACCATGGGAGATTGCAAAAATCATCTCGTTCATGAATTGTTCGGTTGAAACGAAAATTATTTCCATTTCAGGATGTCTGGTTATGCATGTGTGCCCGATAGCCTGCATCAAGTGTGTTTTTCCTAAACCGGTACCACCGAAAATAAACAATGGATTATACACTTCCGCGGGTTTTTCTGCTACCGCCCTCGCCGCAGCATGGGCAAACTGGTTACTCGCTCCGACAACGAATTCCTCAAAAATATATCTTTGATTCAAAACAGGTGGTGAAGCGACCTTATTCCGTGATTTATTTGCTAAAAGGGGGTGTTTGACGGTCGAAGCGCTAAGGGGGATGCGTCTAGAGCTTACATTTGAAGATCCAGTTGCGGGTTTGAAGACGATAGAGGTGATACTGTTCTTCGTAACTTTTCTAAGAATGTCAATTACCAGGTCCGAATAATGTTCTTCAAGCCAACTTGCGAAAAACTCACTGGGAACATCTACAATGAGTTGGTTATCCTTGATCTCCGCACCTTTTGTCGGTTCCAGCCATGTTTCGAAGCTTTGTGTCGTTATTTCATCCCTGATGAAATTCAGTGTTTCCGTCCAGATGGAATCAGGGCTCCTATCCACATCTTTCTCCTTCAATAATCATGTCTCTATCGAATCTTCTGAAAATTTGTCAACAGGTTTCAGAGGGAAATGAAAATACTGTCGAATTCAGGTTCCGGTATATAACCGGATGTACACTGATAGTAACAAAACAACATCGGGTTGACGGTTAAGAAAATGAGCTTGAAATGAAGTTATACCGAATTCTCAAAGCCCTTAAGACAGTTGATTGGTTCCATCATTGCACAAATGGACAATTGTCCACAACTTATCCACACGCCGCACAACAAAGAAAAATGTGACAATTGAAACGACATTCTAGCAGTGGGCTATGGTTATGGTCAATAAGAAACCGGCATACGTTGAGTAAAAAAATTACTTGACTGGAGAGGCTATCGAAAATAAAAAGAAAGGATCAGTATGAAGAGCCGGCCGCTTTGTTTAATTAATAAGGTCATGGCTTTCTAAAACTATATGGAGTACAGCGATGAAACCTACATATCAACCAAGCAATATCAAGAGAAAAAGAACCCACGGATTTCGTAAACGCTCGAGTACCGTTGGGGGAAGACGTATTTTAAAAGCCCGGCGAAGAAAAGGGCGGGCGAAACTCACTCCTTAGAAGCATTCTTCAGATATTTTCTCTTTTCCCGTGCTATCTTTGCTGGTCGTTGAGTAAATGCCTGACCGTTCAGTAATCGAAGGCTTTACTCATGGCTTGTTTCTCGCCGGGAAATGACTCCAAGGGTCATAAAAATAATGCTTCAAGTTAAGTTTTAACAGGAGAACTGTACCTACGGTCAGACACAAATTCGATAGAGTCTGCAGGATAACAGCACCAAAGGAATATGATTTTGTATTTCAGGGAAGGAAAAAACGCTTCGGCAAATACTTTGGTATTTACTGGCGTAGTAGAACTATAATTCCTTCAAAATCAGAACCTTGCGCAAGACTTGGGATGGTCGTTTCTAAAAAGGTTGGAAATGCTGTTCGAAGGAACAGGATGAAACGATTGATCCGTGAAACATTCAGGCTGAATAAAGTGTCGATACCGAATGATTTAGATACGGTTGTAGTGGTGAGGGCGGATACAGGAGATATAGATTCGGGCCTATTAAGGGATGAGCTGTTAAAACTGTTTCGATCGATTGAAAAAAAATGATCAGATTAATCGTAATATTAATAAGGATATACCAATTTTTTATCTCACCCGTGCTTGGGAACAGATGCAGATTCTACCCATCCTGTTCTGATTATGCTGCAGAGGCTTTGGCAAGACATGGTATCAAGGGATGCTGGTTCACGATTTCACGAATATCACGCTGTCACCCATTTCATGGTGGCGGGTTTGACCCGGTTCCTGATTGAGAATAAGAATCAATCAGGAAATAATTCGATCAAGTTCTTGATAATTGCCGGGATGAAAATGAGTTACACGGAAGGTCTTCAGTATGTTCGATAAAAATACTTTAATCGCGGTAATTTTAATTTTGCTGGTCATGCAAATTTTTATCTTAGGGCCGCAACAAAAAGCGCGAAAAGAGCACGAACCACTAAATGTCACAGATACGGAATCGATATCTACATACCCCGATTCGAATATCATACATGATGATACCAGAGCATTTGAGAGTAGAGGTATTCAACCGGAGAGAACAACACGAAACGATTTATCCCGTGTTGAAGTCAAAACGATTAAAAACAGGGAGGCTGAAGAAAAATCGATACGAGTATCATCCGATTTATATACAATATACCTCAGCTCAAGAGGGGGATGTATAACTGGTTGTGAAATAAACGATTACATGAACTGGAAAAAAACAGGACCTGTTGTTCTCCTGAATGGCGGCGACGGTGGAGCCCTGCGGTTGGATATTGGTGACAGCATACTGGATGTCACAGAAGCTGATTTCTCTACCGACCGAGGGGAAATCAATCTGAAGGGTCAGGGTGCAGCAGCGGATTCACTCGTTTTTATTTTAGAACTGGAAGACGGATCTCGGATTGAACGATCATACCGATTCAGAAATGGTCACCGTGTAATAGATTGCAGTGTCAGATTGAGAAACGAAACCGGAGAGAGGCCGGATGATCGAATATATATAGGATGGAATGCCCCCGTTCTTCCAACCGAGCAAAGCCTGAAAGATGAAACGTATTATTTTTCGGCCATGGTGTGTAATGATTATATGGTCCACAAAAAACCTCTTCGCAAGTTCAAGCGTGAACCGGAATGGGTAATTGATTCCAAGGTTTACTGGGCCGGATTGAGTACAAAGTATTTTCTTGTTGCGTTATTACCCTCTGATGTTCAAAGAGACATTGAGAGAACAGTTGTTTTCCGAAAACCGGATACGAGTAAAGACGCAACGGGACTTACATTCGAATCCGGGTATTCGTTTAATGGGAATTTTGAGTATCAACTGTACTTCGGACCGATTTCAGAACAGGATCTTGTCTCTGTTTCAGCACATCTATCGAAAGCTCGTCAGCTTGGTTGGAACTGGTTGGAGCCGATAAGTAATATCCTCCTTGTTGTAATGAAATTCCTTCATAAATTTATACCAAATTACGGATTCGTCATAATAGTCCTTTCGATTCTCGTGAAAGCTCTCTTCTGGCCTTTGATGAGAAAACAATATGAATCAATGGCTGCGATGAAAAAGATACAACCTCATATAGAAGAACTGAAGAAGAAGTACAAAAATGACCCGCAGCGCATGCAAAAAGAACAGATGGAACTTTTCAAAAAGCACAAAGTCAGCCCTCTCGGGGGATGTTTACCGCTCCTTATTCAATTCCCCGTTATGATAGCCCTCTACCAGGTTTTCAGGGGAACAATAGAACTGAGAGGGGAAGGTTTTATTTTTTATCTTACGGATCTGGCTTCGAAAGACCCATACTATATCCTTCCGGTCGTTATGGGGGCGACCATGTTTATTCAGCAGAAAATGACTATACAGGACCCGAAGCAGATGGCGATGGTTTATGTAATGCCGGTTATGCTTACATTCCTATTCCTCAGTTTCCCTTCGGGCCTGGTGTTGTATTGGACGACAGTAAACATACTGTCCATATTCCAACAGATGCTTGTAAATAAGAAAAAAGCAGCGGAGGTCGGGTAAAAGTGTGTGATGCTGTGTTTAACCGATTTTCTTGGAATAACAGGGTAATAATAACTTATATGCAGAAAAAGTGTATCATTGAGGAAGTGTAAGCTTAACCAGGGCTTGCTAATTAATTGAATCATGACGCTTTAAAGGACAACGTGAGGAATCGAAATGCCAAATAAAGAAATCATTGTGTCGGCGAGATCCCTTGAGGAGGGAAAAAAAGAAGCTTCGTACAGAATGGGAGTCGATGAAAACACGCTGGATTTCGAAGAACTTGAGTCAGGCAGTATGATGAAGTTATTATCGAACAAGAGGAGATACCGGTTCTTTCTTCGAAAAGAAAAAACAGGGGATGGAGATAGAAAAACCCCTGCAGAGATATTGAAAGATATTTTGTCCTTTATGGGGATTGAAGCGGGGATGCGTATCGAGAAACTGGAAAATGAAGAGCTTCTTGTTATTGACGCAGGGAAATACGACGCTCTACTGATTGGGAAAAAGGGGCGCACCCTCGATGCGATACAACATATCGTAGCTCGAATCCATAGCGGGAAGAACAGCAACGAAACCCGTATAGTTGTTGATGTAAGCGGCTACAGAAAACGACGGGAAGAACGCCTGAAATTCAAAGCCTTGACCGTATCAAAGCAGGTGTTGAAAACAGGAAATGAGGCGATTTCCATCCCAATGAGTGCATCGGAACGAAAAATCGTTCATCAAAAAATCAACGAAATTGAAGGGGTAAGCAGTTTCGCTGTCGGAAATGGTTTCTTGAAGCGGATTGTCATTGCTCCACTGGATGACGGACACATTCGAAGATATAAGGGCTGAGAATACGGCTTTGGAACCGTGTTGGCAGGCGACCTGTCTTTCAGTAGTGTAAGGAAATATGAAATTTAGACTTGGCAGATTACAATCAGGAAACGCGTGTTTGACGATTCTAATAAGTGGTTCAAATAATATTCTCTTCAAATCCCTCACATAATGAGTTTCGCTTCTTCAAATACACCATTTGAGAGGTAGCTTCTCCTTTCCTCGAGACTTGTTCTTCAGCAGGACCATGGAGGGGGCAGGCCCAGGCTAAGAAACCCTAATCTATTACATCATAGTTAGTTAGAAGGTAAATACAATGTTAGATGTCGAATGTGCAGATATTATTGCCGGCCGTGCGACTCCTCCTGGAAAGGGAGCCATAGCTGTAATCAGGATGAGCGGAAAGGGCGCATTCGAAATAATCTCATCGCATATCGTTTCAAAGATCCCGGTTTCCCGTATGCGCTATTTTCATTTATACCGTGCGATGTTTTTTGACAGAGTCGGGGGGAATCCTCTTGACGATTTGATGATTGCCTTAATGCCAGAAGGTAAAAGCTATACTTGCGAAGACATGGTCGAAATATTTTCCCACGGAGGAATGGGGGTCGCTCACGGCATTTTGCGATCTTTGCTTAATGGTGGTGCACGGCTTGCCGAACCTGGCGAATTCACTTATCGGGCTTTCAGGAACGGTAGGATCGATCTCGTCCAGGCAGAAGGGATCGGGATACTCGCGGAGGCGAGGTCATCGACTTCAATCAAAGCTGCAACATCAATTGTGACAGGCAAAGTATCGAAGCGGATAATCGCATGGTATGAAGAACTTACAAGGATACTGGCGGATTTGGAGTTTGGGATAGATTTTGGAGATGATCATAACGGAGACGGATTCGTTAAGGTTCAGAATGATTCGATTGAAAAAATAATGATGGAAATGTCAGGCTTTACCGGAGGAGTTTCTGCGGGCAGATTGATTACGGATGGACCTAAGGTGGTTGTTGCGGGGTGCTCAAATAGCGGCAAGACTACTCTGGTAAACAAGATCGCCGGGAGAAACGTGGCATTGGCGGATGAAATGCCCGGAACCACGCGGGACAGCGTTGAAGTTTATTTAAATCTGTCTGGAGGTGATTTTGTTCTGATTGATACCGCTGGATTCGGGTATACGGAAGATCCATTATGGAAGCAGACGAGAAAGCTGGCGGAAAAATCCGTTGAGGATGCAGATATCGTAATTCATCTTGTTGACGCGAATAAGGGGTTCTGTGGAGATGATGCAAAAATCGAGCGTCTGGCAGGCAAAAAGAATATTATCAGGGTTTGGAACAAAATCGACCTGATTTCCGAAGAAAAAATACCGCTCGAGGAGGACGATCTCTCTATTTCAGCCTTGACTGGTGAAAAAATCGCGGAATTGGTAACGGAAATAGATACAAGGTTGCGTAAAAGTAATTTTGACCCCGATGAAGAGATCTTGCTATTAACATATAGACAATCTACACATGTAAAAGACGCCGAAAATTCACTCCTTCGCGCAAAAGAGGCGATTCAGGGAGGATACACTGAAGAAATCATCGCCCAGGAAATAAGAGATGCTCTTGAATCATTGGGGAAATTGACCGGTCGGGCAGTCGATGAAGAAGTACTCGAAAGTATTTTTTCAAGATTCTGTATAGGAAAGTAAATCAGGGTGTTTTCATCAAGTTATAGAGTCATAATAGTTGGTGGAGGGCATGCAGGTTGCGAGGCAGCACGGGCTTGCGCATTACTTGGGTTTGAGACTTGCCTAATCACCCTGAGTCGGGCCGATATCGCAAGGATGTCGTGTAATCCCGCCATTGGTGGCCTGGCGAAAGGGCACTTGGTCAGAGAGATAGACGCTCTCGGCGGTGTCATGGGAAGAATTGCCGACAGAGCTACGATTCAATTCAGAATGTTGAATAAAAGCAAGGGACCGGCGGTTTGGTCCCCACGGGCTCAGATTGATCTGGACTACTATTCAAAACTCATGATGGAAGAACTGGAGGCTCTTCCTTTACTCGAGATAATAGAAAGCTGCGTGATTTCATTTGTTACCTCCGGAGATAGGATCGCCGGGGTTTCTCTGGAATCAGGTGATTCAATCAAGTGTGAATCTTTAATTCTCACTACCGGAACCTTCCTGAATGGCCTTATGCACACGGGAAATAACTCGACAGAGGGAGGAAGATACGGTGAAAGAAGCACCAGTGGGCTTTCAAACCTTCTTAAGGCTTCAGGTTTCTCTCTGGGAAGATTGAAAACGGGGACACCACCTCGCCTGCTCAAGGATACGATAGATTTCAGTAAAATGGATGCACAGGGAAGCAATGATGATGAATTCAGATTTTCTTTCTATCAGGATTGCGACCGGCGGGACGAAATCGAATGCCATATTGCATATACGAATAATATCCTGCATGAATTGATATTGAAGAACCTTGAACACTCTCCGCTATATTCGGGAAAAATCACCGGAATTGGACCGAGGTATTGTCCTTCGATAGAAGACAAGGTTGTTCGTTTCAGGGGGAGAGACAGACATGTGCTTTTTCTGGAACCTGAGGGATTAGAGAACCATAGAATTTACTTGAACGGGCTGTCGACAAGCCTTCCGGAAGACATTCAAAATAGTATGTTGAAGAGAATCCCGGGACTGGAAGATGCAGAAATTACTCAATATGGCTACGCGGTTGAATATGACTATGTTTTCCCTACCCAAATATACTTGACAATGGAAACGAAAAAAATAAAGGGGCTCTATCTGGCCGGACAGATTAACGGGACTTCCGGATATGAAGAAGCTGCGGCTCAAGGGTTAATCGCTGGAATAAACAGTTCGTTATCTTTACGGCAGAAACAAGGATTCTATCCTGATCGTTCTGAAGCGTATATCGGAGTTTTAATCGACGACCTGGTTACGCTGGGAGTGACCGAACCTTACAGAATGTTTACCTCAAGGGCAGAATACAGGCTTTTATTGAGACAGGATAATGCGGATGCACGGCTGGCCGCTTATGGCCATGAAATTGGCCTGGTCAATGATTCTGAAATTGAGAAGGTTGAAGAAAAATATAAACGAATCAGTAGTGTAAAGAGTGTTTTCGCAAAAAAAATATTGAAAGAAAAAGAAATCTCCGACCTTGGATTAGAATTGCGGGCTGGAGCAGTAAAATCTGTTGCAGAAATATTGAAGAGACCACAAATTAATATCAGCACCCTAATGGCTGGAAATGTTTTAAACCACGATGAATTTTCGGAAGCAGACATGATGGCGGCCCAGGGCGATATTAAATATGAGGGATATATTAAAAGGCAGCAACGTGTTATCGATAAATTCAAAAAAAGGGAAGGATTGAAGATACCGGGTAATTTTGATTATTCAGACATTGCCGGTTTCTCGAACGAGGGAAAGGAAAAATTAAACGAAATACGCCCCTTGACAATCGGGCAGGCATCAAGGATTCCCGGAGTGCGTTCAAGCGATCTAATGCTTTTATTGTTTGAAATCGAAAAGAAAAGAAAATGTTCCACATAGAACAGATAACAACTCGGAGGATGTTCCACGTGGAACAATCAATTTTTGCAGTCGTTAACGGTTTTACCATCAACATAATCGGTTGATATTTAGACAGGAGCTGAGAATGGCTCAAAAACGAGCTGTAAAAAAGCAATCTATGAGAAGAACCATTGTGTACTGCTCCTTTGAGAACAGGTTTGCGATGGGTGGGGGATTAGGGCAAGTGTCAGTTCTGGCACCCAGGGCTTTGGCTCGTTCTGGTGAAAATGTTATATTCGTAAGCCCTTACCATAGCGAGATAAAAGCATGCAGAAATGCGCTGGTGGAAGGGGGCTTGAAGGTATGGGGAAATGAGGTTTCAGTAAATTACAAAGGAAATCAAATACCCCTTACAATTTTTGAATACGAAGAAAAGGATGTAGATACTCCAAAGGAACGAAGAGTCAAGTGTTACTTGATCGCCAATGACGAATATTTCAAAGGGTTCTTAAATCCATATGATTACGACAATCCAAGAAAGATCGTTAAAGATTCTTTGTTTTTTTCTGCAGCAGTACCAGAACTCCTTAAAGAAATCGGGATTACAAAGAATATAGTTGTTCATGCTCAGGATTGGCACACGGCACCACTAGTGCTTTCAGTCGGTAATGCAGTATTAAACGGGATACTGGATTCAGCCGGAACGGTGCTTACGTTGCACAACTTATTCGATTCTGAGGTGACACCCGACGAAATAATGACATTAGGTAATGTACCGGTGGCTGGTGATACTATTTTGCAATGTACTATTCCCTTCATGGCTGGGAAAATCTCCACCGTATCGGATGTTTTTGCAGAAGAAGCGACATCAGATCCCATGGTTTCAACATACCTGGCGCCGCATCTCCAGGATTACCTTGAAAACGGGATGATCGGGATTCACAACGGGATATTTGGTGATCCCTTTCACGATGTAAAAGATACAGAAATTAAAGCTGGTCGGGACAATGACTTTTCTCAGTTGATGAAGCGGAAAAAATTATCGCGGCGTATCATGTTGGAATTCCTTGATAAATATGAACCCAAAGGCGCCATCGGGAAGTTAACCCCTGAACCTCTAGCTCTTTTGGACGACTCTATCCCTGTCTTCATGGCCTTCGGAAGGTTCGATATGAGTCAGAAAGGTTTCGACATACTGTCACAGGCAATCCTGTCCCTCGAAAAAGGTATCTCAAAATTCATCCTTTGCCCAATGGGGGGTGAGGACGTAGATTTTTTAAAGAGACTCGCTGAGGACAGGGAAGGAGATGTAATAATTTACCCGTTCAGGATGGAAAAGGGATACCGGGAAATTATGAAAGGATGTTCCTTTATCGTAATGCCTTCATTGTATGAGCCTTTCGGTGCAGCAACCGAAGGATATCTGGCAGGTACACCGGTGGTTGCAAGGGCGACAGGGGGGTTGTTGGAACAAGTCAGGCCGTTTCCTTGTGGCAGCTGCGGAGAATCCGTGAAAAGTCGCGTTCCGGAAGTTAACTACACGAATGCTACCGGATTTCTGTTCAGGGAGCGGGATCGACCTTTTCGTGAAGCCTGGATGGAATGGAGAAACCTCCTGCACTCCAGTACACTACGGCAGAGGTCGAATCTGAAGCTTTTCAGGGAGATAGTCGATGAAGCATCCCGTGCATTGCAGGATGCGATTAACCTGTTCAGAATGTCTGAACGCGATTATTCCAGAATGATAATAAATGGATTTGACATATTGGACAAGTTTTCTTGGGAGGCAGCAATCGAACGATACAAAGCATTATACGACACATGCATAACCCCTGACAATTGAAAGGGTTACAAGACTGATGGGCGAGGAAAAACTCGGTACCATGTTGGAAGTATTAAATCTTCCGGTGAATAAAGAAATACTTGAAAAGCTCAGATATTACGCGGAACTAGTCAGAGAGAGAAACGTTTATACAAACCTGGTTTCCAGTAGAGACAGTGCGAGAATTATGGAGAGGCACATTTTTGATTCACTGGCTCTCGCATCTTATCTCGCTCCGCTCGATTCGGAAATTGTTCATGATCTGGGTAGCGGGGCGGGATTTCCCTGTATTCCTGTAAAAATCGTTTTCCCCGGTATTTCTCTTTATTCAATAGAATCCAGGAAGAAAAAAGCAGGCTTCCAGAAAGAAGTTATTGATATTCTGGCACTTGATAAGGTTTTTGTTTTAGGTGACAGAGTCGAAGTACTCTCTATGAGAAGCGATACGATTCTGCCACACGCCGATATCATTACCGCTCGAGCGATGGGAAGTCACGGCATTGTTCTCGACTACTCTCTGAGGAAAATGGTTGCTAATGGAAGGCTGATTATATTCAGGAATAAGCGCAGCAGTGCCCGAGATAACCTGCATGAAGCACTGGAGCAAAATACGTCCTTTAACTACAGAATCAGAAAAATACTTAATCCTGCGATGCGTGAAAAAATAGATATCACAATTGTAACACTACTGGACAATTGTCCGGAAGTTGATAAAAACGCTTGATGGAAAACTTCTCCGATGGCAAAATGGGCAAAAGGGGTATGGACAGGTGTGGACAGGTGTGGACATGATTGCCGGACAATTGTGGAAAAAGGAACAAACGATATAATAACAACGAGTTAGGAAACTTCATTCAAACATGGAAGTATTGTAATTTTGGAATTGGTATGGGACGATGTATCGCGATAGCGAATCAGAAGGGCGGAGTCGGTAAGACGACAACCGCCGTAAACCTTGCTGCCTGTCTCGCTGCAGCTGAAAAGAAAACACTTATTATCGACATGGATCCGCAGGGTAATGCGAGCAGTGGTCTGGGTTATTCATTGGAACGAAATGAAAAGAGTATCTACCATGTTTTGATCGGTGATTGCGAGCTTCCGGACATTGTCCGGACGACGGAAATCCCATATCTGGAAATTGCTCCGTCCCATCCGGACCTTGCCGGAGCGGAAATAGAACTTATCCAGATGGTCTCGAAAGAACTGCGTCTGAAAAATGCTCTGACCCAGGTAAAACATGAATATGAATATATCATCCTGGATTCACCCCCTTCCCTAGGGGTTCTTACTCTTAATACATTGACGGCCGCAGACACGGTAATCATTCCAATCCAGTGCGAATACTATGCATTAGAGGGTCTTGGAAGGCTTCTGGGGACCATTCGAATGATACAGAAATATCTCAATCCTGACCTCGCTATCGAGGGAGTCCTCCTGACAATGTATGACAGGCGGGTTAATCTGTCGAGGCAGGTTGCAGATGAGACAAGATCATACTTTGGTGAAAAGGTCTATAATACTTATATACCCAGGAATGTGAAACTCGGAGAGGCGCCGAGTTTCGGTAAACCGATACTTCTATACGATGTGATGTCTACTGGTGCGCAGAGCTACCTTGCTCTCGCGGAGGAGCTGATGAAGAATGAGCAGGAAAGTTCTAGGCAGAGGGTTGGAAGCCCTGATACCGATCGATGATACAGATTTTCCGAGGGATGAATCCGAGCTGATCAATATTCCACTTCACTTGATACAGGTAAATCCCGACCAGCCGCGCATTGATTTCGATGAAGAAAAACTCGAAGAACTTGCTCAGTCAATCAGATCGAAAGGTATCATTCAACCGATCCTGGTAAGAGTAATGCCTTCCGGTGACGGGTATCAGCTTATAGCGGGAGAGCGGCGTCTTAAAGCTGCGAAAAAGGCTAATCTTCAGAAAATTCCGGCAAGAAGACTGGATATCCAGGACTCGGAGCTCCTTGAGATTGCATTAGTCGAGAACATACAGAGAAGGAACCTGAATCCGATCGAAGAAGCCGGCGCATACAAGAAATTACTGGAGCAGTTTAATACGACCCAGGAAGAAATTGCGGCGAAGCTGGGTGTCAGAAGGGCCAGCCTGGCAAATATCGTCAGGTTGTTGAATCTCCCTGAAAATGTGAGGGATATGATTGCTGATGGACGACTTTCCGCTGGACATGGCAAGGTTTTGCTGGCGTTTCCGGAATCGATGAGAGCGAAATACGGAGCCAGGTGCGCATCTTCGGGATGGTCTGTCAGGGAGCTTGAGCGACGTCGAAAAAAGGTGGAGATAATGAAAAACAGGAGCCGGGTAAAGAGGAACAACCCGGATATTGTCGCTCTCGAGGATCAGCTCAGGACATTTCTTGGAACACGGGTAAAAATTCACAACATTTCTAAAGGGGGAAAACAGAAAGGTAGAATCGAAATTAATTATTATTCGACTGAGGAATTTGAAAGACTTTTCGAGCTGTTCTGTAAATCTGAAGGCGCCTGATTCAGTTTGTTACCATTCGTAGCTGGAATGTGAAACATTTCGTGAGGAATGAGGATCTAATTCCGGTAGAAAAACAGGATCGCTTAATCCTTTGAAAAAGATATCGCAACCGACCATCGAAAGAATCTCAAAATATTATCGTGATTTGAAAATACTGAAAGAAACCGGCTTCAGGACGGTATCTTCACGTACAATATCAGATTTAAGCGGAGTCACTCCCGCTCAAGTTCGAAAGGATCTTTCATATTTCGGAAAATTCGGAAAGCGGGGCGTGGGATATCCGGTCAACAGACTGCTGGGCGAACTACAGAGCCTGTTGGGTCTGGACAGGGAATGGTCGATGGTTCTCATCGGAGCCGGGAACATCGGCACGGCTCTCTTTAAATTCAAAGAATTCAGAGACCTTGGATATCATATAAGGGCGATTTTCGATAATGATCCGAATAAAATAGGCAAAAAAATTGGAGACTGTTCAATCCTGGATATGAGCGAGTTCGAGAAAATCGTCAGGTCAAGTCCAATCGAAATAGCGATCATTGCCGTACCAGCCGAAAACGCTCAGGATATCGTAAACCAGGTAGTTGAAGCCGGAGTCAGGGGAATACTGAATTTTGCACCGAAAAAGCTGTTCGTACCAGACGGCTTTTTTCTTCGAAACGCTTATATATCGATGGAACTCGAGGGAATTACATTCCACCTCACGGAGAACCAGGAATTATGAAGCCGGACGAATTGACAGTTAAGGAAGTATCCGAACTTACCGGAAGGAGTGAAAAAACTGTTTACCGGTACATCAAGGCGGGCAAACTGGCAGCGACCAAAGTAAGGGGACCTTACGGACGATTTTATATTATGAGCGCCGAAGAGGTAATCAATTCCGGCTTGAATTTTATCAAAAAAGTTCCCATGTCTGATGGGGTGAATGTAAAAGACGCCGCTGCGGGCATCCCCAATCTTCCTGCGATGAGAGAACCGGAGGGCGAAGGTGTTGTTACAGAACTCCTGAGGAAAGAAAACTTTACCCTGATGCAACGCAACGAAACTCTGGAAAAAGAACTCAGGAAAGCTGCATATGTCCTGGGAGTAATCAGATGTCAGCAGGGGGGGGTACGACGGAAGCTGGCTGAAGTTGAACGCTCGAAGGAGTATCTTGATCTGAAACTGATGAAGATATCCAATGAAAGAGATTATTACCGGAAAAAGCTGGAAGAGGAAAAGAATACATCTTTTTTTCAAAGGTTGTTTGGGCTGGTAAAACAATAGCCGCTTATCATTGTCAGAAGGGAGTGTGCGGTGTGAAATCGCTTAAAGAGCTAATTCTCGATGTGATAAACGGGGATCCCATAGCATGTCTTGCAACAGTAACTGAAACCGGAAAACCCTGGGTAAGATATGTTTCGATCCGAGCGGGAGAAGATCTGCTGATCAAATTTGCTACCTTTGTCAACTCCAGGAAAGTAGCACAAATTAAAGCTAATCCAGAAGTTCACATTACATGCGGTGTTACGCAGGGAAACCAGACAAACGAATACATACAGGTCGAGGGTCGCGCCGAGATAACGAGGGATCCCGATGAGCGGCACTCGTTCTGGACTGACGGCTATAAGGCATATTTTACAGGTCCGGATGATCCGAATTACACAATTGTGATTGTACGGCCTTACAGGATAGAACTTAACACCGGCGATTCTCCCAAACCGGAGATCCTTGAGCTTTTCGACTGAATTGCTTATTAAACAAACTCTGCAACCTGTTGAACAGTCAGGTTTCTGCCTGGCACCGAAAAAGTCACTATTAAGATGTCACGTGAAAAAATTCATGAACTGCTCGTCCCGCTTCTTTCGGGAATAAAAATGCCTGATTGGCGTCTCACTGCTTTGACAGGTGCTGGCATTTCCGCAGAGAGCGGCATACCCACGTTCAGAGGACCAGAAGGTTACTGGACGGTGGGGTCACGGGAATATCATCCGCAGGAAATGGCGACCTATGCGATGTTCACGCGGCATCCCTTTGAGGTTTGGTGCTGGTATCTCTACCGTCGGGGAGTATGCAGGAATGCTGAGCCTAACGCTGCTCATATCGCCTTAGCGCGCCTGGAGCGGCACTTCGGAGATCGGTTTCTGCTTGTAACACAGAATGTGGACGGCCTGCACTTGAGAGCAGGGAGCAGTGAAAACCGCACTTATCAGATACATGGAAACATAGATTACTTTAGATGTTCAAACGAATGCACGGATATACTGTACCGACTGGATGATCATTATGTGCTGCCGGATAAAAAGTCTATTCTGGACGAAAAAACCTTTGAATCTTTGAAGTGTCCTGAATGCGGCAGAATTGGGCGCCCCCATGTCCTCTGGTTCGATGAATATTACGATGAAGCCAAGTATAAATTCGAGTCGTCAATCCGGGCGGCGGGATCCACTGATTTACTCTTGGTTATCGGAACATCCGCATCAACGAATCTGCCGGTGCAGATCGGTTACAAGGTTGCCTCAAAGGGTGGTATTCTTGTGGATATCAATCCTGAAACGAACGCCTTCAGCAGTCTTGCTGAACAGTCCGGGAACGGCTTTCACCTTAAGGGAACCGCGGCATCAACCGTCCCGATACTTTCACAGGTTTTAGAGACGCTTTCATGAATCCGCACAGTTAGAACTTCTTCTTTATTCCTCTCACCGGATTTGCACCCGGATCTTCGCAATCCGCTCCTCTATTCCAGAGAAAGACGGTCCGATGAAAAATAATGTCGAGTTGGCCCAAGGACGAAGCAAAATAGCCGGGGCGATCTTTCAAGCTCTATCCGGGCATGTGCACCTTTCTGAATTAGCCGCTTTCATAGACGAAGGCCCCGGATCCGAACCTGAGGGAGATTCGCGATTATGCGTGGTCGAAGGAGTACATGGCTCGGGTGGTGCGTTTATAACAGAGATGATGACAGTTCTGACCGGGCTGGATATATGCTTTGTAGCCGCTGACGAGAACCGTGCCAGCGAAATTCTTGCGGACCTCGCAGCGGTTTGTCCTGAAAGAAAAGTCTTTTTGTTCCCCGGATGGACCGTTCCCGACCTGGGATCCAATATTGGTGAGGTTTCGCTTCTCCCATCCCGCGAGGAGACAGAAACGAGGATTGCCCGCCTGGGCTCTATCCTGTTTCGGGACAGCTCAACCATACCTGAACCGACAATTACGATCTGTTCAAAGTCATCACTAGAGAGCACCACCATGCCGCCTGCGGAATTACGTGAAAGCTGCATCCTTCTCGTACGCGGTAACAGTCTGGCACGAGATTTTATTATTAAACATCTTGTGGCGTTGGGGTTTACGCGGGTCAACCTTGTGCAGGAATACGGTGATTTCTCGGTAAGGGGCGGTATCGTGGATTTCTTTACCCCGGGTGTCCCGAACCCTGTAAGGCTTGAGCTTTTCGGTGATGAAATTGAATCAATCCGTCTTTTCGAACCGGAAACACAACGCTCGACGGGTGAAATCGAGAGGGTAAGGCTGCTCCCGGCACGGGAAATGGTTATTGAATCTTCGCGACTTGCAATAGTCTCGGACGAAGGAGAACTTTCGGGATGGGAAAGGTTTTTCAGCGAAGGGTATTTTGAAGGGGCGGAGCGTCGTTTTAATGAGTATTATCCTGAAAGAGCGACAATCCTGGATTACTTCGATCCATCGTCTTCTCTCCTCGTCTTTGAAAATCCGGAGAATTTGCCGGATATAGAGCCGAAGACTCCTTTCCTTGGGAATCTTGAGGAACTGGCGACAAAACAGTTCCCGGTCGTCTTGTATACAGCGGAAGAAACCGGCGAGGCGATACTGCACGATCTGAAGGAAGCTTCAGGAACCAGGGACGGGGGAAAAGCATCCTGCCCTCCGAAGCTGTTCAATGCAGGCTTCAGTGCGCTTCCGTCTGTCCCCGGATTCATGGCCGAAGTCGATAAAGCAGTCTCCTCCCTGATCCAACAGGGCCTCGCCGTCCATATTTTTTGCGGGACTGCAAGTCAGCTTCGAAGATACAGAAGCGGTCTCGGTGAAACATCATTATCCGCTCTTCTCGGTGAAGGCGACCTGGGACGTGGTTTCATTTCAAAAGACACCGGAATCGCAGTTTTTTCGGACAGGGAGATTTTCAGGAAGCGAAGTCCCAGGAGAAAGGGAAGGCGCTTCAGAGGCGGGCAATATCTTTCAGATCCCTTCGCCTTGGAACCCGGTGATTACGTAGTGCATATCGACCATGGAGTCGGGATTTTCTTCGGGCTTCGCCGCCTGTTAATCGATAACAGGCAAATCGATTGTCTGGAGCTCCGTTACAAAGGGGACGGGAAACTGTTTGTTCCGGTTGACCAGCTTCAGCTTGTCCAGAAATATAGAAGCGGAGACGATGGGAATCCAGTCAGGCTCGATAAACTCGGTGGTAAAGCCTGGGGCAAGCTGAAAGCACGCACCCGGAAGGCTCTAAAGGATATTACCAGCGACTTGATAGAACTTTATGCTTCCCGTTCCGTGTCGAGCGGCCATGGGTTCGGAACGGATACATCCTGGCAGGATGACCTTGAAGCGGCATTCATATTCGAAGAAACCCCCGACCAGATCAAAGCGATACGCGATGTTAAGAAGGATATGGAATCAAACAAACCGATGGATCGATTGATATGCGGTGACGTTGGTTTCGGGAAAACGGAGGTGGCGGTCCGTGCGGCTTTCAAATGCGTGACGGAAGGGAAGCAGGTATGCATCCTTGTTCCGACGACAGTGCTCGCGCAGCAGCACTTCTCAACATTCCGCGACAGGCTTGCTCCTTTCCCCGTCAAGGTGGAGATGCTGTCGCGTTTTCGGAGCCCTGCTGAACAGCGCGCAGTGATCGCCGGTCTGGTCGCCGGCTCCGTGGATATCATAATAGGTACGCACAGGCTACTGTCGAAAGATGTGGTTTTCAGCGATCTCGGGTTGCTTATCATCGATGAGGAGCAGCGTTTCGGCGTCGGCAGCAAGGAAAAGATAAAAGCGCTCAAAGAGAATGTCGATGTCCTCGCCATGACAGCCACCCCGATTCCTCGAACCATGCATATGGCTTTATCGGGGATCCGTGATTTATCCATACTGGCGACTCCACCGGAAAACAGGCACCCTATAAGAACGATCATAGCTGAATTCAATGAGAAAACGATACGTGATACGATCATGAAAGAGATCGATCGGGGCGGCCAGGTTTATTTCGTGCACAACCGGGTAAAATCGATTGGGGCGATGGCTTCGTTTCTGGAGGATTTGCTGCCAGGCGTCAGTATTGGGGTGGCGCACGGACAGATGCCTGAAAAACGCCTGGAAAGCGTGATGCTCCGTTTCCTCAACCGTGAATTCGATTTGCTTCTTTCAACTCTGATAATCGAAGCCGGAATAGATATCCCATCTGTTAATACGATGGTTGTCAACCGGGCCGATATGTTCGGTCTGTCGCAGCTATACCAGCTAAGGGGAAGGATCGGTCGGTCCGCGGTGCATGCCACTGCAGTTCTTCTTGTTCCTCCCAGGAAGAAACTGAAACGAAAAGCCCTGCATCGGTTGAGGGTAATAAGGGATTATACTGATCTCGGCTCCGGATACGCTGTAGCTATGCACGATCTTGAAATCAGGGGCGCCGGTAACGTTCTTGGAGCTGAGCAGCACGGGTTCATCGCTTCGGTCGGATTCGAGACATACTGCAAGTTGCTGGAAGAAGCTGTTAGCGAAATCAAGGGAGTGAGAGAAGAAATACCCCTGGAACCGGAGCTGAATATAATGGGAGCCGACGCTTTCATTCCTGAAACATACATTGATGACAGCAGTGAAAGGATGACCATATACAGAAAGATCAATTCACTGGTGGGCGTCTCAGCGGTCAGCGGTTTGCTTGAGGAGCTCTCGGACAGGTTTGGCCCCGTTCCGCGGGAGGTTCAATCGCTTTCTGAAATCAAGCTTGTCCGTATTCAGGCTGCAAAACTGGGAATCGAGAAAATATCCGCTGGAGACAAAGGGCTTGAGTTGACATTCCGGCTGGGCTATCATCCCTCCCCCGGTTCACTGGGTGTTCTGACCCGGCGTTATCCGGGGCTTTCCTTCAGGGGAAGCGATCCTTTTGGTATAAGTTTAAAAATCAGGGGGGTGGACGATGTCCTCTCTTTCATCGGCAAATTTATTGATACATTACTACAGGCTGGCAACGATGGTAGTGATGATTTCGATGGCGGGTCTCGCAGGATGCGGAGGTGAAACAAGCGATTTCATCGCTGGTGTGGATGATATCATTCTTACTAAAAGCAATCTCGAGAGATTATATTCAATTTACTCCGAACAGAATCAGCGGTTGGCCAGAGAGACCTGCAGCGAGCGGGAATTCGTGAAAGCCTGGGTGGATCAGACTCTTCTCGGTTTGTATGCAAGTGAACAGAATTACGGAAGCCTTGAGCCGGTTGTGGTCTTTTCGGAAGTGTTGCGGCGACAGATCATTCTTCGCACGATGGGGAATGAATTGATTCTATGCAACGTAAACGTTGATGAAAATGAACTTCGGGCCTTGTACGATTCGACACCGAGTGAAGTAAAGGTTCTGCATTACAAGGCCAAGAATGAAAAACATGTTGCATCCGTTCTGGAAAGAGTAGCTCGTGGAGAATCTTTCGAGAAATATGCGATTGGCTCTCTACTGCCTGTCACCAAAGAGAAACCCGGCGGTTTCTATAGACCGGATGACTTCCCACTCGAAGTGAAAGAAATTATCGACGGTCTTGATGTCGGCGAGAATAGTGGGGTGATCGAGTTCAGAAATTGGTTTCATGCGATTCAGGTAGTGGGGAAAAGAGGATTTGAAATAGGTCCGTTTGATGAACAGATGCATCTATGGAGAAATGCGATACTCGAAGTTAAAGCGGATATTGCGCGAAACGCTTTTGTCGATTCGCTTTTCAACAAGTATCCCGTGAAGACGAACGAAGAAGGAATGCATCTTATTCATTCGATGATTCAAGAATACGAAGTCGGCGGAGGTGAAAAACCATTTTTCGAGCAACCTATCGACGGACGGGAAGATCTGGTACTCGTGACTATGGGTAGTGAGAGTGTGACGCTTGGTGAATTCTTCAGCGAGATGAAATACACGAAATCTGAAATGAGACCTTTTATCACCTCGAAAATCATCGAGCCCTTTATAAGAAGTCACGTTCTTGAAAAAGTGATGTGTAATGAAGCCCTGAGAAGGGGGCTTGGAGAAATAGATTATGTACGCTTTCTCCTCCAGGATGCCGTCCGCGAAGCGCAAGCTTATTATCTGCGGGAAGAAATGAACCAGGCAGTCGAATTCAGTACTGAAGAAATCGATGAATACATCCAGAACAATATTGATGAATTCATTTACCCCGACAGGATGTTGATAAGAGAAATAGTGGTGAAAGATGAAAACGAATGTTGGGATATTTATCGCGATCTGGAAAATGGGGCATCCTTTAGAGAACTGGCATTGAGCAACTCGATAAGTATAACAGCCAAGTCCCACGGCAGGATCGGCCCTTTTAAGAAGGAGCGTTATCCTGAATACTGGGCGGTGGCAGATACCCTTGAACCGGGTGAATACACGAAACCAATTTATGAACGAGGGGCCTGGGCGATAATCAAGCTCGAACAGCGTCTGAATAGAGTGCCGATGGAAACTGAGTACTCCAGAAAACTTGCCCTGAAGGCGATGCAAGAAAGAGCTTATTCGGAGCGAATGAAGGACTTTCTAGATTATCTGGCCGAAGAGCACAAGGTTCGGTATTCAAGGGAATATGCATTCTGATCGACTGAGGTATTCAACTCTACGGAAACGTTTCGAAATCATCTTTCGGTTATCTGGCAAGCAGCGCCTGTACATCCTGAAGTTAGGTCGAGAATTAACCGTGATACGCACAGGAGAGTAAAATGCGTCTGTACCGTAAATATTTTGTAATATTTATCGGCATCTTCGTGCTCTCGATTCTTCCTTTGGATGTTCGGACGCAGGAGCTTCTGGAAGGAATCGTTGCAGTTGTGGGCGACAACCCGTTGACATTCAGCGAGGTGGAAGAGCGTGTGGGGCTAATGGTTCTGCAAGGCGTGATTCCCGAGACAGAGATGAACAGCCAGCAAATAAGAAGAGAAATCGTAGAGGAGATGATAAAAGAAAAACTCCTGATGGCCAGCGCTGAACGATCCGGAATAGAAGTTTTCCAGGATGAGTTGAACAGGATGGTTGAAAGCCAGGTGGAATCCGTTGCAGCGTCCTTCCCGAGCCAGGCTGCGTTCGAGGCGGAGCTTGCCCGTCAGAATATGAGCCTGCCCGAACTCAAAAGTCGCTACCGCAAAGTTCTACGTGAGAAAATTCTTCAGGAGAAAATCCTGGATCGCGAAGTTCGTTCCAAAGTAACGGTAGCCGAGAGGGAGATTCGTAACTACTTTGAACACTTTCGTGATGAGCTTCCCGTCGCAGGACTGTATCACTCTTATAAATGCCTACATATTCCCGTATCACCAGACAGCGCTAGAAAAGTTGACGTCGTTGCGGAACTCGAAATGGTGAAAAAGAAGATAGATTCGGGAGAGATGAGTTTTTCGGATGCAGCTAAGACCTTTTCTGAAGATCCGGGAAGCGCAGCCCGGGGCGGCACCTTGGGGAAGACAAACTTCGGTACTCTCATGAGCCGGTTTGAAGAAATGGTGAAAAAACTCGAACCGGGTGTTGTAAGTGAATCATTCGAAACGAGATTGGGCTATCATCTGGTACTGGTGGAAGACAAGAGTGAAGAGTGGTATGACGCGCGTCATATTCTCAAAAGGCTGTCGATAGAAGAGAAGGATTGGATAATTGCCGAAAAAAGGGCAACTGCTCTGAGGGATAGAATCGCGAGCGGAGAGTTGACTTTTGAAGAGATGGTTTCGATGTACCCCGACGGAGTTGAAGATCAAACAAACGGTTTACCTATCGACAAAATTCCGAAAAACCTCCTGACAGTCCTTGAAGCCGCAGAAGAGAATGGGGCTCCGACGATCGTCAAGTCTGATAATGAATTTCTTATCCTGCTGCCCGGTAAGAAAGGCGGAGGCGGCCGGATGGATTATAATCAGGCGAGGAGCTATATCAGCCAAAAACTGCGGCGGGAGAAAATGGAATCCAGGCTGCAACGGTTCCTGGAACAGGAAAAAAAGCGAACATATATAAAAATTAATGACTACTACGGAATCGGAAACAACTCCTGAAAACGGATTGAATAAACTCAGGATCGATCTATTTCTGAAACGAACCGGTTTATGCAAGCGCAGGTCCGTGGCCAGGAAGCTGTGTGATACCGAGAGGGTGAAACTCAACGGAGCAAAAGTTCGTGCATCGAGTCGTGTAAAATTGGGAGATATCATCGAGATAGGTGGTGCTGGAAGGGAGAAAAAAATCAAGATATTGTGGATTCCCGCCATGGTCCTGCCAAAAACCGACAGGTACAAGGCTTTTGTCGAACTGAAATGTGAAAATCGGGATAAAGAAAATACACAATATAACCTAGAGTGATATGATCACTATCGGAATAATAGACGACTATTCGCTGTCGCGACTGAATATCGACACCAATTGTCTTGTGGGTGTTTCTATGGGAGATCCTGCGGGAATCGGTCCGGAAATCATTCTCGATTCAATTGCGCAACTCCCTGCTCCTGATATGATTCCTGTTGTTTTCGGTTCGTTTTCTGCCTTCCGGCAGGTGCTCAGCATGGGAGTAACGGGACAGAAAAATAGATTCAAGGGTGTAAAGCTGAACCCCCGCGAGCCTGTGCGCAGTGTGGAACGAAAAAAGGGCCAGGTTGTTCCCCGTTCTGTGCCGGATGCATTTTTTGTCGATATCGATCCTCTTATGCCGGATTATGAGCAGAGCATCTTGATCGAAGGCGGTATCACACCTGGCGAATCTAACCGGTTGTGCGGTCGTATCGCGTTCGAATCGTTTAAATCAGCAGTAGCTGCTGCTGATAAAAGAATAACGGGCAGCCTCGTGACAGCTCCAGTGAGTAAAAGCAGAGTTTCCGAAGGAATCGGTTCAAGTTTCCTGGGACATACCGGATGGCTCGGCGACTATTTCAATAAGGAAGAAAACGAGACCGGTATGTTGTTTTATACAGGTGATACCGCAGTATCCCTCGTGACCGTTCATGAGCCGATGGGACGGCTTCAAGAGCTCCTGACGATTGAACGAATACGGGACACTATCCTTTTGACCTGGAAAACTATGAAAGAATTGTTTGGCAGGAAACAACCACGACTCGGTGTTCTCGGGTTCAACCCCCACGCGGGAGAGAGCGGTTTTCTTGGCGACGAGGAAGAGAAGTCGATACTTCCGGCTATCAAGGCTGCGATGGCCAGAGGTGTCGAGATTGCCGGTCCGCTTCCTGCGGATACCGCTTTCAGTGAAAATGTACTGTCTGCATTTGATGCAGTAGTGGCCATGTACCATGACCAGGCGCTCGGACCGTTAAAAGCACTTTATCCTTTCGGTTCAGTGAATATTACGATGGGACTGCCAATAATACGAACAAGCCCGGATCATGGAACCGCATTTGATATAGCGGGAAAAGGCCTTGCAGATCCATCGGGGTTCATTGCCGCCTTAGACCTGGCCGCCACGCTTGCGGCCGGTAAAGTTCCCAGATCTCCAAAGGAACGTGCAATAGGCACGGGATAACCGAGGGGAATGAAGACTTTAATGAAGGCACTGATTTCCGTGCATTCCGGATCCGGTATGGATAACGATCGAATTAAAAGAGTGTTTCGAATATGTTTCCCGGAGTGATTGGGCAGGAAGTACCCCAGACGATCCTGCAGCGCGCCATACAACAGGACAGACTCCCCAGTTCCCTGTTGTTCGTCGGACCGCGCGGTGTCGGAAAGGAAACGGTTGCATTCGCAGTCGCCAGGGCGCTCCTTTGCAGAAAATCATCCAGTTCAGGTTCGTACTGCAGCGACTGCAGCGACTGCAGGAGCATAAGCCGCGTTCAGAGCCTGGATGTGCGATATTTTGCCCCCATGCTTGCAATCGGGGAAGATACATCATCAGCAAAGCGCGGCAAGATCCTTGCGGAAGCCCGGGAGAAACTGGAAGAGAAGCTGAATAGTAAAGCCTTCATCCCGAGTTACGACGAGAAGGAGGCTATTCATTCGATATATACGATTCGGACGGATCTGTTAAAGTTCATTGAACTTTCCAGCTTTACTTCAAGGGCGAAGATCGCCATCGTGCGCGATATAGATAAAATGAAGGCAGAGACCGCGAATACTTTTCTCAAGACTCTGGAGGAACCTCCTGCCGGTTCATTTATACTCTGTACTGTCGAAACGGGAGCGTATCATAGTCTCCTGCCAACCATTCTCTCCCGGTGCACGGTGATTAAATTCAGGAGATGGACATCTGCGGAGGTAGAGGCATATCTTTCAGAGGAATTAGGGATAACAGAAATAGATCGTCTTCGATCGGCATCGAGCTTAAGCGATGGAAGCATCGTCAGGGCCAGGGAAATTGCTGAAAACCTCGACAAGACCGCCCGGGAAGCCGCGGCGGGGTTGATAGACGCGGGAGGTTTCCAGGAATTGCTGCGTAGAATCGAAAAACTCAGGATTGGGCAAAGAAGAAATTACGCGCGCGATATCCTCTCCTGGGCACTCTCTTTTCACCGTGATCGACTGTCGGAGATCTTCGGCGGGGAGAGGATGTTTCCGGGAACGGGTATGCCAAAAGCCCTGACCGTGTGTGATGACAGTGATACTCTCGAAAAAGCAATCGAGAATATTGAAGAGAAAATGATGTTGATATCACGTAATGTGAATCTTCCGCTGTTGCTGACCGGGGCGTTTAGCCACGGAGTGATAAATGGGAAAAAGTCTGCACAACGAGAATTCGGATAAAGAGCTTCAAAACAACGATGAGCAGCCGCTGATAAAAGAGAACGACAGAATACCGATTCAGGAAACCCAAAAAGTCGACAAGGCTCCTGAAGCGGCGCTCCCGAAGAGCGGAGAGAAGCTGATCCTTGTCGAAGTCGAATTCAAAGGCAATCGCAAGGCCTATTACTGGTGCGAACCCAATGAGCCTTACCAGCCGGGTGATCATGTAATCGTCGAGGCTGAGAGGGGTGAGGATGTAGGCGTTGTCAGCTTGAAATGTTTAAATGTAGAGAAGCACAAAAATTCTTTTCCCCGGCGCCGTTTCCGGGTGTTGAGAACTGCAGTAAGGGAGGATCTCAGCAAGAGAGACCTGAACAGGCGCGATGAAGAGGCTGCCCTGAGAACATGCAGAAGCAGAATCGTCGCCCGGGGTCTCAGGATGAAATTGGTCGATGCGGAATACCAGCTGGACAGGAACAAGATTACCTTTTACTTCACCGCACAGAAAAGGGTTGATTTCAGAGAGCTGGTAAAAGACCTGGCCGGAATTTTCAAGACTCGAATCGAAATGCGACAGATAGGCGTCAGAGATGAAGCCAGATGGCTCAAAGGATACGGATCATGCGGGAGACCGCTCTGTTGTGCGTCTTTTATTCACAAATTCGAGCCGATTACGCTGAAAATGGCGAAAGACCAGTTCTTGTCTCTGAACCCCACAAAACTATCGGGGGTATGCGGGAGATTGATGTGCTGCCTTTCCTATGAGAGGGAATTTTACTGCCGGGAAGTGAATGAATTTCCGGCTCTCGGTATGAAAGTCGTTTTTGCCGGTAAACGCGGGCGGGTATCCAAGTATAATATTTTCAAGCGTCTGGTCTATATCCAATTTATGGACGGCTCGGAACAGAAATTCCCCCTGGAAAAGATGCATAGAGAGATTATGCCGGCAGGAGAAGCTGAGCGTTCGGAGGTCGACAGGAAAAACGAGAACATCGATTCGTCGGGCGGAACGTCGGCGGATACGACCGATTTATCATAGCTATTCGGATAAGGAACACTGAATAATGATAGATACCCATGCTCATCTTCAACTACCCGCCTTCCGGGAGGATGTGGACAATGTCGTGGAGAGGGCTCTGAGCCAGGGTGTAAAACGGGTTATCAATGTAGGCATTGACAGGGATACCACCTTCGCGGCTCTTGAAATTGAGGCGAAGCATCCGATGTGCGCTACAGTAGCGGGTCTGCACCCCAATTCGGCAGTGGATAATCCCGAAATTGAAAATCTCGACTGGCTCGAGAGTCTCGCAATCGAACACAGGATCATCGCCGTTGGTGAAACCGGATTGGACTTTTACAGGAACCGAGCCCCCAAGGCAAACCAGGAAAAAATGTTCAAAGCACACATTCACGTGGCCAGGAAGCACAATCTTCCCCTGGTTATCCATGTACGGAACGCTTATGAACGTGTGGATGAAATTATGTCATCGAGCGACGGCTGGAATCACCACGGTGTCTTTCATTGCTTTTCGGGTGACAGAAAATTCCTGGAAAAGGCCGTAAGTAAAGGATTCTATTTTTCGATGGGTGGACCGGTAACCTACCGAAAAAGCGACAGGGCGGAACTCGCAGGGGAATTCTTCGATTCTCTGCTGCTCGAAACCGATTCCCCGTTCCTTTCACCCGACCCGTTCAGGGGAAAGAGAAACGAACCTGCAAATATCCCTTATATCGCGGCTGCTATCGGAAAGGTTCTCGACCTGGATGCCGCCGAAGTGGGCGAATCCTGTGCAAGACACACCATGGCCTGCTTTCCCGCCCTCTCCGAAAGGGCTTTCGGGTGATGCCTGATCCACGGCGAATTCTCCGGGAGCTGGGTGTTTTCCCCTCGAAGAGCAGAAGCCAGAATTTTCTTTCCGACAATAATATAATCGAGCGTTTCCTCGACGAAGCCGCTGTCCTCGATGGTGAGATTGTCGTGGAAGTAGGTCCGGGAACGGGCAGCATCACCAGCCCGCTGCTGGTTGAGCATGACGGCGCCTATATCGGCGTGGAAATCGATAGAGTCTTATGCGAGGCACTTGAAAGGACCATCAGAGGTGAAACACGGGTTCGGTTCATTTGCGGCGATATTCTGAAAACAACCCTTGATGAATTGATGGCGGATGCGCCAGGTATTCCCTGCTCCGGAACTGAAAAAGCGGTTGTTCTTGCATCGCTCCCATATTCCATTACCGGGCGTTTTCTGCGCTGGCTCATGAACAACCGCGATCGGCTTTCCAGGGCTGTTTTGATCATTCAAAAAGATGTTGCAGAGAGGATCACCGCCTCCCCGGGAAGCAGCGCCAGAGGAATGCTGACGGTCATGGCCGATTACCATTTTCTTATCGAAAATCGCTGCGAGGTGTCTCCCCGGTCATTCTATCCTGTTCCTGAAGTGACGTCTTCTATTGTCCGGCTGTCTCCGAGGGTCGAACAAGTATTGCCTGATGGTTTCAACCTCGAGAGATTCGAAAAGGTCGTATCTGCCGCATTTCTGGGCAGACGGAAGATGATTAAAAATGCATTGGGAAACGCAGGATTTACGTCGTTCCCCGAGAATGTGGATTCCTCCAGACGGCCGCAGACTTTCTCTACGGAGGAATTTATCGATCTGTCGATTTCAGTCGATTTCACCAGACCGAAAAATCGTGCGAGAAAGAAGACGGATTAAATGGCGATCAAGCTGCGGTGGGGAGCCGTGGATTTCAAGCGCCGCAAGGGATGTTTCCTGTTTAAGAGCCGAGAAGAAACAACACGGGCTATAAAGTTTATGCACGTGCTGTTTCCAGACGTATTTGTTTTTCTCTTTATTTCCCTGACAGTCGTTTCCAGCTCATTTGCATCAGGTGGCAGCGAAGAAGAAGATCCTGCCGAAGGTTCAGCCTCCACCGGTACCCCCACTGCCTTTATATATACGGTCGATATAGATATATTTTCCCCCAGGTACATTCTCAGTAATACTCTGGAAACCAATATTTCCGGTGGTGATGTCACCGGCAGAATCAGGTACTGGACACAACAGTACGTGGATTCTTCACTCGATAAGCGGAATTTTCTCTCCCTTTTTACCTGTTCACTCGACTGGATCACTCGGATGGGAGTAAACACCGGCATCGATTTCACCTCCAGGGAAAACGAATACCAAGGTGCAAGTGAACTCCAAACAAGCTCACGCAGATTCCAGGCGTATGTAAATGTTCCTGAACGTTCCGGGTTTTCTCTGAAGCAGAAAATGGGTTTCAACAGGTCTGAAGCGGGTGAAAAACGGCAGGCGGAAAATGGTTGGAGCGGTGAAACCTTTCTCAACTATAAGAAGACTAGCGGACAAGGCGCTAATTTCAACTGCGGGCTCAACCACCGCTTTGAGAAGGGGGTTGTGTCGCCATTCCAGCAGACATCATTGAATGGTCTGACCGGCGTCGATGCAGGTTCGCTTGGACGATTGACACTTGATTTTTCTATGAACCGTCGAAACAAGACATACTTTGTCGATTTATTCGATGATTGGGAGGAGCGCAAGGAGCGCTCCGATCAGGTTGCTTTTTCCGCGCCGGTCATCAGGATGACGGGCAACACGGATTTATCCTTGAACTGCAGTCTTTCCGAAGGGAGTGTCACTTACCTGCTGGGTTCGTCGAATAACCAGAGAACCGAAGCCGGTGTAATTTCGTTTACAGCAGACCTGACACCTGTGGAGTTCGCTTCATTCCATTTCACCGGGAACCGCAGTCTTACATCGGCGGAATATGCTACCGGAGATTCTGCAGAAATCAACCAGAACACTCTGGCCAGGGCTCTTTCCGGGAAATTACACTTGTCCGTAGACAGAAATTTACCGGTGATTCTGCATCAGAATACGAGACTTGTTTCGATTTCCTATGATGAAGCTCAAAAGGATGAAGAGCGTGACATCTTTCATTCCGTTTCGGGTATGACAATCGCGCTTGAAAATACGAAGCTGGATAATTGCAGCCTGGTTATGACCTCTGAAACCGATATGCTGGTCTACATGAGTGGCGCGAGATCCAGCCGCAATTATGATAAAAATACCTATCGACTGACCGCGTCGGCGGGTTACAGCCCCTTCCCTGATTACCGGGTTGCTCACAACGCATCCGCATCCGCCGCATACACCCAATACGAGTATGAAGAAAACCGCAATTCCGCTTTTCTTCTGAGGTATCTTGACAACACCGTTACAAGGATTTTTAAAAAGGGATCGGTGTCGCTGTCATACAGGTATGAGACGAGGGAGAGCGGATCCTGGGTCTCTTCAACGGGTGGAAAAATTGAACCGGTTTTTCGATCTTCAGGTCTTACCGAGTTACATACGGCCAGGCTTTCCATCGGCAGGGATCCGTTTCCCGGGCTGGAAATCGAGGGGGGAGGCTCAGCCAGATTGCGGGAGGTGCATTATACAGGCGCCCATGCCGGAATCGAAAGCTTCATCGACCTGGATTTCGATATCGAAGGCACCTGGCTGCTGTCACGAGGAGGGTCTGTATATTTTTCAGCTTCAAAAGCTGTACGCCAGCAGATGTACGGACGCTGGAATTTCCATCTAAAGCTGACCATCCCTTTTTGACGGCGTCTATTACACATCAGTGGAAATAAAGAACCCGGCTCCCCTTACTTCAGCAGGAGGAGTTTCTGAGTGTGAACCCGGGTGGGACGGGTGGTTTCCAGCCTGATCAGGTAAACGCCGCTGGCCAATGCCGCTGCATTCCAGCGAATCGAATGAAACCCGGCCGGAAGGACGGTATCAGAAAGCACTGCGACCAGCTTTCCGGTTAAATCATATGCCGTGAGCCTGACCCGGCTTTCTGCTGGTAAGGCGAATTCGATCGTGGTTACCGGGTTGAACGGATTCGGGCGTGCAGGTCCGAGTGAGACCCGTTTCGGGAGTGGGGCGGGGATAATGTCGCCTGTTCCGACAGAGTAGAAAGAACCGCCCAGTATAACAGACGAATCCGACATGGAGAAATGGCTCGGGAATATGGTATCCTGAACGGCGATCGTCGGAGACCCCAGATAAGTCGTCAGGTTTATTATTACTCCGGTACCTTGTTCGTTCCAAATGGTGGACCCGAGGTTGCCGAACCCATCGAGCCAGGTATGGCCGTCGCTTAATCTGAAAATACTGTCTATATTGGATGAAGTGAGCTCAGGCTTGGTCGTTGGTTTGTCGAAACGGATATACACGAAGTCATCCTCGTCGATACCCTCCATGAGTATGTTTCCGTCGGCAGCAATCGCCTCGTCGATGGTCCATCTGAGATAATCGAAATGGCAGAAGAACCGCCCCTTCGTTTTCGAAGGGATTTTCAGACCCGTTTCCAGTCCGAAGGCTGTTACCGACCACCAGTGGTCGCCCATGAAAAAGAGTGAATCGGTGAAAAGGTATTCGGTACCGGTGATACTGTCGATTTTCACGGGAGAAGCCAGCGTGGAGTCATCGTCGATGACCAGGCTGTAGAGGATCGAATCGTCGAGCGCGGTTTCTTCCCAGTCGAAAAGGACCGGCGAAGTGTCGAGGGTGTCGCCCGAAACAGGGTTCGAGAGAGAGAACGCGATGGCCGGTTCAGTCCTGGTTTCAACCAGGAGACCGTCGTTGCCTCCATACCCGAAGGAGGATGTATACCCGGTGAGGTAGTAGCCGCCGCTCGATGTCTGAAGCAGGGCTCGGCCGAAATCGGTGTTGCTGCCTCCGAAAGTGGTGGTCCAGATTTCGCTGCCGAGTGTATCCACCCTTACAAGCCAGAAATCATAGCTTCCCGAGCCGAATGAGCCCGTCCTGCCGCAAAGAGCGTAGCCTTTATCATATGTGACAACGAGATCAAGACAGTCATCGATGGAAGTGCCGCCGAAAGTGCAGCTCCAGTTTTCGACGCCGGAACTGTCGGTATTCACAAGCCAGAAATCGCTGAATCCCGACTCGGTGGATCTGTAGACACCGCCGAAGACGAATTCACCCTTTTCCGTGCAGAGGATGGAAGTGCCTTCATCGTTACCCTCTCCCCCGAAGAGCGCACTCCACTCCTCGGTTCCGTCTCTATCGATTTTCAAGAGCCAGGCGTCCGAATTTCCTTCTCCGATTGTATCGGTTCGGCCTATGGCTACGAATCCGCTGTCGGCGACCTCGGTTACAGCTGAGAATGCATCATCGTTGGATGAGCCGAAATTATAATTCCATATTTCCGTCCCCAGAGAGTCCACTCTAAAAATCCATCCATCTTCCCCGAGAGCGCCGAACGATTGTGTGAAACCGCTTACAACAAACCCCTGGTCGTATGTCGTGTTAATGGAGATGCATGTCTCATCACTTTCGCCGCCGTATTTTTGCGTCCAGAGTTCGTTTCCCGCTGCATCGACGCGGATGAGCAGTCCGTCAGAATCGTCCCAGACGATGCGGGAGGTTCCCGCAAGGACGAAGCCGCCGCTCGCGGTCTGAACAATCGAGTAAACGAACTCATTGCCTCCCGCATCGTAAGTTTTTGACCAGGCTTCGGCGCCGGTGGAATCGATGCGCACCAGCCAGGCATCGGCGGTTTCATCGATAGTGAAGGAGTAGGAATATCCTGCAAGGGCATATCCCCCGTCGGATGTCTCGCATATGTCGAAGAAATAATCGTGAGAGTCTCCGCCGAAATTCGCCTGATTTTTCATTTCCGGCGGATCACCGTAAAGAGGAACGCTGATAAACAGCATCGTCAGGCCGAGTATTACGGTTCGAGAGATCATTTCATTTCTCCGCATGTTCGGGGGTAGTTCCTCCGCATCATCCTGTATCCACTGACTGGTTACACGTAGAGTAGGTATCAAACAAGATTCTGTCAATGGGAGGCTGCCCGCCCGGAGCTCAATCGACTGAAGGATGCTCCAGGAGGCGGAGCACCTTGAAACCGGCTGGAGAAGCGAATGAAACAAGATATTCATCGAGAGGTTCCTGTATGACCCGGCGAGCCCGGCTGCTTGCATGGCGTAATAGAAGCCCGCCTTTGTCGTCATGGGCTGCTTCTCCAACGTGGCGGACGACAATGCCTTTCGTGTCGGTTGTAATAGGTATTATATCACCCGCCTTGATGAGCGTATTTACGCGATCCAGGCGGTCCGGCGGGATAATCCTGGTGGTGACGGTAATCTTCTCGGAGGGGATGCTGCTGCTCGTTCGATTGTGAAAGACATAACCCTTTTCTTCGAAGAATTTTCGTTTGTTGATTGTTTTCGTGATTGTTACGGCATTGTCGCCGGCCAGGGCTCCGGTAATATCCTCCAGAAGCCAGGAGTTGGATGGAATCCAATCGGCGCTGAAGTAATGGTTCCGGGTCAGGTAGCCTATTTTGCCCCTGCGGTAACGAATCCTGGCGAGAAGGTCGGGAACATCGTCGGGGTTGCGGGAGAGTGCTATCGCAAGGCCCTGCTCGATATAGGTGACGCAGTCGACGGCATCCAGATCGATAAGGGGCTCGGGGGCTGAATCGGCGCCCGGTTCCCGGCCCAGAGGATCAACCGCATATGGGACGCCGACCATCCCGGAAAGTATGAAATCGAAACGTTCGGCCAGGCCGGCAGTCTCGGAGGAAGCCGCAAAATCATCTGCCTGATCGATGATGGAGGATATTCGACTGATCAAATCCGGATTCATGAGATAACCGCTCAGGATTGTCGCCGGCAGATCGGTGAAGGGCAGGTCAGGCCGGATTCAAGCGCCTTACCGATCGGGCGCAGTTTTGCGCTGCTTATTCGGAAGTATTCGTTATGGTGATCGAAATACTTTTCGATATCGACCCGCTCGTTGCGGTCAGCAGAAAAGTCTGCGAGGAGCCGATCGGCACGGCAACCGAGTGTGACCACTGGTCGGTGGCCGATCCGTCGGTGCCGGTCAGTACAGCGCTGCCTCCGGAAAGCATGAGACCTCCGTCCGCGCTGAACACAACGTGCTTTCCTTCGATGGGATTTCCGCTCTGGTTCCACAGGGTGGCGGTTATGGATGACTCGTAAGTGTGGATATTTGCATCGTCAACGGTAAATGATGCCGGGTTTGCGCTCATGCTGATATTGTAGACCTGTATACCGATCGATACGGATACGGAATCGGAAATCGTGCCCGAGGACACGCTTACCTGGGCCGTGCCTTCATTGGTGCTCGAGCGGAGATAAGCGTAAGCCAGGCCGTCTTTTGTTTCGGTCTGGTGAATATTATTCCCGTCTTCATCAACGATCATGCCTCTATTGGTGAAAATGTACACGATTGTGCCATCCACCACCGGGCCGGTCGGTGTAAGTAGAAAAGCTTTTATGGTCGATTCGGAAACCCCGTCCGAGGGTATTTCAATGGGGTTGGCAACAAGGTCGAACCAAGCGTTCGAAGGGGCCATAAGATAATCGCTGTTGCATCCGCCCGTCACTAGAAAGATCAGAGTAAAAAGTGCGGCGAGCTTGATTCTGTTTCGGATCGTCCCGGACATAATATATCTCCTGTTTATTCGGATTCGCTTTCGCGGGTGATTCCTTCTTCACAGGATCCCTCTGCAAAAATAACAATACCGCACCTTCAGCACAATATTAAAGTGCGTTCGAAACCGCTGGCGAACAAAGATGGGGTATAAGGTTTGCGTAACAAGGCGATTAACGTTTTCCACGTTGTTTTAATCGGAGGGGAAACCCGGATATTCATATAAAAACAGCAAAGGAGGAAGAACTTGGATGGCGGAAGGAGTCAGCAAACGGACAAAGCAGGGTCAAACTCTGGTGCTTTTACGGGAAAGACACTGATTGGAAATGGAAAAAACAGGAGAGGATCTATTAAGGAATGGCCGGTTTCGGACCGGCCGCGGGAGCGGATGAGACGGCTCGGCCCTTCAGCTCTGTCCGACAGGGAACTTCTGGCGGTAATCCTCGGGAGTGCCGGTCGCTACGGCAGGTATAACGTGGTCGATATCGCCGGCGAGATTCTTTCGACGACGGGCGGCTTCAAGCCCCTTGGCGGGTTAACCTTCGAAGAACTTACGTCATTTCCGTCCATCGGTCCCGCGAAGGCGACAGTCATCTCGGCGGTGATCGAAATAGCCAGGAGATACAACAGCCTTGCGGCTGACCCGGGAATGAGGTTGAGAGGTTGTCGCGATGTGGCATCAATCTATTCTCCGAGACTCGAGGGTCTGAAATACGAGGTTTTCAGAATATTGCTTCTCGATGCCAGAAACAACATAATCAGGGACATGGAGATATCGCAGGGGAGTCTTAACGAGTCGATCGTTCATCCCAGGGAGGTTTTCAACGCAGCCATAAGGCATTCTGCCAGTTCGCTGATCCTCGTCCACAATCATCCGTCGGGTGATCCTGAACCGAGCAGGGAGGATATTGCGGTTACTGAAAGGCTGACGGCGGTCGGAGAACTCGTTCAAATCAGGGTGCTTGACCATGTAATCGTGGGAAACGGCAGGTTCGTCAGTTTTGCGGAAAGAGGATTGATCGGATGAAGTGTTAGAGGTGTTTGGGGCCAATTTTTGTTGACAATACGGCTGTTTGGGTCTAACGTATACTAGAGTTGATTTCTGTGCATTTTAGTTAGCGCAAGAGAGTGTTATGGAAAACAAACAAATAACCGGACGGGCTTTTTACATGCTTCCGGCAATCTGTGCAATTCTCATTCAATTTTTTTTCGGCTTTATCCCGGGCGTTGCATATTCCGCCTATGAATGGGCTCCGACGAGTCTCGACAACGCCGGCCTGGATACACCTTACGGTAAGATAAAAGCCGATCCTGTTTCTCCGGATATTGTATGGGCGGCGACCGGTAATCTGCCGTTTCCGAATCCTTATGCCGAGCTTCCACCGGCGAACGGGTTATACAAAACTACTGATAAGGGCGACACCTGGGCCCAGATGAACGATGATGTTCTTACACCGGAGATAAACGTCGTTGATATCGCTATCCACCCATACGATTCGGATGTGGTGTATCTCTCGACGAATATGATCGGGTTGTTCAAATCGACGAATGGCGGGCTCGACTGGAGCGAGATCAATAATGGAATAACCCACAAGGGAAAATCTTTTCCCGAGGAATCATGGTGCGCGACGGCGATTGCGGTAGACCCGGAACTGCCCGAATACCTGTATGCTTGCGTTGCCAACATCAACAACGTGGATATCATCGCCGGCAGCGGAGATCATCCCGGATTTTTCAAGAGCACCAACGGCGGGGAGGAATGGTTCCAGAGAAACCAGGGATTACCGCCGCTTTATGATCCTTTCAGCGCTTTCGACCTTGTAAGCCATACGACTCCGCCCATGACAATAGCGTTTTATCCTCCCAATCCCGAATATATCCTTCTGGGGATGGGGGATGCAGAGTTAAACGGCAACTGGATATTCGGAAGAACGGCCCAAACAAAAGGACGGATTTTCTACAATACAAGCCGGGGAGAAGCGTACTGGCAGGAAGTATCGAATGGTTTACCGACGGTCCAGGCGCCGGTTACATATCCTTATTCCTATGCGCGCGGCTCGGTGAGTCTTATAACTTTCGCCGAAAACTTCGGAAAATCCGGGATGTACCTGGTGAGTCATTTCGGTGCGGTCAGCGAAATATTCGATTTTCCGTTTGATACAGATACACGCACAAAAAGCAGGGGGCTCTATAAATACTCCGGAAACATGTGGGAGTCGTTGAATAACGGTTTGCCCGTTACTAATGATGATGAAAATATCAACTCGATCAACACTTATTCCCCCGTCATCAGCCCAAAGAATGCGAACATTTTTGTGACGGGAATTTTCGATGCAGATGAAGGCGTTCCCGAGTCGAACAACAGTCAGATGTATGCATCACCGAACGCCGGGTCGGTATGGCTGAGAGATTGGTCCACCGGAATGGAAGAATCCGAGCACGGTTATACCGAATCATCGATCTTTTTCATCGACATCACTGAAGATCAGAGTGCTATATTCGCTGTCGTAAGGTGGAATTTTTATCCGGATAATCCCTGGAGCCCGGGTACTCCGGATGATGGCGTTTACCGCATGCTCCTCCCCTGAAGCGCCTGTAAAGACCTGTCTCTTGCCCGCCGGCTGCGTCAATCGTCGCAGAAAAATGCTCACATACAAAAGTATGCTGCGCTTTTTCTGCTCCTCGCTCCTTGCCGGCGACCAAGATCCAGGCCTCTACAAGCGCCTCATATGCCTGCCGCCGATTCAAATCATCGTCTGACTTTCAACTGCGTCAATCGTCGCAGAAAAATGCTCACATACAAAAGTATGCTGCGCTTTTTCTGCTCCTCGCTCCTTGCCGGCGACCAAGATCCAGGCC
>CAYMWF010000007.1:50106-55144 GCA_964394085.1 uncultured Gemmatimonadota bacterium | reverse complement strand
GAAAAATGCTCACATACAAAAGAGTATGCTGCGCTTTTTCTGCTCCTCGCTCCTTGCCGGCGACCAAGATCCAGGCCTCTACAAGCGCCTCATATGCCTGCCGCCGATTCAAATCATCGTCTGACTTTCAACTGCGTCAATCGTCGCAGAAAAATGCTCACATACAAAAGAGTATGCTGCGCTTTTTCTGCTCCTCGCTCCTTTGATTATGCTTAGCAGATATTCAAGATCCGGTTATTTTTTCTTTGTGGATTTTCCGGTATTGAATGATGACAGTTTCCAGGGGAAATAGCGTGGAACGGACTCAGCATATTCGACGTACTGATCTCCGTACTTCTCCAGCAGGTGTTTTTCTTCTAATAACGACAGCGCAAAATAGAGCATCACGAATATGGGGAAAAGGGTCACCAGAACCGGAGAGGGAGCGTTAAACAACCATCCGAGTGCTATGATGAAAAAGCCGGCGTATTGAGGATGCCGTATTTTTGAATAGATGCCTTCCGTAACAAGATGTTCAGCTCCATGGATTTTTCCCCAACCCAGATAAACGATGCCGATACCGAATGCCGATATCAATATGCCTCCGAGACGATGCACGGATTGTGAGAAGAAAAAGAAATGTTTCACGTAACGGTCGACAAATATTGCGTATGGCGAGTAAAGATATATTAAAAAGAATACCCCGAACATTTCGAGGAAGAAGAGTGTGAAAAAAGTGAAGAAAGGTGCGGAAGATTCCCAGTGGATTCGATTATTCGGTCTCACATACAAAAAAGCTACAATAGAAAAACAGAAGATAAAGAACAGAATATGCAATAAATTTTTAGAGAGATATTGCCAGCTCCACTCCTTCTGGGTCTCTTTTAAGTTTGAAAAACCTTTTTCTTCGCCATCAGGATCGCTTTCAAGAAAGGCAAAAAAAATGCCGAGAGATAGAATAAAGAGGGAGAGAATATTAACAATCATAACGAATACAATGATTTTATATCTGGTATTCTTTATTCTGGACATTCTCGATCCTGCTCTACCGTAGATTTTAGAATAAGATAGATTCGGGGGATTTTCAATAAAGTCCTTGCTGAGGTCACAATTTACCTTTTCGCGGTTTTTTTTATATAGGCGTCCTCTTTGAAGGTGACACGCCATCAGGCAAGAACATGATTATCAGAGGCACCTCCCGCAAATCGATCTACAACGCCCACTTATTGTATACGCCGGTTATTTTTCCGGCCCGGGATATCGAGAAGCTTAACGGCACGGTATCCGAAATAGTGGCGGTCCCCGCCGCTCTACTCCCGATACAGGTATAAACTTTACGCCTGATCCGTATCACGGCGGAGCACGAAGCAACACAATAGCAATAAGAGCGCCTGGGCCAATACTTTAGAGGTTTCCGCGCGGTCAGAACTGAACTTGTAGCAGCGAATCCGCCAGCATGGCTGTAACGAATATATCATCGTTGAGATCCATGGTCATCGCCATTGGGTTCCTGTTGACGCCCAGATCGATCGTGTTAATGATCTCAAGTGTATAGGGGTCGAGCTCATAAATATCGTTTGAGAGGGAGCAGACCACGAAAAGCTTATTTTCAGCGGAAGAATAGTAGAAGGAATTCGGCGCCTGTCCAACGATAACGGCGTTCTTATCTACTATGCCGGTTCCGAGATCGGCCCGGGCGACAGTCTGAGCCAGACCGTTCAGCACCAGCAGCTCCTGATCGACCAGCTGAAGATCGCCGGGGCCGTCCCCTGTTTGAATCGAATCCACGACCGTCGTACCTCCGGTCCCATCCGTTTCGATAACTTCCACCAGATCTGTAGCGAACTGACTCACATACAGGCGGCCCGAAACAGGATCTGCCGTAAGACCGAAGCCACCGAACCCCGTGGGATTGTCGGCATCCGCGAGTATTTCGCCCGTGGTTCCGTCTACGGCGATGATACCGTTGGCGAAGCCGGCGGCGTATATGATTCCCCCGGATCCTTCAGCCAGGAAGGCGGGGCTCCCGCCGGTTTCGATCGAATCGACAACGACGCCGGCGACCGGGTCGAACCGGAGGAGGAAGCCGGGGGAAGAGACGTAGTCGCCCGAACAGGCTATCCAGATATCGCCGTTTGAAGCAAGGAGCAGATCCTGCGGATTGGCGGCAGTCGTAATGGTGTCCATCGGCTCAAAGGATGCGGCGTCAACAATCGTCAGGTAACCGGGGCCGTATTCGAAGGTGCCGAGATCGAAGTTGACCGAAGCGACATAGATCATGTTTTCGACACAGATCACGGGGGTCGGGCCGGGCGGTACGGATATGGAGGTGATTTCGACGGGGTCGGGATCATCGGGGGAGGATGGATTACTGCACCCGCAAAGAGCGGCGGTCAGGATAAGAAATGCTGCATTTATCCAGAGTTGTGGTGAACAACCGCGGCTCGATGACCCGAGAAAGCTTCGGTACGAAATTTCCCCTGTTTTTTTAATTGTTGATTTCATTGGGGTTTTCCTCCTTGGAATGATAGTGAAATTCGCCATTCACGACCCTGTCCGGTAGTGTCCTGGTAAACGAGAGGGCGTGAATTCAGTAAATTCGTTATGCTTAGACCGGTTTCGATTTCGGCACCGGCAAGTTGTAGATTGTATGAAGCGTTCAGGTCGATCAGCCCGTAGGGGGGGATCTTTACGGTATTAGCCCGGGTCGCGTACCGCGCGCCCACGTACCTGCCGTCTATCGAAACAGAGGCTCGTCCGGACATCCAGCCGAACCCGCCCGAAGCGGTGAAGGGTGGTCGGTAAACAAGTGCGTTGCCGTAAGTGTTGGGTTCTGTTTCCGGTGTTCCTTCGAGGTCCTCGGATTGCTGGATGGATACGGCGAAGTCTGCTTTAAATCCCGACTTGCCGGGAGTTCGGGACAGAAGCAATTCACAACCGGAAAGACGGGCGGCTGCGAGGTTGAATGGCTTCCACCGGCGTTCGGGCGGCGTCGGCATCCAGAAGATCAAATTATTGAATTCGGTATAATGCCCCGAGAAGCGTATGGACCATATCCGGGAAATCGACGAGACCAGTTCCATTGAAGCATCCAGAGCTTCGGAAGTTTCGGGCTCGAGCTCGGAGTTTCCCTCCGCATACTGGTCACGTACCCAGAAAAGTTCGTTAAAAGTCGGCAGCCGGTATCCGGAACCCCATCCGGCTGTAAGCACGATATCGAATTCCGCGATTCGGATCGGCTCCGTTTCGAGATCGACCCGCGCCGCGGCGAGTCCGTTCCCATCGACCCTGTCATACCTCCCGGAGAACCCCAACCTCAAGTGACCGGCAGGATCGAGGTATCCTCCGGTGAAGAGCCCGGCGGATGTGCGTTCATGGGTTCCCCCGCTCTGTTCAGGAACCAGGAGATCATCCCCCTGGAATTTCTCGAAAGAGATCGATGTTCCCCACCTCAGCAGCAGGTTTCCTTTTCCGCTCCACTCCAGAGTTCCCTTCAACTCCCCCGCGCCGATCCGGGAGCGTTCCCTGACCGGTATCGTTTCCTCGTTCAGGTAATGTTTTTCCGAAAGGTTCCCGCTTCCCGCGAGTCGCAGGTTCCAGGAGCCGGCGATAGTGCGGCGGGCGTTGACGGCTGCGTCGAGAAGCTGCTCGGTCGAAAATGCATGCTCGTAAACCAGTTCGTCGGTTCCGGGAATCCCCCGCCTCCTGGAATAAAAGGATGTGTCGGTCTTCCAGTCGAAAAATCCGTTTTTCGAAAAAGCCGCAGACGCTCTGAAGCTGCCGAATGCGCGATTCCTGGGCAATCCGTCCGGGCCAGGGGTTCGCCCTCCGCCAAGGGAAGCAAGATCAAGGAAGAAACCTCCGGAGGAAAATGCAGCGGACGCCGATCGGAACCCGTGGGAGCCGCCGCCGGCGGATACCTTTCCCCCGTTGCTGTTCCTTCCTCTCCCGGTAGTGACGAGAATGGCTCCGCTCATGGCCGAGTTGCCGAGAGAAGCCGCCGCCGGGCCGAACAGAACCTCGATTTTCTCGATCGAAGCGGCAGGGATCAGGGACAGATCGGCCAGTCCGGTGGCGGGATCGTTTCGGCGGATTCCGTCGACGAGCACGAGGACATGCTCCGGAGACGAACCTCTGAGCGTTGCCCACGCAGGCCCGCCTCTGCCATCCGGTCTGGATACTGCGATCGCCGGGTTTGCGAGGAGCAGATCGGCGGCGTCATCCCCCATCGGAATAATGCCGGCGGGTTCTATAATTATCGAAGCGCCCGAGACGTCGGCGGAGCGAGCGGCTGTAACCGTCATTCCTTCGAGAAACTGAACTTCAGGCTCCAGGGCGATGGCGAGGTGGCGCACCGCACCCATTCTCACCAGAACATCATCGATGGCGACGGAACGGTAAACAACATGGTCCACTTCCAGGGTGTATAGCCCGGGGGGGACACCGGGAATCGAGAACCTTCCACGCGTGCCGGAAGAAGCTCCGAGGATGGTTCCGGCTATCATGATGCTCGCATTTTCAACCGGCGCGCCTGTGGATGCATCATGTACGACACCGGTTACAGTGCCGGCGAAGGGTTCGGGAAAGGCTGTTCGGGGAGGGGAAAAAACGAGCAGCAAAAAGCAGGTCAGAATCCTGACGGAACTATGGAGAATCGAGGTTAAAACAAGAAAGCACCACGAAGGCGGTGCGCAATTCACAGATTGCATAACACCTCATTCCTCGAAGGTTCATGCTGTATCTGAAATCCTGGCAGGTTTCCTGGCTCGCGGCATCGCGCCCGGACGTGAACCTTCCCGGATTCACCCGGTGGTTTCGCCCGTTCCTCCGGTTATTTGCCCGGCGGTTCGGGATTCACGTCAAGTAGCCGCTTACAGTAGCGGGTCTGCTCCGGATTCTCACCGGCTTCCCTCTTCGTCCTCTCGGACACCAGGGTTTCTATTATTTCACCAGACTGCTTTCCGCCTCTTGACCGGCGGAAAGCAATTCCGTAAGAAATTCAACCTATCAATTCCCACAGAAAAGTCAAGCGACTTCTCAACTCTTGCAGCAAGCGCCG
>CAYMWF010000007.1:0-50006 GCA_964394085.1 uncultured Gemmatimonadota bacterium | reverse complement strand
CCCTCCCCTCCCCAGACGAGCGTCAGCGACGTCTGCTCCCCTCTTCCCGGCGAGCTTCAGCGCCGCCCTCCCCTCCCCAGACGAGCGTCAGCGACGTCTGCTCCCCTCTTCCCGGCGAGCGTCAGCGACGCCCTTTCATGACACTCGGCTGGTTTCCTGAGTCACAGGGGCGGGAGAAGCAAGGCATCCGAGCGAGCGCGAGGAAGGCGTATATCCAATACGCCGCCCGAGCAGCGAGCGAGAGATAACGCAGCTAATCCCGCCCCTGTGGCTCAGGAAAATTATTTGCCGTATCGCCGATGCCGATTTTGGAAATTACGGACAGCCCGAAGAAAATCTATCTTCCTGAAGGCGGGAAAATTCGCTTCGGTAAAATACAGCTCGGAGTAGGCCGACTGCCATAGGAGAAAACCGGACAGTCGCTGTTCGCCGGAGGTGCGGATGATCATATCCGGTTCAGTCATATCCTCGTTGTAAAGATTGTCCGAGATCGTATTTTCATCGACCTCGTCAATGGTGAGATTATCGGTTTCTATCTGCCTGTAAATGTTTTTAACCGCGTCCAGGATTTCGGCACGACCGCCGTACGCAATGGCCAGGTTGAGATGGAATCGTTTATAATCGCGTGTTTTCTCTTCGACGGTGTGGATCGCTTCCTGTAGGTTGGCAGGCAGTTCTCCCAACCTTCCGATCGCTTTAACATACACCTGGTTTTCGTGTATTTCGGATGATGTCGAGAGTCGGATGCATCCCTTCCGCAGCAGCTCCATCAGGTGATCGACCTCGCCCCTGGAGCGATCGAAATTTTCAGTAGAGAAGGCATAAAGCGTAAGTTCTTTTACTCCCAGTTCCCAACACCAGCGCATAAGAAGCTCGACATTGTCGTACCCGAGCTCGTGGCCCATATTGGCGCTGAGACCGATTTCCCGGGCGAAACGGCGGTTCCCGTCCAGGATGACCGCGACATGAGAGGGGAGACGATCTCCGTTTATCTGCCTGAGAAGTCTGCGGGAATAAAGATGATACAGGAACTTTGCGACAGGCCGCTTTACGGTATTCTTTGTGAGTTTTTTATTCATGCTTGCCTGTATTTTCTTATTCCTGCCGGGTCTGTACCAGGTCCGGTGGTATTGTATAAGCTTTTGTTTTATGTCTTTAGCCGCCGGCCGGGCGGTCCGCCGGATGGAATATTGCAAAATTTGCCCGGATGGTCAAGTTCAAGCCTGCGGCGTTCCTTTATCGATACTCACTCTCCTGGGCCGCCGTTATATCAGATCGGTGAAAATCGAAACGTTTTAAGCTCTATATCAGCCTGATAACGGGTTGTTTCTCGAAAAGCGTCAAACCGGTTTGCCTGTCGTTCACAGTAACGAGCAGCATTTTGCGTTTATCCACGTCGAAACGGATGTCGATTCTGTGTCCTCCGGCATTCTCGGCCGGCGGACGGAGTTTGATAAACGTTGGATTCGTTGCGTTAAGAGGAAGCTCATTCGCCTTTTCTGCAGGGGGTTCGAGCGAAATACAGCCGTTTTCGCCGTACACGATTTCCAACCCGCTCTTTTCAGGTTCGCCCGCGCCTACTTCGAAAACAGCAAGTTCGATTTCGTCCTGCCCCTTCCGGGATGGAGCGATACGGAAACAGGCCACCTCCTCTGAAGGAAAGATCGTCCCAGATGGTATGAAAACCTTCAGACGTCTTTCATCCCGGGCAGGGTTCCAGTGTCGCAGCGCATATTGGTGTTGAATGTGATCCACAACGAAGATGCCGGCCGTCGCCGCTCCCAGCGCGACAGCTTCAAATGGTGAATAGAGAGCGACCCGCCCTTCGAACATTTCCGAAAGCAGCTCCTGGACCGAAGGGATCAGGCTGGAACCACCCACGGCGCAGACACGGTCTATATCGTCCATGTCCACTCCGCGATCCAGGGCTCGCTCCAGAGCCATATTGATCTGGCGACGGAGAGTATCGAACAGCCTGTTGTTATCCAGAATCTGATGGAGGTCGCGCCTGTCCAGAGGCATGGAGTAGCGTTTGCCTTCCTCCGGATCATGCAGCGACAACAAGGCACGATCATTGAAAGAGAGGGCTATTTTGACTCGCTCCGCTTCACGTTTCAAAATCGGCAGCAGATCGACGATTTCCTCTGTATGGAGCTTCTGGTCGCGGATGAACGCTTCCATAATCCAGGCGTCTATATCCATACCGCCGAGCTCGCATCCGCTTTTACCGAGAACCATGGAGCTTCGTCCGTCGACGGCTCCGCTGTCCATGATACGAACTACCGCCACGTCGACGGTTCCGCCCCCGAAATCGAAGACGAGCACCCGCTCTCCATCCTGCCCTCCGTAGCCTACCGAGCAGGCGGTCGCCTCATCTATTACGCGCCACCGGGTTATTCCCGTCATTTCGCAGACATCCCCTATCCAGGCGCGATAATGCTCGTAACTACCTGTGGGAATCGAAAAAACAAATTCCGAATCCCCCGTTTCAACGGTCTCGGTGACCTGTTGAATGATTTTATCGAGGAAATCGGTTCCAGCCTCGTGAAACCCTATCTTTTTATCGTGGACCTTCCTCGATATCCGACGTCCGGAGGATATGTATCTTTTCATGTGACGGAACACGGTATTCGCATGTTCAGAGTTCTCATTCGTCAGGGCCCGTTTTCCGATGAGAACTCTGTCAGGCGTGTAGCGGACAACGCTGGGAACGAGCGAGATTTTACGGGTTCCGCCGGTATCAGGCGTTTTGAACGGCACTGAAATACCGGGTAGATGGAAGAGGCGTGCTTCACTGAATGCTTCTTCCCAGGTCGAGACAGCGGTGTGGGAAGTTCCGAAATCTATTGCTACACGTTTTGTCATATCGTTGATGTCTTGAGATTATCCTGCAGAGCCGTCCGTCGGCCCTCTTCGACGACCGGATCGCTCCGGTCTGTTAGAATCAGTGTTTCAGCTTTCGCTCACGTTTCCGGCTAACTGCCGCCCCCGAGCTCACTGTCGTTCCCTCCGGCGTTTCCCTTCTGAACCGCGTCATCGGTTCCGGCGATGTCTTCACTCAGGATGATGGGATCTCTCGTCCTTTTCTTGAGGTTTTCGCAAAGGAGGTTGAATCTGGGTCGAATTTCCGGGTTCAGTTTTGGCAGAATACTTTCAAGAAAGTAATAATCGCTTACATTGCCTTCGCTTGCCAGTTTTTCAGTGATCCAGATCAGGGCATCCTCGGCCCTGGCCCTGACTCCAGTATCAATATCATCGTCCATGGCCGCGGCGAGCACTTCGATGGCCTCTCTTTTACCGATTGCCCCAAGAATACGCACCGCATTGCTCCTTACATGGCTGTTCGTTTCGTGGAGCGCCTCAAGCAGCGGCTGCAGGGAGGTGCGATCACCCAGTTTCGCTATAGCCTCGGTCGCAGCATCCCTGACAATCTTGTTTCCCGTTTTCAGAAATAATGTCGTTAGCGGCCCGAGGGCGTGCTGCGACCCCATTTCACCGAGAAGATTTGATGCGATGACCTGGCCGGATAGTTTTCTTTGCTTGAGAAGTTTTATGAGGGCGGATTCAGCCTCTTCGGTGCCGGTTTCGGCGAGGGCTTCGCCGATGAGGCGCTGCTCTTCCTTGTCTACGCTTTTTTCAAGGGCTTCGACAAGGATGGGAACCGTTTCCCGGTTGCCGAGAGAGGCCAGGCTCTCGGCTGAAGCAAGCCTTATCTCACGGTGGTCGGAGTCGAGTCCACGGGTAAAAAGCTGGAGAGAGCTGTGCGCTGCCAGTTTTCCCAGAGCCCTGAGACCTGCGGCTCTCGCCGATGGCAGCCCTTTCGTGGCGATTTTACGCAGCTCGCTCAGGGCGCGTCTTTTGCCGGACAATCCGAGGTACCTGGAAGTTTCTTTGATAACACGGCTGTGGAACGGGCTCGACTCTAACGATTCGTCGAAAATCCGCCGGGAAAGCACGAGTAGGGGTGCCAGATTGCTTTCGAGCTCTCCTCCGGCAATCAGCCAGTCGAGATTTCGCTTGAGGCTCTCGAATGCGATCGCCTGAACGGATCTGTCGGAGTCGAAGATACAGGATACGAGCACCGGCAGATTCTCAGGATCGGGAAAGGAGGCAAGGGCTTCACAACCTTCTCCGCGAAGACTCGAATAAACCGATGTTGTCAGGAGCCGGAGCCGGGGAAGCGCGGATGGATCTCCCAGCCGGATAATAGCCCTGACCGCCTGTATGCGCACGGGGATTACTTCGTGGGACAGTAGATCGAGAAGCGCCGGTAAAGCGCTGGAGGAACCTAGATCGCCCAGTCGCCTGGCCGCTTCCTTTTGTTCAACCCAGTCGTCGCAGCGTGTCAGCTCGATCAACCTTTGGAGTCTGTAGTTCTTATTTGTATTTTCGGTCATGCCGCCTTTGATCGCCGGTGCGTTTTCTCATCGACCGGTTCGGTTGTCGGTGCAAATCCTGCTGCCCGTTAACAGTGGGTCCTGCGGGGTTATAACAGGCCGGCAGGATGTTCTATCTTCTGTCTTCACCGCAGGTATTTCAGCTGGCCGTTCTCGCCCGGCCCTCGGCCCATCTTCGCAGCCCGTCGACCTGTTCCTGCATGAATTTCGACAGGGGCACGATGTCATCGAGGCTCTGAAGGATATCTTCAGTAGTGAAGTCCCGCTGGCCGTCATCGAAAGCATTGAACATGGCTTCGATTACCGCCTGCTCTATCTCGGCGCCGCTGAAGCCTTCGCTTTTTACGGCAAGGCTCTTGATGTCGTATTCTCTAATCACCGGCCTGACTTTTTCGAGGTGGACGCGGAATACTTCCTCTCTTTCGGACAGGGTGGGCAGATCGATGAAGAATATTTCATCGAAGCGTCCTTTCCTCAGGAGCTCCGGCGGCAGGCTTCTCACGTTGTTCGCGGTGGAGACCACGAAAACAGGGCTCGTTTTTTCCTGCATCCAGGTGATCAAGGTGCCGAAAACCCGCGCGCTCGTGCCGCTGTCGCCTCTGCTGTTTCCAGCAACGCCGGCAAAGCTCTTATCTATCTCATCGACCCAAAGCAGGCATGGGCTTACTGTTTCCGCCAGGGAGAGGGCCAATCTCATCCTTTCCTCGGACTGCCCTACCAGGCTGCCGAAGACTTTTCCTACATCGAACCTGAGCAGAGGAAGTCTCCATAGATCCGAAATCGCCTTGGCGGTAAGGCTCTTGCCGGTGCCCTGAACGCCGATGAGCAGTAAACCTTTAGGCGATGGCAGGCCGTAGTCGTGGGCTTCTTCGGTAAAAGCTTTTTCCCGTTTCCTGAGCCAGTTTTTCAACGTATGGAGTCCGCCTATCGATTCGATCGTTTCTTCTGCATCGAAGAACTCCAGGATGCCCGAATGTTTAATCAGGCGTCTTTTCTCGTCGATTATCACACCTATGGCGCGCTCATCAAGCCGTCCGAACATCAACAACGCTTTCGCGAATACGTTTTTTGCACTTTCGGAGTGAAATCCGAGAGCGGCTTTCGCCAGCTTCTCTCTCAACCGGGAAGACAACTCCCTGAAACGCTCCTTGCCAAGGGTTGCTTCGATCAGCTCAAGCATTTCGTTGTAGTCGGGTGGATGGACATGCACCGTCGCCGCGAGATGCACAAGCGGTTCGGGGAACGTCGCCTCCTCGGTCAGGATTACCAGTGTGGCCGACCTGCTCTTGAGCTGTTTGTTCAGGATTTTCAACCTCCGCACCAGAGCGGGCTGCCTGGTCCAGAAACCGTCCAGGTCCAGCATTACGAAGATTGTCCGGTCGGTGAATGTTTCAATTAGCTCGAGAGTCGCCGCTGCATCCCCCGGAGCTGTGGCGAAGCGTCGCTCTTTGCCCCGCAGGGTCCGGATTCCCCGTACAGGATCCCAGCAGTAGAGATCTCTCTTCCCCATAGCAGCGGCGCTCTGTAAGATTTCGAGCGCTCGCTCTTCTTCGCTGCCTACCAGGTGGATCAGGGTAAACCTGGCCCGGAACAGGAGATCCAGTTCCCCTGCCGGTGACTGCCTGGGGAAGCTCGTACTTTTTTGACTCATATACTTTCGGCTCCCTGCCGGTTTAACAACCCGCGGGTTACAGAGAACACCGGTTCTGATTCTGATTGCCGGACGCCTCTGCGAATATTTAGAACGGCTGTTTCATTCGCCCCGGATCAAAGTGCCGCCGCCGCCTCTGCCGAGTATCGCTTCGTAAAGATTTTCCGGTCGATCAATATAACTGATCAGGCGGATTTCGGTTCTGCCTGAAACTTCTCCCAGGCCGGCAAGACGTTGAACCTTGCCTTTCATTCCGCCAGTGACATCAGGCCCGCCGGCTCCTCCGAGGGCGCTTTCGAGCTCTTTCAAACTGTCGGTGCATATTTCAGGGATGGTGACGCCGGTTTTGTCCAGGACGCCGTCTGTGTCGCCGGCCATTACGATTCTATCGAACCGGATGTCACGTGTCAGGATCTCCAGGATCGCCTCGGTGGATGCGATGGTGAAACCTCTTATTTCATCAGGGATTATATCGCCGTGAATAAGAGGGACCTGCCCGTGGCGCAGATAGAGATTCAAGGCCGTTGCATCGAACCCAGACACGCGGCCGTCCCGGGCGGTGGTCGTCGCTGAAGGCTGCACGGTGATCGGATGCAGCCCGACCTCTTCGCAGTAACGCACGAACTCCAGATTCATCCGCGTCATCGATTCCCTGATCCGGTAGAAACCTTCCCAGCCCTTTTCCGGATCCGCTCCGTTAACCGCGTCAAATTCCATGGCGAGGATATGCCCGTAAGACCCGGCTCCATGAGCAAGGATCAGCGACAATTCCTGCCCGCTGCCGGGCGCGTCGGCGACAGCACGCACGACCTGGGCCGCCGCGGTCCGCACCCGTTCGGCGATCAGGCTTTTCCTGACACGTTTATCCGTGATGCAGGATCCACCGAGTTTTACGAAAACGCTAACCTTCTTCAATTGAGACAACACCATCCTTTACCCGAACAAGCGCACCGTCCGAGATCATGGAGATATCGATTTGATCGACAGCGGGAACCTCTCCGATAATTGCTCCGACTGCGACAATCGTGTCGCATTCTTCCAGGATCATGGCTGCAGGCCCTTTCCCGGAACGGCTCAGACCGTAAATAATATAAGATCCGACGGTGCTGCCTTTCGCCTTCGGGAAAACCATGACTCTGTCGGTCACCGATATTCCATCGAGGGGGTGGCCGGTTTCCCTGTAGATGCCCGACTCCGGATCCAGGTGACCGAAAAATCCCACAGGCACAGGCGATTTAAGCACCCTTCCCCTTGTCTCGCCCGGTTGAATGACCCTTCCCCGAATCTTTTTTTTTGCGTCAAAGTCCTGTTCAATCATCTACCAGGTGCTCCAGTCGCCGCGTAATGCGGCTTCGACGCATACTTCCGTGCCGCCGAAGTGAACCCGTGCACCCTGGTGGGACGGGAGGTAAAAGGCCGCTTTCGCCGAATCGGTCGCCACGGTCTTTATCCCCAGGGCGTCGAGAGGGGCCACCACGATACATGTATCCGAGACAAGCAAAGCTCCGGTGCGCTCCAGCCTTCCGAGAAGCCCGGATGACGCGGCGGCTTCTCTCACTTTCCGTGAAACGAATATCCAGAGGGGAATCCGTATTTCTTTGCCTTCGAGCATGGATGCGATTAGCTCGAGATCTTCGGTCGAATAGTGAGGGCAGCCCAGCGCAACCAGGTCAATCCGTCCCGAGCCGGTGGCGAGTAATCCGTATCCGGCGTTCAGGGCGTCGATTTCCAGTTGATTTCCGGCCGCTGCCGCCTGCTCCAGGATGCCTCCGTCCCTTATTGCTTCCGGAGTCGTTCCTTCCATGTGGAAAAGCCCTATCGAACCCGATGCCGCCATGCCGGCGCCAAGGGCTTTGAGCCAGGTTGTACGGAGCGGTCCGGCGGGTGGAGCGGTACCGGTTATATACGGAATCCCGCCGTCCCTGTCGCTCGAAAGACTCCTGCCGATAATCACGCCGAGCGCTCCCGCTTCCGCCGCTCCAGGCGCCGGACAGTTGACCCGGACCAGCCTTGTCGGCAGGCGTCGCTCCGGCACGTGCATCGTATGACGCGGGGTTCGTCCGGTGAGGGCGGCCGCCAGAGCGGACGGTCCTCCTTCCCTGTTGGTCCTCGCCCCCAGGACTGAATTTGCATAACAGACGGCTGAAGATTCCGCCCATGCGATATGCTCTCCGAATGCGGGAATGATACCGTCATGGTACGGGGCGCAGGTAAGGGAGGGCTCGACACCGAAACTCTGCAGAGCGGAAACGACACGTTCCTGTTTCTGAACATATTCGGCAGGGAATCCCAGGTTTTTCCAGAGGGTCATGTCGGCCCCTCCCGGATTCATGAAGGCGGGAACCCTGACTCTAGATCCGGCCGAAGCCCACTCTTCGAGGAAGGACAGGCCATATTCGCCGATATTGCCGTAACTTACTCCGGATACCTGTACCGAACCCACTGGCACCGTATCAGGTGCGTCATGTATGTGTCCGAGCGCCTGCAGGATTTTCATGGCGCGTGCTGCGCCGGGCCCATAGGATCCCGACAGGATTTCTTTTTCTTTTCCGGACAGTTTCATGCTCCGGTCTTCTCCGGTTCTGACACGCCTTTGTTTATCGGCATCTCCCCAGCCGTCTGGTATATTCGATCGCAGCCTGTTCAGAGTAACGCCCCGTCTCAATCATTCGACACCCTCTGAAAAATTTTCCGGCTTTTCCCGGATGCGTCGATGGTAGCGTCAAGCCCCATTTTGGCTCCCGTGCTTCCGGTGGCCGCGTCGTGGTCGGCCGATGGATCGAGGGAGCTGCCGGGCATCCCCGACTTTATGACGAGATCCTTATTCGCCTGAAACCTTGTCGCAACCGCCCACTCGATCTGAGCCGGATCGTGAATATCGATATCATCATCCACCACTATGCACTGCTTGAGAGACGGGTGGGCCCGGTAAGCGGCTTCGATAACCCTGCGGCCGTCGTCTTCACGGCTCTTTTTTATGCTCACCACTGCATGGAGCCAGGATGCGCCTCCGGGAGTGATTGATACATCGGTGCATGAGCAGACCTTGCATACACGGCGGTATATATCGAGCTCCTTCGGAACGCCCATCAGCACGAAGTGATCGGATCGCGCCGGGACGATTGTGTAGTGAACCGGGTCTTTCCGGGCGAAAATACGGTGCACTTCGAAGACGGGTTGCTCCCGCACCCGGTCGAGTGTGCCCGTGATATCGACAAAAGGTCCCTCGGGGGCCGTCTCACCGGTGAATCGACCCTCCAGAACGACCTGGCACGAGAGCGGAACCGGAAGTCCGGCATCGCGGCTGTATCCGATTTCGAGTTTTCCGAAACGTTCGGCGAGATCATACTCGCAGACGTCCGCCGGCGGAGAAAGCGCCGCCGCGAAAAGAATCGCGGGGGGAGCGCCGATGCAAACCGCTGCATCGAGAACGCCGTCGCTTTTCGCCAGCGCCGCGGCTGTTCCCCGCCGCTCCACGACCCTTACGGTTCCCCGGGAGCCGCCCGTAAGCATGAACCGGTGGTAGGATAAGTTGATTCCGAAATCCGGATCGCGCACTACCCAGACCCCGGCGGTGAGATACGGTCCGCCATCCTCGCCGTAATAGGTGAGAATGGGTAAGCTGGAAAGTTCAGCGGGGTCGAGCTCTTCTCCCTGAAAAACTTCCGGGCCGGTTCCGGAATCACGGGTGGCACGCTGCCCCGAACCGGATGTTTCACCCACCCGGGATTCGGTGGTTTCGGAGCCTGAATCAGTCGAACCCGGCGACTCATTCCCATCTTCGAGCATCTGCGACAATTCCGGGAGGAACCTGTCGGGGGCCACTCCAAGTCTTTGCGCGAGCATGTCCCTGGATGGAAAGAGATTTCCGAAAACCCGACCCTTCGCCGGACCGGTGATGTTCATGAGCACCGGCCTGGGTTCGGCCCGTCTTATCGCGGCTGCGGCCTCCAGCTCGGCATTCTTGGGAGCCTCTTCTTCAAGCAGCCGCCCCGATAATCTTTCATTTTCGATTATCGCCAGGATATCCTGCGGTAAAATACTCATTCCACGCTCTTTTCTAGGCTTCTTCACCGTTTAAAGTGTTCTCGCCCCATCTCCTGTAAAGAGAGTGATCGATTTCGAGAAGGTCGAGGATTTTGCCAACGAAATAATCCGTAACATCCGCGATGGAAGCTGGATTGTGGTAATAAGCGACCATCGGGGGAAGGATAAGAGCGCCCTCTTTTCGAAGCTGAACCATCTGCTCGAGGGCTGAAAGCGGCAGTGGTGTTTCCCTCGGAACGAGGATAAGGCGGCGCCCTGTTCTCAACACATTGACTGCTGAGCGGATTAGGAGATTGTCGGCGTATCCGGTAGCGATCCCCGCGAGAGTTTTCAGTGTGCAGGGGGCCACGACGAGGAAGTCGGGCATGAAGGAGCCGCTGTTCAGCGGTGAATCAGGATCAGATTCACCGTGCACCTTCACGCCTGAAGGCGGCTTGAAATCGTGTCCGATTTCATGAGCTATCACGGGATGCGCATTCGCCGATATGATTGCGTGCACATCGGCTCCCGCGGATAGGAGCTCATCAAGCAGCCGGATACCGATTACTACTCCGGAAGCCCCAGTTATACCGACAACTGCTTTCAAAAATCCCTCCAGGAGTTTCAGGATTTCGACTGCATCGAAACCCGGTGGCTGGTTTCAGACAGTTTCACCCAGGCGGCACCTGCTTTTTCCAGGGCCAGACCTACCTTTTCGGCCGTGTCTGCGGAGGAGGCGACGGCGACCATGCAGCCGCCTCTTCCCGCACCGCTCAGTTTCGCCCCTGCGGCTCCGGCGGACTCCGCCGTTTCCACCAGGTCATCGAGTTCCCTGCAGGAAACACCCAGGTCCCGCAGCAGTTGTTGATTTCTTCGCATCAAAACACCGAGCTGATCCGAATTCCCGGTCTCGAACGCGGCGGCGCCTTTTTCAGAGATATCACCGATTTTCCGGAAAATCGCGTCATAAGACCCGGGATCCGCTGTATAAGCTTCAGCAACATCCCCCACAACCTCGGAGGTTTCGTGGCGCATTCCGGTGTATCCGATAACGAAAAATAGAGAACGGTTCGGGGAGGTCAAAAATACGATTTCTTTCCCCCTGCGGAAAACCAGGGGTTTTTCCATGGCGACGACCGTGTTGTCTATCCCGCTCGGTTTCCCATGATGCAGTTTTTCTATTTCAAACGTCAATTTCGATAGATTCGATGGAGTAGCCGGTATCGAAAAAAAACCGTGCACCGCGCGAAGAACGGCCGTAGTCACCGCCGCTCCGCTTCCCAGACCGCATCCGGGGGGGATGTCTGAGGAAACGGTGCATTTCCACCCGTGAGCGGGCAAGCCTGGAACACGCTCCCCGAGAAGTTCTGCAAGGGCCTTGAACGAAAGCGCGACTTTATCCTCGACCTCGTCCCCGACTGTGTAGCGACAACCGAAATCCCCGAGTTCGAACTGGATGGGGCCGGAGCCCGGTGTTTCTTCAACGGTCGCCCGGGCCCGCAGGTTCAGGAGTGGCAGCGCGACGGCGGGATGTCCATACACTACCGCATGCTCGCCGAACAGTATCAGTTTCGCCGGGGCGTCCCGGGTAGTTTTATCGAGCGGGTGTTTCATCGATCCGATCAAGTTCTCAAATCAGTTTCCACGGTCGTCCTGTTTTCGCCCGCCGGCCTGCACGGTTGGTGAATTGCCGGATATTTCTGTGCAAAGGAGTTCGGGATATCGAGTCAAAAAGCACCTACCGGAGAGAAACGTATCTTTCTCCGAGTATACTATAGGGGAAGCATCACCCCGGTTCAAGAGATTTGACCCCGGATGGATGATCAGCGTTTCGGGAGGGGAGAGACGACTGTTCCGAGTATGGATATGGTACCCGCGGGAGGAATATCCTTCAAACAGGCTACAGGGTCTATTCTTCTTTTTTCTGAGCCAGGAGCCTGCTCATTATCTCTTTAGCCCTGTCGAAGCGGATTCGTCCCTCCCTTGCCATCTGGTTCGCCACTTCAATAGCCATGCTGCCGAAAGCCCCGGCGGAGTAAGCTACGTTGCGGGCATGAAGAGTCATGTGTCCGGCCTGTATCCCCTCCGTTACCAGGGCGTTCAAGGCGGAGAAATTCTGGACCAGACCTACAGTCGCAATCACTTCCGACAATTCTCTCCGGGATGTCACCCCCAGGAGCTTGAGAGTGATCTGCACGCCGGCGTGAAGTTTCGTCACCCCGCCGACGATCCCCACGGCAAGAGGTAACTTAATACTGCCGATCAAGCGATCGTTTTCAAGTCGATATCTGGTCAGGGACCTGTAATTGCCGTCCCGGACGGCGAAGGCATGGGAGGCCGCTTCCACCGCCCTCCAGTCGTTTCCGGTGGCAATGAGAATCGCGTCGACGGCGTTCATTACACCTTTGTTATGGGTGACGGCACGGTAAGGATCAGCATCGGCGAAATGGTATGCCTTGACTATGCGCTCGGCAACTTCCGTTCCGCTGTACTGTTCGGTTTCAAGACAGGCGGTATCGATCTCGAATTCCGCCGTCGTCACCGACTTGTCGCAGAGATTCGAGATAATCTGACAGATGATTTCTCCGTCGCTGAGTTCCGCAACGGCAGGCCCCAGGGTTTCAACCATGGTGTTTACCGCGTTGGCGCCCATGGCGTCGACGACGTCTACTTCCATGTGGACGATCAGCATCACGCCGCTTTCGGAATCGATTTTTTTGACATATATATTCCTGGCTCCGCCGCCCAGGCTGACGAGTATCGGATCCTGCTTGTTTGCAAGCTTGATTAGATGCTCTTTCGACCGCTCAATCCTCTGAACAGCCGAGTCAGGGTCTGAGACACCCACAACCTGGATTTGACCTTCCATGATGGGATCGGAGGATTCGGCGGTGATTTTTCCGAAGTCCCTGATCAGTTTGGCGGACCTGCTCGCAGCCGCTACAATCGATGTCTCCTCAACGGCCATCGGGACTACGTAGTCTTTTTCGTTTATCCGGAAATTGACAGCCAGACCCAGGGGCATGCCGAATACGCCGATCACATTTTCGATCAGCATGTTGGCTTTTTCGACAGTCAGGGTCTCCTTTTTCAGAAGCCATTTTTCCTCAGTGGACAATTCCACCCAGCTATCGAGATCTTCGAGCCGGTCTGATACACTGCGCCTGTAAAAACCGGGGAACCGTGAGCACTTGCTGTCGGGACTCTCCGGTTCTATTTTTTTCTGTTCATCCATTCGCTCAACCTGCCGGAAATAACCGGCGAATGCCTTTTGAGAGCGGCAATGTCTTTTGCTCCGGTAAGAAGCATAACGGCTTTGAGCTCCCTGATAATTCCTTCCAGGAAGTCTGCGACACCATCATATCCGTCTGACAAATACGCTCTTAGAACGGGCAGTGCCATAGCCGCGGCGTTTGCGCCGAGTACGAGGCTTTTGGCCACATCCAGCCCTGATCGGATGCCGCCGGAGCCGACAAGCTCGAACCCGAGAGTGGAAACCTCCAGTAAAGAAGCTGCCGTGGGAATTCCCCACTCATCCATCCAGTTTTCCTCGTCTGCACCGCCTCCCCTGCGCAGACGTTCCACTCTCGTCCATGAGGTGCCTCCGGCTCCCGCTGTTTCAAGGACCTGGACCCCCGCTTCCCTCAGCCTGGCGCCGACATGTTTCGATATCCCGCAGCCGGTTTCTTTCAGCATGATTTTGCCCGGCAACTGGCGGGTAAGCGACGTGAGCATCTTGTAGCCGTTCGAGAAGTTCGTGTCGCCCTCGACCTGCGAGAGTTCCATTGCGGGGTTGAGATGAATGGCGATTCCGTCGGCCTCGATGCCGGTGATCAGCTCCTCCACCTGTTCAGGATCGAGTTTTATCGCCTGCTGGAGCCCCAGATTGCCGAGAACAAGTGTTTCGCCGGCCGCTGCTCTGACCTTGAAAGATTTCGCCGCCTCGGGGTTTTCAAGCATGGGGCGCTGGCTTCCCAGGCAGAAGCCCAGACCGAGCTCGCCTGCCGCCCGGGCGAGGTCCAGATTGAGTTGTTCGGCATTGTCGATGCCGCCCGTCATGGCGCCGATAAGAAGAGGAGCCTGCAACTCTTTACCCATGAAGCTCGTGCGGGTTTCTATTTCTGCGAGATCGAGTTCGGGCAGCGCTTCATGAACGAGATGCACGTCTTCGAACAGGGTGGTTATTTTCTGGAATTCCACGTCTTCTTCGGCGCAGATTTTCAGATGTTCCATTTTCCGATTCTCAATCATTTGTGACCTATCTTCTTACAAAACAAGGCGTTCCCCAAAACATCAAATTTTAATACCCTGCGGCAGTCAATGCAATAAAAATAAACGCACTCCTTTCAAGAGTCATTTGATTCATGCTGCGGTGGGTCTGGAATTTCAGCAATTCAGGATCAACGGAATTCCATCATATATCTCTTACGTCGCTCGTGAGCTTCTGTCTGGTAAACTCTTTAGCTGAAAAAAAACGAATGGAGCGAAATTTCGTCAACTTTGGGTAAAGAGCTGTGGAATAAGGACGATAACTCGAAAACAGAGTGTGCTTTTTTCGGTTTGGTCTCCGAAACGGGTAGAAATGGCAGAGCACAAAAATTCACCTTTTTTCAAAGACATTTTCTCCCCTCTTCAGGTTCAGAGGCTTGGAGAAAGCCGTGTCCTCGATCATTGCAGTAACCTGGTTATACAGACCGACGGCAGCGGCGAAATCATCGCAGTGAGCAGGAAGCTCTGCTCGGTGATAGAGATGCGTGAAGAGGATCTGGTCGGATTTGCCCTGGATAAAATCCTCAAACCGGAAATGATCGCTGTTGTTGAAGAAACCCTCGAACAGCTGCATCTATTTAACGAGGAAGTCAGTGAGCCGATATTTCTCGAACTGATTCACCGGCAGGGAATCCCGATCAAAATAAATTTCAGGATCATGCCGGTTGCACAGGGCGAAGAAAGCGGAGCACTTCTGATTTCAGAGGAACTCCGGGACGATGTGTTACTCGATGAAGAGCTTATTCATCTGCAGGGAATGGCATCTATCGGTGAAATGGCGGGCGAAATCGGGCACGAACTCAATAATTTCCTCCTGGTTACCGTGGGGCGGGCTCAACTTATCGGCCCTCACATCCGACGGAACGAAAGAGAGAAAGTTAAAAACGACGTAGATCTGATTATCGACCAGGTCAATAAGATGAAAAAACTCGTAGAGGGGCTGCTCGATGTAACCAGGGCGGGCGTCCTGAATGAACCGATAGATTTGAACGATGTGCTACTCAAGACCATCCAGTTCGTTCTGCCTCAGAACAAATATGACAATATCAAATTCATCCCGAAACTTGCTCCTCATCTTCCTCCGGTGGCTGTAAATGTGGGCCGCATCCAGCAGGTTCTTATCAACCTGTTCAATAATTCAGCAGATGCGATGGGAAAAAGGAAAGGTGAGGGAGGGGAAATTATAATTGAAACATTGTCCGACAAAGAGGAATATGCCGTCGAGATAAAAATTTCGGATACAGGGCCGGGTGTTCCAGCCAGATTTATTGACAGGTTGTTCGAACCACGTTTCACTACAAGGAGGAATGGTAACGGATTGGGATTGTATATCAGCCGTAAGATCATTACAGAACATAATGGTGTCATCGAGTTGAAAAACTCGAAGACCCGGGGTTTTGGGGCTGTTTGTGCGATACGGCTGAACGGATACGACCGGAAGTAGGATTCCACGGTCGGGATTTGGAGGTCACGTAGGCTCCGATATATTTAATAGTTACAGATTAAATCGGACAAAAACTCCATTACTCTTGAAATACCAATCGGTTGGTATTATCATTTACAGTAAAATTGGCAGTTGACAGAAACAGTTTACTGTAATAATTGTCCAATTGTTGACTATATCGAGGTGGAGTAATGCGAAGGAGGCTGAGATGCTGAAACCGAGTGAGGTTGGAAAAAGGATCAAGAAATCCCGGGCAACAAAAAACATGACGCTGCGGGATGTGGCTAACAGAGCGGGTGTATCCGCTACCCTTATTTCCGATATAGAAAGAGGAAAAACATCTCCGACGATCAAGAGTCTGTCTAAGATATCCAGAGCCCTGGACGAGAACATCGTCTATTTTATCGAAGACAGAAAAACCCGAGAGGTCATGCTGAGCAGAACCAGCGACAGGGTCATTGTCGTACATGACAAGGCCAATACGACCACAATGTCGCTCACCAAAAAAATTGCCAATGGAACAATGGAAGTAATCGAGGCGAAATATGGGCCCGGAGCCTCCAGCAGGAAGCCGATCTCCCATCTTGGCGAAAAAATAGTACTGGTGGTGGAAGGTCGTATCGAATTGATAATCCAGGAGAAGACATACAATCTTGAAACAGGTGACACCCTGTATTTCAATTCGGAACTGGCGCACCAGGTTGTAAATCCGACCGATCAGAAAGCGCGTGCACTCTGGATTATCACCCCGGTATCGCGTTCACCGGTTATCTGATAAAACTCAAGACCTCTTACGGTTTCACAACTGACTCCCCGGCTGACCCGGCGCCACCCGCCGAGTCAACGGGGAGTTTTTGTTTCCCGCGTATTTCCCCAAACACCAATACCGGTAGAGCATCGATTCCGCAGCCCGGCGAGCGGTTTTGGAAGAGGTCTCAATCGTCCTGCCCGATTTTATTATAGAAGCTGAAATAAAGGGGTTCGTTCCCGCCGGTATAAACGGGTTCCGTGTCGAGGCGTACCGATCTGAGACGATACCTTTCGTGAAATTCCGCTTTTTCCCAGAGCTCTTTTTCAGAAACGTATCTGAGCCGCCCGGTCACCATGCCGCTTGTCAGCGGACGCGGATTTACCCAGGCGTTGCACATGAGTATGTAATCAGGTTTCCGGGAGAGAACATAGGCCCCATCGCCTTTTTCGTGCCCGGGTCTGCCGCTGCCCATCCCCGGCGTGGTTTTGTGAGCGATTGTGATATCGGTCAAGCCTATCATGTCGATCACGTGGAGTTTTGAATAATAGGCCACGGCGCCGGCGGAACTGACGGCGACCAGGGAACCCGGTTCAGCATTGTCACGCAGCCATTCACCCGCCAGGCGCCATCGCTCTGAATATGAGTAGTCGCGCGCCTCCATCTCTTTTTCCCTGATATGCTCGAAAGCGGTAACGAGCAGTCCGGCGGCGAGAAGGAAAACCGCGGATCTGCGGGCGAACGTCGTTTGAAACCCGTAGAAATGAGCCAGGCCGGCCGCAGCCAGGGCGTAAAAGGCCGGGAGTGAATGCATCAAAAACCGGGGCGGTCCGAAAAGGCCGTCACCTCCTGCCCAGATGATAAAAGCCGGTGCCGCGAGAGCGAACGCGGCGGCAAGGAGATTGAAGCGGCTTTTCCACCCGCCGCGGAAAAGGAGAAGGATCGGAAAAAGGAAGGGGATGTTGCTCGGGATAACTATATTCTGCAGTGAATAGATGACGCCGCGGTAATATTGAAGAAGCCCCCCACCTGTTTTTGCATAAAAAGTATTCGGCAGGAGCCAGCCGTAGTAAGCCCATCTCCAGGCGAAATATGGCACGAATATAACGGCGAAGGCCGACAGCAGAAGAGCTGCCTGTTTTATCTTTCCGCTGCCCGGGCGGAGCACAGTTATCGCGGCGGTCCCGAGGGCGATGAAGATGAGGCCGTCGGGGCGGGTCAGTGCGACTAAAGCAAGGACACCGCCCGCCGCCACTGTTCTTGCAGGACTGTCCCGGCCATCCCCGTAGAGCGATCCGCTCAGCAGCACGAGGGATAGAGTAACAAGGAAGGTATATAGAGGCGTTTCGAGACCTCCGGCTCCCCAGGCCGCGAAAGTATAGTTGAGAGCGAGGAATGCCGGGGCGGCGTAAACGAAGCGTGAGCCGCCGGACAGACTGGACGCAAGCCTGAATGTGAGAAATATCGTGCCTGTATTGAAAACCAGGCTCAATATCCGGGCGGCGGTGACGAGATCGTCGCCCCTGAAGAAGCAGCCGGGAACAGAGAGCAGAATAATCCAGAGGAAATTGGAATAACCCTCAACCTTCTCCCCGGGATTATAAACCAGGCCGTTTCCTTCGACGAGGTTGCTTACATATCTGAAGGAGATATATGCATCATCGATGACGAAACCGCCGAAACTGAAAAACGCGGCGGCGGCGGCGAAGGCAATGGCCGCCAGAAGGAGTTTCCCTGGAACGCTTATACGGTTTACCATCATTTCTCGCGCGAATTCGGGGTGTCGCGACGCCGGTGCCGGTGCGGCGGGATTCCGAATTTTCCCTGCTAATAGGCCTTGGCGAACACCACTCTTGTAGCAGAAGGTTTGCCGCAGATGACGCACTCGCCGGGGCCGCTGCCGTTCCCATCCAGGGGGATGCAGCGGATAGTGGCTTTCGTATCTTCTTTCACCCGGTCTTCACAGGATTCGTCACCGCACCAGTGCATCCTGAAGAAACCACCTTCCGATTCGAGCAGCTCCCGGAAATTCTCGTAGGAATCTTCGTCCCGGCTCATTTTTTTCATGAAAGCGGATGCTTTTTCGAACATGCCTTTCTGGATATCCTCCAGCCCGGTCTTTATCGCCTCGCCGAGATTCTCGGCATCGACAAAATGTTTGCTGCCGTCGAAGCGGTGAACCAGGACCGCCTTGCGGTTCTTCGCATCTCTGGGGCCGACTTCGATGCGGAGAGGCACGCCGCGCTTCTCCCACTCGTGGAATTTCCAGCCCGCCTTGAACTGGTCGCGGTCGTCGACGATGTAATCGACGCTGTCGGGAATCGCCGGTTTGATCTCTTTTTCGAGGTAGGAAAGGACGGTCTCCTTTTCTTCATCGTTGTACCAGATAGGCACTATAACGGCCTGGGTCGCCGCTATCCTGGGAGGGACTACGAGGCCGCGGTTGTCGCCGTGCACCATGATCAGGGCGCCGATGAGCCGGGTGGAAACGCCCCAGCTGGAAGCCCAGACAAACTGCCTGTCGCCGTTTTCGTCCTGGAAGGTGACATCGAATGCACGGGCGAAATTCTGGCCCAGGTCGTGGGATGTCCCTCCCTGGAGCGCCTTCCCGTCCTGCATCATCGCTTCGATGCAGTAGGTTTCGATGGCGCCGGCGAATTTTTCGGATTCCGACTTGGAGCCGACCAGGACGGGGACGGCGAGGTAGTCTTCAGCGAAGGTGCGGTAGACTTCGAGCATCCGGAGAGCTTCTTCGCCGGCTTCTTCCTTCGTGGCATGAGCCGTATGGCCCTCCTGCCAGAGAAATTCCGATGTTCTTAGAAACAGTCTAGTACGCATTTCCCAGCGAACGACGTTGGCCCACTGGTTGAGAAGCAGGGGCAGATCGCGGTAGGACATGATCCACTTGCGGTACATCGCCCAGATGATCGTTTCGCTCGTGGGGCGCACCACCAGGGGCTCTTCGAGCTCGGCATCAGGGTCGACCTCGACCCCTCCGCCGTCAGCCTCTCTCAGGCGGTGATGCGTGACCACGGCGCATTCCTTGGCGAAACCTTCCACATGTTCGGCTTCTTTCGAAAGGAAGCTTTTCGGTATGAAGAGAGGAAAGTATGCGTTCTTATGGCCCGTATCCTTGAACATCCCGTCGAGGATCGACTGCATTTTTTCCCAGATGGCGAAACCGTTGGGCCTTATCACCATGCTCCCTTTCACAGGTGAATAGTCGGCCAGCTCCGCCTGAATTATCACGTCCGTGTACCACTTGGAGTAGTCTTTCTCCATAGGTGTTATCTTCTTTGCCATTCCAATGCTCCTGATCGTATTTATGAGAGACCCCGAGACAGGATCTTACCGGTTTCGGTTTTCAGCCTGAATTACTGAAAAAAACAGCCCCGCACCCGAAAAACAACGGCTGAACCTACATGAAGGCGGGACCGCAGTCAAGCCGCAGGATGCCTGTTACCATGGATAACTGAATGGAACGGACAGTTCCGGCCGGGACATATCCGCCGCCGTCGTCGGCTGGAGTCATCCTTGGTCAGGCCGGGCCGAAAGCCGCTCCCTCATCATCCTCACCGTGGAGCCACTAAGAGGAGAAGAAGACTGCCGTGAAAGTGAATTGAGACAGGGTTCAGCCGTGCTCGTTTTTCATTATAGAGGATATTCCAGCCTTTGAAGTATTCGTATGCTCCCATGTCGATGCGGGAGCCGCCGCCGAGAGGGACTTCAAATGCTGGATCGCCAGTGTCAATGCAGGGGGAGTTCGACTTCAGGCGGAAATCTTCTTCCTACGAAGCTGCGAACCGGGGGCTCTCATCTATAATGCCTTCGCCGGGCCACCCGCCTTCAGTATCTGATTATGTAACAACCGGATTTCCTTCGAAAATGGAGATTTCCTCGTTTCCATTATTCCATAATATGCAATTAGAGATTATTGGATCTGAATATCATTCACAGTATATGCCATCTCCTTCACCGGCATAATTCACTGAGAAAATACAGTTGGTGATAATTGCATCGGATTCTGAGAGAAACAATCCTCCCCCATATTCAGCATCGTTATCCTTAATAATGCAATTTCATAATGAACAAAATCCACCGGCTGAGCCAGTGGTATGGTTAAGCTATGCCTGGCAAAGAATCAGGTATACGCCCCGGTTGGCATTGAGATCCCGAATCACGGAGTCGATCTGCTCAGTTCTGTTTTTGCGGCGCAGCGCAAGAAGCATATACTGTCCCGCGGGGGATGCGGGCTACTCGTGTAAAATTGTCAATCCGATTGACAATTTTACACGTCTTCCGAGTGGACTCGATTGACACACCTGGACGACCGGGGAGACATCCGCCTTATAGAGGAATAAATGACCGGCTCCCTCCGGTAGTGGCATAAGTGACAGGTTTCCTCCGGTAGTGGCATAAGTGACAGGTTTCCTCCGGACTTGACTCAACCCGGCTCAGTCGGCGGTCGGTTACTATTATTTCTTGCTGGATGACCCATCTATTATCAATCACCATGGCCCTGAGGGCTCATTTTTTGTGTTTAAAGTTTGTAGATTCTGTACATCAGGTTGGCCAATAATCGGTACGAATTCGGAATTTTATATTAATTGACCGGTCGCCGGGAAGGCGCTCCCGGCGCTACTTGCACAACCGGGTTCCAGGTGTTGCTAATCACTCAGCGGATTGCCGTATTCCAGCCTGCGAAACCCGTGAAATCAAGCTTGTTTTCATTCGGGTTGTCCGGTCCGGATAAAGTCGGGGCCGGTTATTGAGCGGGAGCAGGAAGTTCCTACAGCGGATTCTGCCGGAGCAATATGGAGATGATCGCCATCCTGACCAGGGGCCACCAGTCGTTGAGAGCCTGGTTCAGGGTGCCGGTGAAGCAGGCGTCCTCTTTCGCCCAGTAATACATCCACGAGTTGCCGTAGCCGTCGTGCCCCACGAGCTCGCCAAGCCCGTAATCGAGCCTTATTCTGAAAACCCCGAGGCCGTATTCCACATCCGGCGTTCCGGTGGGCACCCAGGTTTTCATCTCGTCGAGGGTGCCGGGCTCGGAGAATATTTCTCCCCCGAAAAGAGCTTTCAGAAACAGCTCGAGGTCGCGGGTGCTGCTGACAAGGCCGCCCCCCGCCCAGTCGGCGCTCTGGCGGACCTTGCCGTGCATGTCCAGGCGCCATTCATACCTGTGCGATTCGAAATATGGGGATACTGGATATTCCCTGTATGGAAGGTAAGTGTCGGTCAGGCCCAGGGGTTCGAACAGCAGGTGGCGGTACACCGTGTGAAGATCATGGCCCGTAAGCTCCTCGATCAAAAGGCCGAGCAGGACATATCCTGTATCTGAATAGTGATACTTGGCGCCGGGGACTGCGATTGGTGTAAGGTCCGCGGCATATTCGAGGAGCTCTTCCGGTTCCCAGAAACGGCCGGGATCACGGTAGAAGGCCACCAGGAAAGCGTTGAATTCGCCGAACACGTACGGCGGGTCGTACCAGTAGTCGGGAAGTCCGCCCGTATGGTTGAGCAGTTGCCTGATAGTGATCTCGGGCCCGTAATCGTGACCTCCGATCACCAGCAGGCCAGTGGTGAGTTCGGGAGGAAGGTGGTCTCCGATCGGATCATCCAGTTCGAACATACCGTATTCAAAAAGCATCAAGACGGTTACCGCGGTGAAAGTTTTGGATGTGCTGGCGATCTCAAAGGTGTGTTCAATTTCCATCGGCACCTGGTTTTTACGCTCCGCGTATCCGGAAGAACCTTCGAAAATCACTCCTTCACCGGATGTGGATAACCGGAAAACCCCTCCGCCGAAGCCGTTGTTCTTCTGCACCAGGTCATCCAGAACAGCCTGGAGGTCGATTCCCATGGATTCGTTCGCCCCGGCAGTGACGATGCCATTCGCCGCAAAAGCCGCAATAAACATGACCAGTTTCAGTGCGTTGCGGAATTTCCTGTTTCTCAACCGATGATTCGTCATTTTTTTCCTCTATCGCCGCGTTGCGGAATTTCCTGTTTCTCAACGGGTGATCCGCAATTTGTCTTCTTCGATTTGAAGGTCTCCGGCCGCCGGTTCAAACGACCGTGAAGATGGTGTTCGTTATATCTTGCCTTTGATAATAATATAGGTTTCCGCTTTGTTCAAATTTCTTACTGCCAGGATGGCCGCTTCATAATTTCGCTGATGAGGGGAGATTCGAATCAGCCGGGTAACAGCTCGCTGAACGAAGTAAGCTTCACATCGTTTTCGTCGAGGGCCCGACGGAATTCCGCTCCGGACAGGGCCTTGAGCTCCAGGCCGCGGGCTTCGGCGTACCAGGTGAGAAGCTCCAGCGGTTCGTCGGGTTCGGCCGGATGACACATGAGTTCCGACACGCCCGGCTCGAGGCAGGCGACTACATGCTTAAACGCCTCTTCGAAGGCTCCGGCGTTCATCTGTCGCACGCCGTAAAATGCTTCGGTCGTCGGGAGACCTGAACGGCGAAGCAGCTCGAACGCTTTGTTTGAGAAAGATCTCAACAGGATGGAAGCGGCTTTCTGCCGTAGGCGTAGCCGACCGGCGCGGCGTCCGGGGCGGACCCGGCTCCCGCCGGCGGGATTGGCGGCTTCTATCTTCGACGCCGGCGGGCGGGGACGCGGGGATCTTCCGGGAACGGTTTCCATCGGGTTCCGGATTGCCGTTCCTCCGGTCTCCTCGGCCACGGAGATCAGAATCTTCATTATCCCCGGCAGTGCGTGGATATACCTGTGACTGTCGAAGTGGGTCGGGCTTCTTCCGGTGAGTCGCGTGAATTCGTTCATCTGGCACCGGATTTCGTTTTCGAGATCGGCCCGGGGGAGAAAACCAGCCGTATAAGAGGTCAGAAAAGAGCCGTAACCACGAAACGTACCGTTGTCACTCGAAATCGATTCGAGAATGGCCGACCGGCTGATTTTTCTGCCCTGGCAGAATGACACGTGAAGGCCGGCGCACATTTCGGGTCTCTCTCGAAGCCCTGATGCGGCCTCCTCCGCCGCCGGCATACCGACCATCAATGATGTGCTGGTGACGACCCCTGCGTCGTAAAGGCCGAAGATACCGGTGTTGACGCCTTTCGACATGCCGAGATCGTCGGCGTGTATGATCAGTTCTTTTTTCTTATCCATACGCAAAAACAGATTTTTGCGGAGCACGGACGGCTCCGCCGTGAAAACCTGATGCACCCGCGGGGAGGATCAGGCTTCCTGCTCGTCCAATCTATAATATCTGAACGGAATGATGAAAGCAACGACGGCCGAGATGATACCGAATACCACCGGTCCCCATGCAGGTTCGAACAAGTAGTTTGCACCTGTAGCGGCGTGCACGACGGAAACGGCGAAGAACACGGGGAAAGCGTAGTAGACCGATCCCGTCAGCACGGTAACGGTGCCGATGACCAGCCCGAGCAGGAACATGGCTGCTCCGGTCTGGGGCGAACTAAAGAGGCTGAAGGCGTAAAATACGAACCCGAGTGATGCACCCGAAGCCAGAATCATTGCCGCCTGTACGGATGTCGGGGAAGTTTTGGGATCGCTGATTCGTTGAATTGTCTTCGGGATGAGGAAGAAACACTGGAGCATAATGCCTATGGACAGGGGGAAGAGAAAAAGAACATACTTGCAGAATATCAGGATATCGAATGATTCGGTGAAAAGAGCATTGGCCAGGCCCCTGCGGAAGAATACCTGGTAAAGGATGAGCAGAAGCAGGATGACGCCGTTGACCAGCCTGAGAGGGTGAACGGACTCGAACAGCTTGAATTCAAACTGGCGGGAGAGGATTATCGGGATAGCTATGCCCCATACTCCCGTGAACAGCAGGTTGAATGTCAGGATCGACATGTAAACCCAGAAGGTGCTGTTCACCTGGTGGGTCATCCATTGTCCAAGCACGAGGAACAACAGGAACCCGCAATAGCTGAAGAGTGTTTTGTTCAGAAGGTGTTTCGCTGCGACGGACATCCTTTCCCCCCTGCACTGCGGAGGCTTACCAGAACGCCGCTGCTACGACCTTCCGGTAGATCTCCTGGGGCCACTTCCGTATTCTATCTACTGTAAGGATATCCCCGTTTATTGAAATTCCAAAAAATTTTTCGTTATTTTTCAAATATTTTTCGATAACCAGCCAATCTTTTTGCGAAAACTCGACAAATTCGGCCCCATTCAGCTGATCTTCCGTCATACTTCTGTAAGGATCGTTGATATAACCGGCGCCTCCCGACGCCAGTGAAAAGAAATTACTGCCCGGGAAACGCTCCTCCATACCCATCACTTCACCGTAGATGTTTATCCTCAGGCCGTTGATCAGCAGGAAGCCGCCGTCGAGGCTTTCTCCCGCCATGAAACTCTCCGCCGCGTAATCGAGACAGGTGCCGTTGACCACCGCTCTGACAGAACCCACGGCGTTGATGAGCGGCCGGCCGGCGGTGCTTCCCAGCACGTACGCTTCGCCCCCTTTCGCTCCATAGAGAAAAGTCTGGCCCACGTTGCCGTGGATGATGATCCTTCCCGATTTGAGAATCTGCCCGACCTGGTCCTGGGCGTCTCCGTGTATATGCAGCTCGGCGCCGTCGAGCCCCGACCCCGCGTAGTCGCCGGAGCTTCCGTAAAGATGCAGAACGGTTCCCCCGGACTCCGGCCCGAGTCCGCACCCGAGAAACCGGTGCCCGGCGAGGTTGTATACGAGAAACTTCCGGAATCCGTGCTCGTGAGCCTTGACGATGAATGCGGCGACCGATTCTTCCCCCTCAACGGGAAATCCCCCGGCATCGACGGCCATCGTCCATGAAACGGCGTCATCGTGGATGTCTGTCGCGAAAGAGTTGAGTTCCTTGGCTTCAGTTACTCCGAAGCGGACGGCAAGGTTGTCGCCCCGGACCCTTCCCGGTTTTCCATTCCTGTTCGGCCCTCCGCCTGGTGCGGGAACGGGCAGCGAGGAGAAGAGCCTGTTAAGAGCCGCCGCCGCCAGCGCCGTGATCCACTTTTTCTTTTTTTCACCGTAGTGCACGCCGCGATCGTGAATCATCGAAAGAAGGAGCCGGCCGTTGTCGAAAAGGGCCGGATCCCCGGCCGCGGCCTCGGCCAGGCCCGATATTTTCGCGGCGCTCGTTTCGTAATCCGCTGTTTTGAGTAGTGCGGTGAAGCCGGAGAAGCTTTCTTCGGGGGTTTTCCCGTTCAGAAATTTTTCAACCTCGGATGCGCCTTCAGCCCTTATGGAGAAAAGGGCCGGCCCGTCCCCGGGTTCCACCAGCTCGCCTGGAACTTCGACCGGATGGTTGAATTTATCGATACAAGTCAGTTGTTTTCTTCCGTTTCCGGTTTCATTCTTTTCGAGAGAGAAGATGAACGCGCCTCCGTCGGTGTGACTTCCACCCCTTGCCACCCAGACGCGGTCCGCCACCGGACAGACGCCTTGCCCGCCTTCGCCGGCGAAATCGTGAAGAAATGCGTCGATGGCCTGTTTTTCGGAGGCCACGGCGCCGATGTCCGCGGTTCCCCGGGAGATGGCGAAAACCTGGGGGCGCAGCATGGAAGTGTCGGTGATTGCGATAAGTTCCAGGCGCGATTCCGCAATGTTATTGCGGGCGATGATGAAAAACCAGGGCCCGTCCGGGGAGCCGTGGATGTGGGCTGCGCGGATTGCGCGGTACAGGCGCTGTTTTCCCTTAGGCAGCATGTCGAAATCCCGCTCGGTGGTCGGAGCGATGGCTTCGATGGCGTATTCGAGCGGGTACCGGAGATTTCGGGTGTAGAAATCGAACAGCAGGGCCGCCACTTCGGTATCGGTCTGGAACCTGGGGGTCAAACCCTTCTGCGCGAGATATTCGGTGATCGAATGGTAGTTGGCAAGGTCGCCGTTATGGACCAGGGCGGAGTTGACGCCTATGAAGGGATGGGCGCCTCCCGGATGCCACACACGCCCCCTGGTCGGGTATCTCTGGTGCCCTATCCAGATAAAAGCGCTTATATTGTCGAGCTGGTAATACCTGGCGATACTTTCCGCGTAACCGACGCCCTTCAGAACCAGGATATCCTTGCCGTGAGACAGGACGAAAGCCCGTTTTTCACCCTCGGCGGGATACCAGCGGTCGTCCAGTCCGCCCGAAACAGTGAATATGAATTCATCCTCCGCGGCGGCCCTGTCTTCTAAACCGGTTTTTTCCATGAACCGGTCGAGCTCCTCCTCCCTGACCCGGCAGAAATACCGTATAACCCGCGGAGGTTCGACCTCGATGCCCGGCACGTCCCGGTAATCGTCGACGGTGGGGATTTCTTCACGTTCGCTGACGATGTAGCGGCGGGTGAATACTTCTTTCTCGACTTCGGCGATCGCGGAAGGATCAAGGTAGCCTACCTGTATCGCGTATTCGTCTTCACGGCCGGGGAAGCACCCCGCGGCGGCGATTCCTCCACCTTTGCCGTTTCCCCTGTTATGCATCTGTTCGAGCGGACGCAGCAAAAACCTGCCGGCGACCGGAACGGAGCTCGCGACGCCGATGACTCCGCATCCTCCTTCGGCTTCCCTTTTAGTGAAATGAAGAGACCGGTTCATTCAGGGGTTCCTCCGCTCCGGGTAGGATGGATGATGAAGCAGCGAGATATTACCCCGGGCTTCCGCGATGCTCGACAACCCGAAGGCGCGGAGGATGCGGGAGATTTCTTCCTGGAAGGCTGCGTACATGTTCGAGATGCGCTTCACTCCCCACTCTTCGTCCATGAGAGTCTGGAGTTTCGGGTCGGTGGTGGCGATGCCTCGGGGACAGCCCTTGTCCTTTTCACAGTTGCCGCACCTGACGCATTCCAGCGCGACAAGCTCGGAGGTCCCGAGCACTGCCGCATCCGCGCCGAGAGCGATGATTTTTATGATGTCGTAAGGGGTCCTGATTCCTCCGCTCGCCACCAGGGCGATCCGGTCGCGAATCCCCTCCTTTTCGAGAAACCGGTGGGCTTTCGGAATGGCGTATTCGATCGGCATGGCGATGTTCTTTTTAGCGATGTCCGGCGCGGCTCCGGTGCCGCCGTAACCTCCGTCGATATGTATGATGTGAGCGCCCGCGTAATAGCTGCCCACCGCGACCATGTCGATATCACGGGGTGAAGAGACTTTTACCGATATGAGGGCGTTCGGGTTGATTGAACGGATCCAGTCGAGGTGTTTCTTGTGATCTTCCACGGAGTATACCGAGTGGAACGGAAAGGGAGAGAATAGTGAGACGCCGGTTACGGACTCCCGCATCCGCGCCACCTCCGGGGTTACCTTGCTTCCGAGAAGGTGCCCGCCGAGGCCGGGCTTAGCGCCCTGGGCGTATTTGAACTCGATGATCGGCGCCCGGCGGATGGTGTCCTCTCGAACGCCGAAGAGGCCGGTTGCCACCTGCGTTATCACGTGCTTGCTGTATGGAAAGAGTTCGTCGGGGTAACCGCCCTCGCCCGTGCAGGTGAAGGTGCCGAAGGCGGCGGCCGCCCTGGCTCGCATCCTCATAACGCAGGTGCTGATCGAACCGTAGGACATGCCGCCCCCGTAAAAGGGAACGGATATGCGGATGGATGGTCCTTCGCCGCGCCGGTTCAGAGCGACGCCGAGATCCACGGGAGGGAGATCCTCCGTATCCTCTCCGCTTTCGTCCAACGCCCAGTCCGGGATCGCGAGTTTCAGGCGATCGAAACCGTCTCCCGAGTCGCCGGTCCGATAGCTGATATCGCCGGGAGGTTCGCCGGTTTCAGCCATAAGCATGACGGCGCTGATGATGTCCGGGGTCCAGCGTTTGTCTCCGAGCAGCTCATACTGGGGATCCCGCAAAACCGAAAGGTTACGGCGCGGGCACACCGCCACGCACGAGTCGCTTCGCTCGGCGCAGGACGAGCCGGGGCACAGGTGGCTCAGCGGCGTGGACATTTCATTGAAACCGGGTTCGCGGACATGCACGCCTTCAGGGCAGGCCCGTGCGCACAGACCGCATGCCATGCAGTTTTCGCCCCTGACAACCAGGAATTTCGTAATCGCCTTTTTATGCCTCGAGCCTGTTTTTTTCATTTCAGTCCATCATGCACACCGCCACCCGCCGATATCCAGGCTCTTCCCGGTACCGGCGGTTCTTAATACGTTTCAACGGTCGCGACCGCCGAATATTTCTCCGAAAACTTCTCGATCGAGGTCTCGTTTCTCGAGGAGTCTGCCCGTTTCCCCCCTCAGCCGGCTAACCTCCCGAATTCCCATGGCGCCGAGAATTTCGAGAAGCTGGCTGTGCCAGGACCCCATCAGGTTGATGATGCGCTGGGAACCCCACTCGGGGTCGATCGATTCGAGGTCCCGGGGGCAATTCTGACCCAGGCTGCACTTTCCGCAGACGGTGCATCCCAGGGCAATGAGTGCGGGAACGGAGATTGCGACGCAATCGGCGCCGAGGATGATCGTTTTCGGCACGTGCTCGGCCCTGGACAGGCCGCCCGAAGCGATAATCGATACCGTATCACGGATCCGGGCCTCCACCAGTTCAAGGTGGACTCGGCGAACGAGTTCAGGGAAGGTGTGAAAACCGCCGTCATATGGGTTGACGTCAAGGTGGATCACCCCGGCCCCGCTGAGGGTCAGCTCACGCACTATGGCGGGAACCGCCTCGGCCGAATGCGTCTCCCGGCCCGGGAAAGTGTCGCCCCTGTTGTTTCTGAGCGCACCCCGGTGTGAATTGTCGATGCGCCACCCCTGGGTGCCGCCGTTCGGGTGGAGCAGTCTGCCGTGCTGCGTTTCGGAGCGGGCCGCTTTACCCGCCGCAGCCCGTTTACCGAGGGGCGATTCTTCCCTGAAAGTGAGCTCCCCGGGGTCGGGCGCCACCGCTATCTTGATGAATACGATAAGGTCGGGGTTCCGCGATTTCAGCTTTTCGACGGTATCCATAATCTCGGGCGACCAGGGCAGGGCGATTACGCTTTCCCGGTCCGCGCGGTCGAGGAGCTCGTCTTCGCCGGTCCTGGCCGTATCGACGATCCGGATAAGATGGTTTCGGAACGGATCGAGTTCGCTGCCGACCGCGTCGTCATCCATCATGGCGAAGGTGCTGAGACGATTGGCTGCACGGGCGACCGCCGGATGTATAAAAGCGGCGGCGCCGCCGGGCATGAACGGCAGCCTGTCGAAAATCACCGGCAGTTTGATCTCTATGCCGGGATGGATATTGGAAAGGGGATTTCCATGGGCGTCGAAGGAAAGGTCCGCCACATCGGGGGGTTTGCGACCGAGATCCACCACGGTGCTTATATATTCCCTGCCGTGGATGCCGTCGCGGGTCGGGCGCACGATTTCGGACATGTCGGTCCACATGCCGTCGAAACCCGGTCCGGCGAAAAGCCCTCCGTATCCGCAGCCGCTCACGGGCAGCTCGCCCGACTCGGCCTGTTCCTGGAGGGAAATCACATCTTCCGGTGCATATATCTCGTCCCCGAGTGTTTCGAATTCCGGAGAGCGGGACAGCGAAAGCGCTCCGGCCGTGCATCTCTGCACGCAGGAATAGCAGCGTCTGCATAGAAATGAGACCGGTTCGGCCATGAGCCTGGGATCGAATTCCTCGCGGCGATGAACCTCGTAAAGGCAGACAGCGTCGCATTTCCCGCAATTGATGCAGTCACCACTGCGGATTACCGCGTACCTGGCTGGCGGAGGGTGCAGCGGAGCCGCTTTCGCGGTTTTAATTGAATACTTGCTTCCCATTGTTGCTCTTCGACTTCGGGAGCCGTCTTGTTTGCTTCATCAATAAGGATCGGACCCTATTTTCTTCAGGTAATCTTCATTTTGCCCCAATCCGGCGACGAAATCCCTGATCCTCGCCGTCGGACGTCCGTGAGATTTCGCCAGATTCACTTCCAGCAGGTCCCATGATTCGAGGAGAGGCAGGTTTCCCTGGCAAATATGCTCGCAGGATCCGCACCTGGTGCAGAGGAAGGCGCGGTCGGCTTCGGCGGATGATACAGGTTTCCCCGCCGTCAGCTTTCTCGCGAGCCGGAGCTTGCTTCTCGGGGCCAGGGCTTCTTCTCCGGTTGCTGATACCGCGTGGCAGACGGTAACGCAGTTTCCGCATCCCGTGCAGCGCAAAGAAGTTAATTTTAAAGGATCTCCGTTGCCCGGAAGCGCTGGTTTCCGCAGGAATACGCCGATGACCGGTGATATGAAGATGAGCAGCCGGAGCAGCACCTTGAAAAGCGCCGGTGTGAAGACCCGTGCAGGCAGGCCGAAAAATCGGCTTCTCAGGTGCCAGAACTTGCCCGGATTCATAAGATTTTTAGGGTCGACATGACGTTTATAGGCCAGCACTCCTTCTATAACTTCTTTGGCTTTCGCGTCGGCCATGGGGGCGTTCCAGATGCCGATTCCGTAAGGGCTTCCCCCCATCCTGAGACCGAGGGAAGTGAGCATGGAGACGAGGGAGAGGTAGATGTAATACTGGAACGTCCGCCGCCGGTCGCAATTGAACATCGGCATGATGAGAACGGCCATCCCGGTGCTCTTCCTGATGAAATGGGATTCCATGAAGAGCTCCGCTTTCAGGGAGGAAGCCAGTTTTTTCGCTCTTTCCATGAAGGCCGGAACGTTTTCAGGCGGCAGAATCAGCTCGCAGGCAAGAAGGGAGGTTCCGTGAACCTGCACCTTCATCGGGCTGAACCGTTCTCCCCACAGGAAGCTCGCCTGGTGAAGCGGCGCCTGCTCGAGTCCGGGAGTGCCGGTGAAGAGAGCCTGGAACTTCTCATAGGATTCAGGGTCGTCGAAATGCAAAAACAGTGAAGGTTTTTCCTCCACGAGGAGATCGCCCGGTTTTCCTTTCCTCTGCAGCCATACGGTGTTGACGAGGCGGGCGTGGGCGGAGTCCATGAACAGCACGTGGGATGGAATGCACTCTTTTTCGCTCAGCTCCTCGACGAGAGCGAACAGTTCCTTGTCGTCCTCCCCGTGGAGCAGGCAGGGATAGGAATAGGGCGTCGCTTCGATCACCTTCAGCTCCACTTTCGTGATCAGGCCCAGCTGTCCTTCGCTGCCGAACACGGTATCGAATTCGTCGGTGCCGGATTCGAGTTCGTGAATGCCGCCTCCCGGAGCGGCCAGAGAGATACTCTCCGTCCAGTATCGGATATGCCCGTATTTGAAGCTGTTGACGCCGAATCCGCCCGTCGAGATCCATCCCCCCACCGTTGAAAACCGGTTCGAAGGGTAAACCGGCAGGGCGAAACCCCGCTCGGAGAGGTAGCTGTCGAGCTCCCCCCACTTCACGCCGGGCTCGACGGTCACGGTTTTTTGATCGCCGTTCAGCGACAGAACCCGCTGCATAAACGATGTATCGGCCACGATACCGCTCGTGGTCGGGATCGCGCCGCCGAATCCCCACGAGGCGATTCCCCTCGGAAAGAGCGGAATACCGCTGTCCGCGGTATAGTGCAGAAGTGCGGAAGCGTCTTTCTCGGAGCGCAGTTTCACCACCACGAGGGGCGTGGTGCGGAAAAGGGTTTTTTCGAGGAACAAGGGTATATCGACAAGATCGTGGCTGTACAGGCGTCTTACGGCGAATTCCTCTATTACCTCGGAGCCGTCCGTGAACCTGTTTTCGAGATCGCGGGAAATCGAACGGATGAAAGCGCGACGCTCTTTCGTGTCTTTATCCGTGAGCGTCTCGATGGGACTGGTCAGCTTCTCAGGCACATTCGACATACCGGAAAGATAAAGATCAGGGACTTTTTGTCCAGCAGAATGTTTATTTACCGGCGAATTCGGAACAGGCGCAGGTATGACCGGCGGAAATCCCCGCACGGTGGGATTCGTTCGGGAAAAGATTGAGATGTATGGTATTGACGGACCGTTCCAGAAAGAAGTTTTTTCTGATCCAGGTTTTCTGAACGGCGATATTGTCGATCTGGGTCGATACCAGCATCGAGGTGCAGCCGGTGCCGGATGCGTGGGCGAGGGTGCAGTTCAGAAGGTCGCCGTAAAGGGTGCGGTTCCGCCAGTCGGGGTGGACTCCGCCGAGCACATCCTCGAATTCCGAACCGTCCCGCCGTCCGGTTATGAACGCGGCGGCGCGGGGACCGTCGTAAACGATCCAGCAGAAGTGTTTTCCATCCCTCTGCAGGTAGGAAGATGCCCATTCGATATATCCATCATGGAGCCACGAGGTGTCGATGCGCGGATTCGCCATGTAGTGGTTTCTGTATCCCGTGAAAACGAGCCCGGTAAGCGCCTCGAGGGTCCGCCGGTCTTCTTCCCCCGACAGCCTGAATTCCAGGTCCGTGTTGAGGATGGGCTCCAGGTCCGCCGGGTCGACAGGGCGGCGGTAGTAGACCAGTGTATCCGCCACTATGGGGGCGGCGCCCAGCTTTGCAAGGCGGTGGACGCGGGTGATCTCGGACGTGGGAACCCGGATGATGGCGAGATCGGGTTTTTCGTCGCAGACTGCATCCATCAACTCGTCATCTACGTGGTCCGAGTCGAACCTGTGCACTTTGAAACCGAAACGTTCCGATTCGACTTCCGAATACCGGAATTTCACGGTCATTCGTAGATCTCCCCCGAAATAGACGAAAATTCGATGAATTCGCGGGTTTCAGGTTTAACGGGATCCGCGATTAATTTTTCACGCACCGCGTACTGCGGCTTCTTGTTTATATTCAGGTGAACGCGGCCGAGATACTCTCCTATCATGCCGAGCGCGAGAAGCTGCAGACCCGAAAAGAAGGTGATTACCACGATGAGCGATGTATAGCCAGTTACCTCCACCCCGATGATCAATTTTTTCATTATGAAATAGAAGGCCATGGCGAAGCCGAAGAACGACGTCGAAATGCCGAGCAGGGATGCGAGCTGGAGCGGCATGAGCGAGAAATTCGTAAGAAGATTAAGCGAAAGGGTCAGGAGTTTCCGCATGGAGTAACCCGATTTCGAAGTCGACCGCCGTGCGTGGTTCACGCTCACATGCCCTATGCTTCGCGTGTACCAGGCGAGAAGGCCGTCGATGAAGGTATAGTTCATGTCGTAAGCCAGTATCGCCTCGACCACGTTCCGCCGCAGAATCCTGAAGGAGGTCGCGTTCCCCTCCAGGTTGAAAGCGAATTTATAAACCTTGAGGATAGCGGTGGAGCCGAGATTGCGAAATCCGTTGTGCTGCTTGCTTATATAGTCGCCGTAAACGACATCGTAACCCTCTTCGATTTTGTCGATCAACTTCACGATTTCCTCGGGCGGGTTCTGCAGGTCGTCGTCCATGGTGATGATGTAGTCGCCGGTGGAGTGGCTCAATCCGCAGAAGATGGCGTTGTGCTGCCCGAAATTACGCATCAGGGTGATGATTTTCACCCGGTCGTCCAGCTCACGCATCTGCTTCAGCACCTGCCACGAGTCATCCGCGCTGCCGTCGTCCACGAAAAGGATTTCGTAATCGTATCCCAGCTTTCCGAGTACGGCTGTCAGCCTGTCGTGCAATGACCGGAGGGTCGCCTCGCTGTTATAAACGGGAATGACTATGGATATACGCTGTTCCATCCTAACCTGCCAATGCCGGTACGCGGGCGCCGACCGAAATATATATCGATTCGATGACGCGATCGAGCTCTTCGATGGTAATGCCGTTGTAGAACGGAAGCCTCAGTATACACCGGGAGATCCGCTCCGTAACCGGGAGATCCGCCTCGCGGTATCCCAGCTGCTGTCCCATGGGTGAGCTGTGCAGCGGTATGTAGTGGAAAATGGCATGGATCCCCTGGCTTTTCAATTCGGTCATAACCCTGTCGCGCGTTTTTCCGGCCGGAAACAGAACATAGAACATGTGGCTGTTGTGATCTGTGTGGGCGGGTGAGCGGGGCAGCCGGAGCAACCCCTCTTCTTCGAGCGGCTGCAGCGCCTCGAAATAGTAATCGAATATCCGGCGTCTCATTGCGGATATCGATTCGAGCATCTCGAGCTGTGCGAAAAGAAACGCCGCCAGCATGTCGGACGGCAGGTAGCTCGATCCGCAGTCGACCCACGAATACTTGTCGACTTCGCCCCTGAAGAACTTGCTCCTGTTCGTCCCTTTCTCCCTGATTATCTCGGCTCGTTCGATGAAGCTCTCCTCGTTGATGATCAGGGCTCCGCCTTCGCCGCACTGGATGTTCTTCGTTTCGTGAAAGCTCAGAGTTCCGAGATGCCCCATGGTTCCGAGCGGAATCCCCTCGTAAAAAGCGTCGATTCCCTGAGCGGCATCTTCCACCACGGCCAGACCGTGTTTCGCTGCGAACTCGACAATCGCCCGCATTTCGCAGCCGACGCCTGCGTAGTGGACGGGAACGATGGCCTTCGTGGCGGGAGTGAGAACCGATTCAAGGAGCCTCTCATCCATGTTCAGGGTGTCTTCCCTGATGTCGATGAACACCGGGTGCGCCTTTCTGAGCGCAAAGGCGTTCACCGATGAAACGAACGTGTAGCTTGGAACGATGAATTCATCGCCTTCGCCGACCTCGAGAAGCTGGGCCGACATTTCCAGGGCGTGGGTGCACGATGTCGTGAGGAATACCGCGACTCCTTCGAGGATTTGTTCGAGAAGCCTCGATGCCTTCGCCGTGTAATAACCGTCCCCGGAGATATGACCCCTCTTTATCGAATCCTCTACGTAGATGAATTCCTTGCCGGTGAGAAACGGTTTATTGAAGGGAATCATACCCTGATTCGTTTCAGGCGAAGTTTGATTCTTGACGGTTCCGGTGTTCACCACTTAAATTCCGGTATTTACGCGGACACCCCGGGCTCCACGTTATTTATTTTCAAAAAAGGCAAAATGAACAAGTTGAGTATAAAAAGTCCTGCCTCCCCTTACATTCTCGGTATATCGGTATTGTGTCTCATAGGGTTAAGGTTGTTTTTCTGTTTACAGTTCAATCATCCCGGTCACGGCGATTTCGCGCATTACTACAACCTGGCGGTAAACCTGTACGAAGGCCGGGGTCTCGTAGTCGACTATGTCTGGGATTATCTCGTCATTTACGATTCGATCACCCATCCTCCCCTCTACTGGATGCCGCTCGCCTCGGTGTCGATGGCGCTTTTTTTCAAGCTGACGGGCGCTTCGGTATGGGCCGGAATACTGCTTTCGATAATCGTGCTCTTTTTTATCGTTGCGGTTATCGGCCTTATTTCGCGGAGGGAGTTTCCTGATCGAGGGGCGACCCGCCACGCGGCCGCGGCCCTGCTGGTTGCGGGGCTCCCGGTCATTTTCAGCTACTCCATCATCACCGACGCCGTCATCTACAATGTTTTATGGACGACAATCGGCATCTGTATGCTCGGCGCCTTCTACGATAAACGGAAACCGGGATATCTATACGCTTTTACGCTTTCCGCGGCCCTGGTCTATTACTCCAGGGGAGACGGGCTGATCATGACCGGATCCGCTGCGGTGTTTTTCCTGCTGGTATTCTTTCGGAAGGGCTCGGACCGTAAACAGCTTCTGGTTCACGGAGGGGCGAACCTGTTGATATACTTCCTCCTCATCCATCCATATTCCGTTTTCCTGAAGAATGCGGCAGGCGGTGGAGAAGGAGTGGGAACGCTCTCGCTGTTTTTCGCCACCAGCTACAACGATCTCTTCATGTGGGGAGCCGCCGACCGGCTCAACCTCGAAACCTGGCTTGCCGGTGGCGTTTCCACCGCGATTCTCGACAGGTTCAGGGCGGCCTTCAGTTTCCTGTCGTATATGATAAAGGTGTCGCTGGGCACGATCCTGCTGGCCCCCATGTTCGGGTTCCTGGCGCTCAGGCGGCCCGCCGGAAGGTCGTTCTACCTGCCGATGATGCTTCACGGGTTGTTCCTGTTCGGGGCATATTTTTTCCTTTTGCCCTATTCGGGAATGGGGGGCAGCTTCAACAAATCGATAATCGCCCTGTTTCCTCTCTGGTCCCTCGCGGTATTCTCCGAAACCGCGGGCCTGGTTGAAACCCTGACCCGAAAACTCGAAGCGAACGGCGATAGTTTCGCAAAATACGTGAAGGGAGCCGGGGTTTCAGCCTACCTGCTCGTGATGTTGTTCTTTACGGTGCTCGCCGTCGAAAAAGGTTTCGAGATGCTCGATGAAAACTCGGGGATCGACAGGCACTGGAGCCAGGTCGCGGGTATCCTGCCCGAGGGGACCCCGGTTATATGCTCAGAACCGTGGGAGTGTTATTACAATACCCGTTATCCGTCTCTGATCACTCCGGGCAACGACTGGGAAACCGTTTTCACCGTAGCCGAAACGTACGGCGTCTCTCATGTGATTATCGAAAAAAGCTCACCCGGCAAGAGAAGCAGAAAATTCAAGAAACTCGGGTCGGTCATACCCCCCTGCCTCGAAGCAGTGTACGAATCCGAAAGTATGAAAATCGTCGAGATTCCCGAAAGAGATCCGCGGAATCTCCCCTGACAGGTTGTAGAAGATGAATGATAAATACAGACAATACGCAGACGATTTACTCGAAAAAGCCTCCGCGGCCGCGTCGGAATTCAGGTCCTTCGATCAGGTGAGAGTGGATAAAATCGTTTCGGCCGCATTCCGCGCCGCTTATGACGCCAGGATTCCCCTGGCGGAGGATGCGGCCCGTGAAACCGGAATGGGAATAGTCAGAGACAAGATTCTCAAGAACTCGTGGGCGAGCCTCATATTATACGACTCGATAAAAAACATAAGGACCGTGGGTGTCGTATCGGAAGACAGAAACCGGGGTATCGTAGAGATCGCCCAGCCGCGCGGGCCGATCCTCGCCTTCACACCGATTACCAATCCGACTTCTACCGCTATTTTCAAGATCCTGATCGCCCTGAAAACCAGGAACCCCCTTATTTTCAGCCCGCATCGAAGGGCCAAGAAATGCACCATCAGGGCCGCTGAGCTCATGTACGAAGCAGCGAGGAAGGCGGGCGCTCCGGAAAACTGCATCCAGTGGATCAGGAAATCGCGTTACGACTACATCACTGCGGTTATGACCCACGAACGCCTGGCTCTCATCCTCGCCACGGGATCTCCCAGGGTGGTGAATATGGCCCAGGCATCCGGCACTCCCGCCCTCGGGGTCGGCGCCGGCAACGTTCCCGCCTATGTTCACAAGAGCGCCAGCTTCCCCCTTGCCGCCGATTACATCTTTTTGTCGAAGACTTTCGACAACGGCACGGTCTGCGCGTCGGAGCAGGCGGTGGTGGTCGGACCGGAAGTGGACGCGCGGCTGCGCCCGCTCTTCGAAAGGAAAGGGGCGTATTTCTGCAGTGCCGACGAAACCACAAGGCTGGGCGACGTTGTTTTCGACCGCGGAAACGGCACCATGAGACCGGAAGTAGTGGGCCAGCCCGCAACCCGCATCGCCGAGATGGCCGGTCTTGACGCTCCTCCCGGAGTGACGCTGCTCATCGCCGAGCTCGACGCACCCGACCCGCGTTACAACATATCACACGAGATTCTCGCGCCTGTCCTCGCCTGGTTCGTCGTGCTCGACAAAGCCGAAGCTCTTGAAACCTGCGAGACGATCTGTAATCTCGGCGGCGAGGGCCACACCCTTTCCATTTTCGCCAACAACGAAGACGTCGTAAAAGAGTTCGCCTCCGGCGTGGCGGCGGGGCGAATCCTGCTCAATTCCCCATCGACCCACGGCGCCATAGGCGGAATTTTCAACTCTCTCGACACATCCTTCACACTGTCCTGCGGTGCGGGCGGCGGCAACATCACCATGGACAATATCTCGGTGCGTCATCTTCTCGAATACCAGAGGATCGCCCGCCGCAGGCTCAACCACAAGTGGTTCGCCCTGCCCGAGGGAACCCTGGAAAACCCTAGGATCGATTCTTCAGCAATAATGTCTATTTACGGCAGGAATTTCTGACCTCTTTGACGCCGGTATTACCGCGGAAGGTTAAGGGAACGCCGTCAGGTCTGCGTGACGCAGTGTGCTCCTTCGGGCAGAAAGGCGCTCCCTCACCAACTCCGCTGTGGCGACATTCGGGAGAGAAGAATCAGGTAACGGCGAATGAGGCGCTGCGGTGCCGGCGTGCGCGTCTACGGACCGGGGACCACAGATATCGTGAAGGAATCCTCCATCTCCAGCGTTCCTTCTTCGACCGCGACAACGTAGTCCGCGGTGAGGCCGGGCGTGGTCTCCGCCACGAACTGGGCGGCTTCGAGGGTCAGCGACTCGCCGGGATCGAGCCGGATCGCATGCGGCCCGAGCGCGGGATCGAGAACGACCTCCCCATCTATTCGCACGAGAGTCCGGGCTTCGGGTTCATGTAGAATCTCTTCCCGGTTGGTGACCGTGACGGCGAAGTCGAAGGAGGTTCCCGGTTCGACTTCGAGCACTGCCGGAACTATGACAAGATCGAGAGCCTCTCCGGAGTCCGCGTCCCGATCGATGCCGGGATCGGCGCCGCCGCGATATCCGTAGAGGTAGCTCCGGTACTCTCCGATGCCCTTCAGGTAGTATCCATAGCATGCGGTTGTGTAGAGATTGGTGAGCCGGAGCTGTTCTTCACGCGTGATGCCCGGAACTCCATCGAAGAGTTCTTCCCAGGGGTAGGAAATATCCATGAACTGGCAGTGATTGCCGCCGAAAATGGTGGCCAGCACTGAAGGCGAGTGGGCGCCCTCGTACATCCATTCAATCCTGTCGATGGGGATGATCCCGTCCCTGTCGCCGGCAAGTATCATTACCGGCATCGAGAGTTCACTCACCTCGTCGGGCGTTGTGCCGGGCGCCAGCGGCGCGCAGACGTCCACTCGTCCGTCTTTGCCCGCCAGATCCACCGCGACCCCACCTCCCATGGAATGCCCCGAAACGGCGAAGTTGACCGTGTCGATCCCGCCGTAGAGCCACGAACCCGGATCAGTGTTCTTCTCCTCCATCCAGGTGAGACAGGCCGCAAGCTCGCTGCACTGCCTTTCGTTGTCGAGATCAGTGAAATTGAGCAGGATCACCACGTAACCGTGAGTAGCCAGGTGCCGGCCATAGAAGTCGTAGCGTTTACGGTTCATGAGAAATCCGTGCCCGAAGGCCGCTCCGGGATAAGGGCCGAGGGAAGGATCGAGGGGCACATCGGTTCCCTGTCCCAGGCCGGGATAATAGACCGAGGTGACGAAGGTTCGCCCCATTTCCGGATCCGTGATCCAGACCTGCCTGAATCCCCAATCCTGGGGACCCGCCTCGCCGGGCAGCGGAGCTGACTGCGCCGGATACGCGAGAACAGAAAGCGCTGCTATAGATGCACCAAAGAAAAGCAGGCATCGGAAGAAAGTCGACTCGCGTGAAAGTCTTAACGGGGACCATCTTTCTACCTTGTCCTTTTGTTCGCGGCTACTGCCCGACTTCATTAATTTCATCAGCTTACCCCTGTTCTTTTACTGGAGAACCTCTTTAAATGAGGAGGAAATGGTTCAACTGATTCGGAGCCGGTGCACTGAGGATCCGCGGGACGACTTGATATTCGGATCTTATTCGCCGGCCACCACATTCATGTTTCATATCAATGGGAAATAAGTCGGTTGACCACTTCAATCTCCCTCAAAGAAATTCTAAGCGGGAGTCCGCGGTACAGCAAACAAAATCACGAGATTCCGCCCGCTCGCAACGATTTAGTTCCATGTTATTCGCTATTGCTGATGCAAGCTTAAAAAGGAATGGGTGCGGGTTTTTCACCCAGGTGTAGTGTTTTAGAACTCAAACTGGGATTTTATTGTGATCATGACTGGAATATACATCCTGATTTATTGAGATGCGGGCATTTAAATCCGGGAGTCAGCTGCCGCTATTCCGGGTTTAGTAAATGACCGCCTGCTGAGCCGGTGGCTTTAAGATCCCGGCGGAGCTTTCACCCCCGTAGGGGACTCATCTGCCAGTCAAACCCCCTTTACCCGGCTTCCTTTTTCCTGATTTCCTGTGCCGGCCAGGTCGGGTAGAGTTAAGCCCGGAGGGAACCTATCGCTTATCCCACTACCGGAGGGAGCCGATCATTTATTTCTCTATAAGGTGGATGCCTCCCCGGTTGTTCAGGTGTATCGCTCGAGTCCATCTGGAAGACGTGTAAAATTGTCAATCGGATTGACAATTTTACACGAGTAAGCCTGCATCCCCCGCAGGACAGGTTATGCTTCTGACGATGCGCTGCAAAAAGAGAAATACACAGATCGCTCCGTGATTTGGGATCTCAGGGCCGACCGGGGCGTACACCTGATTCTTTTCCAGGCATAGCTTAACTATACGCACCGGCTGAGCCGGGGGATTTTGTTTTATTAATTACAGGTGGTCGGGTACTGAAATAATGGTGTTAAGCAGTTGCACGCAGTATCTGCTCAGCCGGGTTTTTAAACCGTTTTTTCCAAGCACCAGCACGAAAAACGACAGGGAGGATCCGGTCTGCATCGATTTGAGCCTGAACGAGCCGCTTAGAGTCGTAAAACTCAGTTATTGAAACCCAGCTTATCTGCGATCTGGGCCAGGAGCTCCGCGCACCTGGTTTCGTTGACCAGCACAAGCTCCAGCGCCTCTACCTGTTTTCCCCTTGACGCAGGCGACCAGTTCGAAAGACTGCTCAATTCCCACGGATATGGCACATGTATCTCGGAGCGGCTCAGTATCCGCGACGTGCTTGCGAAGAGATCCTCCAGCTCTCTGACTTTTCTTTCCTGTTCAGGCAGCAGCGGGAGAATCCGATTCAGATATTCAGCCGCATGCAGCCTGTCATCGCGCAAACTCCTGAATAATCGGCCGTTCGTAAGCATTACGACTTCAAGCTCAGTCCTGTTTTTCGCGTTGAAATTTTCGTTTTCGAGCTTATCGATCCAGGCGCGAATACCGGTCGTGCCGAGCAAGTATTCTCCGGCATGTTCCAGGCTGTTCATGTGGTGTGCCACCGCGATGGAGCGGGTAACCGAATTTTGCTTCGGCAGGGGGAAGCTTTCTTCTTCCACAAGCAGAATAGTCCAGGGGAATTTTTCGGCCACCCGGTATACCGACGGATCGCCCTGGTCGAAGAACGTGCGGCAGAGCAATTCCCTGTTTTTTTTCTGCATGCCGGTGACCAGGCCCCATTCGGTGGTGCCGGCCAGCTCTATGGCGATTACGGGATAATCATTCTGAAGCGTTTCGGCCATGGCGTCGCGCATGGCATCGCGGTTCGCCCCCTTTTTATCCTCCACCATGTATAGGTAACTGAACCCGAGGGCGTCGAAAAGGTATGGTGATATTCCGTATCCCACGGTGGCGTCGAGAGCGCTGGGGCACCAACCTTCGTGGAACTGAAACCTGAATGCCGCTCCCGAGATCCCTGACAGCCAGTTGTAGTCGTCCGACAGATCCCTGTATTCGAGAACCCTGGATACCGAAACCAGGAAAGTGTTCGATTCTCCCTCTTCCCATTCGAGGGCGGGCACCGAACCCGGCGGCAGCCCCTGCTGAACAGCCTTAACGTCTTTTTCGAGGAGAAGAGCATCCTGTCTGATCCTGGTCGTCGGTTCGGAGCGTATCAGGCCGCCCCGGCCCGGATCATACGTGATTTGGGCGCATCCCCACGACAAAAGAAGAAGAGCCGCTGCAAGGAAATATTTCAGACTGGCCAAACGTTGCATATAGCACCTCCGACGATTCCAGCCTTTCCGCCGGAACCATCCGCAATTGAATGCCGCTCTGCCGCCGTCGCCGTGGAATCGGAAACAGGCTATGAATTCAGCCGGATAGCCTGCTTAATCCTCGATATCGAAAGCCGCAGCAGGTCAGCTTTCGATGACTTATACGGAATAGCACCGCCCGGGGCAACTCAAAAGAGGCTGCTGCTCAAAAAGCTGGATCGACGTACAGCTTGATTGTCCTGCTATTCTTCTTTAACATGGCTGTTCAGGTGCTTTTATGGAATCGGACCTGTCGGGATGAAGGATATTTCGTCACGAGAATACGGTGGATCCGCGAATGAGCGAAACCCGGAAAGAATTCGAAACCGCCCTTAAGCGGCACCTTGGGGATTCCTACGATACCCTCGTTTCCATCGCGAAAGCGATGATTGAGGCCGGGGGGCGCTGCCAGGCTGTTGGCGGCGCGGTTCGCGATTTTCTGATGGGGGTGCCGATCAAAGACCTTGATGTGGAAGTTTTCGGCCTTCCGTTGTCGAAGGCGGAAAAGGTGCTAGGGTCATTCGGCAGCTTGATAAAGATAGGGAAGTCGTTCGGCGTTCTCAAGATACGCGGCCTGGACATCGATTTCAGCCTGCCCAGGCGGGACAGCAAGTCAGGCGAAGGGCACAGGGGTTTCGTTGTGGCCTTCGACCCATGCATGAGCAGCGCCGATGCAGCCCGACGGAGGGATCTTACGATAAACGCCATCGCCATCGACCTTGATACCGGCGACCTGGTCGATCCTGCAGGCGGGCGCGCCGATATAAAAAAACGTCTCCTGAGGGCCACCGACCCCGAAACCTTCCTCGATGATCCCCTGCGAGTCTACCGGGTGGCGCAGTTCGCCGCCCGTTTCCGCTTCGATATCGATCCCGGCACGGTGAAACTCTCGGCTTCCATGACGCCCGAGGGGCTGCCCCGGGAACGGATATTCGGCGAATTCGAAAAGCTCCTCCTGAGGGGAAAAAAACCGTCTCTCGGTTTAGAGTTTCTGAGAGCCTGCGGTTGGATAAGGTATTTCCCAGAGCTGGAAGCAATCATCGGCGTGCCCCAGGATCCGGAATGGCACCCTGAAGGGGATGTCTGGACACACACGAACCAGGCTCTCGATGAAGCGGTGAAATACCGTTCCGGGGACAGGCTTCGTGATTTGAAGCTCATGTTCGCGGTGCTCTGCCACGACATGGGCAAGGCTGTCGTGACCCGGGAAGAAAGAGGAAGACTCCGCTCTCCGAAACACGAGCCTGAAGGCGCCGGGCTGGCTGAAACGTTTATGACGCGCCTCACGGGTCAGCAGGAGCTGATCGACGGAGTCGTCATCCTGGTCGGCGAGCATTTGAAACCGGCGATGCTTGCCAGGGGGGAAATGTCGCTGAGAGCAGTGAGACGTCTTTCCATCCGGATGGCGCCGACGGCGGATATCAGGCTGCTGGTGCAGGTGGCGAAGGCCGATCACCTGAGCCGTCCCGGTTTCGATTCATTCCCCGCCGGTGAAAAACTGCTTAAGATGGCGGAAGAGCTCGCCATCCAGGATTCGGCTGAAAAACCTGTCCTGATGGGGCGTCATCTTTTAGCCGCCGGGGTGAAGCCCGGCCCCGGGATGGGAATTCTGCTGGCCCGCGCTTTCGACATCCAGGTATCGGAGGGTATCCGGGACGCGAAAATTCTCGGGCGCAGAGTTCTCGGGGAATGGAAAAAAGGAGTGGAATACAGCTCTGAAGGCGACACGCCGGAAGGCGCCGCTTCTCCCGGTTCGGTGCCGGATGGAAAAGAACCTCCGGGAAATGACGCATCTTCCGGCGGCGGCGGAAGGAGTGGCGGGCAATGAAGGCGATTCTGAAATGGATAAGCACCCTCGATCCCGGCCGGAGCCTTGTCGTTGCCGCATTCTTCTACCTGTTCATCCGTTTTCCCGTTGCAATGGTGCTCGAACACGTCACACCCGGAGAGCAGGCTTACATCGGCGTTGTTTCGAAGGAACTGTTAAGCGGTGACTCCATTTATCCGATCCTTGAACTGGCCAAGAGACCCAACGAAAACGGATCGGTCGCCACTGCGCTGGTCGCCACGCCTCTCCTGCTCCTCTTTAAATATAACTATATAGCTCTCCGCCTGACTGCTTTTTTCATCTCAATGGTCACATGCCTGCTATGGGTCCACCTGGCCCGCACCCGCCGTTGCCCCACCACTGCTTTTTTCGTTCTGCTGCTTCTTTCCCTGCCGCCGCCTTTCCTCTCGGTGGATACTCTCTACTGTATCGGCAACCATCCCGAGATGAACTTTTTCATAGCCGCGGGGATGCTGCTCCTTGTTCGCATCGGCGAGAAAAAAAGGCTTCTCGCGGACAGTTTTCTACTGGGACTGCTTACCGGGTTCGGCATCTATTTCAATGTGACGTTCGTAATATTCACGATATCAACTATCGCAGCCCTGCTGGCGACCCAGGCGCGATTTTTCAGAAAACTCAGCTTCCCCGCGTATCTTCTGGGCGGTATCGCCGGGTTCAGCCCATGGATTTACGGCGCTTTTGTGCTCGGATATCAGGATTTCGGGATGGTGGGTACGACAATTCCCCTGCTTGACGGGGGCGGCGGGCACTCGATCCGTTTAGTCGAGCGCTTGACGGAGTTGATGCTCGGCGGGGAAGGCCTTACCGGGGTGGTCCCGTTCTTCACCCGATATCTCTTCGGCTCTTTCTGGATCTTCACGGACAGCGTCATCCTCGGCACCCTGACAGGAACCGTTTTGACGATTCTGGTATCCGCACCGGCGGTTTACTTTTTCGCGGTTCTAGTCAAACGCCTCTTTAACAGGAATGAACCGCCCGACATTCTTCAAGCTGTTTTCTTTTTCTATCCCGCCATTTTCGTTCTGGCGGTCTCGTTGTCGCGCGCTATCGAAATGACTTCAAACGTCGAGCCGCTCTACCTCAAATACAGGTTTCTCACAACCTTCATTACCCTGGGCCTGGTGGCCGCAGGTTTCGCCCTGGGGGAAACCGTGCGGACTCTCGAAATGAGAAGCGGGCCTTCCGGGGAGAAGGCCGCGGCCCCGCGAAAAAGCACGAATCGGGTGGTCGTCTGGCTGGTGGCGGCCGTGCTGGTTTTTCCCGTATTCGCAGGAATAAACAGCTGGGTGGGATGGTTCTCGAGAGGAAGTCTGCGCTCGATGGCGACGGCGAACGCCGCCGAATATTTTGTCATGGGTACGAAGATAATCTGGGATAATGAAGAAAACTATGACCAGGCTTTCTTCCGCCTCAAAGATATCTGCGCGAAACGTCCCGCCGATACTGAGAACCTCGTTCGCGGTTTTGCCGACGGCTTCACGCTCACGAGCGGAGAAGGCCTAAGAACCCGCCTAAGGGAATTTGAAAGCAGGATGATCCTGATATCACCAGAGCTGCGGCTCCATTTCTGCTGCGCCCTCGCCCTGAGCCTGCGCACCAGGCTGTTTTTCAATCGAAGCGAAGAAGAATGGGAAATGATCCAGGACCGGACCTTACGGGAATGGCTCCCCTGCTGCAGCGTCGCGGTGGACATGTCCTCCTGCGATATGGGCGAGGAGCAGGGATGGACCGGCGAGGAAGCGCCGGGCCGACGCAACACGGCGCCCGGTGATCGACGGTCCCGTCCGCCCTCCACGGAAGAAAACTTCGGCGAAAGGAACTGAGCCGAGTGCGTATTCTACTCTGGGTCCTGATCAGTTTCGTTCTGGTTTATCTTCTCTCGCCGAGAGCGAAAAAGCAGAAGATTAAGAAGACGATCGGTGAGTTCTGGTCTCTCCTGATCTGGGCGGTGCTCATTTTCCTGGCCATTGAGATTATTCTATATTTTACCGATTTCCACTTGTAGCGATTCCCTCAGAATTACGAAAGTTGCGTCAAATCGTTGTACCCGGCTCGATTACCGCATTTTTCGGGACGATTGTAATGCCGTCGCGGATCAGGTAGCCGTCACCATCGGCTTCAATCATACCTTCTTCGTTACAGATATTCACTCCATCCCCGATACGGGCGTTCTTATCGAGTATCGCGTTCCTGATTCGGCAGTTGCGGCCGATACCGAGCGGCACGTTGTCACCGGATGACTCTTCGTAGATATCAGCCCCCATCATAACCACCTTTTCCAGTGAAGAGCCCTCCTGTAAAATGCTTCTTATCCCGATAATCGACTCCCTGATTTCCGAATCGGTGATTCTTCCGCCTTCGCAGAGCAGCGTCCTGTCCAGGCGGGAATCCTGGACCACCGAACCGGGCAGGAAGCGGGGACGGGTGAAAAAGCGGTTCCGCCGGGTGAAAAGATCGAGCACCGGATCCGCCCGGCAGAAAGCCAGGTTCGCCTCGAAAAAACTTTTGATTGTTCCGATGTCCTCCCAGTAATCCGAGAAGGGATACGCTACCACCCTGTGAGAACGAATCGTTCCCGGCAGAATATCGCTGCCGAAATCGATCCATCCCGGTTCCTCGAGCATCTCCGCCAGGCTTTCCCGCCGGAACAGGTAGATGCCCGTGGAAGCGAGGAAAGGCTTTCCGGGCGAGTATGGCGGATCGGCTGCGAAACGATCCAGATCTTTGCCCGGGCCCGGTTTTTCTGCGAAATCGACGACCAGGCCGTCTTCATCGACCTGCATGATGCCGAGGCGGGAAGCGTCTTCGCGGGTGGTCGGGACCGCGGCGACGGTGACGTCGGCCTGGAGCTCGTGATGCAGCTTGTGCAGGTAGCGGAAATCCATTCTGTACAGCTGGTCGCCCGCCAGGATCAGGATGTCGTCCCAGTCGCGGCGGAGGAGCCTGTGTATATGTTTCCGCACGGCATCCGCCGTTCCCTGATACCAGTCGAGATTCTCGTAGGTCTGCTGAGCGGCGAGGACTTCGAGAAATCCGCCCGAGAAGGAATCGAACCTGTAAGTGCGGACTATATGATGGTTGAGAGAGGCGGAGTTGAACTGGGTCAGCACGAATATCCGCCTGACTCCCGAATTGATGCAATTACTGATCGGAATGTCTACAAGCCGGTATTTGCCGGCGAAAGGCACCGCTGGTTTGGAGCGGATTGAAGTTAGCGGGTAGAGGCGGGTTCCCTGGCCTCCTCCGAGAATGACTCCGAGTACTTTTTCCATAAAGGTTTCTCCGGGCGGGTTCCGTAAACCGGAGGGGCCCGCCGCCTTACCGGTGCAACAGGTGGGTGGGGGTCAAGTTTTCCGGTTCGATTTCCATCGAACATAATCGGCGATGATGCTGCGATGGTCGAAGGCGATATCCGCGGGCAGTCGATCAGGAGGATAGCTGGCGATAGTGGATGCATCGTCGCCGGCGCGGGGGGCTCCGGAAGCGATGCCTACAAAAACCGTGGATACGGTCTGTTTGCGAGGGTCCCTCCCGGGTCTGGAATAGGTGCCGAGCTGGGTTACGAGAGAGACGTTCATCCCCGTTTCTTCCTTGAACTCCCTGACCGCCGTTTCTTCGAGGCTTTCGCCTTTTTCTATGAATCCTCCGGGAATCGCCCAACCCGGAGGAAAGTGCTTCCTCTCAATGAGGTAGATGCCCGTGCCGTCAGGGGCTTCAGCGATTACATCCGCGGTTACGCCGGGTTGCCAGTATTCCTGCCACTGACACCCGCAATTCGGGCAGGTCTTGATTTCTTTCACACCGGACTCTCCCTTTCGATTTTCCCGAACCGCCGGATCGGGATTGCTGATTATACCAAGCTGTTAAGAGCCGTCCGTCTGAAACGTTGGGCAGCAGATAGTATACCAACTCAGTTTGTCCTCGCCAAGAACCCTTTTCTCGCCAAGAACCCTTTTCTCGCCAAGAACCCTTTTCTCGCCAAGAACCCTTTTCTCGCCAAGAACCCTTTTTCTTTTGCGCCCGGTTGCTAAACACTCTCTTGACTGGATCTCAATGCAGGCGCGCCTTCCGGCCGGGAGGAGAGGGGGACGGTGGATCGATCGGGGAATCGTCTCTGATTACTGAAGATCGGACGCGTCGAGAACGCTCCGGTCCATTAAGAATTTACGTAGTTCGGGAGACAGGTTTCCACGCCAGGCCGCGATTTTGAAAAAACGGTATTTTCTGATCGGATCGTCGATAACGAGGTTCAGAATTTTTATTACCGTACTTTCTTTCGGTTCGATCCTGACGACTTCGGATAGGGTATCGAGGAGGCTGCGGCTGAAAAAGTTACGTTCAGCCTGCTGCTCTGCCTGCGCCAGCACTTCCTCGGAGATAGGGAACATGGTTCCCGCAAGGAATGACGGCGCGGCGGTGTTTTGCATTATGCACCCGTGATATTCGGGGTTGGATATGAAAAAATCGTCCTTGAAGAATTTATAGGCATCCGCAAGGAGCCCCGTAGAAAATGTTTCGGTTTTCGAAAGTATCAGTTTAATGAGGTTTTTGAAGTTATCGTATTTTCCCTGGCCGTACGAAACTTCGACCACTGGTCGCAGACTCAGTATGTATTGAAGAAAGATAGGATTTCCTGTGTTCTTCGTCACAGCTTCAATCTCGGATATTTCCACGTTTTCTGTAAAAAGCAGCGAGGAGAGGACCCGCATCGCCCTTATCGGGAGGGCGTCTTTTGTGAGACGCGCCAGCTTATCAATGGTTTTACCGACTTTCTCGTGGCGGTCTTCGGCGGCATACCTGGCGAATCTGTGAGCCATCCCGAGAAAGAAATCAGGATCGTCGAGAGTGGCTTCGACTTTTTTCAGGAGAGCGTGGCGCTCCTCAGAAAGGCGGGCGATGTCATCCGCCGTGAGTTCGTCGCCGTTCTGAAGGGTTTTCTCGATTCTGTTCAGACGGTGGTGAAGCTGTTCCTTCTTTTTTTTAAGGTTTTCTTCGCGTTCTCGCAACTCGGCCTCGGACAGACGGTTACCCGATCCGTTAAGGCTTCCGACCAGGAGATCCATCAGTAGTTCCGTGTTCCGTTCTCCGGCCGCCTTCAGCTCTTCTCTTTCTTCGGGTGACAGGTCGCTTTTATCGCTCAGAAATATCGAAATCTTCAGCAATTCGGTATTAATAGTCGTGATCTTCTGGCGCAGGCCGTCCAGTTCGCTCTTCGAAATATATCGATCGAGCTGTTTGTTGGTTTTGTCCAGCCGGATTAACAGCTTGGCCAGAGATATCCGGCGCTTTTCATAGTTCTCGAGCGCCGCTGTTTCGTCGATGAATTCCGGGGTGCACGCTCTTGTCTGTAATCGGTTGCTCATAATCACCGCCTTCTCCTCCATTACAGTTAATCGAACGGAATTATCCGATTCTGAAGCTCGGAATGGTGAATTTGCTGATAAAAAGCTTGCTGAGGGATTCGGCGGCGCGGCAGGAGGGAAGACTCGAACCCGCATTTCTCTTCAGTTTAAGCGTGGTGAAGAACCGAAAAGAAATGCGGATCGAGACTGCGGTTCAAGGCGGATCAGATCGAAGCGGAGAGGATGGACGAACCGTCAATCCAGAAGATGAACCACCAGGCCGCTTCTCAGTTTCGGCTCGAACCAGGTTGATTTCGGAGGCATTACGTTGCCGGTGTCCGCAATATTCATGAGCTGTTCAACGGTGGTCGGATACAGCGAGAAGGCAACGGCGAAGCCGCCGGAATCGACCAGACGTTTCAGCTCATTATCACCGCGGATGCCCCCGACGAATTTGACCCGTTCATCGGTGCGCGGGTCTTCGATTCCGAGCACCGGCGCCAGGAGGTTGTCCTGGAGTATGCTTACATCGAGAGATCCGACCGGATCGGAAACATCGAAGGTTTTCTCCCGGGCCGTAAGCCGGTACCAGGCGCCGCCGATATACATTCCGTATTTACGCGGCTCTGAAGGGGAC
>CAYMWF010000006.1:39330-102219 GCA_964394085.1 uncultured Gemmatimonadota bacterium | reverse complement strand
CACGTGGGGAAACAGACCGATTCTACGGCCGGATGTCCCAGGAACCGGATTTTTGATGAGTTTTTTCGCCTGCGGAATTCCAGTCGGCGATGCCCGTGCTGCGGCAGCTTTAAGTCTTCAGCCGTATGCCGCCTCCCGCTTCCGTCACCGGGGAGCAGGTGAGGAAGCGTCGCCGCCCGGCGGAGCACGCTGCGTCATCCGGGGAAGGGTTCCGATAATCGGTATTCAGGAGCACGTATTCCCGCTCAGACGCTAAACTGAATAATTCACCCAATCGGCAAGAGGGGCTGTGGATGGGGCGACACTTCCCTAGCAGGGCTGGGACTGGGAGCGTGGCGACCAGCGGGTTGGGAGGGACAAGAAGCGCTGATGTTTGGGGGATAGGGATGCTGAGAGCAGGCGCGAGCAGCGGGAGAAGGGAGCAGCGAGTTTCAGCGCTTCCCGGAGCGAGGGTCAGTCTTCGCCCGGGGGACGGAGCCCGTATTTTTCAATCTTTTTATACAGGTTGCTCCGCTGCATCTCGAGCATTCGGGCCGTGGCCGCGATGTTCCAGCCGGCCTCCGAGAGCTTCTCACGCAGGAAGGCTGCTTCACTCAATTCCTTGAATTCCTGGAAGGTGGATGCTTCGGGGGGATATGACGCCCCATTTTTTGAAGCGCCGCTGTCCACTCTGTCGAAGGGAGGCAGCATCGAGACGGTTATCTGGCCGGCATCGGTCATGATAGCCGTTCGCTCCACGAAATTCCTCAGCTCGCGAACATTGCCCGGCCAATGGTAGGAACAGAGCCGTGCAAGGGCTTCATCCGCGAAGCGTTTCACTCCGAAGCCGCTCTCCCTGCTGAAGTTGGCGAGAAACAGGGAAGCGAGCAGCGCCACATCCTCACCCCTGTCGCGAAGCGGCGTCAACCGGATGGGCACGACATTCAGGCGGAAAAAAAGGTCATCTCTGAATCTACCGGCTTCCACCTCTTCGACGAGATCCTTGTTCGTAGCCGCAAGCACCCTTACATCGACATTTATCGTATTCAAGCCGCCGACCCGCTCCAGTTCTCCCTCCTGGAGAATCCGCAGCACCTTCGACTGGGCCGAAAGGCTCATGTCGCCGACCTCGTCGAGAAAAAGCGTCCCGCCGTCCGCCTGCTCGAATTTACCGATCTTGCGGGAAACCGCCCCGGTGAACGACCCCTTCTCGTGGCCGAAGAGCTCGCTTTCGATGAGCTCCTCGGGGATGGCGGCGCAGTTCACCTTGATGAACGGTTTATCCGCCCTGGCGCTTTTGCGCCAGATTTCCCATGCAACGAGCTCTTTGCCCGTGCCGTTCTCGCCGGTAATCAGGACCCGGGCGTTGGTCGGGCCGACCCTGTTTATGATTTCCCATATTTCCCTGATCTGGGTGCTCTCACCGAGGAGCCTGACGCTTTTTTCCACTTCCTCCCTGAGGTTCTTGTTCTCCAGCGTAAGCCGGCGCTTCTCGAGACCGTTCCGGACGGCAAAGAGGATCTTGTCTCTGTCCGGCGGTTTTTCGAGAAAATCGAAAGCCCCCAGCTTGGTCGCCTCCACCGCCGTCTCTACGGAACCGTGTGCCGAGAGGAAGATTACCGGCAGATCCGGGTCCATGGCGCGTATCTGCTTGAGTAGAGTTATTCCGTCTATCCGCGGCATCTTGATATCCAGAACAGCGAGATCCACGTCTCCGCTTTCCAGGACCTCGAGCCCGGCGGCCGCGTCTTCCCCGGTCGTCACCCTGTAGCCGTCATAGGAAAGTATCGTTTTGAGTGTTGTCCTGATCGATCGTTCGTCGTCGACCACGAGGATGTGATACACGATTCACCCCTTTCATCACGAGCGCATTCATGTACGGATACTTGTTCAAGCTTGTCAACCCTATTTCATCCGTTTTATTTTGCGCCGGGGGAACGTTTCATGCATTTGGCTCTTGACTAAAGATGCGGTTTTATCTATCCCTTAGTAATTGGCCCGTCGTTGGAGGATTTTTTATCTATGAAACTTTCAGATTTTATCAATCCCGAATCCATCAAACTGGAATTGTCGGCGACCACCAGGGAAGAAGCCCTTGATGAAATGGTTTCCCTCTTCAGCCTCGAAGAAAAAAACCATTCCATGCTCCTCAAAATGCTCCTCAAGAGAGAACGCCTCGGCTCGACCGGGGTGGGTAAAAGCGTCGCCATTCCCCATGGCCGGTCTCTCGTGATCACGAGACTCATGATCGCATTCGCCCGGAGCACCAAGGGTATCGATTTCGATTCCATCGATAAAGAACCCGTGCACCTGATCTTCGTAATCGTAGCCCCGCCTCAAGAGATATCAAATCTTTATCTTCCGATTCTCGGCAGGATCGCAGAGCTTATGAAACATCCCGAAAACCGGGAAGCCCTCATGGCCTGCAGCACGGTCGAAGAATTCCTGGCCGCCCTCGAAACCATGGAAGGATAGTATGCATAGACAGCTCGAGCTTTTAATCATGCTTCATGATATCGACCTCATGATCAAAGAGATCGAAGAAGTCAAGGATCTGGAAGAAATGGGCTTCAAGATCGAGCACAGGGAAGAAGTAAAGAAAGCCCGCAACGAGATTGTCTCCGAACTCGACCCGGAACTCGTCAGAGAGTACGATATCATCTTCAAAAGGTTCGGACGCGCGGTCGTGCCCGTGAACAAATCGATATGTTACGGATGTTTCATGAGGCAGCCGACGCAGCTTCTCACCAGGGCCGGAAAGAACGATTCCGTCCGCAAATGCGAACATTGCGGGCGTTTCATCTACTGGATATCCTGAGAACCCGGCAGAGACGGGCAAACCCCGCATTCGCAACACGGCGGGTGGCGACACGGGTCGCTACCCGCCGTTTATCATTCCGGGATGGCTGATTATTCAGATGAAAGGGCCGCCCGGGCCGCGGCAAGCCTTGCGATAGGGATCCTGTAAGGTGAACAGCTCACATAGTCGAGCCCCGTCTCCTGACAGAACTCTATCGAAGCGGGATCACCTCCATGTTCACCGCAGATGCCGATTTTCAGCGACGGGTTCGCCCCGCGCCCCTTTTCCACACCCATCCTGACGAGAGCCCCCACACCGTCCCTGTCGATCGAAACAAAGGGGTCTTCCTCCAGGATGCCCGATAGGACATATTCACCGAGGAAGTTGCCGGCATCGTCTCTCGACAGTCCGAAGGTGGTCTGGGTGAGATCGTTCGTCCCGAAGGAAAAGAAATCGGCCGCTTCAGCCACCTGGTCCGCCGTCAGGGCCGCCCTCGGCAGCTCGATCATGGTGCCGACCAGGTAATCGAACGAAACACCTGATTCTTCCTTCACCTGGTCCGCGGTCCGGTCGACCACGTCACGCTGGCGGCGAAGCTCCTCAACATGGCCTACCAGCGGTATCATCACTTCCGGAAACACCTCGAACCCTTCCTTCTTGACATTCACCACCGCTTCGAAGATAGCCCTCGCCTGCATTGCGGTAATCTCGGGATAGCTCAACCCCAGCCGGCAGCCGCGGTGGCCCAGCATCGGGTTCGCTTCGTGCAGGGCGGCCATGCGGGCTTTAACGGCGGAAACCTCGACGCCCAGCCTGTCGGCCACCTCGGCGATTTCATCCTCTTCGTGGGGAAGGAACTCGTGCAGCGGCGGGTCCAGGGTCCGCACGGTGACGGGCTTCCCGGCCATCGCTCTGAATACTCCCTCGAAATCTTCCCGCTGCATGGGGAGCAGCTTATCCAGGGCCCGGCGCCTGCCCTCCTCGTCGGTCGAGAGGATCATCTCGCGCACCGCGTGTATCCGGTCGCCGCCGAAGAACATGTGCTCGGTTCTGCAGAGACCGATTCCCTCCGCGCCGAAAGCGATTGAATTCTCAGCCTGGTCCGGCTGGTCGGCGTTGGTGCGGACTCCAAGCGTTCTTTTTTCGTCCGCCCAGCCCATCAGCCTGTCGTAAAGCCGGAATACTTCGGATTCTTCGGGGGCGAGGGTTCTTTCGAGGAGCACCTCGAGCACTTCCGACGGCTTCGTTTTGATCTTGTCGATATATACCTGGCCGGTGGTTCCGTTTATCGAAATCCAGTCGCCTTCACCGATGGTCCGCCCGTTCACCGTCATCATCCCGCCGGTATAATCGATAGAGAGAGCGCCGCATCCGGCCACGCATACTTTCCCCATCTGCCGTGCCACCAGGGCGGCGTGTGAGGTCATGCCTCCGCGTGCGGTCAGAATACCCTGGGCGGCGTTCATTCCTCGAATATCCTCCGGGGAGGTCTCGATTCTGGTGAGGATCACGTCCTCTCCGCGGCCCGCCCATGCTTCGGCGTCTTCGGCGTTGAAAACCACCCGCCCGGCTGCCGCTCCCGGACCTGCGTTGAGCCCTTCGGCGACGACGCGCCCTTCCGCGACGGCCTTCTTTTCTTCATCGGGATCGAACACGGGACGGAGAAGCTGGTTGAGCTGTGCCGGTTCGATCCTGCGGAGGGCTTCATCTTTCGAGATGAGGCCTTCTTCAACCATGTCGACGGCTATCTTGATGGCTGCGAGCCCGGTTCTTTTACCCGCCCTGGTCTGCAGCATCCAGAGTTTTTCGTCCTGGATGGTGAACTCCACGTCCTGCATCTCGTGGTAGTGGGCTTCGAGGGTGTCGCAGACCTTTTCGAGATCGTGCGCGGCTTCGGGGAACACCGACTCGAGCCTGGATATCTGCAGCGGCGTGCGGATACCGGCCACGACATCCTCGCCCTGGGCGTTGCAGAGAAACTCTCCGTAAAGCTCCTTTGCGCCGGACGCCGGATTGCGGGTGAACGCCACTCCGGTCCCGCTGGTATCTCCCTTGTTTCCGAACACCATCGTCTGGACGTTGACCGCGGTGCCCCAGTCGTCGGAGATGCCGTTCAGCTCGCGGTATGCGATGGCGCGATCATTATCCCACGATTCGAAAACGGCCGCTGTGGCCGTCCAGAGCTGCTCGAAAGGATCATCGGGAAAATCCTTTCCGGTCCGCTCCCTGATCGCTTCCTTGAACCTGCCCGAAAGGTCCTCGAGATCGGCGGCCGAGAATTCGGTATCGTCGACGATGCCGAGCTCTTTCTTTTTCTGCTCGATGATCTCTTCGAACGGGTCTTCCTCGGTCTTGGATTCGGGTTTCATTCCCATGACGACGTCGCCGTACATCTGGATGAACCGCCTGTACGAATCGTAAACGAGCCGCTCATTTCCCGTAGCTTTTATGAACCCCTCGATGGTGGCGGCGTTCAACCCGATATTGAGAACCGTGTCCATCATTCCCGGCATCGAAACGCGGGCCCCCGACCTGACTGAAAAGAGCAGCGGGTTCTCCGGGTTGCCGAATTCCATCCCCATGGCGGCCTCGACCTTGCCGATCGCCTCCCTGAGCTGGTCTTCCAGGTCCGCGGGATAATGGCCGTCATGATCGTAATAATATGTGCACGTTTCCGTGGATATGGTGAAACCTGCAGGAACCGGGATTCCGAGATTGCACATTTCGGCCAGGTTGGCTCCTTTACCACCCAGCAGATTCCTCTGTTCCTTGTTGCCCTCGGTGCCTTCCCTGCCGAAAAAGTATGTCCATTTAGTGCCCGTCATCTCTGTATCCTCCTTGAATCGATTCGTAAAGGACGACCCGCAGCGCCGTCCGTGTGGTTCATCTATCTGGTTATTGCAACTTTGAATATATCATTGGTCGATCCGGCCCTGAGCACCAGGAGGTATACGCCGCTCGGGCAGTTCGAACCGCCGAGATCCGAACCGTCCCACTCCCAGCGATTCACCCCCCATGGATCGGCGCCGTTCACCTTCTCGAACCTCAGGGTACGCCCGGAAGCGTCGCAAACCGACAGCTCCGCCGATTGTTCTCCTCCTGTCGTGAATTCCACCGTGAACCTGCCGCTCCCGGACGGGTTCGGGAATACCCTTTCTATCTGCGCCCCGTTCTCCCAGTCCTCCGGGGGTTCGAGCCCCGCCGCGCGCCAGGAGACGGCCATGCCGTGGCCGTAGATATTGTCGGGAAAACCGGCGCGTGTCGCCGTCTCGAGCAGTCTTTCCCGCGCTTCCAGGGCCGTGCAGCCGAGATGCTGTTTCACCAGCGCCGCGGCTCCGGCCGCCAGCGGAGTCGCCGCCGATGTGCCGCTGAACCCGCCGCGATAATAACACGTATCGCTGTCCGTGCAATACTTCGCCGCCCATATCATGTTACCCATCGAAAGAATATCCGGTTTGATCCTTCCGTCGTACGTGGGGCCGCCTGATGAAAAACCCAGGATTTCACCCGTGCTGTCGGCTGCGCCGACCGCAAGGATGCTGTCGGCGTCGGCCGGCGCCGACAGCGTCCCGGCGCTATAGTGCCCGTTGTTGCCCATGGAATTGCACACCAGGATGCCGAGGCGGGCCGCCGTCTGCGCAGCCCGCGTGATCACAGTGGTTTTGCCGTCCAGTTCCTCGTATCCGTGATCGTCTCCAGGATCATCGAACCAGCGGTATCCGAGAGAGCTGGAGATGATGTCGGCCCCGAGGGAATCGGCCCACTGCACGGCGGCCGCCCAGTAGTCCTCTTCGATCGGCGTCTCGGACGACAAATCCTCGGTTCGTGCGATCAGGAACTCCGCATCGGGGGCGACACCGGTGAATACGCCCGCGTCGAATCCCCCAATTATCGAAAGCACGGCCGTGCCGTGGCTCGCGGCCTGCTCTTCGAGCACCGGATCGTCATCACCGTCGACGAAATCGTGCTTCCCCGCTATCACGGTTTCGGCGAGGGCCCGGTGACCCGTCCAGAACCCGGCATCGAAAACAGCTATCCGCACCCCTTCCCCTTTGGTCCCGGCGTTGTGAAGCCGCCGGACTCCGAGAGCCCCGAGCTGGGTATCCGTGTAGCCGAATTCACTGCTCCAGGCGGAAAGGCGCTCCCCAGAACCGGCGGGAACGGGTTTCGGCTCCCGCGGCCAGCAGCGGACCGGGACAGTGGAGACGACGAACGGGAGTTCACGTATTTTTCGTGCAGCCGCCGGGGTGATTTCGACACTGACGGCATTCAGCCATCGGTTTACGGTGCGCAACCTTCCGGCCAGACGTATGACTTTGTTTATCCGCTCCAGGCCGACGGGACGATCGAACCGGGCCGCGACCTCGGCAGCACCGGCCTCTCTCAACCGCCGTATCCGGGACGGGGTAGAAACAGAGAGAGTTTCCATCCCGGTTTCGTCCTTGAAGACGGCCCCCGGGGTTCTTTCATCGTTCATGCGGGAGATTCCCACGAATACGGAGTCCCGCCTCCTCCGTGCGTGCTCCACCTCGCGATCACCAAAGTAAACCCATAGTTTTATCAGGTCGCCGTCGACCGATCGGGTATTTTTTTTCAATACCGCATCGCGGCCGGGCCCGGAAAATTCTCGATGATCGCCGGAAGCCGCCGGGCCGCTGCCCGGGGTGAAAAAGACCAGCGCCATCACGAGCAGCGGCGGATACATACGGAATTCCGCAATCCCGAAAATCCGCAACAGTATTTTATGGAGGATATCTACCGGATAAAAAACGCGAGGTGGATAAGACATAAAATCGATTCCGGGATTTTCGCGCCGCAGTGCGGCGGGGAGAAGAAGGAGACCCGCTTCCTGAAACTTTCTCCCGCTCTATTGGACGTCTCACGCAAAGACCGCCTGCATCTCGAGCCTGCAGGCGGTCTTTCTCTTTCGTTCTTCAGCACTCTTGATAAGGCGGGTAAAGCAGAACGAATCACTGCTTTACAGAGTTATCCCCGCCATCTAGGTCAACTTGTTTTTTTTTGATTCGGCGCTTGCGAATTTACCGCTCTCGATCTCCTTCAGCATATAATCGGCGTCATCGGCCAGATCGCACTTCGGGAATTTATTCAGAAGCCTGGTGAATGCTTCTTTCGCCGGATCGAGTTTACCGAGATGTTCGGCGTTTATGAAACCGACCATGAAAATTGCCTTGTAAACCGACGGATCATCGGGATGCTCGCGTTCGATGCTGCTGTAGATGTCGAGCGCCTTTTCGGGAGCGTTCATATGACCGCCGGCAAGACGGAACATTTCTTCGACACCGAGGCTGCCGTGCTTCTCTCCATCTTCAGTGGTTTCTTCTTTCGGCTCGAACTTCAATTCAATCGGCTGGTCGGAATTGAAGATATTCATCTCCTCACCCGCCGCATCAGCTCCTTCCGCTTCTTCTTCTTCTTCCATATTTTCTTCAAATATCTCTACGTTATACTGGGTCTTGAGACCTTCGATCATCGTTTCGAAATCGTCACGCATTCGGGTTCTGCGAAGCTCTCCCTGGATCAGCTCCTTCACTTCTTCGAAGTCTTTCTGCCTGGCTTCCTTTTTCTCCTCGATATAGAAAACATGGAAACCCTTCTTGGATTCGACAACGCCCGTATACTGATTCAGCGGAGTCGAGAAAAGGGTGTTTTCGATCTGGTCGTCCCGGCCGATGGTGGGTATGTAACCGCCTTCGAGCACGTTGCCGAGCAATCCCTCTCTCTTCGACGACAGCTTGTCCTGAGATTTTTCCTTGGCCAGTTCCTTGAAATCAGCGCCCCGGTCCAGCTCGGCGAGAATCTTTTTCGCGCCGGATTCGTTGTCAGACAGGATATGGCGGACTTTCACCCGTGCTTTTTCTTTATATTTATCACTGTTTTCTTCGTAGTAGGCCTGGAGCTCCTCATCGCCCAGTTCCGATTTTTCCTGGACCTCTTTCTTATAGTATTCGCGAACAATCATGTTCTTTTTATATTCTTCGATCTGCTTGGCTACATCTTCGTTCTTATCGTAACCTGCATCTATGGCGGCTCTGTAGAGCACCTCGTTCTGAATCATACGATCCAGCATCCGCATTTTGCCCTCGACACCCTTGAACTGATTTTTCGCAAAGGGCGAAATCTTCTCTAGCTCATCCATGAATGAATTTTGAGTGATTACCTTGCCGTCCATCTTCGCATATATCGGGCTGTCGTCCTTCTCGGCAGCGGTTTTCCCGGATGTCTGCCCGCCGCCCCCGCATCCCGCCAGAAGCACGAAAATAGTCAGTGAAACTAACAAAACATAAATGCTTTTCATTCAATTCCTCCTTACAGGAAAACGTCTTCATTAATTTGAAGCAGAAATATATGGATATAATTAAATCTCTGTCAAGTCAATAGTAGAATACCGCGTTCGCGGGCGGCTCGAAGGTTCGGAATCAATGTGCTACCTGCATGCAGGCCCGGCGGAGACCTCAATCATACGAGCCGGATCCAGGTAACGGCGGGACCAGTCATCGATCTCCGCAGCAGATACCGATTCGAGGGCTTCGAAGAATCCCCGCCGTCCCGGTTCCCGGCCCAGACGCAGGTCCATGCCCGCATAGTAAGCCTGATTCAGGCTCGACAGGGTGCGCATCGCACAGGTGCCGAGAATGTCGTTGACCGCCGTCGCAACCTCTTCTTCCGTCACTCCATCCCGTATAAAGGACGCTATATTCTCGCGGATGCCCGAGACCGCCACCTCGTAATTCGCCGGGGAGGTTCCTATTCCCGCTCGATAGAAGGAGAAACCGGGTTCCACGCTGAATCCGGCCCCTACGGAGTAGGCAAGCCCCCTGGTTTCCCTCAGGTCTTTCGAGAGCCTTTCCGACAGCACCGACATCGCAACACGGCCGATGCGCCGGTCACGGGCAGGCATCGGCTCGAACAGGGCGCCCATATAGATAAATACCTGGTTCGCCCCCGGGATTTCGGTGCAAACCTGTTTCACCGCGGGTGGATGCTTCGGTATTACCGGTTGCCCCGAACGGAATCCGGTTCCATACCCGACCTCAAGTTTCCCCAAGGTTCGCCGGAGAAGAGCCATGGAGGAATCGGGGGATATCGCTCCGACTACCGATACAACGATGTTGCACGGGTCGAAAAGAAGTTCGTATGCCGACTCGAGATCCTCTTTCGAAACGCCGGATATCGAGGATGGCTCTCCCAAAACGGGCAGCGCGAAAGGCTTACCTGCGAAAAGCGTCTCGTAGAACAGGTTCCCCGCTGTTTTGCGCGGGCTCCTTGAAGACATCCCAAGCACCCGCAGCATTTCCCCCCTGGTCTCTTCCAGGGCCGAGTCGTCCGAAAAATCGGGACCGGCGATCATAGCCGAGACAAGCTCCACGGCCGCATCGGCGTTTCTACCGAGACAATCGAACCTGATTACGGCGTTTCCCCTTCCGAAATACCTGTCGTCGAAGGGAATGAACGGATTATCAGCAACCTGCAATTCTCCGCCCAGAAGCGCCAACCGCCTTGCGACCTCCTCGCGGCCTAATCCTCCGCCGCCATACGGAAGAAGTCTCATTAAGAAGTCGCAGATTCCCGGAACCCCGACCTCCGAATCCACCCATGCCCTGTCCCAGGCAAAAACGGACATTGCGAACATCCTGGTTCCAGGGCGGTGCGCGGCTATCACGGTAATACCGTTATCCAGGGTCTCGACGACGGGACCCGCATTCTCACCAGGCTCCGGCGGCAGATCCGTCTCTATGGATTTTTCACCTGAACCTGTTGCGCATCCCGTTGTAAAACAGGCGAACAGGATCAATATTAAAAACCGTCTGGTCGAACCGTTACGGCGCATCTTTACCTCCCATGCCAGCTTCTGCGCTTCAGCGCGAAAAGAATAAAGATGATTCTAGCACCGGGTGCAGCATTCGGAAAGCATGTAGTCAAACGATCCAGGTAAATATGCAGTCGAATGAACCCGGGGAGCAGACAGTCATTCGACTCAGGGGAGCAGACAGTCATTCGACTCAGGGGGGCAGACAGTCATTCGACTCAGGGCATACTGATTTATTGTTCGTTCAGGAGGGTGGATACGGTGCTCAGCAAAGTTTCGAGTTCGAAGGGTTTCTGCAACAACCGGCAGTTGCCGGTATCAACGCTGTAATGTGCCAGAACTTTCTCCGAATATCCCGAAACATACAGTGTCTTCAGGTTATCGATCTTTCCGGACAGTTCACAGTCCAGCGACGGCCCGTCGATTTCAGGCATAACGATATCGGTGACTAAAAGATCGATTTTCCAATCATTTTCAGAGGCGAGAGAAAGGGCGTGTCTGCCGTTTTCCGCCTGGAGCACGGTATAGCCCGCGTCAATCAATTCGCGGGAAAAAAATAACCTGATCCCATCATCATCATCGCACAGGAGAATAACACCGCCTTTTTTCGGCGGACGAGTTGCTTTTTCACTATTTGTTTCGATTTCGGAGATACTATCCGCTTTTCGAACAGGGAGGAATATCCTGAATTCCGTTCCCTTGCCCATCGTGCTGTCGACCTCGATATCACCGGCGATTTCCATAATGATTTTCTGAACGATCGCGAGGCCCAGTCCGGTTCCCCCATTCGAAGCCCATGTTGAAAAGCACGGTTCGAAAATCCGCTCAAGGACGTCCGGACCCATCCCGCAACCCGAGTCCCGGATTGTCAGCGTGGCGCGTTCATCTCCGTCAGCCGCTGATGTCCCGCTTCCGGCAGCGGACACGGGCTTCGGCGGTGTTGTTCCAATAAAGAGTCCGCCCCCTTCCGGCATGGCCTTGATCGCATTGGACGCAATACCGATTATAGCCTGCCTGAGCTGCCCGGGATCCGCGCAAACCGGGATTTCCGTATCGGCAAACCCTGTTTCCAGTTCGATTGTATCGTGCGCCAGCCGCTCGATGTTCGCGAGCACTCCCTCGACGGCACCGTTGAGATCTATTACTTCAGGGCGAGCGGCTTCCGCGCGGCTGAAGGCAAAAAGCTGCCTGATAAAGACTGAAATCCTGTTGCCCGCCGCCTTAACATCCTTCAGACCTTCCAGCATCAGATCGTTCTCGGGGAGATGAGACATAATCTCATGCTGGAAAAGATCGGTATTCACCATCACAAGGGATAGAAAGTCACTCAGATTACGTGCGAGACCTCTTGCGAGCCACGCTTCGGATGAGACTTCACGCGACCGACGCGGGCGCGCACCGTGAGAGAATTCCGCCGGGTTCTCTTCATCCTGCTCCGGATGCTCAGATGAAGTTCCCGGGTCCATGACCTGTCGAATCAGTTCACAACTGTTCTCGGCACTCATAGGACACTCCAAATCGAATGGGCGTATCTTCAATATCGTTATCGGCTCGTTTAGTGTCTAACTTACAGTATTTTCTGGATTTTAGCGGATCGTCGCCCGGGATCGGGAAACAATAGGACATTTCACATCGACGGAAGCGCCTGCATTCTCGGACACCCGGCACCAGCCGGATACATGACCGGATTACGTTGCTCTCGAAATCAAGGTTGCGCTTTCAACGATTGGCGCAATCTCTTAAAATAGAAAAAACGACGGAACTCCAAGGCGCAGTTCGGGGCCTGAAGCGGGCATCCGAATCGTCCCGGATCCTTGAGACGTCCAGTGAAAGGTTAAAAATGCTGCCACCTGTTATTTCTATCGTCGGAAAATCGAACTCGGGGAAAACCACTCTTATTGAAAAACTTCTGCCTGAACTGACGGGAAGAGGTTACATAGTGGGAACAATCAAACATCATCGACACGAAAATGTCGAATTCGATATCAAGGGAAAGGACAGTTGGAGACATAAGCAGGCGGGGGCGCACCAGGTTATCGTTTCATCTCCCACGACACTGGCCCTTATCAGAAATTCTGAGCCCGATCTCGACCTTTCTGAAATCAGGATGAATTATCATCACGGTCTCGATCTTATTCTCACTGAAGGATACAAAAAAGACACTTTCCCCAAGATAGAAGTATTCCGCAAAGGCATTCACGACTCGATGCTTTGTGAGGCCGGCGATCAACTCATCGCTCTTGTAACGGATGCGGACATTGCTGTTGACGCGCCGATATTCGGACTGGATGAAACGGTGGAAATTGTTTCACTGCTCGAGAAGCGTTTCCTTTTGAAAAAGAAAATGTCCTCTGCAAAACCTTCTGTAAAACTGTTCATAAACAACAGGGAAACGACCCTCAGTCCCATTATCCGAAACGCGCTGATGGAAATTATGGAGAAGGATCTCCGGGATATGTACGGCATCGAGGAAGGGGACGAAATTACCGTGGAGATCAGCACACGAATCTGATTTCATCCTGAACGGACCGGGGAAGTCGTGAATCCTCAATGCTCAGCGGAACATGATCCCGGCACCCGTCATTCAACCTGAAGCCTGAGCCCACGCAGGCATGACCCCCGGTATAATGTCGAAAACCGGTATAACCAGCAGGTAAACCAGCAGGAGGACCAACAGGCAACCCAGCAGGTTGAGGATGACCCCGACCTGTACCATTTTCCCATCGGGACCATCTTTGAACCGAAAATAATCGCGTTGGGCGGTGTCGCCACGGGAAGCATGAAAGCGCAGGAGGCTGAGATTGTCGCCGGAATCATCAGTAAGAGCGGGTTGAAACCGAGCCCCACGGACGCCGAAGCAATAATCGGCAGCACCAGTTCGGTGATTGCCGTGTTGGATGTGAGTTCGGTAAGGAAAGTCATGCCGAAGGATGTACCGAGTATGAGGAACGGCGGAGAGGTTGCATCCACAGTTTCGAAAATTCCTCCGATCCAGGAAGCGAGACCGGATTCCACAAAACTCGCAGCCAGGGCGAAGCCGCCTCCGAACAGCAGCATGATGCCGAGAGCAGGAACGAGCACCAGCGGGAGGAGAGAAGTCGCGGGAATGGGCAGAGCCTCCGTCATCCACCAGATCGCCATGAGGCCGGCGATTCCCGCCATCCTGCTGACTGAAGGATTGGACGGATCGAGATCCACAAAAAAAACGAAAAGAACGAATATTGAAAGCCCCAGAAAAAATCCGGCTGTTTTTCTCATCCTGAAAGGTTTTTTCAGTCGGTCAAAGAGGGTTTACCGCACTTCCCGGAATACAAACGACTCATTAAAAAAAGAATTTGATGCCGCCGCCGGTAAGGCTGAAATCGTATTTATCAGCGGTATAGAAAAGTTCAAAGGACATATGCCCGGATAGAGGCACCACCAGCTGCATCCTCATACCCTCGCCCAGGGACTCGAAATCCGGGTCGAGAAGATGGAAACCATCAAGGCGGAATCTGAAACCGCCCAGGCGTCCATCGGGATTCGACTCGCCTCCGCCCTTTTTATCCTTCGATGAAAACCTTGAAAATATCGTCAGGGAAACTCCTGCTGAATACGCTGCTTCCGGCAGTGTTCTTCCTCCGAATGTCAGGCCGAGGGAAAGATCGCGAAGTACAGGAAGTGTAAGGCGTGCATCATATATCAACCCGCGCTCATCCCGGAATCGCCGTTCACCGACCGCCAGGGAAAGGCCGGGCTTCCAGATGAGTCCGTCCGGATTCGACAGAAATCCCCTTCGGTTGATGTCACCGGAATGGAGAGATACAGCCAACCTGTATTCAGGAACTCCGATTGTCGCATCGCTGAAACCGGCTACAAAGGTTTCCATTCCCAGTGAACACCACCAGGCGACCGGTATCCGGATTCCGGCCGCGAAGCCGACGCTGGAACGTAAAATGTCTGTATCTTCGAGAAGCCAGAGGGCGTGACAAAAATTGAGATGCCCGGCTGGAAAGCCGAGATTTCCATCCGGGTTGTTTCGTTTTTCGCTTCCCCGCACCGGTTCCAGCCCCGTGTAATATCCGCCGGGAACCGGCACCGGGCCCGATTTCGGCAGGTCATCTTCAGCGATAGCGTCATTCCAAGAAACCGCCGTTATTGAAAGAACCACAATTAAGGCAGATTGGATAACTGATCTGTGGACGTGTTTTCTCATATTATTCGCTGTTCGCAGCTTCGACAAGGAGATCGGCCAGATCCTGGCAGGGTATTTCGAGTTTTTCAATTGCACTCCTTTTCGCCTCTTCTTCAGAATCGCCGATTCCCACTGAATGAATCCTGAAATTGCCGTAAGACTCGCTGGTTGTTTTGTTGCGCAGAGTGAACTCGGTATATACCCTCATTACAAAACTAGAACCCGTGAAATTATCGATCTTCCTGGTGTTATCGGTACGGCACTCGGCATCGAGAACCCAGGGGCTGCCCGAATCCGATATGTTGTAACCCAGTTCACGAAGGGTTTTTCTGACCAGTCCCCCGAGTTTCGGGCAATTCAACCCCGAGTCGTTCCGCGCGTTGACGCTTATGCTTTTCGGCGCACCTCTCAAAAGAACGATGAATTCGGTGGATGCATCCAACTCATTCTTGAGGGCGACAGGCGCCGCCGGAAGAGCAACATGCGCCATGATTACAACCGAATCAGTTCCGCCTATCTCCCCCCTTCTGGCCACCGGGGTGAAAGAGACGGTTCCATCAGCGTTGGTGATGACCGAGCCGGCCAAGTCTCCGGGTCCGTAACTGAATTTAACCAGGACATCGGTCAGAGGAAGCTCTTTCTGACTGGCGGTTTCGTAATAAACAAAAGCCTTCAACGGTTCCTGCAGACGGCTTCCGATCGACGAACTGTAGACTCCCGGGATTTTCCTGATCCTGATTCTTGAAAGGATAATCCTGATCTCATCCTGGTAGCCGTCGATAGTCCGGCAGGAACCGGGATTCGATGAAAAAAGATCGCACAGGAATTTCGTCGGCGCGGCCTTCCTGGCGATCTGGTCAGCTTCCATGAAGAGGGTAATCGCCCGTGCAGCTTTGCCCTCTATCAGTACCTCACCTGCTTTTTTAACCAGCTTATTCACTTCGCGGCCGGCTGCTTCCAGCTCCTTTGCAAGGGTCCGGGCGAAAGATTTCTTGTTGAGTACAGTCATGCAGTAAAAGATGCCTTCCGCCTCGCATGTCTTCACCGTTTCAAGGCCCTCGATGCAGATATTCGCCCTGGCCTTCGTTTTTCTCTCCAGCTCGCTGCGGGTAAAACTGTTGTCTCCAAGAGAAACCGAAAGATCTTTCGTTTTTATGGTGCTCCTGATATTTACGCTGATCTGCGCCGCTACTTCAGCTCTTGCATCTTCGCATGCTTTTTCAGGTTCGATATTCGACCCGATGCCGATCAGGTAAAGCGAGGGTGGATACGAGGAGTGTTCCCTTGTAGTAACCCAGGAGGGCAATTCCGACCCTTTTCCGGTCTCAGCCGTCGCAGTAACACCGCTCAACAGGCAGAACACCGTAACCATTGAAAGTATAATCCGACCTCTCTTCATCATGTCATGTCCTTATCGTTCGCTGATTTCGAGCACGAGCAGCTTTCTGTTCAGGCTGAGCTTCGACACGCTTATACCGGGCGCCGCGGCCGTCAGTTTCTGTTTGATGTGTCTGTACAGGTCACTCGCCGATTCGAACTCCCCGGGATCCACCCACACGAGAAAGTCCATCGTCGAAGGGGACAGGATAAGCTCCTTCTTCTTTTCGCAGGCATTGCCGAGAATATCCGAGAAAGCGAACTGGATCGCTTCGACACGTTCAGATTCTAAAGTACCGGCGATCGACGCAACGACTTTGTATTGAACACCCCGCTCGATATCCTCTTTCCAGTACGCCGTGATACGCGACAGCACTTTATCCACGGCATCCCTGGCCGCTTCTTCAATAACAACCGCTTCCGCGGCCGGCCTGGCGCGGCTGAACCCCGTTTCACTGCCCAGGAGCCTGGCCGTCGTAGTCTCGTATGCCCGCATCCCCACCGAAGCCTTCCTGGTTCCGTACTGACCCTTTTCCACATCCGCGAAACATGTCATGTAGATATCCGAACCCATCGCCAGCGCCAGGCAGTACGAGGGATCATCGTCCAGGCCGGCGATCATCTGCTGCCCGATAACCTGGTCATCGAGAGCGGCCGCCGCCTCGGGTACGATTACATCGTAACGCAACGCCGTAAGATACGATTCCGCTGCAAGCGCGGCTGTTTTGAACCGGGGGCGATTGAGACCTGCGAACGGACTGGCGCCTTTCGGCATGTCGGGCAGAACCATCAATATAGGGGTTCCCAACTCCTCCGACAGCTCGGAAGTCGCGGTAACGATACCCAGTGCTGAAAGATCTTCCTTGATAAGCTCTTTGTTTACCTTGAAAGTTTTAGTCACCTGCTTGCCGATGGATCTTCCTTCTTCCATAACGTTGAGGACGACGCCCTGGATTTCAGATTCCCACGTTATATATTTCGACAGGTTTTCGGTATTATAGAAGGATGCCTCGATCATTGCGAATTTTCGCTCTTCCGCCTCTGTCTGAAGCAGGGGGTCTACGGGGGCGTGGAGCACGAACCAGACCGCAGTCCGGCGGGCATCTTCAACCGCAAGTCCCAGCCGCTTCTGCTTGCCCGGATGAATTCCCTTACCTGATGCCCGCACCATCACTTCCGCCGGCGAAACGCTCTCCACGAGCGACGCTTGTTTCGCTACCGGCAGGGTCGTAACAGGGTAGACCACCGTAGGACCGCATCCCGAAAGAACCGCTCCGAAAACAGCCAGAGCGGTGACCGTTATGATTATCGTCATATGTCGCAACAGCATGATATTCCTCCTTGCTGCGGGCACAGCGGCATTACGCACGGACAAAACCATGTGCCTAATCCGAAAGTACCATGGAATCTTCACTTCTGGTCCCCTGCAAAAAATATTTAGGTTTCACTTAAATACCGAGTCTTCCCCGCAAAAGGCCGAATGGATCTATACCCAGAGAAGGCGGTGAATAGCTCAGCCAGATATTGAATCCGGTTCCTGAGAAGTCCACCTCGGGGCCGTCCGGTTCGTCCAGAGTGCGCCGGCTAAAACCATCACCCGATATTGTCCAGAAGGCCGGCTCGAAAACCCGGTAAACAGCTCCGGCTCCTATTACCAGGTTCGCCGTCACTGCGTATTCGAGCCCCGCATCGCCGCGGAAACCGATATTGTTCACCTCGAATCTATGTTCAACATCTCCCGTGTCGTTGTAATTGAATCCGAGCGAGCTGTACGAAACTCCGGCGGCCAGGGTCAATGCGACCCTCCCGAGCCATAGTTTCTTCATCAGGTATCCGTCCAGAAACTGCAGCCCCGCCTGCGGAATATCGTTGATAAGCCCCCCGTAACCCTCCCATATACCCAGGTCGGGGCTTACCGGACCGATTCCCCAGGCGAACCCGGCGAAGATCTGGGAAACGCCGATCCAGGGCGCCAGGTTATACCTGGTATCGATAGAGAACACAGCCTGCGGATTTTCAATTTTTTCATGGGAAATCAACTCCATCCCCGATAAGAGATCCTCTGCGACTCCCTCGGTTATAGAGAGGAGGACCGATCCGCCGGCGATACCGATATCCAGACCCATTCTCGGATTTTCCACCAGGAGCATGCCTGTTTCGCAACGCCCCCCCACGATGCGGGCGGTGCTCAAGGCATCCTTCGTCCTGTTGTCGCCTACCCGGATCGTGCGGATAAACCCGGCCCTGCGCTCTCCGGTTTTTCCGCCGCCTTCACTCAGGTATTCAACCGAGTAGAGGCGATCATCCACGGAAAGCCCCTCTCTCCTGCCGAGCCGGAATCTCACCCGCCTTCCCTCTACTTCCACGGCCGGTGAAACCAGGCGGAATTCCCGGATGCGTTTTACATCCGCTTCCAGATTCGAGGCGAAAGTGTTGATTGCCGACCAGGCGGCGTATCCGCGTGCATTTTTCGGACCTTCCGTCGTAGTGTACATCCGTCCTTTTTTCGCGTGCCCCAAAGTGGATGTGACCTTGTTGAGCATTGGAACGATACGAGGCTCGGGCCCGCTGTTGTCGACGTGATACCAGGAGATGCCTCCCCGCAGCGATACCGTGATCCTGTTCTCCGATTCCGACATTTCGAAATCGATAACGAACGGGATGCAGATATATGCGGCGTTCATCACCGCAACGAGCTCATCCTCGGTAACGCCCATCTCTTTCGCTTTTTGAACAGCAAAAGTTTCCCGCTGCCATTCCTCCACGAGATCCTCCGCCCTGGACAGCCGCTCAGCCCGAAGAATTCCAAGGATCGTTTCCAGCAGCGTGTTCTCGAGAACATCCGCGACGATATCTTCGTCGATCCGGCCTTCCAGCCGCCATGCCGCCTCGATTTCCCGCTGGAAATCCCGGATCATCGACTCGGGAAGCGGATTGTAATCGAAGCGTTCGAGGACAACAGCGTTCTGCACCCGCCTGGTAAGGATGTCCGCCTGCTCCCCCGGAACCCGCCGCCCCGTCAACACCACCAGCCGGTCAACGTAGGACACCGACTTTCTCTGATACGTACTTTCATCCATGGTGAAAGCGGGCAGCACGAAACATACGGTGAGGATTATCGTAGACACCGCCGTCAGACTTCTTTGAGGAAGTGAGTTTCGGGAACGGGTCAGAAGGCTGATAATTGAAACGCTCATTCTTCACCCCGCATTATTACCACCAGCGTCATGTCGTCTGCGGGCGGGTTGCCGGCGTTATGCCTGACCACGGCTTCTTCAACGGCTTCCCTGATCTTTGCGGCAGACCCGGTCCGGTGCGCGATAACCGTTCGAAGGATCCCCTCGGTAGCGAACTCCAGACCATCGGGATTCGCACTCTCCGATACCCCGTCCGTATACATTACGAGCAGATCTCCGGGGTTGAAACGAACCTTTCCGCATGAATATTCGATATTTTCAAGCACTCCGAGAAGGATCCCCCCTGTTTTCAGCTCCTCGATCCGGTCATCCCTCAGGATCATCAAAGGCGGGTTATGCCCGGCATTGATATATTCGAAACTTCCATCGTTATCATCGAGTATCCCGAAAAAGAAAGTTACGAACCGCTCCGGCTCGGTATTCCGCGTTATCAGGTTGTTGAGACGGGTTGCGGCGGTCGCGAGATTGATCGATTCATCCGCCAGGATATGCAGCCCCGCCTGGAGATTCGACATGAGAAGGGCCGCGGATACCCCTTTCCCCGTGACATCTCCGATGGCGACCAGAATCCTGTTGTTTTTCAGTTCAATGAAATCGAGGTAATCTCCGCCAACTTCGAGGCAGGAACGGGTGTGGGCGGAAATATCGAATTTTTTCATCGAGGGGAGTCCTGCAGGGAGCAGCTTCTCCTGGATGCCCGCGGCAATATTCAAATCCTCGAGAATCCTCTCTTTTTCAACGGCCTGCCGGAAGAGGCTGGCGTTTTCAAGGGCGGCCGCTACCTGGGACCCGATCGTTTCAAGAAAAATAAGGTCATCCGGTGAAGGCGCTTCCCTGCCGCCGACATCCTCCGAACCTGTTGCAACGCGTTTTTCACCAACACAAAGAAAGCCGGTAACGTCAGCTCCTGTGTGGAGTGGTAATGCGACTGTAAAACCCGCTTCATCGAGCTGGGCGAAAACTCCATTTTTCTCACCTGCGGATATATGCACGGTTCGATTGAGCCTTCGCATCTCGTTCATTGTTTCTTCAAAATTCACCCGGCTGGAAAGAGTATCCCCGGCTATGCCCGAAACAGTCTCCAGAACGGGGCTTGTTCCTTCCTGCCGGCAAAGAAAGAAGAGATCGATTCCGAGCCTTTCGCGGATGGCTGTGGACATTGAGTCCATGATGCGGGGAATCTCGAAATGAGCGGCAATCTGGGTCGCGATTGTAAATACGCTTTCCTGTTCGCGGACCTTTCTATCCAGTTCAAGGTTGAGACGCCGGATTTCATCTACAGCCAGGGAGTTCGTCAGAGCGATGGCGGCAGTTGTGGCCATGGTTTCCAGGAAGTCGCGAAGCGTGCTGTCGAACGGCCGCCCCCTCCGCCGGGAACCAAGGCATAATAAAGCGAGGGGACGGTTTGATACGGTCATCGGTATCAAGATTTCGATTCCGGCGGCGGTGAGTGTATTGTGCCATCCGTCCTTTTTCTTATTCGTTTTTTTTGCTCTGCCGCCTATCAAAAGAGGTTCGGCCGGAAAATCCGCAATCTCCAGAATGCCGGTTCGATTCCCGGCCAGTTTCGTGCCTTTCCCGGCCTGGAGTTTGTATGCGCTTTTTCCGGTTCGGACCAGCAGTAATCCGCAGGACGCGGAGGTGCGGCGCATGGCAATGTCCAGGATTCGATCCCGCAGCTTCTCACGATCGAGAATCGCATTGAGCTGATAGGATATGTCGAACAGATCCTGCAGCCTGCGACACTCGGTGATCATCCTGTTGACGAGAGCGCGGCCCCCGCCGTATGAATTTTGCGGTTTTTTCATTTTCAGCCCGCGTGAAAGCTCAGCTTCCCGTCGCCGTTGATCGACCGTTACGACGGGAAGGATTCAAGCTTTCTTCAGCTCCTCGACAAGATCGATGTAGCTCTGTTTCGCCTGATCAGGAGGTGTTGACGCGAAACTCTTCCAGGCATCGAATTTGGCACGATTGATAATATCCGTGAAACCCGGCCGTTTCCCGGTTACGTCTCCTTCGGTCGCCTGTTTAAAGAGTGCGTAAAGCTGCAGCAGCGTCGCATTATCAGGACGCTTGTCGAGAGCAACCACATCCTCTGCCGCCTTTTCGAAACGAGTTTTCAGATCATTATCCATCTTATCGTCTCCGGTTTCTCACCGCAACCGGTGTTTCACCCTATCCCCCGCGGGCTGAAGCATTGTCGAAGGAAACAGGGCCTCCGGTCAAGAATATTCCGGATGATCGAGGAAATATCGACCGAAACCGGTTTTTATTGAATTATCCACCGGGATCTCCGTATATTATCGTTCTTCCCAGTTTGGCTGAACCGCCGATGACCCTGGGTGAAGCTTCCCATGCGGGACGGGCACGGATTCTGCAAAGCTGTTTATTCTGAACACTCAGACGAAGTTATTTGATTAGGAGATCTTTAAATGAAAATGGAGAGAACCCTTGCAATCATAAAACCGGATGCCGTGGCTTCCGGGCATATCGGCGAGATAATCAGACGCATAGAACGGGAAGGCCTCGTGATAGTCGCGGTGAACATGCAGCACATGGACCGACGTAAAGCCGAAGGTTTTTATTACGTGCACAAGGGCAAGCCGTTTTTCGACGTGCTCATCGACTATATGACTTCGGGTCCGAGCATTCTTATGGTACTCGAGGGAGAAGATGCCGTGCCCCGCTGGAGAAGGGTGATGGGGGCCACCGACCCGGCAAAAGCCGAACCGGGCACCATCAGAAGGGATCTGGGCCATTCTCTCACCAAAAACGCCGCCCACGGCTCGGATTCGCCTGAGAACGCCGATTATGAGGTCTTCTATTTCTTCAGAGGAAGTGATATCCTCGAGATTGACCGGGACAAGGTTTTCGCAAGCGGTTCGGACGATTGATCCGCACGGCTGAATCGACCGGCGCGCTCAGGCGCCGCTGTCGAATAAATGTTGCCTGCCGAAAGATCTCAGGGGTTTGTAACAACACGGAGGTGTAAGAATGAAAGCAAATTCAACCGGTATCTCGATTGTTTCGATGATGTGTATCGTTCTATTCGCCGCATCCGCATCCCAGGCTGACTTTGAAGAAGATCTGGGAAAACTGCTGGAAGAAAACGGCACGTTATACATGCAGCCCCTGGTCAATTCGGTCTCCATCGATTTGAATACCGGCCTTTATCATTCAGCCGAGGTGCACAGCCTTTTCGGATTCGATATAGGGCTGAAAGCTGTCACTGTCCTGGTACCGGACGATGCGAAAACCTTCGAGTTCGTATTGCCCGAATCCGAAACCTTCACTATCGAGGGGTACACGGTCACCATCGACTTGAATGGATGCGCAAATGACGAGGATATTCCAACCGTACTCGGAAGCAAAGAGGCCGTGAATCCTCTTTCCAAAGATAACACCATAGCTGTTCTGGAAACCGCACTGGCTGATGAAATCGGTCTGACTCCTGCGGAAATCGCGGATCTCCAGCCGCATATCGAAGCGGTGGCCGAAGATATAGTAAATATCATGCCCGCATTGGCCGGAGTCGATCTGGGATTCATACCGCTCGCTTTTCCCCAGGCGAGTCTGGGGGTCGGGTTCGGTACCGATCTGATGCTCAGATTCTTTCCCGCGACCGACCTCGGCGGAGGGTTCGAGATCGGTTTCGTCGGTTTCGGCGCCAGGCATTCGATCAGCCAGTACATCCCGCTCTGCCCCGTGGACATCGCGGTGATGGCGGCCTACCAGAGTCTGAAAGTGGGAACGGTGCTCGAATCGAACCATATCAACCTGAACGCCGCTGTAAGCAAGGATCTGCCTTTCATCACCCTGTTCGGCGGCCTGGGATATGATATCTCAAATCTCGAAATGACCTATATCTACGAAGAAGGCACGCCGGATGAGGAGGAAATCAGCTACTCCATCGACGGGGAAAACGGTGTGCGCGCCAATGCGGGTCTATCTCTGAACCTGATCCCCTTCACCAGGATCGTATTCGACTATACAGTATCCAAATACCCGGCCGCTTCACTGAGCCTGGTAATCAACTTCAGATAGAATATTACATAAAAAACTGAAGGAGCCCGGTATCACATGCCGGGCTCCTTTTTACTGTCCAACTGCCTGCGGTGAACCACCGAGCCGCCGAAGAATCCCGTCTCCTGCATTTTCTCCCTTCTCAAACCCTGGTTCAGTGCATCGGGGATAAACGCACGGCCCCGGAAGTCACCAGTTCTAATATTCGGTTTCTTTAGGGAAGAAGATGGAAAAAGTGGTTCCCTCATCAGGGGAAGAGATGAAATCTATGATACCTCCATGACCTTCGATAAAGGTTTTACATATTTCGAGCCCCAGTCCAAGTCCGGAATCGCCCTTGGTTGAAAAGAAAGGCTCCCATATCCGCTCCTGAACATCAGCCGGGATTCCGCTTCCATTGTCGGATACTCTGATGACAGCCCCTTCATTCCGGTCTTCGATACTTAATTCGACCCTGCCGTTTTGTTCACTCGTGGCGAAGGCCGCATTTTTGATAAGGTTGATAAGCACCTGCATCACTTTCTGCTTATCCACCTGCGCTTCGACTTTTGAAACCGGTTCGAAGGTTATCAACCTGCCTTTTGCGGCTGAAGTATTACATGCGATCGATACCGCCTCATTGACAACCTCATTCAGATCGCAGGCGCGCTTGCGTAAATGCAGGATTCCCGACGAAGCGTAATGCCTGTAGACCTCCAGCATGCCCGATACTGTGGCGTTCAGGTTCTTTATACTGTCGGTAAAGGCCTGCAGCTCCTCGTCGTTCTTATACTTCTGAGCGATCCTGTCCACGAAATAGATGGTGGTCATATGGTTTGAAATCTCGTGCACCAGCGAACCCGCGAGTTTACCGACCACTGCGATTTTTTCGGTGTTTATCAACGCATCCTGTGCGCTTGCCAGTTCTTCCGCGGTTTTCTTCAGCTCCTTGTTTTTTTCGTACAGCTCCATAAGGAGCCGTTCCCGGGCCCTGATAGATTCGAGATGCTCCAGGGCCTGTTTTATGGTTGAGCTCATTTCATCCAGGTTCCAGGGCTTTAATACGAATTTATAGACATCTCCCTCGTTCACCGCCTGCAGAACAGCGCTGAAATCCGCGTATGCCGTGAGAATGATGCGGATACAGTCGGGATTGAGTTCTTTCATGCGACAGAGCATATCGACTCCGCTCATTCCGGGCATACGTTGATCCGCAATAACGAGATCGATTTTATCCTTCTCGAAAATTTCAAGCGCATCACCGGCATTTTCCGCCGTCTGAACGCAGTAATTGTCCTCGAGGAAACTTTTGAACACTATAAGTGTGTTCACCTCGTCATCGACTATCAGTAATTCCGGCTTCTCCATGGAAGCTCTCCCGTGCAGTTCAAGCCGGCTCTTCAGTGGCTGCCGGCACCGGTTCAGCAAACGACTTTTCACCCTTTTCAGGCAGAACAACCTCGAATTCGGAACCTTCCCCCGGCGTACTCCGCACCTTTATGGCTCCTCCGTGCGCCTCCACAACCCCCATGCAGATGGAAAGACCGAGCCCGGTTCCTTCACCGACTTCCCGTGTAGTAAAAAACGGATCGAATATCCTGTTTATTATACTTTCATCAATACCTTTTCCGGTATCGCTTATTAAAATCCGGACCCGGTCATCCTCGGAAGAGGTACTGACCGTTATCGTTCCCCGGCCATCGAGGGCAAAAACCGCATTGGTCAGAAGATTGAGAATCACCTGGTTGATCTCACCCCGGCAGCAGTAGATCTGCGGCACTTCCTCCAGGCTGGTTTCGATATTGATTTCGGCGGCGATGGTCGGTTCCAGAAGGTCAAGGGTACTTTTTATCCCTTCACGAACATCAAAATATGCTCTATCGGATTCTTTGAATTTCGAGAAACTCCACAAACTGTCTACAATGTTCCTGATTCTCTCGCCGCCGTTTGTTATCACGAGACTCAGTTCTTTTATACCGGCGAGAAGCTTCAATAAATCTGCATTGTCGCCGTTTTCCTGACTCTCTAAAACCCCGCCCAGATTATCGATTTTTTTCAACAGAGCCGCAGCGCCGGCTTCCATGAAATTAAGGGGATTGTTTATTTCATGGGTGGCGCCGGCTGCGATTTGACCCAGGGATGCGAGCTTTTCCTGTTGAACCATCCTGTCCCGGGTTGTTTTCAGCTCGCCTATGGTTTCGCTCAGTTCCTGGTTCTTTTCCTTGAGGTTTTCAGACGCGAGGGTAAGCTGTGCGGTACGCTCCTCTACCTTTCGTTCGAGCTCGCGGTTCAAATCGTCCAGTTCGCTGTACGTTTGAACATTTTCCAGGGCGATGGAAGACTGGGCGGCGAAGATCCTGACGACATCAAGGTGATATTCGGTAAACATGCTTGCAGCGGAATTGTTTTCAAGGTATATGGCGCCCTGCGCTTCATTGCGAACCATGAGGGGAAAACATATAATCGAACGCAGCTCCTGATCGATGACGCTCTGACTGGTTACGAACCGTTCATCCACCATTGCATCGCTCAACATGAGCGGCTCGCCTGAAGAAATCACTTTCCTGATGATGGAGCGACTCATATTGTCGGTTCCGCCGTCTCCGGTTGCACCGGTCTTGTCGCGTATCACCTTGACTTCGGGCGCTCCATCCTGGCTTCTCACAATCAGGACACCCCGCTCCGCTCCCGCGACAATCATGACCAGGTTCATCATATTCTCGAGAAGCGTGTCGAGGTCTAAAGTTGCGCTCATGACCTTGCCCGCTTCGATCAGGGAATGGAGATCGCCGGTGAGGTTTCCCGCCTGGACGCCAGCCGAATCGGTGATCGGATCGGCCGGTTTTCCGGCGTCAACGGTTGGAGAACCATATCTGGCCAGAACGGAGCCGAACCAGCGTTCAGAAAGCCGGACAGCCCCCTCATATTCAGGGCTTCCTTCGTCGAGGGCTTCGGACCACCTTTCGAAGGTGCACCCCAGCTCGTACGGCATCTGGTAATGTTCGAGAAATCCGGCGGATTTGCGGAAACAGCGCTGCGCCCGGGAACGATCTCCGCTTCTGAGGGCGACCAGCGCCCGGGCCCGGACGGCCCTGCCCCTGTGCGCTGGATAGAGATAGGCCAACAAAGAGGCTTTCCTCAGCAGTTTTTTCGAGTACCTGATCCAACGGCGTTTATCTGCATCGGTAAAACTGTTGAACCGTGATTCATCCCCGAGAATCGCTTCGATCAGACTGGATGGTATGGGAGCGACATAATCGTTGACGAGGTTGTACTGATTCATAAGGTCGATGCTCTGTTCAAGATAAGTCAGCCCTTCTTCCCATTTTCCCTTCTTGACGAGCAGTTCACCGGCGGTTTTGTAGGTACATGCTTTAACCGTATTGTCACGAACGGAGTCGATCATATCGAGAGCAAGCGCGATATTCTCATCCGCCTGTTTTTCCTGCCCCATAAGAGTCAGGATATTCGCCAGGGAAAATAGAGATACTACTTCTCCCCGGTTGTCCCCCACCCTTCTGCTCAGTTCCCGCGCCTTGTTGAAATGACTTAACGCCCTGCTTATTTCCCCAGAATCCGTATAAAGAAAGCCGAGATTTTCGTGAGCCAGTTCAAGAGTGAACACATCACCTGTCTGAGAATAAAGTTCGACCGATCTTCTCAGGTGGACCAGGCCCTTTTCCTTGTGACCCAGATACTGGTTGCATACTCCAGCAAAAAATGCCGATTGCATCAGTGAACCCGTGTCACCGACGCCCTCGGCTACATCGATACTTCGCTGTGCGAAACGTAAAGCTCTACTGGAAAGACCGACACTGCAGATCGCCGGCCCGTGGTGCCCGTAAGTTTCGGCTTTCTCACGACAATCCGCGGTCCGATCGGATATCCGAAATGCAACAAGGTGGGTAGCTAGGGCGCGCATGGCATCGAAGAAAAAGTAGATAAAAGCGAGCTTGTTCAGCAAAACGATAGAAAGGCTGGCTTGATCCGCCTTGAATTTCGCTTTTCTTCCCGATCCGAGTTTCGCGGCCAGCGACTGTATGGAAAGAGCCACGATACTGCCGAGGATGGAGATGGCAGTTTCACCTCGAGACTTCGGCATCCGTATATCCAGGAACTTCAACGCCTTTTCCATCCTGGCCGCCGCCGCCTCGAGCTCGCCCTTCATCAGGTACAATACAGCTCGTCCCCCTTCGATCCAGGCTTTCTCTACCGCTGATGAAGCCAGGTCGTAAGCAAGACCGTATTGTTCGAAGGAATCGTCGTATTTACCTGTTTCGGCATATGATTCCGCAAACCCCCTGCGGATCTTGAATTCGATCTCCCTGGTATCCACTTGTTCCCGGCAAGGTCCGTGTTTCAACAAAATCAGAGCTTTTCGATGGTACGAAAGGGCGGATTCCGCAGCATGGGCGGATGCCGCTAGCTCGGCTGCCTTCATGCAATATTCCAGGGCTTTCACCGAATCCAGCCCGCGCACATAATGTTCGGCTATTGCAGGGACTAGCCTGTTGTCTTCACCGTCACCGTTCTCCTCCATCAACCTGGCGACCCGTTCGTGCCGAATTCGCAGCTCTTTCTTTTCCAGCTGTTCCAGAAGGTATTCCCTGTATGATTCGTGGGCAAATGAATATTCCTTCCCAGGGCTGCCCCGCAGTACTCCAGAACGAACCCCCTCCTCGAGACCTTCCTCGGTATCTTTCAGAGAATCGTTCGTGAGTGCGACCAGAAATTCACTATCGAACTCACGGCCGGATACCGCACCCCAGGTCAGCATGTCGCGAACCTCCGGGTTGAGCCTGTTCATGACCCGCGGTACAAAACTGGCAGGCAGACCCCGCGATATGAATTCGTCAAGCTTCTCCCTGTCAATCACCCAAGTTCCATCCAGCTTGAAGAGAACCCGATCGGAAACGAAAACATCGAGAAGGGAAATCACTTTGAACGGGAGGCCAGCGGCATGTTCACCCAGTATTTTATCGAGCAGATCGGAATTTTCCACCGGAGCGTCGAGAATATTCCCGTACAAGGTCGCCATTTCCTGCTGCTTCAGCGGCTGAAGCTCGAGAAACAGAGCCTCTTCGCCGACCCGGTTCACCATCTGCATCAGCAACCCGTCCGGATCCGCTTCATCGTTCCGGTAAACAGCCGCCACGATGATGGGAAGATTCCCGACCTGGCCGGCTAATCTTTCGAGCAGAGCGAGAGTTGCCTGATCCGCCCAGTGTATATCATCGAAAATCATTACAAGGGGGCGTTCGGAGGATGCAATCTCGGCCAGGACATTCAGGAGGAGGGAAAAGTATCGTTCAGCGCCCTTATCCGCTTCGAGGCCGAGGTTCTCGCTTCCTTCCCCTTCGATGAGCAGTTTAAGAAGCCTCTCGCAATCATCCGCCGCTTCTCCAAAACCAGGATCGTTCCCCTTGGTTCTGTCCTTTTCTCTGTATTGCTGCTCCGATTCGATATATTCACTCAGGGCTGAAAGGAGCGAGTAATATGGTATATTTTTCGTATAAGAGGAACATCGCCCCTGAATCGTCAGGCCGCCGTATTTGCCGGCGACGGATGCGAATTCCCTCGCGAGTCTGCTTTTACCGGAGCCTGCTTCACCGGTTATAAAGACGATTCGGCCTATGCCGCTGAAAGAACGGTTAAGGAGCCGTTTGAAGGAGCGAATCTCCCCGGTTCTACCTACAACGGATTTTTCTTCCCCCTTGAAGACCGTTGCCGTTTCGCTCCCCGGTATAAAGTCGAAATCGGCCTGGCCGGCTTCCATGCTCGCAATGCACCTTTCAAGGTCCGCAGCGAGTGAATCGCTCGAGCTGTACCTTTTTTTCGTATCTGGTTCGAGCATGGTATCGACGATCCGGTACAACGCTCCCGGAAGACCCGGAACAGACTCGCGCAGCGAAACCGCCTGTCCCGAAGCTTTCGCGCGTATGAGAGCTCCGCTGTCTTTCTGATCGAAAGGTTTTCGGCCCGCGAGCATTTCGAAAACGACCGTTCCGAGAGAATAAAGATCGCTGGATGGACCGATCAGGCTTGTTTCCGACCTGATCTGCTCGGGCGCCATGTACTGGAATGTTCCTGAAACCGATGAGCTTGTTGCCTCTCCTCCGCTTTTCTGGAACCTGGCTAAACCGAAATCGAGCACCTTGGCCACACCTGTCCCGCTGTCGATGATTATATTCTCCGGCTTGAGATCGAGGTGGGCGATACCCCTTCGGTGGGCGTATTGCAGGGCTGAAACGATCTGGCGGGTAACCTCGAGGACTACGGCGGGCTGAAGCTGCTCGCCGATCATCCGCTTGTCCAGGGTCTCCCCGTCGATATACTCCATTACCAGGTAATAGCGGTCCTCCTGCTTCCCTATATCAACCAGCTTGACTATGTTCTCATGATCGAGCCTGGCAAGAACTTCGAGTTCTCTCTGCCAGCTGAGAAAATCCCTGGTGAGGTTTGAGGTGCTGAACTTGTCGAGCAGTTTAACGGCGACTTCGCGCTCATCCGGACGGCTGGTATCGATCGCCGTAAATATGGAGCTCATGCCCCCTTTGCCGATTTTCCGGCGAATCGAATATCGTCCGAAACGGTCACCCTGTTTCACTGTTCAACTCCCGAGATCCGTATTATCGGCTTTACGGCCGAAAGGCTTGACCCGCAACTGGTGACGCGAAATGAAAAAGCTTAAAAAAGAATCCCGTGGAAGCAGTACGGTCGAAGAAAAAAAATACGAAGCAAGATTATCGATACGGGATCCAATATCTTTAGAGAACAGGTGCTTTCTTTACTTCCTGCGCTCATCCAGGATTTTTCTGAACGCCCTGGCGGCTAAGGGGCTGCTCGAAAGCTTCAGACCCATATCATCCAGTTTGAGGACGGCCCTGTGTTTGATCGGTAGAATTTCGTTTGAATCATACCGGATATCCACGACTGCTGGTTTTCGATTATCAAGAATCTCGGGAACCAGCTGTTCTATTTGCCCGGGTTCAGTGACCCGGTATCCGTGGGCTCCGCAGGCTTCCGCAAATTTGACAAAATCGGGATTCTGCATGGTGGTGGCAATATAACGCTCTCTGTAAGATAGACCCTGGGCTATCCGAACCATGTATAAACCGCCGTCATTGAAAACGAACCAGGTCACGGGAAGCTCCAGGTTTACTGCCGTCATGATCTCCATACCGTTCATCTGCATCCCGCCGTCGCCGCAGAAGCAGATTACGGGATTTTCAGGAGCTGCAAGCTGAAGCCCTACTACACCCCCCGCACCGGAGCCGACCGGCTTGATCCCCCAGGAGCAGTAGAACCTCCCCGGTCCCTCGACAGGGAAATGACGCGCAGTCCAGAACAGGGCCGAGCAGATATCGCAAAGAATCAGCGCATTATCGGGCAAGGCGCGGCTAAGTTCCGATATTATTCTCTGTGGTTTCAGCGGAATGCTTTCATCCATCGTCTCCGGCTCGTTGAAATGACGCAGCTCAGTCTTCATAGCCTGAATTGCCGTGGGGTTTGATTTTTCGCCGCAGTCGATTTTTTGGAGTTCCTCCGCCAGCTGGAGAAGGCCCGGGCCGATACTCCCGACGACTCCGACATCGACCGGAAACACCTTGCCGATCTGAGCGTGATAACTGTCGAACTGAACGTGCTTCTTACCGGCAAACAGGTCGGGATCATAATAAACCGTCGAGTATTCATCGAAATACTCGCCCGCGGAGATGATCAGGTCGGCTTCTTCAAGATAAGCGTCTGGAACCCTGTGGCCGAAAAGGTCGAGACAGCCCAGGGAAAGGGGATGGCTCTCGCCCAGAATACCCTTCGCCACCAGAGTCGTGGCCACTGGTATCTTGAAACGATCAGCCAGGTGCGTCAATTCGCGGGAAGCATCGGGAAATGCCGCCCTGTGACCGGCGATGATCACCGGTCTGGAAGAACGGGAGATCAATACCGCCGCTTCCCTTATTGCATCACTGTCCGTTGCTTTCCAGGATACGGGTCTGTACCGGGCGGGTTCCAGCGGTTCATATTCAACCTTGGCGCCAAGAACATCAGAAGGGAAACAGAGATGAACCGGACCGAACGGCTCAGCCGTTGCCAGCCTGAAAGCCTCTCTTACTTTATGCTGAAGTTGCTCGACCGTAATGATCATGCGGGAAAGTTTGGTAATGCTCCGGAAAATATCCACCTGGTCCGGACGCATGTGCTCCCCGGTAACTTCCTGGTTTCCGCTCCTGCCGAAAACCGATGTGGCGACCTGCCCGTTAATCACGATCATCGGAACCTGGTCCACGTAGGCATCAGCCACGCCCGTAACCAGGTTAAATGCTCCCGGTCCTGCGGTGCCGCTGCACACTCCCGGTTTGCCGGACGCCCTGGCATAAGCCTTGGCCATGTATGCGGCGCCGCCCTCATGCTTGGTCAGCACAGTTTTGATTTTGCTCGATCGGGCCAGAGCATCATAGAATGGAAGGATATGGGACCCGGGAACGCCGAAGACAAACTCGACTCCTTCATCTTCGAGAATCCGAACGAGAGCTTCTCCGGCTGTTATTTTTTCGTTCACCAAGGTACTCCTTCTCCCGCATCTGAAGGTTCGGAACGGGACGCTGCAAATGTGAATCAGACAGCAACTTCGGGGTCAATATGCTTTCGAATGTTTGCGATTTTTTCTATATTCAGCAACTTGTTTCCGGAATAGAACAGAGCCGGGGAAAACCCGTGTTTCTCGGCAATCTTTCCTATCTCGAGCATCTTTTCGATCGAAATATTACCCCTGCCCGCAGAGTAATTCTCGAATCGGCGCTCCAGGGCGAGAATCACACCCTCGGCGGAGCATCCCCATAACACATCATGGGAAGGCAGTGTGCTCTTGTATCCGAAATTCAAAGGGAACGGCATACTCGTAAGCCCCCCTTCGAACACTAACAGATCGTCCCTGGCCGCTAATTCGGACGAGACATTCTTGGGGTATCCCACATCGCAGATTACCTTGCCGGGAGAAACGTGCTCAGCCGTTACGATGGGCCGGTGGGAGATAGCCGCGGTTACAACAATATGAGATGCCGCAACAGCGCTTTCAACATCGGAAGCGATATGAATGGAAGCGGTGGCGGTATTCTGGAGTTGCTTCCTGAATTTTTCGAGACGGTCCATATTCCTGGCTGAAAGGAACAGTTTTCTTGCACGCCGCGAAAAAAAGGCGCATGTCCCCCTGCCGATATCCCCCGACGCCCCGATGACGGTCATGGTGGCCTTGGAAAGGTTGATCCCGATTATGGATGCTGCAATCTCGACCCCTTTGACGGTCAGCCATGCGGTATATGTGTTACCGGTGGTGATCGCTATTCCCGTTTCCCTGGCTATCTCCTCTTCTTCACCCACAACCGATATGGATGAAAAACCGCCCAGGGCGGCAATCCCCGCGCCCAGCTTCGCCGAAAGATGACAAGCGTCCCATACTTTTTCACGGGCGATTTCTTTTATATCAGCATCCGGCGAGACCGTGGCCACCATTTCGGGCAGCACAGTGCACAGTACATTGAAACCGGAAGCGTCGGCTCCGGCTTTCGATCTGACGTGCTTGAATTCAGTTCCCTTGAAGGCGGGCATCCACTCGAAGAGTTTCAGGAGGGTTACGTCCGAGTTGAAGTTGAGTTCGCTTTTCTTGTAATATTCGGCAAGGTCATAAAGGTTCTCTGTATCAGCCGGAGGACCCACGATCGCGAACGCATTATTCCTCATCCTCTATCCTGCTGTTACGTTTTTTTGGGGGGGATGAATCGAATACCCGCCCGGCGGCTTCCGTTTCCAACCCACACTACGTTGCCTTGAATATTTGAAGACTCTGGATCGTCAGGTATAATAAGTGTAACGGCCCGATCGAGAGTGAGCCCGTCCAGGTATTCGATCCCGGCTCCGTTTTCAGAAAGATCAGTGACCCGGAGTACTTCCGACCGTCCGTCGTACAACAGTGTGGCGGTGAAATCAACCGGTCTTCTCGGCTCGGCCCTTTCTTCCGGGAAATCTTCGGATTCGACTTTCCGCTTGAGGTCCTTCAGCATTTTCATTGAATTGTTTTCGAGATGTTCATCGAGAACGGGACCGATGATATCTTCGATGACGGGAATCCCGATCAGGTATTCGATCTGAAACTCCACCCGGATCCCATCTTCGTCCTCATGAACAGACCAGTTCCCGTTCAAAGTATCGAAGTCACCCTCGATCGAACGGAATCTGAAAATCCTGTTCAGATCATCGAAGCTGTCGCGCTCTCTCCAGTGGAGCGGACACCCGTCGATGTCGACATCCCATTCGCTGGCTCCGCCGTCCTTGTCACGTGACAAAACTTTCACGTGTTTGACATCGGGCATGATGTCAGGATATTCTTCGAGTTTCTTCAGCCTGTCGAATACCGCCGAGAGCCTGTATCTTCGATCTATGAGGATTGACGTTGTAACCGAATTCATCATTTCGTCCAACGTGGATGAATATACTCTATCTATGACAACCTTGAATACCGACTCAGTATCAAAATTGTAGCAGGTTTATAACACAATGTAAAGAAAAAAGTTACACTTTATTAATATTGTTTCCCGAACCTGCGGACGGGAAGCTTTTGTCGATCGGGCCGTTGCGGATGATGTTGAAACAGAGGAGGTTTGCAATATGAAAACCCTCTCCCGTCGAAGCGGGAGAGGGTGATCATTATTAAGTAGTAATTCGGAAAAATCAGTAGATTGTTATATCGAAATCGTCCGAATCGTATACGGTGTCGGGATGGATTCCGGCCACCGTTTCGAAATTATAGTCTCCCAGCGGAGCGGCCGGCGGTATCGTCACGCCTACCGTTGCTCCGTCGTTGAATCCACCGGGCACTGTCACATCGTTCGCCAGAACCATCACGTAAGGATTATACGGCGGCGGAAGGACGTCGCTCGTTACTGAAAGCCACACATCGAAGGTGATCGGATCGCCTGATAGATTGTGAACATTCACGAACCACTGAACCGTGTCGCCGGGTCGGGCTGAACCGGGATATCCGCTGACCGTAACCTCGAGCTGAGGAACGCCGGAAGGATCGTAGTAGTGGAATAATCCGCTGTTATTGAAGTTATTGCAGCCGATGGTCCAGCCTTCGTACACGGTGGGGAAACTGCTGTACATCGGGCCGTATCCGGTGGAGATAACGTCGAGAGTCCAGGTAGCGCCTCCATCGGTCGTCCTGACGATACGCGGCTGCGGATTGAACATTCCCGAAGCCATGCCGGTAGCGAACCCGTGATCCCTGTCAACGAAATCGATACCGGTCAGACCGTGCTGATCGGTTATATAAACATCTTCCCAGGTGTTTCCTCCGTCAATGGTGTGGAGAATGACGGAGTTCGGCACATCATTAGGCCACGCTTCGCCCACGGTCCATCCCTCGTTAGCGTCGAGGAACTGGATTTCATTGAAATAAACCCAGTTGGATTCATACTGGATGGTCCAGCTTTCACCACCGTCGGTGGAGTGCGTGATAAGTCCGTAATAATCGTTGTAGTTTTTCCCGGCGTGGGGATCCGGGAACCCGGCTGGCACCGGAAGCGGAGTAGGATCGTTCTCGAAGCGGTAGAAGTTCCCCGACGCCTGTTCCGACGGCCAGTGGCCACCCGCGCACCATCCCTCATTGGCGTTGATGAACCATGAATATCTGGGGGCCTCGTCTATACCCCAGTCGAGTTTTTCCCAGGATTGTCCCTTGTCGGTGGTTCTAGCCACGCCGTTGGCTTCTCCCATGAGCTTCGTCCAGAACCCGGTGAGCCAGCAATGATCCGCATCGAGTGTATATACATCCTGCCATGCCTGGGCGATTCCGAATCCGAGATTGAGAGGCAGCCACGAATTTCCGCCGTTCGTAGTGTAGGAGCCGGGTCCGATGAATCCGAACATGGCCAGTCCGGCAGCGTAACCGGTCTGGTTGTCGGCCATGTCGATATCGAGATAAGTCATCGTCAGCATTTCGTAAGTCTGCACAGTCCACGTATCGCCGCCGTTTGCGGTTTTGTAGATTATCGGTCCGCCCATCATGTTGGAACCCCCGGCGATCCAGCCTGTTTCAGTATCCAGGAAATCGATGCCGAAGTTGATATCACCCATGAATTCCTTCTGGAGCGTCCAGTTGCTCGCTGCCGCGGCTCCGGCAAAAACGAACAAAACTGATACAATTAATAATGTTCTTCTCATCTAATACCCCCTGTAAAGCTGTTGAGAATACCCGAATGGAAACACCAAGATATTCGTGGAACCGTGCTCGAAAACCTGCGGTGGCGGTTTTTGAGCGGACAATTCAAGCCGGCGGCGTACAGCCGCAATTATTCTATGGCCGTATCCACGTCAGGAATTATAACACAATTCCGTGAAAATGCACAAGCGTTACGTGTCGCCGCACAAACAAGTCTTCTCCATATGCATAAAAGAAGCCGCCTCAACGGAAACGGTATGGATGGAATCGCTTCTCCATGAAACTTCATCTGGATTTCGCTGCTTTTACACATATACTGCTGCAGGAGAGTTTCGGGGATGCCGGCTGGCCGGTTTAAGCGCCTGTAATCATTGGAAACGGGCGCAAAGCACCTTGAACCTGGGATGGAATAATGGATAAAGGGGACGAACCGTATACGAAACAGCTTGCCGAGGAGGCCGAGTACTGGGGGGAGGCGGAGGAACTGCTTCGCGAATCAGGGCTCATTCCCCTCTGGTTCGACCTGAGGCGGGGTGAACGGATTCCTATCCCGAAACACAAACTGAGAACCGCCGCTTTCAGGCTGGACCCGGCGACCCACGATATCATTCTCGGTCCCTATATCAGGAAACTGCTCGAAATCGTAATCCCGGAACCGGGAAGGATAATCGACATCGGGTGCGGCTCCGGCTGGCTTTCCCTCGAGCTGGCCCGATGCGGTATGAATGTTACAGGTTACGACATCAGCGAGCCCCGCCTCGAAACCGCCCGCCGGTTCGCCGAGGAATCCCGTCTGTCGAATGATCCGCTCCTCCACGGCAGGTTCGGCGATCTCGAATATAAAAAAGCCGATTTGAACCGGCTCGTTCTCGAAGGGGAATCCTGCGAGGCTGTAGTATCAAGTGCGTCTCTGCACCATGTCGCCGATATCGGGCACCTCCTCGGAGAGATAAAAAAAAGCCTGAAACCGGGAGGTCGTTTCGTATACATCGAACACATCGGCCTTCCCCTCCTGGAATACCTTTACAGGAAACTCGGCCCCGGCGACCTGCCGCGCTCACCTTTCGAAGATGCCGCGGGGGAGGAACTGCTGACCCTCACCCGGGAACACTTCGAGATTGTGGAATACCGCACCTTCTCGGTGCTGCTCAGAGCCCTGGCTGTGGGTTTCAGAATCTACAAGTGGCCTTCCGCGCCGAAAATCGGTTCTCTCAAGCTGCTCAGGATGTTCGACCGTCTCCTGATCGGTTCGCGCCTTACCCGGGGCGAATTCGTTTTCATTCACGCCGTCAGGCGATAGCTGCATCATCGGATATCTCAAATAACTTTCCTGAAATTCGAAAAAGTGGCGAATCGGAAAAATCAGGTTATCATTACCTGGATCGATATACGAAGTAGATCTTCAGTGATGCCTGTTTCCTATCCCAGGGCGTCCTGATTGTCTATAGATTTCTAGGATGTCAGGAGAACATAAAATGAGATGCTATGGAAATCGCGGCTTGTCCCGCACTGCCGTTTTACTGATCTTCATTCTGATACCGGTGACGGGACTCGCCGAAGGTAACCTGTGGCTGGAAGAATCGGACGCGCTCTATGTGCATAATTATGCTGCCGCCGTATGCGGTGCGGGTGACCTCGTGTTCCTCGCAACAAGCAACATGTACGGCGGTTCGATGCATTTCATGTCGTACAACGCCGGAACCGGTGAATGGCTCGACCTGTCCGTCCCTCCCGAAAAGTTCAAGAACGGCACATGCCTGGCCTGGGACGGCGGAAATTCCGTGTACGCCATGATCGGCTCCGCTTATTCGGAAACTACACGGAACTTCTTCTACCGGTATGATATCAGCGAGGATACCTGGGTGGAGCTCGCTCCCACCCCCTCCCCCGGCGGGCAGGGGGCGGGTGATGCCATAACCATGGTTCCCGGAGAAGTGCTGGACAACTGGGTCGACAAATACTTCTACGCTATCATAGGCGCCAGATCTCCTTACGGGCACGGTACCAAGCTGGCCCGTTACTCCGCGCTTTCCGATACCTGGACCACGCTGGCGGAACCTCCGACCCGCACGGATGACGGCTGCTCGATCGTGTGGGCGGGAGGCGATGACCTCTACGCTCTCCCCGGAGAATACGACGAGCATGAACCGCACTACGATTTCTTCCGCTATGATATCCACGAAGATGCCTGGTTCGAGGCTGCACCGATCCCGTCGGAGCCTGACGGAGTTGGAGACGGAGGTTCGCTGATCTACCTCGGAGGCAGCAAAGCCGATACCATTTATGCGCTCAGCGGCGGCGCAGTTTATCCCGAAGAGCCGGGTGACAGATTTTTCGGGTATTCGCTTTCCGATTCGGCATGGACTGAGCTGCAGGAGCTTCCCGAACCGATAGGAGATCAGAACGGGCCCAGGCTGGCCTTTGCGAACGGGCACATCTTCTGCTGGAAAGGCTGCTACGGCGACCCGGTTCTCTGGCGCGGCGAGTTCGAAACTTTCATCCATCCGCGGGTGGAACCGGAAAAAGATATTTACACTCCCGGTGAAACGGCGGCGTTCACGGCATTCCTATCCAACGAGGGATACGCCGAGGAGCCGATCACCGTGGATGCGGTCTTGAATGTGCGTCTGCCCTGGGGACCGATTTTCCCGATCACCGCGGTTTCCGGAATCGACCTCGGTCCCGATACGCATCTTTTTGCGAATATGCAGCAGATGATTCCAGGCTCCGCCCAACCCGGTATATACACCCTGGTTCTTCGCATCCTCGAACCGGGCGGCGGCGGGCAGATCGCCGTTGCGGAGCACAGCGTGAAAATCGAGTAGAGCGTTTGCAGAAATCAGTACCCCTCGCCGTCATAACCCGATCGGGATTGAAGGACACTTTACATCGCGGATCGGTGGCGGTGACCGATGATACCGGGGATTTGATCCATTCCGCCGGAGACCCCTGTTACAGTGCATATATCCGCTCCGCGGCGAAACCGATCCAGTGTCTGCCGGTAATCCTCACCGGAGCGGCCGGCGATTACGGTCTCGATGACGCCGACATAGCCATCATATGCGGTTCGCACCGGGGCGGCGACGATCAGGTGCGTCGGGTAAAGAGAATCCTCGACAAGATCGGGGCCGAACCCGGTATGGTGAAGTCGGGGCGGGGACTCGAAGACAACTGCTCCGGGAAACACGCGGGCATGCTGGCCGTCTGCCTGCACCAGGGCTACGATCCTGATACCTACCTCGAAATGGAGCATCCCCACCAGCGGAACATCGTCGAATATGTCGGGCGAATCTGTAACGTCGACAAAAATGAAATAGCCCTCGGCGTGGACGGCTGTTCAGCGCCGATTCACTATCTCACCCTTCGGCAGATGGCCCTGGGGTACGCGAGGATGGGCGGGGCGGGGCGTCATTTCGAGCCGAGCCTGGCTAAAGCGATCCGCCGTGTCTTCAACGCCATGTGGCTCCATGCGGGCGGCGACACCGGCGAGCCCCGGTTCAACGAGCTGCTGGGCGAAAAACCGCTGTTCATGGTAAAAAGAGGCGGAGCCGGAGTATATTGCGGGTCGGTGCCGGATCACGGGTTAGGCATCGCCGTCAAAATAGATGACGGATCGCTCCTGCCCGTAATCCCCGTTTATTTCTCCGTTATGAAACGCCTGGGCATCATCTCCGAATCCACCGCGGAAGAAATCGCCGCAAGATTCTATCCCCCTGTCAACAACAGGGCTGGTATAGAGATAGGCACCATAGAGACACTCGTATGAGGAGGTTTGTCATGATTCGTTCCGTTTCCACTTTTTTCATTCTTCTGATGAGCTTCACATTGTGTTTTGCGGAGGCAAACGAAGAAAATAGGGGCTGGCTCAGAGAAGTTCACGCTCCAAAGCCGCATCCGGATGGAATCGTCTGGCTGGATAATTTGAGTGACGGCACCGCCTTTCGGGGAAGCAGTGATAACGGTGTGGGAATCGAAGCTGTCAGCAGTTCAGGTTTCGCCTTGAAATCAGAAGGGACTTCGTATTTCAACGGCAGTGTCGGCATAGGAATCCTCCAGCCGGAATATAAGCTCGATATCTTCGGGGGGTTGAGAACCAGTGATGTCACGAGAGTTTCTCACCTCTACTATTCTGCGGATTTTCCAACGATTGAAGTGGGGGATTACCAGTATGGGCTTTCGTCATCGGAAGGTTCGCCCCACCTCTGGAATGCGGGTGGCGGTTTTGCTTTCAAGGATTATTATTCCGGTCAGAGCACTGTGAGAATAAAAGAGGGCAAAATGGGCATCGGCACGTCCGAGCCTCAATATAAACTGGATGTGGAAGGCGATGTTCAGGCCCATGCATACCATACCGGAGATATATATTTTTATAAGGATGCAAAAAAGCTTTGGCGTATGTTCGAAGATGAACAAGGATTATATCTCGAAAAAATCGCCACAGGGGAAGTTTCGAGGATTTTCCTTGAGAAAGATATCGAAAATCTGAAAAGTGAAATCAAAAAGGAGCTGCTCGAGGAGTTGAAATGATCATCTCCTGAGAAGAGGGGATGCGACTGAGCGGATTTCGGAACATGAGGGGGATTCGGGCTGATGGTTTTTCTCCCCTATAAGCCGAGTCTGTCCATCTCTTCTTTTTCATAAACTCCGTCTTCGGCGGGGTAACGAAGCCGGGATTCGAATTCATCGCTTTCCCCGGCGAGAGCCCAGATGATGCTTTCGCCCGCCGGCAGCGTATCGGCGAATCGCAGGTAAACACTGTCCTGAAATGCCAGGGATGCGTCGATGGTTTCCCATCCCTGTCGCTGAAACATCTCGATCAAATCGCCAAGAAAAAGGGCGTTCAGCAGGTTGTGATGTATCAGCAGCGAGTGAGGCACTTCCCTCCCCAGGGTTTCCTGTGCAAGGTTCCGGTAGTATTCAGCCCGCTCGAGAATATGCTTCAGGTAGAAATCCCGGTAAGGAGTTGTCGCCGCCGCCGGGTTCAGCTCCAGCCGCGTCTTCAGCCTTCCGTCGATGTACCAGTCCGACGCATCTATCGTAACATGTCCCGGTCCGTATCCGCGCTGTTTCAGCTCCTCCCGGAAGGCATCTCTTTTCGTTACCGTGTCTCCCTCCTTGAGGTATGGAAACCGGAAGAGCCGTTTATAATGCGCGTACTCACCGATCAAAGCATCGCACCTGAGAAAATCTTTCCTGAAATCCTCGAATACGACTTTCGGCGAGTTGTAGTTGATGTGGGAATATGTGTGATTGCAGATCAGGTGGCCTGAACGGTCCCACCTCTCGAGGATTATTCGACCCGGTCCGTTATCCACTCTCTTCCCGCACACGAACAGGGCCGCCTGCAGATCGTTTTTCTTCAAGGCTTCCAGAATTCTCCGGTTCCTCTCGCGCCAGTCGAGAGACGGGGTGCGATAAGAATTCGGGTCGTCGAAAGTGAAACATACCCGTGGCCGCGTTTTGTCTATACAGTCCGACTCCGACGCTCCGGAGTTTCCCGCAGAATCCGCCACTCCGAAGAATCCCGGCAGGATAAATGCCAACGAAAGCAGCAGGATCGATATACACGCAAAACCCCGTCTGAAACCTTTTTCACGCATTAACCGCCGGTAATCAAAATTCGGGATTTCGCAAGCGCCTCGCATCGTTTTCAAGAGAATTGACGACATTTCAAACCACTGTTTTTCCAGCCCTTTTGCCACTCACATCCGGCCTGATAATCTCCGTAGATCGTTCGTCCTGCATAAATCTCTGCCGCACAGGTCGTTACATCGCCGGTAATATACTTCCTGTTCCGGCAAGCGGACAAGGTGTTTCATGGATGCCCTGGCAAAGACCAACATCCGTTCTCCGCTGTCGAATATCATTATTTTCATTCATGCTTTCTTTTGCGCGGCTTCTGTGATACTGAATTTGAGAAGAACCGGCTGGTAAAACGACGGTATTCCGGTTCTGGAAGGAGCGAATCATGAAGAAAATCGTTTATCTGCTGATCTTGATGCTTTCGGGTGGCTTGATCCTGACGGGATGCGAAGGAGACGACCCGACGGGCGGCGGCGGCGGCGGCGCCATATCGGGTACAATTTTTTACAACGGATCGGGAACCATCACCATCAGCGCGATGTCGGGCGACAGTGAAACCCCTTTTGTCGTTATCACCATCAACGGTCCCGGCGACTACACCATAACTGATCTGGCGGACGGCATTTACGCACTTTACGCCTTCATCGACAACAACAGTTCCGGTCTGCCGGAAATCGGAGAACCCTTCGGCATCGGCGACATCGTGACGGTTGCGGGCGAGGAAGTGAAAAACGTGGACATCACCATCGCCTCCGGCGACTCGGGCGTCACGGGCACCATCTTCTACAACGGCGTGCAGTCCGGAACGATCATTCTCACCATCCTCGGTTCTTCGACCTGGCAGGAAAATCTATCCGGACCTTTTCCGATCGCCTACACGGTCGGAAACCTCGCTGCCGGAGAATATGCCATCACCGCCTTCATCGATTTGAACGACAACGGCTTCCTGAATATCGGAGAGCCGGCGGGCGGTGCGGTGGGTGAAGTCACGGGCGACTGGACCAATTACGATTTCACCATAGAAGACGCGCCTACGGGAACTTCCGAGATCCACGGGGATATCGATTATTTCGGAGGAGCGAAAACCGGGCAGGTTTATGTTCTGGGCGGAGGAGCCTGGGTCGGGACGGACGAAGTGGACGGGCCCGGCGCCTACGCGCTCGAAGACCTTCCCGAGGGATCATACCTGATCTCCGCTTACATGGATTCGAACAACGACACCATGATGAGCCAGGGCGATCCGGTCGGATTTTACGGTGAACCGGTCGAGGTCGACGGCATCAACCCCGTATACGGTATCGATATCATACTGGAAGACACCGGCGCCGACGGCTCGATCTCGGGAACGGTGGAGTATTACGGCATAACCTCCGGCACCATATACGTTTTGGCCCTCGGAGCATCGTTCACACCGGTCCAGAATACCGAGCTGGATGATCCGGGCCCTTACGAACTTGACGACCTGAGCCCGGGAACCTATTTCGTCAGCGCTTTCGTGGATGCCGACGATGACGGCATGCTCGGCATAGGCGAACCGTTCGGATTTGCGGGTGAAGCCGTTGAATTAGAGACATCGGAAGATATCACAGGGATCGATATCTTTATCCTGGACTGGTAAAGACCGCCTGCACGGTCTTTTATTCTGTCCGATCAAACACCGCCGTCCCGGCCGGGAAGATTCCCGGACCGAGGACGGCGGTTTCGTTTGGAGTTATCAGGTTCGCCTGCCGAACCTGCCCTGTCAGAACTGCGTGGCGCTCGTGAAGTTGAAATCTCTAATCTTCATCGCGGGGGCCAGGGCGTCGAACCCCTCGCCTGCCCTGCGGGAGCGCGTCATTATCTCGACGCGGTTCAACGCATGAAGCGGGCTGTCATTGAAGCGGAGGTTCTTGATTCCGTACTTGACCTCGCCGTCTTCGACCAGGAATGTTCCGTCCCTTGTCATTCCAGTAAGAAGCATTTCCATCGGATCTACGAACCTGACATACCAGAACCGTGATATCAGTATGCCCCGCTTGGTGGATTTCACCAGGTCGTCGACCGTGTGGTCGTTGCCCTCGATGATGAGATTGGACGGCCAGTTCGTCGCCTGGATACCGGTTTTCTGCGCCCAGTAACGGTTGCTGAAGAGTTTTTCAGCCACCCCGTTCCGTACAAAAGTCATCTTGCTTTTCGGCATCCCCTCCATATCGAAAGGACGCCCCGGAAGCCCCGGATACCCGGGTTCCGTGCGCACCGTTATATTATCTCCGAAAACTTTCGTGCCCTGTCTGCCCGACATGAACGATGTGCCCTGGTCGGCCATTTTCGCCCAGTAGTGCCAGAACATGAACCCCGTGAACTGGGTTACGGCAATCGGCTCCAGGATAACGGTATACCTGCCCGGAGGCAGCTCCCGCGGATCGACCGATTCACGGGCCTTGGCGACCGCCCGATCGATGACCCCGTTACAATCTATATCGTTGATTTTTTCAGACGATTCGTAAGCCCAGCCAGAGCTGTTCGAGGTCATCGAAGTGCTCTGAAGGTGCGCCTTGGTGGAGTCGTGGAAGGCGAAAAGCCCCTCGGAGTTTGCGATGGCCAGCTTGTTGACCTGTGTCGAGATGCTGCCCGCCGTAATCAACCCTTCACCGGCGGATTTTTCGATGCACTGCCGGACGATGGCAGCCCGGTCCGCCGGGCTGAACTTCTCGGTTTCTTCGTCATAGGATTCGACCTCGGGATATTCGGCCGGCTTCACGGGGGGCATGTACTCCGGATCGGGATGGGCCGAACGGGCCATCTCCACCGCCCGGGAAACGAGAGCCTTGACGGCATCCTCGTTCATGTCGTCTCCGGATGCTTTGCCGGACTTGTTTCCGAAAGCCGCGTTAACCGTAATCGTCGCATTCGTGTTGCTTACATTCTGGGTGATCTTGTTGTTGGCGAACCGGGTTGCGCCTTTCTTGTTGAAAGAGATGGTTACGACGGTGTCATCCGCTTCCGAATATTGCAGCGCCTTTTCGGCTGTCTGTTTCGCTTGTTCCTTCGTCACGGCCTTATCCCTCCCACATTTATATTCCTGAAACGCGCGGGCGACGCGCCATGAGTAATCTTGGATGTCTGGACGGGATCCCCCTTGCCGCAGTTGGTGACCCCGTGCGGTTCCCAGGATCTCTCGTCGCAGATGGCGTCGCACGAGTTCCAGAATTCGGTCGTAATAGCCTGGTAATTGACATTCTTGAGCATTCGGGTGATCTTTCCGTTCTTTATTTCCCAGAAAGCGTTCCCCCCGAACTGGAAGTTGATGCGCATCTGGTCGATGCTGAAACTCCCGAGGCCTTCGATGAGGATTCCATCCTTCGTATCGGTGATGAGATCATCCAGGTCGATCCGTTCCCTGCCCGGTTCGAGGGACAGGTTCGGCATGCGGACGATCGGAATCGAGCTCCAGGAATCGGCCCGGCAGCATCCCAGGCTTTCGGTGTCGCCTATCGCACCTCCGGTCGCCCTGTTGGTGCTGTAACCGGTGAAAACCCCGTCCTTGACTATATGCCAGGTTTTTCCCGGCACCCCGTCATCATCATACCCGTGAGTGGCCAGCCCCTTCGGGAGCGTATTGTCCGCCTTGAAATTTACTATCGGAGAACCGTATTTCAATTTTCCAAGCTTATCCGGCGTGGCAAAAGATCTGCCGGCCAGGCTCTCCTCCATCCCTTCGGCCCGGTCGAGTTCGGTAGCGTGACCCACCGATTCGTGGATGGTCAGGCAGAGGTGGCTGGGAAGGAGGATGAGGTCCCGCTTCCCTGCCGGACAGGGCGGCGATTTCAGATGCTGAACGGCTTCTTCTCCGACCCTTTCCGCATGGGACGGAAAATCCGATTCATGAATCAGTTCGTACCCGGTAGTCCCCGAGGGAAGGGAAAAGGTGCGTGTTTTCGCATCGCCGTCCGCGGCCGCTATCGCCGTGATAAAGGCGGATGAAGTGAAAACACCTGTTTCGATTTCGGATCCCTCGGTATTCGAAAACAGCTTGTCCACCTTCTCGAAGAACATATGTCCGGAAGCCTTGGTAACACCTTTCACGCCAAGCATCTTCTCGGAAGTCTCAAGAAGAACACCGACCTTCTCATGTACCGGAATATCGAAAGGATCTATTTCAACCCGTGTGAACCAGGAATCTTTAGCCGGATCCTGCCGGAGCAGCTCGACGCCGCCGTTTCCCCGGGTCGTCGCACTGGCTTCCGCAACTTCGACGGCCAGGCGTGATACCCTGTCGATTTCAGCGGGGGTGATCACGTTGCTCCCCGCAAACCCCCACGAGCCGGCGGCGATGATCCTTATGCCGAACCCGTACGTGTCTCTGTCGGAAAGGAACATGACCCTTCTGTCCTCGGTCATTATCACCTGGGCCCGCTTCCTCAGCAGCCGGATGTCTCCATAATCGACGCCGAGGCGACGAACTACATCCATGGCTTCCCGGGCCAGGTTCCGTGCATTGTCAAAATCCATCTGTTATCCTCTGCTTCCACATTCTCCGGCGATTCCGGAAAAATCTTGATAATCTGTTCAAGCAATCATACCGCGTATCGAAATAGATCGACCGCTTGCGTGCTCAGGTTCCGGTCGGATTTGTTCGCGACGATTTAGCAAAACCGCGGGCGCAACGAAGCTGCGTCGAGGATGCACGTGGCTGAAGAGCGGACTAAGACGACCTGAAGATGAGATGCGAAGCGGGTGACTCCTTTCGACCCGCATCCTTATCGACATCGCATGGCTTTTTACGCCTTCCCGGTGCCGGACGAATCAAAAAAACGTTTCGCAACTTCAGCCCGAGGCCCAGTTGCGAAAACTGACCGGAGGCCGCGGCATCCCTCCGCATTCCCGATCTCATATAATTTAAAGCAGTTTCGTCCGGAAATCAAATTGAATCCGAGCGAAGCCGTTTACGCAGCAAAGATTATCAGGCACCCGGCTGCACGAACTCGAGGTTTGTATTCCGCGGGCTCCCGCTGAGAGTCTGACAATCAGAACGGCCTTTCAGGCCGATCTTATCCAATATCGGTAATAGTTCCGGATAGTTCGAATTGGCATAAGGGCACGGTTCAAAATTAATCGGCCGCTTTCGCGCTCAGATTCGGGTCGGGTTTGTTCGCGACGAGAGAGTAAAACCACAGGCGCAGCAGAGCTACGTTGAGGATTTTACGACCGAGGAGCGGGCGAAGACGGTCTGAATATGAGATGCGAAATGGGTGATTAATTTTGAACCGTGCCCTAAGTTAAAATCAAGGCTATAATTCTACTCGGTTCGCGCCGTTATATATACTGTCACCTGAGACGATTGTTGACCTTGGAGAAAGAAATGCGTTTTTCGACCACCTGTCTGTTTTCCCTTTCTGTAATTCTTTTATTGATTGCCGCTGCCGGAGCGGCTCCCACCGTCGATTCGGAAACCGGAAGAGCAAAGAGCCTGGCCGGATCCGCCATTGCGGAAAAACGTGAAGCTGCATCCAGGATGCTGCACCGGAAGGAAGCCTTCGCCGGAGCGATCCGTTCGCGGCTGGGGTTTGATCCGGTCTGGCGGGACGCAAAAGCTTCCGGTGCGATTTTCAGCGACAGCCGGGTCCACAAGCTTTACCTCGAATTCTCCCAGCCCGATTTCTGGCAGCAGCTCGAAGATAATTATTTCGAAGGTGCCGGCGTTTACATCGAAGCGGATCTCAAATTCGACGGCAAGGAAGTCGACGGAGTCGGCGTTCGGTTCAAGGGAAGCTCCTCCATGTGGGGATATCCCGGCGATAAAAAACCTTTCAAGATCAAATTCGATGAATTCGTGCCCGGTCAGAACATCTACGGTCTGACCAAGCTCAGCCTCAGCAACGGATTCAGGGATCCCAGCCATCTCAGGGAAAAGCTTTTTTACGATGCGGTGGCCGAGTTTCTGCCGTGCAGCAGGGCGGGATTCGTGGAACTCTACCTGAACGGCGAATACTGGGGCCTCTATACCAACGTGGAGCAGGTCGACAAACGATTCTTTACCGCCTGGTTCGGAAGCGGCGAGGACGGGAACCTCTTCAAGGGCGACCCGCAGGGATGGCTCGTCTGGCTGGGGCAGTACCAGTCCGCATATTATGACAAGTACGAGCTCAAGACTAACGAATCGATCAACGACTGGTCCGACCTCGTGCATCTGATCGACGTGATCAACCACACCCCGTCATTCTATTTCGCCGGGATGCTGGAATCGGAATTTCATATCTACGATTTTCTTCTCTTCTCTGTTTTATCGAACCTTTATATCAGCCTGGACACGTACATAGGGGAAGGTCACAACTACTATCTCTACCACAGGCAGGATACGGACAGGTTCTACTTCATCCCCTGGGACGCGAACGAGGCGTTCGGAAACTGTCCCGCCTATGCCTGGCACGACCTCATAGCCCTTCCCCTGTTCTGGCAGCGGGATCCCGTTGAATTCCCGAGGCCGCTCGTAAACAGGATGTTCGACGAGAGTAAATACCGGGATGCCTACCTCATGGACTACAGGCGCGTGCTCGACACTCACTTCAACGTGGATTCGCTTCATACCCGGGTAAACGCCCTTGCCGACCTGGTCCGCTCCTCGGTGTACGCCGACAACAAAAAGATGTTCACCAGTTACGAATTCGAGCAGAACCTGGAAGAAGACGTATACATGGGCGAGGAGAGAATCTTCGGTCTGAAGCCTTTCATCACCGACAGGAGAGCGGCGGTCGACCAGGAAATCGCCGGCTACTCGATAAGGGAAAAAACCACCGGCCTGTGCATCAACGAATTTCTGGCCCTCAACGATTCCACAATCGCCGACGAATACGGCGAATATGACGACTGGATCGAGCTGTATAATTCCGGACAGTCTCCCGTAGACCTGGACGGTCTGTTCCTCACGGACGATCAGAACATCCAGGCGGCATGGCAGTTGCCCGACATGGTGATGAGCCCCGGAGAATTCCTCCTCATCTGGGCCGACAACGACGAGGAGCAGGGTCCGCTTCACACCGATTTCAAGCTCAGCGGCAGCGGTGAATTCATCGGACTGTACGACGCCGACGGTCTTACACCGGTTGATACGCTTTCTTTCGGTCAGCAGTTGACCGATGTATCGATGGGACGACGCCCGGACGGATCTTCTAACTGGATACTCCTGAATCCGCCTACTCCGGGGTCGAGCAACAACTGACATTCGGAAAAGGCGTACAATAGAGAAGCAACAGAAATTCCGAACAATCCGCCTCCCGGGCAATCAGCAATGAACGACAGTAACCACGGCACGGGGGGCGGAACAATTTTTTCCACCGTCATCAGAACAACCCCCGGAAGGATGAAGGAATATCCTGCCGTTTCGCGCTCCGCAGCCGCATCCTCTTACCTTATATGCTGTTCTATCATATTGGACATCGGCACCAGTATTCTTTACGCGCTTTCCACAAGTTATCCACAATCGTCGAATAGCTTTTCACTATAGAGACTTACGACTCAGCATTCTTGACCCTGGCAAGAATCTTTTCAGAGTATCAATCTCTGACCACACATGTAACTCGTTACAAGACAGTAAGATACCCTTTTGCAGCCTCCAATCGGATAGTTTTTTTCCACTTTTGATTCCGTTCTGTCGCGAATCCCTGCTTCAGAACCGGATTCCGCTTCTCAACTGAAAATTAATTTATCAACAAATTTACTGAACAATCGGGAAATCGAACAATCATACCTCGAAGCCGGCAGAAAACAGGATGGCTCCCACCCGACCTCGAAGAGAAACGTCCGCCCGGCAAATCTGATTCTTGCAGTTACAACGTATCGATTTTCAGGTATCGGGTTCGTCATCCGCCGCGCCGGATCCGAACTCCCGCACCCCTGGCGCGCCCGACTCCGATGATCTTACCAAACAGGGTTTCAATCCGCCGGTTCGGCTGGTATAGTCGGTTTTCGGCGCTCGTGAAATCAGGTGAGGGAGAGCGGCTGATGTCAAATCCGGAAATCGACCTCGAATACATACGCAGACGCTTTCTCGAAATGGTGGATATTCCATCCCCTTCGGGGGAAGAGGAGCGAATCAGGAGCTACCTGACCGGGGAGCTCGACCGGCTGGGCCTCCGGTGGGAAACCGACAGGGCCGGAACCCTCAGCGGTTACGGATTCGACAATATCCTCTGCCGCCTTGGACAACCTGCCCGTCATGACGGCGCGGCCGGAATCGCTTTTTTCGCGCATCTCGATACGGTGACTCCCGCCCGGGAAGGCGCCGTGCTCGTGGAGGGCGACCTGATCCGCACCGACGGCACCTCCGTGCTCGGAGCGGATGACAAGGCGGGTGTGGCGCTTCTACTGGGAATTGCGGACGCCGTCTCGCGGGGATTCTCTCCCTCGGCACCGCTGATTCTATGTTTCACCGGGGGAGAAGAGGTCGGTCTGCACGGATCGGCCAACCTGGACGAATCCTCTTTCGAGGGATTCGGCAGCGTGGTTCTGGACTGTTCCCGGCCGGTGGGATGTATCGTAACGGCAGGACCGGGATACCAGGAAATCGCAGCCGAATTCACAGGTAAAGCTTCTCACGCCGGCTCGAAACCCGAAGACGGCATCCATGCTCACGCCGCCGCCGCAAAGGCTCTCCTGTCGGTCCGGATGGGACGTCTCGATCCGACATCCACGAGAAACCTGATTTTCGCATCCTGTGAAGAACGCACCAACATCATTCCTGAGCGCGCGGCGATCAAGGGTGAAATCCGCAGCCTGGACGAAAATACCATCCGCGAGCGGGACGATGAAACCAGGGAGGCTTTCGAGCGGGTGGCGAAAGAATCGGGAGTGTCGCTCGAGTGGGATTCCCGCTACACCTTCAAACCCTTCAGACTGGACCATGAACATCCCCTGGTGAAGCTCTGCATCGACGCCGTAACCCGGCGCGGCATCGCCGCCCGCTGTGTTGATCATACCGGGGCAAGCGATGCGAACGCCCTCAACGGCAAAGGGATCCCGGCCGTCAACCTGGGAATGGGTATTTCCGAATGCCACTCTACATCAGAACACTTCGATCTATCCGACCTCGATCGTCTGGCAGGTATCGTTTTTGAAATCATTTCACTTGCCGCCGGAAACAGGGCCGGCAGTCGAACTGGAGAATAAAATGAAACGGATGCTGTTCGTCGTCATCCTGCTGGTATTTTCATTTTTAACGCCGCTCCGGGTCGCCGTCGCCGGGAAGGGGCGCCTGCCGTCCCGCGGCGCAATCGAGGTGGTGTCGCACCGGATCGAAGCCAGGCTCTCACTCGATTTGCACTATATTTACGGCGAAGACGCCATCACGATTCTGAACGGCGGAAGCGAGAGCATCGGTTTTCTGCTCAATCCGCACCTGTCGATCACCGCCCTGGAGCTGAACGACCGGTTTTTCAACTTTTCCAGGAGCGCTCCGGTCGATCTGGAAACCCTGCCGGGCTTCGAAAGCGTTCAATCGTCGGATCTTCCGGGCGGCCCCTGCCTGGTCAGGCTGTTTCTCGGCACCTACGGGGAGAAACGGGGTGAAGTGACCCTGCGCGTGGGGTACGAGGGCGCCATTTACGACCCGGTGGAGGTCGGGGAATTCTCCAGGGAGTATATCGCCGACCAGACATCGGGAATCATCTCGGCAGAGGGGGTTTTCCTCGCACCGTCGACCTTCTGGTATCCTCTCATCCCGGACGCCTTGTGCAGTCATACACTCGAAACAATCACCCCGGCCGGAACCGAGGTGGTCACCCAGGGAATTTTAAAGGCGCATGAATTATCCGCCGACTCGCTGTCGGTGAGAACGGTCTGGCATGCTCCCCGGCGCTCCGACGGTCTTTACCTGGTGGCGGGACCGTACGAGAGCCATTCCCGCATCCACGGACGGGTGGAGCTGCTCGCTTACCTGTATCCCCGTGACGCTGATATCGCCCCCATGCTTCTTGACAAGTGCGCCGACTTCATCAAACTTTACGAGAAGATGCTGTCGCCCTACCCGTTCGGCAAATTCGCGGTGGTCGAAAACTTTTTCCCGACCGGATACGGAATGCCTTCCTATACATTGATAGGCAACACAATCATCAGGCTGCCTTTTCTGATCAATATCTCGCTGGGACATGAAATTGCACACAACTGGTGGGGAAACTCCGTATACGTGGATTACAACTCCGGAAACTGGTGCGAGGGATTGACTTCCTACTGCGCCGATTATTACTACCGTGAGCTGGAAAGTCCCGAGGCGGCCAGGCTCTACAGGCGCGATTTGCTTCGCGACTACGCCGATTATGTAAGTGAAACAACCGATTTTCCGCTAATCACATTCACCAGCAGAACCACGCCGGGCACGCGCGCGGTCGGATACGGGAAGGCCGCCATGGTGTTTCACCAGCTCCGGAGGAGGTTGGGAGACGAACTGTTCTTCAGAGCCCTGAGGCGGGTCATCCGGGAAAAGCAATGGGAAATCGCTTCATGGGACGACTTCAGGCTCGCTTTCGAGAAAGAGGGCAAGACGCGGCTGGACCGGTTCTTTGAACAGTGGCTCACGCGGCCGGGTGCACCCACGCTTCATCTCGAATCTGTCGATATCGTGCCGTTGAAGGATGGAAAAACCGGCTGCCTTGTGCGGGTAACGGTCAGGCAGGAAGAACCTGTCTACGACCTTCGCGTTCCGGTCAGGCTTTCCTCACCCGACGGCGGCTGCGAAACCAGTCGAATCCTGACGATCGATTCGATCGAGGCAACGGTTGAAATCCCGTTCTCCGAAACGGGCGGTTCCGTGACCGTCGATCCGGATTTCGACGTTTTCCGGAAACTGCTTCCGGGGGAAACGGCCCCTACCCTGAGCAAGCTGCTGGGTGACGAAAAGACTGTCTTCGTAGTTGCCGGGGGGCTTCCGGACAGCCTTGCCGAGGCTTACCGCCTGCTGGCCGACAGGCTCCGTCACGGTTCCGCGATCCAGGTGCTGGAAGGGGTGGAAAAAGCCGCTTCCCTGCTGCCGGACCATCCTTACCTGCTGCTCGGACCGTACGATTCATTTTCATCCATCGAACAGTTCCTTCCGGGGATCGAAGAAGAATGGGCCGGTAAAATCGACGGCTCGAGAGGATCCGGTTCCATGGTTCTCGAGGAGGAGGGCACCCGTTCCGGCGTAACGGTGCTTTCCATCCGGGAGCATCCCCGCGATTTTTCCATGGCCTGCGGAATATTCGCAGGGACCGATCCCGGATCCGTAAGCGGCGCCGGGCGGAAACTGCCCCACTACGGCAAGTATACCGACCTCCTGTTCAAAGGTAATCGCAACATCGGCAAAAAGGTGCGGGATCCGGAGAACCCGCCCCTCAAGATCGCTTTCTCCGCGGGGTTCTGACCACGGCTGAGTTCTTTACTGTAATGAAGAAGGCGCGGGGCCGGAAAACCGCCCCTCGAGGATACGTTCTGAAAGAAGCCCTAGTGCCCGGCTTCAGTCACATTGCGCTGTTATACTCCTTCAGTCGCGCCTTGCTGGAACGACAGATTACTCAGTAACATGCGTCATTTGATGCTTGACATGACACTGGAAAAGAAAAAGGGGGCAGGCTGAATTTTCAACTTCAGACCGAGAGGGACGATCTCGATGTGTAAGCAATTTCTCCTCATCCACCCCGATACTCAGCAAACTCCGCAACCTGAACCGCCCGGAGCTCTCTGAAAAAGATATCCCTCACATTCTGAGTATGGAGCGCTTCCGCAGCTTCCAGGACAGCCTCGTCCCTGAACCGGTGGGCGGCGGGTTCGACCTGGAGAGCATAAGAATTGTCCCACTGGCGCCAGAACCAATCTGGAGACCCGAACTGTACGTAGCCGGGATCAATCCGGGTGAGTCGCGCGAGAGATTCCCGGAGACCACGGCCGCGTTCGCTGTTCTCCAGGCAGAATGCGATGTAGGCTATCCTGTACCTGACCCGGCCGCCATAACCGGGCGGCATGGGAGCGAGATCGTAAGGATTCTGTGCAGGATCGCAGATGAAGTGACCATAGCAGCACTGCATCGTAAAAGAGTAAGGCAGCTCGGCGAAACCGGCCACGATGTCTGCGATCGGCTCGTCGACGGCATTCAGCTCCAGGGTCGCGAGGGCGGCCCGCCGCTCCTCCGGGAAACGAGTGTTCTCCACGAATTCCCTGGGTTCTGCGAATGTCTCCAATTGCCTTTCCTCTCTCACGGGGTTTGTCAACCGTCACCGATTGAGCCCGCCGTCTGCAGGACAGGATCCCTTACCCTACCAGATCCACCCCCTCGAGGGAAGAACGCAGAGCAGGATGAAGATTTGACAGATACTATACGGGGGTATTATATTTGCCCGCATGTGTACAGACGGAGGTGGAACAGATGGCACACCTGATCAGAGACAAGAAGAATCTTCTCAACCGCGTGCATCGTATCCGGGGTCAGCTCGATGCGATCGAGCGCGGCCTGGTGGAGGAGCAGGCATGCACACCGATTCTTCAGACCATTGCGGCATGCCGGGGAGCGATGAGCGGCCTCATGGCCGAGGTCATCGAGGGGCACATACGGTTTCACGTGGTCGATCCCGACCGGGATCCGACTTCAGAGCAAGCAGGGGCCGCGCAGGAGCTCATCGAAGTGATCCGCTCGTACCTGCGATAGGTTCTGTTGAACGGAGGTTTTCAGCATGAGTTTTCGCACCGGTTCCATGATCTGGTCGAAGGCAGGCCTGTTCGCCTGTGTCATAGCCGCCTGCTTTGGATGTTTTCCGGTCTCCGCTTTCACAGCGCCAATCACCCTCGGGGAGGCCGTTGACCGGGCATTGAACCGCAGCCCGGAGCTTGCTGCGCGATCCCTGGAGGTGGAGGCGACTGAATCCCGCGGCGAGCAGGCCGGGATGCGTTCGAATCCAGAGTTCTCGGTCGAGCTCGAGGAGTTCGGCGGACGCGGAGACTTTCGCGAGTTACGATCGGCGCAGCTTACCGTTCAACTCTCCCAAACACTGGACCTGGGAGCACTGCGCGGCAAGCGGCGGCGTGCCGAATCGTTGGTCGGCCGTTCGGCGGCTCTGGACCTCGAATGGCGGCGAAGGCTGCTGGCGCACGAGGTGACGGTCCGATTCGTTGCGATACTCGCGGCGCAGGAGCGGTCGAAGCTGGCAAGGGCTCTCGTGGAGCTGCAGGAGGGGATCGAGGAGGTTGTGGTCAAGCGTGTGGCCGCAGGGAAAGATCCGCCGCTGGAAGCGACGCGTGTGCGGGTAGAGGTGACGGAGGCAGAACTCGATCGGAGGTTGACGGAGCGGGAATTGGAACTTTCCAGAAGGGGTCTTGCATCGACCTGGGGCGCACGGGAGGCTGTCTTTGAGTACGCCGCCGCGCTCGAAGCGGAGATACGGCCGCCAGGAGATCGGGATCAGCTGGTGTCCGGACTGCAGGAGAATCCGCAGATGTACCGCCGGCTGATGGAGGAAGAACGCGCAGAGGCCGAGTTCCTGCTGGCGAAGGCGAAGCGCGTTCCGGTCCTCACACTCTACGGCGGCGTTCGTCATATGTGGGAAACCGACGAGCAGGCCTTCGTCGCCGGTATCGCCGTCCCCATCCCTCTATTCGATCGCAACCAGGGGGGTGTTCGAGAGGCGGGTCTGCTCGTCTCTGCAGCCGCTGAAGAGGGCCTGGCCGCAGACGCCAGGCTGCGACTCGAATTGGACGAGGCGTATGCCAGGCTGGCCGACTCATACGCGGCGGTGACGGCGTTCGGTGAAGATATCGTGCCGGCAGCGGAAGAAACGTTCGAAACCGCACTGTCCGGCTACCGCAGCGGTAAGTATGCATACCTCCAGGTTCTGGACGCACAGCGGACCCTGTTCGAGATCCTCAACCGGCAGGTGGCGGCTCGTGAGGAGTATTTCCTGGCCTGGGCCGACATGCAGCTCCTGGCCGGTCCTTCACCGGCGGCACGCAGCGCCAATGAATCAGAAGAGAGGACGATATGGGTTTACGAAAAGTGATACTATCGACAGCCGGAACAGCGATTGCCGGCATCCTGCTGCTGTTCGGCGTCGCGCGGGCCGGCGGAGCGGGTTCACATGATCACGGCCACGGACACGGGCATGGCGTCGATGCCGTCCGGATTACGGTATGGGACGAACGTTTCGAGGTCTTCGCCGAACACCCTCCGGCGGTGGCGGGAATTCCCTCGGAGTTCGTGGTGCACCTGACGCGGCTGACCGACGGCGCACCGCGTACCGCCGGATCGTTGACGTTTCGTGGTGAACCGGAGGAGAGCGGGGGTATTATTGAGGAGACGGCACCGGCACCCGCACGTCCGGGCATCTACGAAGTCAAGCTTACCTTCCCGGCATCGGGGATGTGGACCGTCACGCTCCTCTTCTCCTCGCCTTCCGGCCGGGAGCGGATCGTCCTGTCCGGGATCCGGGTATTCGGAACATCCGGAGAAGCGGCCGATTTTTCCGTCCCCGGCGACCTGGAAGGGATCCCGTTCCTCAAGGAGCAGCAATGGACCATCCCTCTGCTGACGGCTCAGGCGGTGCGTCGCGGGAAGGACGATGCTGAGGAGCTCTCGATTCCGGTGTCGGCGATATACGGAAATGACGAACCGGGCGTGTTCGTGCAGCTGGACGGAGAAACCTTCGAGGAGCGCCGCCTCGTGCTGGGAGGGCGCGAGGGCCTCTATGCGAAGGTGACATCAGGGATCGAACCGGATGAACGCGTGGTGACGCAAGGCGTCGCCGAGGTCCGCCGGGCGGCCCGGCATGGGTCCGAGGGCCATGATCTCGGAGCTCATGATATCCACATTTCGATGAGCGACAACGACATCGACCGCTATGATATCGAGATGCGTACAGCGACCCATGGACAGGTCCACACCGAGATCATGCTTCCGGGCGAGATTGCGCTCAACGGTCGACGGACGGCACAGATCGTGGCCCGCATTCCGGGCATGATCGGCGAAATCAACGTGGAGCTGGGTGATGAAGTTCGTGCAGGCCAGGTGGTTGCCGTCCTCATCAGTCGGGAACTCGCCGATGCCAAAGCCGAATATCTGGCGGCAATCCAGCGCGAGGAGCTCGCTTCCGCGGGTTTCGCCCGTGAAGAGCGGCTTCGTGCCGACCGGATCACATCCGAGCAGGAGTTCATCGAGAGCCGTCATGGTTATATCGAAACTCAAATCCTCGCCCGCTCGGCCCGCCAGAAACTGGTCGCCATGGGCCTGAGCGAGGAGCAGATCAACAACCTGCACGGTGAACCGGACAGGCTTCTGACGCGATTCGAAATCCGGTCGCCCTTCGCTGGCTCGATCATCGAACGGAACGCTCAGAACGGAGAGGTGGTGGCAGGGAACACATCGCTCTTCAGGGTGGCCGATCTGCGGACGGTCTGGCTCGATCTCCACGCATCCGGGCGGGATCTGGGAGTCGTCTGCAAGGGCCAGTCCCTGACACTCGACGATCCTGCCGAGGTTCGCGGTCTCCGGGGGATTATCGAGTACGTCCACCCGATCGTGGATGCACGCAGCCGCACCGTGCTGGTGCGCGCGACTCTCCCCAACCCCGACGGCATCCTGCGTCCCGGCAGGTTCGTGAGCGCCCGAGTCGCCGTAGACCAGATGGACGCACCGGTGGTCGTCCCCCACGAGGCAATCCAGTACCTGGACGACGAATCGATTCTGTTCGTGCGTCAGGGAGACGAGTTCATCGTCCGGATGGTGGAGCTGGGCGGATCAACGGTTGATCGGATCGCGGTGCTTTCGGGGCTGAGCCCCGGTGAGCGGGTGGCCTCACGGAACAGCTTTCTTCTCAAATCGGAGATCGAGAAGCGGACCGCCGGGGAAGTGGGGCACGGGCATGCCCATTAGATATTCAAAACTGGTCGGATTCCGAATGTACCCTGTTGAACCGGCCGCGAGGAGTTGATGGACGATGATCACCAGTTTCGTGCGTTTCGCACTCACCTATCGCTTCCTGGTCGTGCTGCTCTCTCTCACGGTGTGCGCCGGTGGATTTCATGCGCTTTCAAACATGTCGATCGACGCGTTCCCCGACATCAGCCCCAATCTCGTGCAGGTCTTCGCTGAGCTCGAGGGCACCGCCGCCGAAGAAGTCGAGCAGTTCGTTTCGCGCCCCGTCGAGGTGGCCATGATGGGCATACCGGGGATTGAGAAAATCCGCTCGATTTCGTCGCATGGTCTCTCCACGGTGAACGTCTATTTCGAGGACAAAGTCGATATCTACCTCGCCCACCAGCTCGTCGCCGAAAGGATGCGTCATGCCGAGGAGGAGATCCCGGAGGGGCTCGAGATGCACCACGGCCTCGAGAAAGGGCCGATCGTCAGCGGCATGGGCAAGATAATGGCTTACTACCTTGAAGGCGAGGGTCGCAGCACGACCGAGCTGCGGACGCTCCAGGACTGGATCGTCAAGCGGAACATCCTGGGCGTGCCGGGGGTCGCGGACGTGATGAGCCAGGGCGGGTTCGTTCGCCAGTACCAGGTCCGGGTATCCCCCGCCGACCTCCTGCGTTACGACCTGACCCTCGAGGACGTAACCGGGGCGTTGCGCCGGAACAACCTCAACCTGGGAGCCGGTCTGTTCGAGCGGGGTTCAGAAGAGCTCATGGTTCGCAGCCTCGGGCTCCTCGAGACCATAGAGGATATCGAGCACGTCGTCATTGCCGCTCCCGACGGACGGCCGATCTACATCCGGGATGTGGCCGGGGTGACGCTGGGTGATGCCTTCCGCCGGGGGATCGCTTCGATGAACGGTGAGCGCGAGGTCGTGATCGGCAATGTTTACAAGCTGCACGGTGCAAACTCGTTCACGGTGATCTACCGTTTGAAAGAGCGTCTGGCCGAGATCGAAGCGTCGCTGCCCGAAGGGGTGCGCATCGTGCCTTTCTTCGACCAGTCGATACTGGTCCGCAACAGCATCGACACGGTTCGCGGGGCGCTCACGCTCGGACTGGTCCTGGTGTGCCTGGTATCTTTCGCTTTTCTCGGAAACCTGCGCAGCGCTCTCATCGTCGTGCTGTCGTTGCCGTTCTCAATGCTCCTGGCCTTCGTGATCATGCAGCGGAACGGGGTGCCCGGTGACCTGATCTCACTCGGGGGCGTTGCGATCGCGCTCGGCATGATCGTCGATGCCACGATCGTCATGGTCGAGAAGATCCAGGCCACTGCGGAGCACCGGGAGATCGAACACTCCCGCACCGACATCATTCTCGCCGCCGCCCGGGAGGTCGGGCGGCCCATCTTTTTCTCTGTCGCCATCATTCTGATCGTCTTCATTCCGATCTTCACCCTGAGCGGAGTCGAAGCCAAGATGTTCCGTCCGCTGGCTTTCGCCGTGACCGCGACCATGGCCGGTTCACTCATCTACGCACTGGGCGTAGCGCCGGTGCTGGCGAGCCTCCATCGGCGCAGTGGCGGTTCAGGGGGGCGGTCGCGCCTGAGTGACAGGCTGCACGGCGGGTATGAAAGAATCCTGGTGAAAATCCTGCCCGGGGCCCGCCGGCTCATGATCGCCGTCTTCGTGATCTGGATCGCGGGAGCAGTGGGCTACACCCGGCTCGGGAAGGAATTCGTGCCGACGCTTCAAGAGGGTACTTTGCAGGTTCTCGCACACATGAATCCGAACATCTCCCTCGCTGAAATCAGCCGGATTACGAGCGACCTGGAGCGCCGGATACTGGAAGTGCCGGGAATCGACTTTGCACTCTCCGAGATCGGGTACGGAGAAATCAGCCCGCACGTGCACCATACGAACTACGCCTGCATCACCGTCGGACTGGAGCCGAGGCGCGGCTGGTTCTCTTCGAACAACCAGGAACGGATCGTTGCGGCGCTGGCGGATCACATCGGAGACTATCCGGGGGCTTCGATCAGCTATTCGCAGCCGATCCAGCACGAGGTGGATGCGCTGGTGGCCGGGACGGGAAGCACGGTAGTAGCCAAGATCTTCGGACCCGATCTCGAGGTGCTGCGATCCAAGGCGGCAGAGGTAGAAGCGACCCTGGCGCACGTCGAGGGCGTGGCGGATCTCCGGACCGAGCAGTTCAGCGGACAGACGCAGGTGCAGATCGAGCTCGATGACGCCGAGATCGCACGCCACGGGCTCAGCAAGCGTGATGTGCAGCTGCTCGTCCACGACGGATTGGGCGGCGAGATAGTCGGGCAGATCTTCGAAGGGCAGCGCGCCTTCACCATCGATGTCCGCTTCGATGACGAGGTTCGCGGCGACCTGGATCAGATTGCGGATCTGCGCGTGCGCACGCCGGCGGGGTACACCGTTCCGGTCGGGGAGCTGGCAGCGTTGCGCACGGTGACCGGACTGCGGCAGATCAGCCGAGAGGACACCAGGCGCTTCGTGTCGGTGATGTGCAATGTGCGCGGCCGGGACGCAGGCGGTTTCGTCAAGGACGCCCAGGAGCTGATCGGAAGGACGATCGAACTGCCCTCCGGCTACCGCGTCGCCTGGGGAGGACAGTTCGAACTGCAGCAGAGGGCCAACCGCCGGCTTGCTTGGATCGTGCCGGCGACACTCTTCGCGGTCCTGGTTTTGATCTACGGCCTGTTCAGATCCGTTACGAACGTGCTGCTGATAATGGTCAACATTCCGCTGGCTCTCGTCGGGGGCATCTTCGCCCTGATGCTGTTCGGCGAGAATGTGAGCATTCCGTCGTTGATCGGCTTCATCGCCCTCTTCGGGATCGCCCTGACGAACGGCTTGATCATGGTGGCCCGGTTCGAACATCTGCGGGGCGGGGGTTCCGGCTCGAAGGAGGTTGTCGTCCAGGGAGCCGTATCGAGGCTCCGACCGGTATTGATGACTGCGACGACCACCGCCCTCGGTCTGCTGCCGCTGGCTATCAGCACCGGAATGGGTTCGGAGGTGCAGCGGCCCCTCGCCATCGTGGTAATCGGAGGGCTCGTCTCCTCGACGCTCCTTACGCTTTTCGTCCTGCCGACCTTCTATGAGCACTTCTCAAAGGAAGGCGAATGAGGATATCTGAGAGGGGGTTTTCGAGAACCTGCTTCTCCAGGCGTTCGAGAACCGGCTCGTAACCTTCGTCCTTCACCGCGAGATAGATCTCGGTTACCGCGTGGTCGGAAACTCTGGAAAGGCTCTCGTGCTCGCTCGAGGAGTAAGTCTCGGCGGAACCCAGGACATCCGCGCCGATGACCCAGGTTGCGTCGCCTCTGAAATAGACCGCGGATTCTACCGCATGCTTCAGCTCGCGGATGTTTCCAGGCCAGTCGTATTCCATCATCTTCCTGAAGACGGCGGCCTTGAGAAGAAGTTTGAACCGGTAGAACGGGAATCCCCTTCCTTCGGGCTCCAGCGCCTTCCTGGCGTACTTCTCCCCGGCATCGCCATCCCCGGCCAAAACCCTCGCCCGCCCGTACCGCCAGAAAAGTTTGCACTCCAGCTCCATATCCGTACGGTCCCCAGCAGCTCGATCCCCTCCCGGAAATACGCCGCAGCATCAGCATGCCTTCCCTCCGGCCCGGCTACCTCCCCCCTGTACAACTTTATTGTGGCTGCATCGACCGGATTCTCTTCCGGATCTGTAGTAAACCCGGGATCTTCAAGAAGCCTCCTGCAAGCGTCGAGGTCACGGAGAAGAATAGTAAAAAATTTCCTTGAAATCGACCTATCACTGGGCCAGGAGCCCAGGGCATTTCAGTCGATTTTATGTCGCTTCGCGCCACCGGAAATTTAAGATAGAAGACCTACGAAGAGCAATTCAGCCCTGCGCCAAGAGCGCAGGGAGTTCTTGCTGGTCATTAATCGACCAATACTTTTCAGTGACCCGATTCGAAGATAGAATAAACCGATACTCGTTAGTAATGACGATTCAATTTCGCGATCGTTAATGTGTACAATATTCTCTAATAATGTACCTGCAAAAGAACTCTTGGTTTTTAGTTTACTGTGCAAAAATATATAGGCTTATTTTTCTAACCGAGAATGAAGCTCCCGTCATAGCGCCGATAATCCTCGAGAGTCGCACGATGGATCCTGAAGATGCGGGAAGGGAGGTTCTCGAGGGGATAGAACCTCGTTTCAGCGCCCTCGATCCCGTCGGCTTCCGGGGTTCCTTTCCAGGACCGGATGATAAAAGCCATTGAAAAACAGTAGACTTCGCCGCCGTCCGGGTATCTGAAGCGGTGTTCGGCTCCGGAGTAGAGAGCCATCGGTTCGGCTTCGATGACCTCGAGCGATGTCTCCTCAGCCACTTCCCTGATAATCGCCTCCAGCGCAGACTCCCCTATCTCCACCGATCCCCCCGGCAAACCCCAGCAACCCAGATCCGTTCGAAGCTGAAAGAGGATTTCGCCCCGCCGGTTCGGTATTATCGCCCTTACCCCCGGAAGCAGGAACGGCCGATCCCCCATGGTTCTTCTCAGTTCGCACATGTATGGCTCTTTCATTTTCCGAACCTTCCGGTAAAAACCTTATGCTTGCCGCTGCCGGTTTAGCCGCCCCGGAAACTCGCCGGAGCCGCTGAATACACGGTCGCTGCATGTCATCGAGGGCTGTCAGCTTGTCCGATTCCGAAAAATCATACAAGGAAATTGTATCCTCTTGTGCTCTGCACGACACGGATCAATTTCACCGATATACACAGATCTCATCAGCAATTCATTTAGTAAATCCGGTTTCCCGGGATAACTCTTCAAGACAATTCACCGGAAAACGGACAAAAGCAAACGCCTGTGGCTGTTCAATATTTGAGCTTTCTCCACGTGGGGAAAAATCGAAATTTCAAGAGACCCCGTTTTCCCGAGCTCGGCTTCACGTTCGAGGTACGTTTCCTCATGGCCGCAGCTTCAGCGCCTGTTCATATGTTGCGCATCCGTCATATCCCCGGTATTTCAGCTGATGTCAAACCGGTTTGCTGATTGACCACACGGAAGCAAATTCCATATGCGGCGGAAGCCGACTCCGCATATCCAGAATGTCTGGCCCCGGATGCCTCCCCGGTAAATTGGGTAATGCCTCGCTCCGAAGGGAGCTTCCCTCCTTATTCTTCACAGGTAAGGGAAAATGAAGAGGATCCGGGTTACAATGTTCGGAAAGGCGCTGCAGCGTCGAGCCTGATGATGATTATAATTCATTCACATTTTTCGCTGCACGCAAAAAGCTTTGACATGTCTTCCGGATATATGATAGGAATTCCTGCCTGTTCAACGGGAAGTAACATGAAGGAAAAAGACTCGACCTTCATGAAGCTCGCCCTGGAAAAAGCGCGAATCGCTTTCGACATGGGGGAGGTTCCGGTAGGAGCGGCGGCCGTTATGGACGGCCGCGTAATCGAGAGCGCTTACAACCTGGTTGAGGAATGTCAGGATCCGACGGCCCATGCCGAGCTCCTCGTATTGCGGAGCTGTTTCGAAAAGCTCGGCACCCGGAGACTTCACGGCGTCACGATCTACTCGACCCTCGAACCGTGCCCGATGTGCGCGGGGGCGCTCATTCTGGCCCGTGTGGACAGGCTTGTTTTCGGCGCGTTCGATCCCAAGGCCGGAGCGTGCGGAACCCTGATGAACCTTGTCAGAGACAACAGGTTCAATCACCTTGTAGAGGTGACCGCCCCGGTTCTCGAAGACGAATGCTCAGCCATTCTGAGCGAATTTTTCCTGAAGCTCAGAAAAAACAAATCCTGAGCATCGAGCAAAGCGACGATATATCCAACAGCACCGAGCGAAGCAACGGTGTTTCCAAC
>CAYMWF010000006.1:27734-39230 GCA_964394085.1 uncultured Gemmatimonadota bacterium | reverse complement strand
GCACCGAGCGAAGCAACGGTGTTTCCAACAGCACCGAGCGAAGCGATGGTGCATCCAAACAGCGCCGAAGGCGCAGCACCGAGCGAAGCGACGGTGCGACAAACAGCGCCAAGCGAAGCGCGGCGCACAAACAAAGCGTTATCGAAACGCTTGCAGGATGTCGGATCTTGTTCGAGGGCAAGGCGCGAGGAGGAGAAGAAGCGCAGCATATTCTTATATGTGAGCATTCTTCTCCGACGAGCAACGCAGCCATCGGGCAAGAGACGGCATCATCCAAGCGTTTCGCGGAGAGGTGTCCGAGCTGGTCGAAGGAGCACGATTGGAAATCGTGTGTGCGTTAACGCGTACCGTGGGTTCGAATCCCACTCTCTCCGCCATATAGATTGCACCATGGGGAGAGGTGCCGGAGCTGGTTGAACGGGGCGGTCTCGAAAACCGTTGAGCAGGTGACTGTTCCGTGGGTTCGAATCCCACCCTCTCCGCCATTTGAAGATAGCTGTCAAAAGCTGCCGAATTGGAGCTTTTGATATCGCGGACGAGATCGACGATCCCTGCGGGTTCGCATCTTGTCCGCGATTAACCGGGGCAGTAGCTCAGCTGGGAGAGCGCATCCCTCGCACGGATGAGGCCGGCGGTTCGAATCCGCTCTGCTCCATAAGAATTTGTCGTGCTAGGCGGGGAGCTAGCGGTGCCCTGAACTCGCAATCCGCTACAGCGAGGCTGAATCCCCGCTCGAGGTTTCTGTAACCGGCCGAGTTGCCGGCACAAGCGGCGATGAACGTCGGGTCTCGCGCAACACGAATCCGTGAACTCCGTCAGGACCGGGAGGTAGCAGCGGTAAACGGAACCTCGTGTGTGCCGCGGGGTTGCCTGGCGGGAGCTGGCTATGTCTGTCGCCCGACGGGGAGGTTATCGAAGGCGGGTGCACGGCTTGAATTACCCGAAAAGCCGGATGCGGCGATATTCCCGGTCAAGATGGAATCCGGCGATGCTCCGCAGCTGTCAGACGTTTTTCAAATCTCATCGTTTTCACGAATCGAATAAAGGGCCGGGAAGAGTATCCAGACCGGCCGACTGACCCGGATCCTCACATGTCCTACCTCGTTCTCGCCCGCAAATTCAGACCGCAGACCTTCAAGCAGGTTGTCGGCCAGCAGCACGTCGCCAGGACCTTGATGAACGCTGTCGCCACCGGCCGGACGTCCCACGCATATCTCCTTACCGGCACCCGCGGAGTAGGCAAAACCTCGGTGGCGCGTATCTTTGCAAAGGCGCTGAACTGCGCCGATGTCTCAGACGGGGAACCGTGCAACGAATGCGAGACCTGCCTCGATATCACGGAAGGCAGCCACATGGATGTCGTCGAGATCGACGGAGCTTCAAACCGCGGTATCGATGATATCAGGGAGCTGAGGGAAAAAGTAAACTATGCCCCCGCCCGGGGAGGCAGAAAAATCTATATAATCGATGAAGTCCATCAAATCACCAGGGATGCCTTCAACGCCCTTCTCAAAACCCTCGAGGAGCCGCCCCCTTCCGTTGTCTTCATCTTCGCAACCACGGAACCCCAGAAGCTTCCGCAGACCATCCTGTCCCGCTGCCAGCGGTTCGATTTCCGGCGGATAGCGCAGGAGGAGATCCAGCAGCACCTTGGGAAGGTGGCGAAAGCGGAAAAAATCGAGATCGAAGATGAGGCTCTCTACCTCGTCGCCCGCAAGGCTGACGGAAGCATGCGCGACGGGCAGAGTTACCTCGACCTTCTCGTCTCGTACAACCCCGACAGGATCACCGCCGAAGACGCCCGGGAGGTCCTGGGAGTCCTGCCTTTTGAAATCTACCTGGAACTGATGGAGATAATCGCCGACCGCGACCAGGGACGTGTTTTCGAATACGTGGGGAAACTGCAGGAACAGGTTTACGATTACTACGATTTCGCCCTCGAGCTGCTTGTTTTCCTGCGTAACCTTCTCATGGTTAAAACCGCATCCGCTTACCGGGAAATAGCCCTCCTGCCCGAGGCGCTGCGGGATGCTCTGCACGATACGGCCCACCGGTTCTCCACCGGAGACCTGTCAAGGATAATCACCCTGGCGGAGCAGCTTGAACTGAGTCTCCGGAAATCGGTTTTCCCCAGGATAACAGTAGAAACTTCGCTCGTCCGGATCGCTTCGCTGGCGTCTACCGTGGAAATCGATTCACTTCTCAGCAGTATCGGGCTGTTGCCCGAACGAGGGACGGAAACTCCAGCGGAGACCGCCGCGCCGAAGAAACCTGTGCCATCACCGGAATCGGTAGCCGCTCCCGATTCCGTGGCGCCCCCTCCCCGATCCAGCACTGTTTCAGCGACGGACACAGCCACAGGCGTGCCCGAACCCCGGAGCCCTTCCGGTGAAAAAGAACCCTCTGCTTCGGAAGAGGAGCGGAAGCGATCCGGCCCGGCGATGGCGACCGGGGTGAAAGTCCTTGTTACAGCTTCCCAAGACACTACCGGAGAAATAGAAACACCGCCACCGGCGGAGGAACGGGAGCAAACGGCACCCGCGGAGGAACAGGGGCAAACGGTACCCGCGGAGGAACAGGGGCAAACGGCACCCGCGGAGGAACGGGAGCAAACGGCACCCGCGGAGGAACGGGAGCAAACGGCACCCGCGGAGGAACAGGGGCAAACGGCACCCGCGGAGGAACAGGGGCAAACGGCACCGGCGGAGGAACGGGAGCAAACGGCACCGGAAGAAGCAACCGGAGTTAAGGGGACTCGCGAAACCGTTTGTCTAAACCTGGAAAAAGTCTGCGCCGGATGGAACGAATTCTGCCGGATACTGGGTGAGCGACACCAGTCACTCGCGGGATTCCTTATCGACGCAGAACTCCGGCAGCCGAGCGAAAATACTCTTTCGATCGGAGTGGGCGAAACCGTTTACGGGAATATAGCGACTCCCGAATCTATAGAAATTCTCGAAGATGGATTACATGATTTCTTTGGTGAAAAACCGACAGTGCGGATAAAAAAAATACCCAACAACCGGCGCAACAGAAAAAGGCTGGATCCGACCGAAGACCCCAACCATCCTGAAGCACGCAGAAGAGAAGCTCGCCGTATGGTGAAAGAAGAACCGGCTCTAGAAAAACTCGTGAGCCTGTTCGATGCTGAAATCGTAGACGGGTGAAACGGCGGCGGAATGCCGGACCTTGTTCGCAGACGGGAATCGACGACAAAGCGCACGGGTAAACGGAGAAATAAAAATGGCTAAAAAATTGAACATGATGAGCAAGATGATGAAGCATGCCCAGGACCTCCAGGGGAAGATGCTGAAACTCCAGGAGGAGCTCGACGCGAAGGAATATGAAGGCGCGGCCGGGGGAGGAATGGTCAAGGCGGTTGTCAGCGGCAGCCAGAACCTGCTTTCGGTCAAGATCGACCCCGAGGTCGTCGACCCTGAGGATGTCGAGCTTCTGGAAGATCTCGTGGTCGCCGCGGTGAACCAGGCCAGGGAAAAAGCCCAGGAAGACGTGGGCGATCAGATGAAGCAGCTCACCGGCGGTCTGAATATCCCGGGGCTCGGATTCTGATTCTGCCTCGCGGAAAATCCCGGATGGAAACGCTGTGAAAGACGCTCTCGTAGACAGGGTCATCAATCTTTTCGCCACTCTGCCCGGTATCGGACCGAGGAGCGCCGCGAGGATCGTTTTCTATCTCCTGGGCAAGGACGGCGCGGCAGCCAGGGAGCTGGCCACCGAGCTGCTCAACGTGGCCGACACGATTCATCCCTGCGAGGAGTGCGGCAATCTGACCCGGGGGCGGCTCTGCGGTTTCTGCTCCAATAAATCAAGAGACAGGTCGGTGATCTGCGTTGTCGAAAGCTGCAGCGACATCGAAGTTATCGAACGTTCCGGCCTCTTCAAAGGCCTTTACCATGTTCTGGGGGGGCGGCTTGCTCCCCTCGATGGCGTCGGACCCGAAGATCTTTCGATCGAACGGCTCCTGGAACGCATACGGGACGGCGCCGTAAAAGAGATTATCCTGGCCACAAGCCCGAGCACCGACGGAGACACTACCGCCCTCTATCTCCAGCACCTGCTTGAATCAACCCCCGTAACCCTCACCCGCCCGGCCAGGGGTCTCCCTTCAGGGAGCACCCTCGAATTCGTAGATGAGCTGACCATGCGCAACGCTCTCGAAAACCGGCGGCGCTTCTGACGCCTCGGCCTCGGATGCACGGATTCCTCCTTCAGCCGTTCCGTGAGGGGCCGGAAGAAAATCAGCGAAATCCCTGTATGAAGCTCTCCGCGCAAACAATTAAGGTAAACGTATTATTGGTATGAACGTATTATAGGGTTCGTTCGGATGCTCGAATACAATCGAGTATCCGGATCAAAAGAGCAAAAGTGTATGATTTCAAACAGGGAAGGGGTCGAATAAAATGCAACCTCAAGCCGAAATGATGTCGAACCTGCGGAATTTTATGAGAAGCAGGGTGATCCTCACGGCTGCCGAGCTTGATCTTTTCACCAGCCTGGATCGGGAACCCGCCTCTGCCGGGGACCTTGCGGCAAAGCTTGGCCTGGATGAACGGGCTGCCACGAGGATACTCGATTGCCTGATTACATTCGGCCTCCTCGAAAAGGTGAACGGCCGATACCGGCCCACGGAGAAGGGTTCTTATCTCTCGTCCAGGCATCCCCGGTCGTTCCTCCCCTCGGCCCTCCATGCGGTAAGACTCTGGAACAACTGGAGCCACCTTACCGCAGCCGTCAAAGAAGGAGTCAATCCGCACCTGGAGCTTCTGAGCGATAAAGCCGGCTCTAAAGATCAGAAAGCTTTCATCGGTTCGATGCATGTGGGGGCCAGGGCGCTGTCGAGCAGGATATGCGATGTCTATGACACGAGTCGATTCACCAGGCTGCTCGATATCGGCGGCGGTTCCGGCGCTTATGCAATCGCTTTCCTCGAGAAGAACCCGCAATTGTCCGGCGTCGTTTTCGATCTGGACGGCGTAATACCCATCGCCGAAGAAAAAGTCGGGGAAGCAGGGCTGCAGGATCGAGTGACATTTACAACCGGAGACTATAACAGGGACGCTCTTCCCGGCGGATGCGACCTGGCTTTTCTGTCAGCCGTCATTCACCAGAACAGCCCGGAACAGAATCTCCGGCTTTTCCGGAAAATTTACAGCGTGCTCGAACCCGGCGGCTCCCTTCTGATCCGTGATCATTTTATGGACGCGACCCGCACAAAACCGCCGATGGGAGCGCTTTTCGCCCTGAACATGCTGGTCTGCACGTCGGGAGGAGATACGTATACCCTCGATGAAGTAAAAGACAGCCTGGCAGCAGCGGGGTTCGAAAATGCGGAAATGATTCGGGCGGGGGAGAGGATGGACTCCCTGGTTGAGGCGGTAAAACCGGAATAGACCGGACGGCGGTGGGACCTGTAATGATCTCTAGCCGGGCTGGGAATCACGCTTGAGAACTACGAGGGTGATGTCGTCGGAGAGGGGCGTGTTGTTCGTGAAGCCGGAGACTGCGGACAGAATGGCGTTCTTGATCCCTTCAGCGGAACCAGCAGCCGCTGAAGAAACCACCCTGGTCAGGCGTTCTTCGCCGAACATTTCCGCATCCTCGCCTGATTCCCCCCCTTTTAATGCTTCCGTGATACCATCCGTGTACAAGACGATAACATCTCCCGGAGAAACCGTCGCCGCCTGCTGACCGTAGTCGGATCCGGCCCTGATTCCAAGAAGAACACCGCCTGCCTCGAATTTTTCGACACCGCCGTCCGCCCTTAAGAGGAGCGGGGGATTATGGCCGGCGTTAGTGGCGGTGAACATAGACCCCTCCCGGTCGAGCACCCCGTAAAAGAAGGAAGCGAACATGTGTGGATCGGTGGAGCGGACAAGCAGCTCGTTCATCCGGGTAATGATGGCCGATACCTCCTGGTGATCCATGGTCTGCCCGTGAAGGCTCGCCTGGAGATTCGCCATGAGGAGCGCCGCGGGTATCCCCTTACCGGAAACATCCCCTATGGCGATGCCGAGCCGGTCCGCATCGAGTTCCAGGAAGTCGAAGTAGTCGCCTCCTACGAAACGGCTCGGGATGCTGGTGCCGGCGATGTCGTATCCCTGGATGGATGGAACCTCGGGCGGAAGCAGGCGCTCCTGGATCTCCCGGGCGGTTTTCAGCTCCCGCTCGAGCTGCTCCCTGAGAACGGCCTCCTCGATCCCACGCTTCACCGCCGCCGTCATCCTGTTGAAAGAATCGGCCAGGCGACCCAGCTCATCCTGGTTCGGGATTTCGATGCGCGTGTCGAGATCGCCGTCGGAAATTCTGCGGGTTCCTTTGACGAGAGCCCTGATGGCCGCGAGAATTCCCGTGGTGATTCGGACGCCGAAAAAGAGGGCGAACAGCTCGAGCACCAGCATCAGAAGCGCCAGCGCGCCCAGTAGAAGCATCGTGATGAAGCTGAGCAGGTTTTCACCGGAAAGGAGCTCGCCCACCAGGTCGGCGATGCTCGCTTCGAGCATGACCAGCACCACGTTGCTGCCGAAACGGCCATCGGCGAAATGCTGGATCTCGATGTTGATCATACCGAAATACCGATCGGTCGCGAGTAATCCGGGAAGGAAGCCCGCGGCGGCGGCTGTCTCAGGGTCTGTCGGACCCCGGCCGGTGGTGCCGTGCCGCTCATCAGTGAAAAGGAGCTGCTTGAAATCATCATCCGATAGGAGAAGCGTATTTTCCGGAGTCGAGAGAGTGGTGGTCAAGGGGGCGGAAAGGTAGACTTCTATCCGAAGCATTTCCGAAATCCGGTCGAGCCAGACTGTATCGATCCTGGAGCCGTGGAGCTGGAAAGTTTCTTCCCGTGCATCCATTATTCCTATCATCCAGACATCGCCGCCGACTGAAAAATACGCGGTGGTGTCGGCGCCGGACCAGGCTGCGAACGGGGAAAGGGGATCATAGAGCAGAGCTTCTGAAAAGGCGGGAGCCCACGGAGCCGGAACACCCGCATACTCGATTCGATCGCCGTCCTTGGACATGGAGAATGTTTCCGCGGAAAGGGTGCCGCGGATTCCAGGTTCTGAAGTCGCTATCCTCGCCCACTCTTCGAGGAGCGACTCGACTCTCAGCGCCCTGGTGGTTCCGAGGGTGTGATAACAGACCAGGGTTCCCATGATTACTACGAGAACGAAAGGAACGACGGTTATAAGAAATGCCGCGATGGCGAGTTTCGGCCGCAGCTTCATGAAATGAAGGCGCAGCCCCAGGAAAATATGGGCCAGGCTCAAAGCATAAAAAACGAGCAGCGACATGCTCGTGTAAGTGTAGAGAATCCTTATCTGGAAGAGGGATTTATCGACCCTTGAAGAAGCTTGCCCGGTGTCGTCACGAGCTCCGGCCGCATCCGGAGACTCGAGAGATGATGGAGCGGAGTCATCAACGGTTTCGGTGAAAGGCTTCGAAACTTCCACGTCGAGCCCCCTCAGAAAGGAAAGCCCGACATCGAAACGGCTGAAGATCAAGAGCGTCAAACCGGCTGCAAGGAGAAGAAATGCAGCAGCCCGGCGGCGGGAACTCAGGTGTCTGTATGGTTTGTATCTTCTGAAAAAGAGGAAAAAGAAGGTGATAACCGCCGCTGCTATCCAGCCGGGCACCCAGGATGGCGCCGCAAAAAGGCAGAGCAGCGAACCTCCCAGCAGGAGCAGCCATTTGCGCGCCCCGCCGGAATCGACGAGCAGCAGCGAAACAACGTTGAACCAGGCGAACAGCCCACAGAATACTATGACGCGTCCGGTGAACAGACCCGGCTCGCCGGGGAAAAGCAGCAGCCCTTCGAAAATGAGAGTAAAAATAAAAACCCGGAGGAACAGGCGCCAGACCCGGGCGCCCTCCGCGGACTCGCCGGCAAGGCGGCTCCCGCCGGCTTTGAACCAATCGATCACTGATGTTTTATGATCGCCTGCTCCGTTCACCGGTTCAACATTTCTCCGTTGGTCGAGACCATGATTTTCGACTCGCGTATTCCACCTATTGCCTTCCTTCTCGCGAAGGGGTCAGGGCGATAATACAGAATTTGAACAATTATTCGCCATGATTCTTTTTGCGCATGGAAGCTCCAAAGTCCGAAAGCCTGCTTGCCACCGGGTTTACGGTCAGCGAAACCAGCATGCCCACGGTGCCGGCTTCGGGTGTCGGGCGTCCGAGACCATACATGACCAGGCACGTTCCGAGCCCGAGTACCGATGAGCACAACGCCCCGGTCCTGTTCACCCTGCTGCTGAACAGCCCCCACAGGAACGGCCCGAGAAAGACGGACCCGATAGCGCCCCAGGAGATGGCCAGGATGGCTACGATGGTAGCCGGTTTGAAATAGGCAAGGATAACGGACAGGGTAACAAAAAAGACGCTGGATATCCTCATGAGCAGCGTCAGCTGTTTATCGCCGGCGTTGCGGTTGACGAACCCGGCGTAGAAGTCTTTAGTTACGGCCGAGCTTGAAATGAGAACAAGAGCGGCGAGGGTCGAGATGGACGCTGAAAGTATGAGCAGGAGGATCAGCACCGAGAGGGGGCCCGGGATCACGTTCGCAAGGAGCTCCGGCATTAAGGCGTCGAATACCGGTTCGCCGGTTTCGGAAAAAGCACCCGGGGCCGTTTCGGGGCTCAACAGAACCCGGGTGATAGCACCCGTGAAGTAAGCCGCGAATCCGATAATCACGGCGAAAAAAGTCGAAGCGACCATACCGATGCGAACGGCGCGGCGGTCCCTTATCGCATAGAACTTCTGAACGAGCTGCGGCATGCCGAAAGGAGCTACGCTCGTCAGAAACACCAGGCAGAAAAGAGGCCAGAGCCCCGGAGGGCCCACCGGGGCGACAAGCCTGGGATCGATTGAAGCGAGGGACGCCGTGATCGAGTCGAGACCGCCTCCCCGGTTCACGCTGCTCGAAACGAGAACCGCCACTCCCGCTATCATTATTATCCCGAAAACCATGTCGATGAGAGTCATGGAACGGTAGCCGCCCATTGCAAGATACATTGCGGTAAAAACACCCATGAAAGCCAGGGCGGTGATGTAATCGATGGAGAAGTTCGACTTGAACAGGTAGGAAAGCCCCATGAAAACGGCCGCGGAATAGGGGATGAAAAAGACGAAGATCGACATCGAAGCCAGCAGCTTCAGGAGCCTGCCGCCGTAACGCGCTTCGAAGAATTCGGCCATGGTGGCGACTTCGAGCTCCTGCGACATCTTCTTTACCCGCCATCCGAGGAGGGCCCACACCCCCAGAACCCCGACAACGGCGTTCCCGAAGGCGATCCAGATGCCCGAGTATCCGAATCCCCAGCCGATTTTCCCCGCGAAGCCTATGAAAAGCACCGCCGAAAAGTATGCCGTGCCGTACGTGAAGGCGGTCATCCACGGGCCTATGTTCCCCCCGCCCAGGAAAAAATCGGTGAACGATCTCGTCTTCCGCATACCGGCGACACCGGCGGCAAGTATCACGAGAGCATAAAGAGCTATGACTATGGTTTTCGCCGTCATCTATTATTGTTTACCGGTGTAGCTCAGCTCGAAGCGGAACCAGGAATAGCCGTCCGCGCCGGAGAAATAGTAGCTTCCGGGATTGAAGATTTCCCAGAGAATGTGTCCGGTGAGGAAACGATACAGCTTGAAGTCAAGTTCGGCGATAAGCAGGTTGCCGCGAATCCTGCCGCTGCCGCCGGGGAATGCCGCATCCCCTGAAGGCGGTTCCTGCGCCAGCAGGTGATGCAGGGCGAGTGAAAGGGTTGCTCCGCGAAAAGGGCTGCAGGCGAAGTCGCCGTATACGGAGGCGAAGTTGCTCCAGTACGCGACCTTCCCTCCGTTTTCGGGGATGAGCGTGTAAATGTACGATTCGCTCCATTTCGGCCATCGGGCGAATAGCGGCTCCCACCCCTCGTGGTCGTCGGGTGTATCGGGATTGTCGCCGGAGAGGAGGACGGCGCCGCCCCGGGCATGGGTTTCTCCGAGGCTGGGATGCGTGAAGCGGTAGTCCGCGTGGAAGTGACCTCCCGCCGCGGTAAGTTTCGAACCCCTGAACCGGCCGAACTCGAACACCCCTTCCCCCGTGAAGCTCAACCTTTCAGTCTTCGGTATTACCAGGCGCTCCCCCACGGCATGGACCGTGATCTCGCCGAGATCTCCGCCCGGATCTTCGATCTTTTTGCGGATGAAGTATATGTCGACGGTTTTTTCGCGCCCCCCCGAATAATAGAGGCAAAGTCCCTCTTCGGGCTGCTCCAGCAGATTTTGAGCTTCTTCCCTGTCGCTGAACACGGGGAAGTACTCTTCGGTTTCAGTCTGGTACGAACAGAAGCCGGTCAACCGCTGATCGGGCGTTACATCCCAGTCTAATCGCAGCGCATTGAAATAGATCGAGCGCGATCCGTCGAGCGGATGCGCCTCGAGCACTGAAAATCCTTCTCCGAGTATTATATCCTGGCGGCCCAGGGTGAGGGTGAGGGGGACGCCGGCGATACCCCGCTTTTCAAGGTAGAGGTTCTCGACGAAAAGTTCATCGAATGTGAAATCGGTGTCATCCGGCTCGAAATGGAACCGGAACTCGTTGGTCAGCCTGATCGCGGCGGCGATTCCTGTTTTTTCATGAAAAATATTCAACCCGAGGCTCGAGCGATGTCGTGTGAACGTGGAGCTGTCCTTCGTTTCATCGTCGAGATCGAGGACGTTGTTCCAGCTCAGGAGCCTGAGCCGTTCGGAGAAGCTGAACGAGAGAGGCGGTCCGCCGGCGGCGGGGTCGGTCTCAACCGCGGCGAAACTCGCAGCGACCAGAAAGATGGAAACCAGAAAAGAAGCGGAACACTTCACACCTATACTCCGTTTCGACAAGTGTACACAAGAAGCGGAATACTTCACACCGTCGCTCCGTTTCTGCAATAGTGGTGAAAGCTCCAGACCTGGAAAAAGTTGACTCCTGCGACGTCGCAGCGAACGGGTGTTACATCCGCCGGTCGTCAGCGGAACACCTGGAAGAGTCATACTACCGGCAGCGTCACCGGCCTGTCAAACTGTATGGAATCGGTCACTGCGAACGGACCGGCCAACTTCACGAACGATAGTGTTCTTTCAGCGTTTGCGAAGAGAAGACGCATGCCGATGCGGCTGTGAAGAGGGCGACGGCGCCCAGGATTGCGGCGAGTCTCAGCCAGGGCTCCCCGCCCTCTATCCTCTGCCTGGCCAGGTAGGCGAGAGTTCTCAACCATTCGATGGAGCCCAGGACCAGGATGATCTGCAAGAGCCGGGGCAGCCAGGCTTTCCGAACAAGCAGAAAAAACGGCAAAACAAGGCATGCAGCAACCGCGAGCGTGAAATCGGCGCGGGAGAAATGGGCGGACAGGAGCAGAAAACTGAAGATCACGGGAAGCAGGCGAACAAATTTCATTCTTTATTTAAACTCCATGTCAGGCTCGGCGGGAACACGTGTTCATAAATCGGTGACGG
>CAYMWF010000006.1:0-27634 GCA_964394085.1 uncultured Gemmatimonadota bacterium | reverse complement strand
CACGAACCCGGCGGGAACACGTGTTCCCTGTTTGTAGTCTTTCCCGGGTGGATCCGTAAAGACCCCTTGGTGAACCTTCGCAGCCGGTTCAGGGTGCCACTTCGAACTGGAATGCGTCCAGGTCCAGTTCACTCCCTCCCTGCTCGATGGTCACACGGTAAGAATAGAAACCGCCCGGAGCGCCTGCCGGAACGAGGTTCGTAAAATGGCGGCTTCCATGGGCACCACCCGGAAGCGTGATCGACGCCGGCCCGAGAATCGGGTTACCGGGATACGGATTTCCATCCGGCAGCCATAGATCCGTCCTCACCTGGACGGTCTCGGGACCACCCGTGTTGTTCTCGAGTGAGATCGTGTAACCGAGGTATTCGCCCCAGTGGATCAAGTCCGAATCTTCGGTGATGTCGCACGATACGGCGGGGAGCGGAACATCGACCGAAACATCATCTATGTACCATCCCTCCTCGGTTACGTAACCGTCCGTGCCGAACCTGAACCTGAAGAGCGCTTCACCGGTCAGGGAACCGAGCTGGAAAACCTCCTCCGACCAGGGAAAGGAGCCGGAGAAACAGGGAGTGTCGGCCTGAAACGGGCTGTCGTCATTAGAGGTTATTTTATACGGATAACCGCCCTCCGGGAAGATCTGCACGAACGAGGCGCCTCCGTTGGTGGATGCTTCGACGATGGCGCCGTCCCAGGCGTATTCGCCGTAGTCGAGCTCGGCGTCGATCCAGTGCCAGAAGCTCAGAGAGGCTCCATCGGAGATCAGCACGGGAGGGGTCACGAGGCCGGAATCATCGAAGTTCGAATAGTCTCCGGCGCCGGTGTCGCCGCATTTCCAAGAACGGCTCCCGCCGTGGCTGCGGGCGGTGCTGACATGCCACTCATCGTAGTATCCGGAGGTGACGGCGTAATGGTCCCAACCCTCCACGGTTCCTTCCATGTCATCCTGGAATCCCGGCGCGCCCACCACTTCGTTGAAAGTGCTGGCCGATTCGTAACCGCCGTCGGCGTAGATGTCGAGCGTGAATGAGACATAATGCGGATTGGGACATTCGTCGGCCACCTTCACTTTGAAGGTGGAGGCGCCGCTCCCCGTTCCGTCCGAAGCGATGTTTCCGAAAGAGGCGGCCGAGCGCCTGACTGTGGCGTAGATATCGTTTGTCGACAGCACGCCGTAAACGTTCTCGGCGTCCGCGAGGCCGTTATTTATGAGCGTTAAGTCGAAATCGACCATTTCTCCGGCTTCGATCACCCCGTTTCCGTTGCCCCCGAGGGAATCATCCATTTCGCGGTCGCTTATCGACAGGCAGGGTCCTTCGGGCTGGGAAGCCGCCACGATGGCGTCGAGCTCCATGCCCGCATCCGAAGCGCTCGGATTGCCGTCCCCGTCGTCCACGATCTTGATGTATCGAACCGACGAAAGCCCCGTCCCGTCCAGGTCCAGGTTCGAAGTTCCGTTGCCTGCGCCGATGAAGGTCCAGGGTCCGTGGCAGTTGTTGCCGGCGTAAACCGAGTATCCCTCGGCGGATGCATCACCCTCGTAAACGGTGAAATCGTATCCCGGAAGGTCTATCGCTTCGTAGCCGTCACCAAGGTCCTGCACTATCCAGCCGCCGACACCTATGGAGGCTGATACCCCGTCCGGGAAGCCCAGGCTCCACGGCGTCAGGCTGTGATTCGTATGCGCGCTGCCGGGGTCTGCGATATTGCATGAAATGGTCCGGTAGGCGAATCCGCCGGAGCCGTCCGCCTCGAGGGCGGCGTCCACCTGGACGGCCTCGCCGCTGCCGACCACCACGTTCTCGATGGTGGCGGGTGCATGACCGGGAGCCTGGATATGGAGGGTGTAGGTTCCGGGGAGGAGAAACTTGTGATAATCGCCGTTTTCCGGATCGGCGAATACGGGCCAGTCGATCTCGAGAACGTTCACTACCGCGGGGAGAGGCTCCCCCGTGTCCGCGTCGGTGACGATCCCCATAACTCCCTTGCCGGCGTTTTCGGCGAGGTAGAGCATCCCGAGCCGGTTCTTCTCGCAGTAATATTCGATCTGACTCGAGGACGGAGTTTTCGAAACAGACACCTCGATGGTCCACCCGATGGCGCCGACGCATCCGTAGAAAGTGTCTTTCGAGCTGCCGTGTATTTCATACATGCCGTGGTAGCCCTGTCCGTATGGGTATCCGCTGGATGACGAGTAGCCGGAGGAGAGATGCCGGTAATGGGCATCGTCCATGGTGGCGTCGGGATGGTAGCTCCAGGGCATGGAGATATACTCGATGCCCGAATGGAACGATACGGACGTGCACTGCCGGTGCTCATGGTGGAATGACCATACCGCCTTTATTTCGGGCTGCGAAAAAGGACCGCCGCTGCCTCCCCATCCTTCCCACTGGTAGCCGTAGTCGCGGTTCAAATCGACCCCTGCGGCGTTATACCGGCTGCGCGACGTGACTCCGTCTGGATTCAGCATCGGAACGACGAATATCTCGCGGTGGTTCACGAGGTTCGTGATAACCGGATCGGATCCGTAATTCTCGAGAAGGTGGTTTATCAGGAAAAGAGCGACTTCTTCCGCGATCCATTCGTCCCCGTGGGTGGCGCCGTCGAAGAAGACCTCGGCTTCGGTTTCATCGACGCCGACGTTGTCGCTGATCTTCATCAACAGGATCTTTCGACCCTGGATACTTTCCCCCAGGGTGTCGAGGCGGGCGATGGCGGGGTAGTCCGCGGCGAGCTGGAGCATCTCAGCAAGAAGATCAGTATATTCGTGGTATGTTCCCTTCCCGCCGGGACCCAGCATCTCCTCGACCCAGGTGGCCGTATCTTCCACGATGGTAATCGCTTCAGTCTTTATCCCGCGTCCGGCCAGGAACCCTTCCAGGATTTCCCGCTGCCGCGCGCTCAAACGAAAATCAACGTCGTTTCCGGTGCGCCGCTCGACCGTGACTCCCGCCCTGATCACCTCGTCGACCAGGTCCGCCGGAAGAGCCGTGTAACGAACCACTGCTTCCCTGCGCGCGGGGATGTCCGCACCGGAGCGCAGCGCCGCGGACAGTGAACCGGCTTCATCCGCAACAGTCTCCGCCCTCGCCGGTCCGGAACCGGCGCCGCAGCTCAATGCCAGTAGAAGGATACATATGGTCGGCAGATGCCTGGGCAAACTCGCCGTCCGGCATCTTTTCCCGGCGAAGGTCGTGTGTTTTCGATTAATCGGGGAAGCGAACATTGGAACCTTCTTTCTCCAGAGGTTCTTCCACCTCGGCACATGGTTCTTGATATATATCAATACAATCAACTATAACCGATAAGTGCACCGTCTGCAATCGACCGGAGGGTTCCGGGAACTTCGGAAAACCTGAAAGGAGTCCGGCATGAAAATTATTTTGAAAACAGGAATTATCGCTCTTCTGCCAGCGATCCTGGCGGGTGCTGCCTTCTGTTCTCCAGATTTCAACTTCAGCGAGGAAATCGGGTTTACCAGGGTCAAAAAGGTTGTCGATCGCGACGAAACGGTCTTCCTTCCTGCCGGAAGCGAAATTTCCATCGGGTTGGGTGCGGGCACCGTCACCCTCGACACCCATAAAAAGAAAGAAGCATCCATTCACATGGAAACCTGGCTGAGCAACGATGTGACCCCTGAGGAAGAAGGGGAAATTATCGAAAAAAGTCGTGTAACGGTGAAAAAAACATCAAGAAAGAACCTGGAGATCACCTGCGAAAACTATGAGGAAGACGACGACGTGGAAGACATCGAGAACATCGACGCCGTGATCGATATCACCATCCTGATTCCGGCCGACGCCGGCTGCGAAATCGAGCTCGGCCTCGGGAAGGTCATCTGCAAAGGCGCTGGAGGGGAGATCGAGGTGGAACTCGGCGTCGGGCACGCGATGGTCGAAGGTTGCGAAAACGATACTGACGTGGAAGTCGGTGTCGGAGTCGCGGAGCTCACTCTGGGAAAAAAGCACGGTGAAGTGGACATGGAGATGGGGGTCGGGAAAATCGTCCTTACCACGGATGGGGCGGTTCCGGGAAATTATTCGGCGGATGTCGGCATCGGAGTTTTTCATAAAGAGGGCGACGGCGATAAGGAAACCGACCTGGCGATCGGCGGAACCAGGGAATGGACGGTCGGCGAGGGGGGCGCCGGAGTGGATCTCGAGGTCGGGATGGGCAAGATCGTGATAAAAGATTGATTACTGCTTCTTGTCGCCCATTTTTTTGTAATGGTCGGGGTAGAGTTCTTTCATGCAGCCACGGCAGAGGGTATGTGAGAATTCGGCGTCCGATCTGTCCCTGATGTACTGTTCTACCTGGTGCCAGTAACCCTCGTCGTCCCTGATCCGCTTGCAGTGGGCGCAGATGGGGATCAGGCCGCTGAGCTTCTTCACTTCTGTCAGAGCCTCGCTGAGCTGCTTATTCGATTCTGCAAGCTCTATATTCTTGAGACGGTAGATTTCAGCCTCTTTCTCTTTTTTCTCGGTTTCATGAAGGACCTGTATCTCCAGGAGCCGCTTTCTCATATCCTCTGACTGGATGCCGTCCTTTACCTCGGAGTGCAAAACAAAGAATTCATAAGCGTTCTTGTAGTCCCGCCGCTTCGAATATGCATCTGAAAGTTTCAGGTACGCCTTGGCAACCAACTCGGCGACATCGATATCCTTGGCTATTTCGAGACTTTCCATGAGAAGGTCTATCGCTTCATCGACACGGAACTGGTGGATGTATACTTCACCCAGGTTGATCAGACTGTGCGCTACCGAGTATCTGCCGCCAAGTTCACGTTGTATATTCAGAGCCCGCTTGAGGTATTCTTCGGCATTCGCCATATTTTTCATCTTCAAGTAACACATGGCGATATTGTTGAGGAGGATGCCGATGGGCTGCTTCTCACCGCTTCCCTCCAGCAGAGAGAGGGATCTTCGGCAGAATTTCAGGGATTTTTCATATTCCTCCGACTCATAGCAGACAGCTCCGAGATTGTTGAGCGCCTTCAGAATGCCCTTCCGGTTCTCGATCTTCTCCCATGCCTCCAGGGCGGCTTCGAACTTCTCACCGGCCTTGCCCGGCATTCTCAGTTTCATGTAAACGGTGCCGAGATTGTTGTTGGAGCTGGCTATTCCGTCGGAATCTTCGAGATCGCTCCGTATCTTGAGCGCCTCGATATGCTGTTCGTATGCATCGTTGTATCTGCCTAAATAGTTGTAGAGATTACCCAGGCTGCTGACAATCGACGCATAAATGAGATCTTCCCCGGTCTCCTTTTTGAGTGTGACAGCACTTTTATAGTTCTCGAGAGCCGACTCAAGATCTCCCATGTTATAAGCACAGTCGGCTGCTATGCCCATTCCCGTCGCTTCTTCATTCGTATTGCCGAGCTCCCGCGCAATCTTCACCGCTTTATTCGCCAGATCCAGCCCCTCACCGGGAGGAAGGACATCCGCATTCTCCTGCAGCATCTTATTGAGACCGGCGGCGTCACGGGATTTGATCAGATCCGCCGCTGCTATCCGGATCTTCTCATTTTTCGATTTCCCGGGCATACCTGACCCTTTCCGGCGGCTGCAGAAACGAACAAATCCCGGGGATTCCCCGTATACGGAAACTCCCCTCTATTTTCAATCGACATTTTATTAGGGAATTACAGATATTAACGCGAATTTCACTCAACAGTTTCGGCGAACCTTTCTACGAGAAATTTTTCTATCCGGAGACCCAGGAGTTCGGGGATATCGAGCAGAGATGTGTGGCTTCCCCGAGGAACCAGGCACAGTTCCGAGCCGGGAATCAGATCGTTCATCTCTTCGGAAATGAAGAATGGAGTCCAGAAATCATTTTCACCTGCAATGATGAGCACCGGAACGCTTATTTCATCGAGCATGTTCCTGCCGCTGATCCCTTTTAAATTCATTCCGGTGCGGCTGAAAGCCGCGGCGTCCATACGGCTGAAATTAGCGAGAAAGCCCTCCAGGTCGTCGGATTTTACCATGAACCTGTTAGTTCCGAGCCAGAGGAGCAGCTCTTTTCCAACCGGAGTGCTCATCCACAGCCGCCAGGCCGTATTCACGATATCCGGATATTTGCCCATCAACACCAGGACCAGGTGGGCGAAGGCGGCTGTCTCTTTTCTGCCCATGATGGTGGCGAAGGGATCTTCGAAACTGCCGCACACCGGTACGAGCCCGGACACCAGCTGAGGATATCGCCGGTAGAATTCCAGAATGGTCAGCACTCCCATGGAATGACCAAGGAATACCGCTCGTTCGATATCCTTGAATTCCATCAGAGTGAACAGGTCGCGGGTGAAGTGCTCCATGTCGAGGGTGCTCATATCGCTGACCCTGTCGGAACCGCCGCACCACCGGTAATCCCACAGGAGCAGCGGCCTTCCACCCTGGAAATACTTGACCAGGCGAACCCAGGCGGACGTATCCTGCATGAGCCCGTTGCAGAAAACAAAAGGGATGCCGTCGCCGCCCCCGTAATATTCGTACCAGATTTCCGCTCCGTCGAAGCTCCTGATCCGCCCCGTCTCGCGCTCGGAGCTGATGCCGGGGAAGCCGGGGTGCTCTTCAGCGCGCTGCCGGAACGCCCTCAGGAGGGACGGCAGGCCCGCCTCGACAATCGGCGCCTGCAAAATTCCGGGAAGCAATCCGGATATACTGTATTCCAGCCGGTAGGAAACTTCGGTAAGGTATGGGCCCTTCTTAACCAGGTGCCACTCCCCCCGGTTCTCTTCGAAAATTCCGCCGACCAGGGTCCAGGTCAGTCTATAAGGCTTGTCGCCGGTGTATTTCAGAGTGAAAGCAAGATCTCCGAAAGATTGGACTTTATGCTCAACGACCCAGGTCGTTTCGTCAATATCGATAATCTCGGTCCAGACGAAATCGGGCAGGAAATGGGAATACTTCTCGAAGTCCGTGAGCACGCTGTAGAAACGCTCAATATTAGCGCCTACCGTCATTGTCTTCCGGTATACCGGCAAAACTTCCCCCCCTGATCGGAAGAACTATTTGACGAGGACGAGGTTTACAGTATCCGATTCACCGTTCGCAGTCATTTTACAGACATAAACCCCCGAACCGACCGGAGCGCCGTTTTCGTTGTTTCCGTTCCAGCGAACGCTGTGACGGCCCTCATCGAAAATACCGTTCGCCAGGGTAACAACCAGTCTGCCGGTAATGTCGAAGATCGATAGGCTCACCGGCCCGCGCGAGCGGATCATGAACTCTATCGTCGTCGAGGGATTGAACGGATTGGGGAAACAGGAACGCAACCCGGTTCGCAGCTCGGGAGATCCTCCCCCCGCCACGGAAACCTCCGGATCGAAAGAACCCGTGATCACGGCTTTTTTCGTTCGGACCAGGGGCAGGTAAGGTGTAATGGTGTCGCCGGGAGCCACCGTCGGCGACCCCATCGGGTGCACGCTGAGCAGAATATAAATCTGGTCGCCCAGTATGTTCCAGTCGGCCGCACCAAGCTCTCCGCTCCAGTCCCTCCAGGTGTGACCGCTGCTGAGGGGGAGTATCTGATCGATGTTGCCGGCCGTGATTTCAGGCTTGGAAGTAGGCTGGAAAAAAGCGATGAGAACATAATCGTCGCCGTCGATTCCTTCTTCTTCGACCAGGCCGTCGCTGGCCACGGCATTCAGAATGGTGTTTTCGGGCAGGTTCTCGTCCGCACCCATATCGTAACCGGCGCCCTGGGGCCGAACATCACCGTCGATATCGCTCGAAATACCCGCGTTCGTTCCAGCGTCTATGCATGGGGAGCTTTCAGTGAGATGAAGATCTCCGCCTCCGACGAATTTCGGATTCTGGTCGATGTTTCCCGTTCCCGGCCATCCTCCCTGGATATCCGAATAGGTGATAACCGGGTCGCTCGAGTATGTCCAGATTTCCTCCGGAGTGTTTCCCCACAGAATACAGTTGGTCAGAATCGGATTGGACGCATCGCACCTCAACCCGCCGCCTTCGGTGGAAGCATCGTTCGAATAGATTGTGCAGTGGTTCAGGATTGCGTTGGACTCGTGGCACTGGACGCCTCCCGCAACATATGTCCCGAGATTCATGGCAACGATACAATTCACCAGTGTCGGGCTCGTATAGTTACAGGTGATGCCGCCGCCCGCCCAGGCGGCATTGCCCGTGATTTCCGAATCACTGACCAGGGCGGGAGAACCGTCGCTGAAATATATGCCGCCGCCGTTCAAACTCGCGTCATTATCCTCTATCAGGCATCTGGAGATAGATGGAGTGGAATTGCTGAGATAGATGCCGCCGCCGCAATTTTCGGTCAAGTTGCCGGTTATCACACAATCCCTGATCACCGGAGAAGCGCGGTAACAGAAGATACCTCCTCCGCTGTTGCCCGAATATCCGTTCGTGATGGTGAAACCCTCGACGATCGAGGCGCCGGTTTCATCACTGTGAAAATAGAAACAACGGGCGACCCCTTCCGCATCTATGGTTACATAATCCGAGCCGTACTCGGATTGCAGCAGAAGGCCCTTGCCGCCGAAGTCGATATCCCTGTTGCCCGTGCCGGTGAACGTACCGTCCGAAACGAGCACGGTATCACCCTCCGAGGCGGCGTCGATGCCGGCCTGGATCGTTACCTGCTCTTCAGGCACCCTGATTATATCGCCCGAAACCGCCGACACCGAAATCAGCAAAAGAAAAACCGTTACTAAACGCATCTGCATGGTTCACATCCTGTTTTTCAGGTTTATCAATCCGGGTTTTCTTCAGTGCTCCCATCGCGATCGCCGGTTTCGACGACCACGGGTATAAACCCACTGTCCAGCCGAAAATCTCCATAAAGATGTCGGATAACATTAGCATTTACGGGGCGCTAATCCAGTGTTTTTTTTCGCCGGGGTCAAGAAGGCGCAGGTTGGAAGAAACTTTAAACAGAATCAGCTGCGAAAATGCTCCCAGCCCTCGATCGGCAGGGGAACCCGTTCGCTCCCTCCTGAACCGGGGACGAGGATGGTTAGCCCCTCGCCGGGAGGAACCACGCATCCGATGATCCGCGTTCCCGGCAGCAGGGCCTCGAGCCTGGCTTCATCTTCGGGACGGATGGTGAAAAGCAGCTCGAATTCTTCACCGCTGCCCAACGCGAATGTTACGGGATCGATATTTCTTGCTGCGGCATGGTCAGCGACACCGGGAAAGAGGGGAACCCTGTCCGCGTATATCTCGACTCCGACACGGCTCTGCTCCGCCAGCCTGCCGACATCGGCCGAGAGACCGTCGGACAGATCCATTGCTGCGGTAGCGAGTCGCTTCTCGCCAAGGATGCGCCCTTCGCGGATGCGGGCTTCAGGCTCGAGGAACCGATGAACCAGGGGAGTATCCGGAGATTTTTTTTCCGCGAGCAGGTCCTGGCCGGCGCGGGAGCCCCCGAGGGTGCCGGTGACGGCGAGAAGATCGCCAGGTGAAGCGCCCCTGCGCCCTGTAATCTCGTCACCGGGCGCGGAACCCCAGATAGCCGCTGAAAAGAGGGAACCGCCGATGGTTGCTTCAACGGTATCGCCGCCGGCGAGGAAAGCGCCTTCCGCTTCGAGAGTATCGGCAAGGGATTCGTATAGAGCTTCCAGTGCGTCGAGCCTGAAACCGGACGGCAGGGAGCAGCTGAGAAGCAGGCCGGATGGAAGCGCTCCCATGGCCGCCATGTCGCTCAGGTTTGCTGCCGCGATACGCCGTCCTACATTCCGCCAGCTGAACGGCGGAACTTTGAAATGAATTCCCTCGGTAAGAATGTCGGATGAAAAAACGAGGGTTTCACCGGCAGGGGGAGACCATACGGCGGCATCGTCTCCGATTCGGAGGCCGTCCGGTCCGCGTGCATACCTCTGAAGAAGCCGGATAACACCGAATTCTCCGGCGTCCAGGACGGATTTCGGTTCTTTCCGGTCTTCAGGCGGATGCCCGGATGGATGTTCAGGTGTCAAAATCGACGCACCAGGGGAGAAAACAGCCAGTCCTGATCGATCAGCAGTTCCGGAAGTCCGTCGATAGCGGGTTCGAAGAACAATGAAACGACCGCGTCGGGAATGAGGTCTGTTATGTCTCCGGCGGCCAGGTGGACACCGAGATTCTCGAAAGCGAAATCCGCGGCGAGACCGTGTATGTAAACAGCTGCAACCGCGGCTTCGTCCACAGGCATGCCGCTCGCTGCGAATCCGGCGATGAGACCTGTCAGCACGTCGCCGGTTCCTCCCGTAGCCATTCCAGGGTTACCCGTCGTATTTACGAACAGCCGCCCGTCCGGCAGCGCCGTCACGGTCGGAGCCCCCTTGAGAACCACAACGACACCGAAATCCGCAGAAACGCTTAGGGCAGCATCAACGGGATCACCGGTGATTTCGGTTATCGTTTTCCCTGAAATCCGCGCCATTTCACCGGGATGGGGAGTAAGGATAACCGGTTTCCCGCGAACAGGCCCGGGATCAGACGCAAGGCAGTTGAGCCCGTCGGCGTCAATGACGCATGGAGTTTCAAGGCGGTCGAGAAACCTTTTTACGAAAACTACGCTTTCAGGGGCTGTTCCCATACCGGGGCCGAGGGCGACGGCATCCATTCCCGATGCGAATTCGAGAAGCTGCGCCAGGCCTTCTTCCCCTCCGAACCTGTTGTTTTCACCGCACCCCGCGACAGGAAGAGTCATGGCTTCGGTCAACTTGTTTTCAAGAATCGCATTCAGGGCCGCCGGCACCGCGGCATGGACGAGCCCGGCTCCGGAGCGGACCGCCGCACCGGCCGCCAGAGCGACCGCTCCGGTGTACCCGGGAGAACCACCCGCAACAAGCACCCTGCCGCAATGCCCTTTATGGCAATCGGGATTCCTGGAAGGAAGAGTCTCTTTCACCCGCCGCCTGCAGGTCGCGAAAATCCTGGATTCAGAGCGGGCCTCAATATCGGGCGGTATGCCTATATCGACAACCTCGAGATCACCGGTATATCCGCGAGCCGGGAAAAAAAGGTGTCCCAGTTTCGGAAGCGCCATAGTAACGGTGACATTCGCCTTTACTGCGTCACCGGGCACTTCGCCTGAATCGTTGTCGATTCCGGTCGGGGTGTCTACCGCGACAACGGGGCAGCTTAATCCGGATAGAAGCCTGACCGCGTCAGCGATCATTCCACGAACGGGGCCCTTGAGACCTGTTCCCAGCATCGCGTCGACGGCGATATTTGCGGTTTGTGCGAGTCGGGTGAGGTTTTTTATTCCCCCGGCGCCGGTTATTTCGTGAACCTCTTTTCCGCTTTCGATCCATCTCGCAAGGTTCACCCCTGCATCGCCGGAGGGTTCGATGTCCGCCGTTTTTCCGAGGAGTGCGACGACAGGCCGATATTCTCTGGTTGAAAGGAGTCTGGCGACCACGAAACCGTCACCGCCGTTGTTACCCTTTCCGCAGACGATCAAAATCGTGGGGAAAACATCCGGGGGAAATCGGGCCTGAATTGTCTCGGCCACACCGGCACCGGCCCGTTCCATGAGATCGAGCCCGGGAATACCTTCGACGTCGATGGCCTGTCGATCGAGCCATCGCATCTGCTCGGCGGTGACTGCCCTCATTCGGAGCTCCAGGAGTATCGCGTTCAATAACCGGGACGGAATCGTATGCCGTTTTTCAGCACCCGGAGGATGCGCACCAAAAACAGGTATCGCTACCTGTGGGATTCACGTACCGAGTAGCTCACGCTGATTTCGCCGTTATCGATCCGGATATTGAATCCGCAGGCGGGATCGGTGCAGACCCATGCTTTGTACATGATCGAAGCACCGTCTCTACCGTAATCGGAAAGCGGTACCATTACACCGTTCATACACTTCATACACTTCGGGAAATTACGTTCGGTATTCTGTTCCATCAACCCTGCCTCCCTCTGCGCCGCCGGTCTCCCTTTCCCGGGAAATCGGTTTGTTCACACCGGCGCGATGGAAAAAAAATAGGAGCGGTATCGAACCGACTCCCGATCTTGACCGATCGGGTAGTCAAACCCGACCGTTGCCCTCGTATTGTCGAATATTATTCTTTTGCTATTGCGTCCCGTTCCCCGAGATCCCATCGTCCCCTGACTCCGTCAACCCGTGATCATCTCATCTTCAGCACTTACCGGAGCTTAAAGGATCCATTCGACACCGGTAAAGAAAAAAATACCCGTACGGTCACTTTGCAGCTTTTTAACCGAGGATAACCGGCTCCCGGACTGTTTCAATCTTCACGGTCGAGGTGGATGCTGGGATCGATCGGTTTTCCGTCAATCCTGACCTCGAAGTGCAGATGAGGAGCCGACGACTTCCCTGTAGAGCCTGCGTAAGCTATAACCTGACCCGCTGAAACAGCTTCATCCGCCTCGACGAGAATCTTGCTGTTATGAGCATATAACGTCTCCATCCCTCCCCAATGAGATATTTCAACGGTTTTTCCGAGGATTTCATCTTCGTAGACTTTCTTTACAATCCCGTTGCCCGTAGAAAAAACATCTGCGCCTTCCATTGTCGCGATATCCACGCCCATGTGCTTTCGCTCAGGCTGGTAAGCCCTCGTTACCCACCCCTTCTCAAGCGGCCAGATTACCGGGAGGGTGAACATGCTCGGTCTGAGATTCAACGACCCGTTGAAATCAACGGCGGCCGCCGTCGAGTCCGCGGTTTCCTTTTCCTGCGGCATACCACCTTTCCCTTCAAGGATATTTCGAACCCGCTGTTCGAACTCCGCCAGCTCCGCCAGGCGAAGACCGGTTTTTTCCGCGAACATCATTTTTTCGTAGAGAAGCTTTCCTCTCTCTTCTTCCACTTCTGAGTACTTGACCGCCAGGCGCTGTTTTGAAACATAAAGAGATATCGAAAGTATGATACAAAAGAGCATCCCAGCGGCAAGAAAATATAAAATAACTTTACTGTTCATGTTTTTTCGAAACACCTGCTGCTCCTTGAGAATCCGAATTAAACACCCGCCCGGTTTTCATAGTTTGACCAGAGGCGGTCCTGCTGGATGGACGGCTGCTCCTATTATATGCCTCATTAAAGGCGGCCGAAAGCCTAATTCCGCCGGATATCAATAATCACCCGTGAATAAGGAGACCGGGATGGTCAGCGATTATGACTTGAATGCGGGGGAACTGTCGTCGATCACGCTTCAGTAGTCGCGTTCCAGGAGATCCAGGTCATTCTTCAGGCATGTCAGCAGTATCTTGACAATCGAGGGGTCGAACTGCGTGCCGGAATTGTTTTTGATCTCTTCGATCATGATTTCTTTCGGAAGGGCATGGCGATAGCAGCGGTCGCTCCGCATGGCATCGCTGGCGTCGGCAAGAGCCAGTATCCGCGCACCGAACGGAATTTCCTCACCCACGAGACCTTCAGGGTACCCCTGACCGTCGAAGTGTTCGTGATGATGACGCACTATCGGCACCAGGTTGGAGAAGAAGGAAATCGGCTGGATTATCTGAGCGGAGATTTCGGGATGGGTATTCATCACGGATTTTTCTTCATCCGTCAATTTTCCCTTTTTGAGCAGGATCGATTCAGGGATGCCGATCTTTCCGATGTCATGCAGCAAAGACGAGTATTCCAGGCGCTCGAGCCACGCATTATCAAGACCCATTTCCTTTCCGATCGTAACCGAAAGGGTTGCCACCCGCGATGAATGACCCGATGTATACGTATCTTTGGCATCGATAGCATATGTCAGCGAATAAAGGACTCCGAGGATTATCTTCCTGTATTCCTGTATTTCCTCGTACAGTACCGGGTTAGCCTCAGCCGCTTCGGTGGCTATGTTGTCATCCGGATCCTTGTGGGCGAGATCGAGCTCCCGGCAAAGGTTTTCATTCCGTTCCTTGAGGTTCCGTATGATCCTTTGGTAATTCGAATCTTTCGGTTGTTCAGCCATCCGTTACCTCATTATATTAACCGTATCCGTTCTTTCCATTTTTGATGACTGCTCCATTACAAGCTGCATGGGCATTTCAATCCTGTCAGCCAGCCTTCCCGCCATCCACCTCAGCACCATGGCGGCATCGTCCCCTATGGGAAACCGCTTTTCCCATCCCAGCACCAGTGAACCTCGCATCCCAGAATATGAATTCAAAGGCAATAAGAGTGTACGGCGGATATCCGCACCTTTCGCAGGAGCTTCGGCCCCCGGCAAATTTGCGTATTTTATCCGGTGTACAGGGATTTTCTTGCTGATCATCTCCCGCTGGAATGCACTGCTCAACCGGTTAGTGAGATCCTGCAGTTCCTCGGGGGGGGCAGGCAGATAGAGAGTCGCGTTTTTTCCATCGAGCAGAAAAGCTGCGTTCAAATCCGAATTGAACAATTTCTTCAGAAAAGCAAAACCCAGTTGCAGAAAGCCTTCCAGGCTGTCGGCCTTATCCAGCAGCTTTGAGAACCTGTCGAATTCGGAGAAATAAAAGAATCGCCTGAGAAGACGATTATTTTCGCTCCTCAGCAGGCGCTCCGCCTGGGATTTCTCTTCCATTTGCTGACGCTTATGGATTATCGGCAGAACGGCTGCTTCAAATTCATCGAGTGTGAACGGTTTGTAGAGAAAACCATCAGCACCCAGATTCAGAGCATCAACCGCGATTCTTTCAGTAGGATAACCCGTCATGATAAGAAAAGGGACGTCGGATTCCTTGCGAATCCGGGTGAGAAGATCCAGACCGCCCTCCCCATCGAGCATGTAGTCGGCGACCACAGCATCAAAACGCCCTTTCACGAAATGGGCGAAACCCTCCTCCGCACTTTTCGCCGGAACCGGACGGCATCCGAGTTCTTTCAGATATTCGGACACTATATATCTGACATCTTTCTTATCATCGACAACAAGGATACGGTATTCCGCACCCTCGGTAAGGGAAATCTTACGCTTGTTCGTCATCCTAGATCTCCTTCTAGAGTAACTATCGACACTCATGGTTCAATGCTTTAAGGCGGCGGGGATTCTTTTGATAAAAAATTTGATAAAAATACGGATGCCGGAAACTGATTTTGGAAAAAATCACGCTGTTATTAGCATTGATGGATTTCATGGATTATAATTACCTGGAGACCGGTAAAGCGGTTTTCGAGCCGGCGCTTGAGAAAACGAAACTCCTCCGGTGTCAGCACAAGTATTTCAGACCGGCTCCGAAGGACATAAATATCGAGGAGACGCTTCGTTCCGAGGGTCATCAGGAGATACACCGACTCAAATTCTTCCAATTGGGAAAGGAGCCTTGTATGAGGCCCGGCGTGTGCAATTCCATTGGAATCCTGCTTACAGCCGTAGTCGCCCTGGCGATACTTCCGGGTGCTGCGACGGGATTTACCGAATCGTGGAAATGGATCCCCTTCGATCATTCGGGAATCAGGGAATCGGAATTCCGCATCATCGAATCGGGAAAGGATCGTATTATCGCGGAAGCGATCTTTCACGGGATGCAGGTCGATAGAGTAACCGTTGCGGGGATGAATTTTTTTCGGGTGAATATCCCGGGATGCGGTTCAACCGTCAAGACGGGCTACCCGGAACTCCCGGTTTTGCGGAAACTGCTTTCCGATACCGGCGGAGACATCGTGCACGGTCAGAGAAATCAGAGCCGATGTCGCAGTAATTAAACCCTTCCGGATTTTCCCCAGACAGGAACCACCCCTCCGGGCCGACAAGGGAATTCCCGACGGTTTCGCCATGGATCCGCTGGCATATCGTCTGGATACCGTCTACCCGGAAAACAGGATCGATGCGGCGGCTCCCGCAATCCTTCGTGATCACAGGGTCCTGCCGGTGGATATCTATCCGCTCGGTTTTCATGCAACGAGAGGTGAGCTCGCAGTGATACGACGCATTATCCTGGAGATCGATCTCGATGAAGACAAACCGGGACACAATTGCAAAAGCCAGCAGCCCCCCCGGGAATCGCTGGTTTTCCAGCCGCTTTACAGGCATCTGATAGCGAATTATGAGCCCGCCGGCGGTATCGATACTGACGCAAGATCCGGTATGCTCATTATCTGCAGGGATGATCTCATCGAGACTCTCACTCCTTTCGCGCGATGGAAATCGCGCTCGGGAATCGCCTCCGAACTGGTCCCGCTTTCGAGCATCGCGCCGGGGGGAACGAAGGAGGAGATAGCCTCCTACATCAGCGAATGCTATTATACCTGGGAATATCCTCCCGATTACGTGCTGCTCGTCGGTGATGTGGATGTTATTCCCCAGTGGGAATATGGATGGTGGATCTTCAAGGTTCACACCGATCATACTTACGGCTGCGTCGAGGGTAACGATAATCTTGCGGATATCATTATGGGCAGAATGCCGGTGCGGACCGCCTCGGAAGCATCGATAATGGTGGAGAACGCCATCAAATACGAAACAGATCCGTGGCGAGGTTCGGATGCCTGGTACACCGCCGCGGTTTCTATGGCCTCCAGCGACGGAATCGACCCGTATAACGGCAATTTATTTACCCGCGTTTTCCTGGACAACGGCTTCGACAATGTCAACAACCTCCAGCAATCCAAGGGCACCCTGACCAAAAGCAATGTAACCGATGCTTTGAACGAAGGTCGCTCATGGGCATGGTACATAGGCCACGGAACCACCACATCCTGGTCGAGTGTGAGTCCACCCTTCAGGAACGGCGATGTTCTCGGACTTGTAAACGGAAGCCAGACACCCGTCATCTCTTCCACTGCCTGTTTGAATGCCGATATAGATACCGGAGGATCCTGTTTCGGTGATACCTGGATGATGTTCCGCCCGGACGGGGGAGCCGCGGTTTTCCAGGGTTACACAGAATCGGTCGGCTTTTTCACCAGCGACACTCTCGCAAGGTACATGCTTTATGCTCATTTCGACCACGGGATCGACAGTTTCGGAGGCATGACCGATTTCGGCCGTTACGCCGTATATTCATACTTCCCGGGAGGTTATCTGGACACGGTCCGGATGTGCATCCTGCTCGGAGATCCGACCCTCCGGCCATGGACCCTCCCCCCCCAACCGTTGACGGCTTCGCATCCGAGCCAGGTTATCGTCGGAGAATCGACTGTGGCAGTTCATGTTGAAGACGCCGGCGGAGATCTGGATAACGCGCTTGTCACGGCGATGAACGAAAGAAACTTCGCTTCGGGACAGACCGACGGGGACGGCAACGTGGTTCTCGATTTCGGCGATCCCATAGAAATGCCGGCAGGCCTTGCCGTCACGGTGGTCAAGCGGAACTTCGAACATTACGCTGCGGAAATACCGATACTTCCTGAAACGGGCGGCCTGGTAGTCTGCGAAGTAATGCCCGTAGGCTCTACGGTCATTCCCCCCGGCGGCGGCACTCTCGAATTCGATGTAACCCTGACAAGCGAGGCTTCCATCGAACTCAGATTCGATGCCTGGCTCGACGCCACTCTTCCTGGTGGAGATTCCGCCGGCATACTGAAGATGGCTACTCCGACCCTTGCACCCGGGGAAGTGCTTTCCGCCCGGCTCAGGCAGGACGTGCCGGGAGAAGCGCCGGCGGGGAGCTACAGTCTTGGTCTCTATTCGGGGGACGAGTTTCCGCGTCTGATCTGGAGCAGTGATTCTTTCGGCTTCGTAAAGGAGTAAGTTTCAGGCTTCGGAAAAGCGTCATTCACCGTCTTGAATGATCCAGCCCCGGGGAACCGGGTTCGCCGGAGCCGCAGGGCAATGCGGCATCCAGGGCGGCGAGAAAAAGATCGGTGATGACTTTCTCTCCGGTCAACTCCACACCGGCTGACGCATATTCTTTGGCGCTGACCCGGTAAAGACCCTTGAGTCTTCCCGTTTCGAAATCGTAAGCGGCCAGGACAGCCCTGTAATCCGCCAGGGTGAAGCGTTCCGTATGGTATATTTTTTCAATTATCGCTTCATTTTCCCAATGAGTGGTTTTGCGCGGACTGCCGGGTCGATCATAAGAAAAAACCGATTCCTCATCGGTAACCAGCAGCAGGAATACCGCCCCGGCATCCAGTTTCCGACATAGATACATGGGATCTATTCTATTGACATCGGCTCCGGCGATGACCGAATCGGCCATGGAAAAATAAGCTTTTCTGAAACCTGATATCTTTTCCGCGTCTCTCCATCTCAGGCAGGTCGTTTTCCGGGCAAGAGGATCGCAGCCCTCCTCGGTTTTTATCGAAAGCATCCCTTCCAGGGTGTCCTCGAGAGCCTTTTCAGGGGCTATCATTACCCCTTCACGGCTGATGTAAGGCGGCAGCAAAACGACTTTCCGGCCAATCTTTATCTCATGGGCGATCGGTTTTACCATCGTTGTTTCAGGATTATAATCCGGTATGCAGCCGCAAAAAGAGACGGTCGCTATCGAATAGGCAATTATATATCTTGCAGCCCGGCCGATTTTATTCAACTTCCCACCGCCTTCAGCTTCCGATCAAAGACACTGTACCGCGAAAAACTGGAACATCGTGAAGGTTGCCCTCCATCCGTTTAAGGAAACCAATAGTAAAAGTGCGTCGTGTTTAATGCAAACATAATTGAAAAGAAATCATGTGCGTACCAGGCAGAACGGGATGAAACAGGTAGGCGTAATCGATTCGACAGGATGAAGTAAAAAAACCGGCTCCAACCGTATATCCGGCGGGATCGGTGCGGAACCCGGCACGCAAAGCTAAACGCCTGTGCGGGCGAACCTCCTGCCCGAATCTGAGAACGGACCGGGTGAAGCCGGCGAACCTTTCCCGAGCTGCATCGACGGCAAGAAGAACCGTTTCGAAGGGCCGGACGGCGATACCGGCGGTAAATACCTGGGGAAGAGCTTCTTCATCAATACCCAGCACGGGGGCATTCAGGTTTCGGACCGCGAAGCCGGTGCGGAACCGGCGCGACTTCTTCCATAAAAGGCCGGCATCGACGCCGAAGGTTCTGTCCGAACCGTAGACCGGGGATATGTCCACCTCCATGCCCCGGACAGCGGCTCCCACCGACAGGTTGCCGTATATTCCGACATCGATATTTCCGGCATAAGCAAGGAGCGCTTCCGACTCGGTGTAACAGCCGGTTCTGCCCAGCCGTGAAACACCTGCGGATATCGTTCCGAAATCAAACGGGTGCACAACCGCAATCGAAATGTTGTCGAGATCGGGAAGCCCGAAAAGTCTCGACCAGGAAGAGGATAGAACAGTGGAGGAAATCCCTGTCGTCAGCGCGGGATTTTTGAAAACAGCAGCGGGCCCGTCCGCAGCCGCGGTCGCAGCCCCGCCGAAAGCTGCTTCCCTGGCGCTCCGGTCCAGGTCGGAAAACGCGGCCTGGGAGATTCCTCCGGTCAAAAGAACCGCCGCCATAATCGAAACTATTTCCCCGCATGACATATTCGGTCCAACTTTCAATGGGCGTAAAAGGGAACACCCGCAGCAGCCAGCACCTTTCAATTCAAAGGCTTTGCAATCACAAAAGTAGTCACCGCTTCACGTACGGATTCTCCATCTGCCGTCATATGGAGTACATATATACCGATCGGAAGCACTCGCCCCTCATTGTCTCTCCCGTCCCAGTATATCCCCTCGGACATTGTCGGCTCTTCATCCAGGAGGACTGCCATACGACGCCCCGCAGCATCGTATACCGCCAGGGTAATCAATGATTTGGCCGGCATTCGCATGGTTATCTGCGTTCGGTCCTCGAAACCGTCTCCATCGGGAGAAAAGGGATTGGGTTTCGCATCCAGGTAGATTTTCCCGTCGTCATCCTGTTTCAGAATACTGTTGGGCCTGCCGGGAGTCGAACCGGAAAAGGCTGACGAACCCCACCAGTTATTTCCGTCCGATGGTTGTCCCCAGGGGTCGATCCTCTCCCATGAAGTGCCCTTTTTCACATTGAGCTCGCCCTCCCATTCATCTCTGTAAGAAACGGTTTCGACGCAGAATCCGGCTGCGTCGAAAAGGGTAATCACATCTTTTTCCACGGAAAGGCTGAACCAGTCATCCTGTTCGACGACCTGCGCCCCCGGTGGAAACCCGGAATGCGTGTCCAGAAACTTTTCCAGGCAGCAGCAGACGATAAAAAAACAATCCGGATCGAGAACCGGATTTACAGTCTCGGAATCAGGGACAAAGATAGCTGAGCATTCGGCGTCTCCCAGTCTCCAGCCGCGCAAATCAATGGATTCAGTATCTATATTCAACAGCTCGACCCACTCGGTTCCGCCCGTCGAGGGATTGTTCATATATTCATTGATGATTACCGAAGGTTCCACGGAACCCGCAGATACATCTACGTAAGCCAGATTGTTTTCAGGGCGATCGTCAGCCGGCAGTCGGGCGTAATAACGGAATCTTCCCTCGCCGGGCGGCAGTATCGTGAAACAGACCGTTGCGGAACCGTTTTCTGCGACAGGACCGGTATTCAACGGCCTGGAGACCAGTTCTTCCGGTTCGAGAAAACCGTCAGGGGTTCCGCCGAGTTTGCCGTCGAGATAAAGCTGTACGTCGGCTCCGGGGTGAATTCCGGAACCTCCATTACAGATTTCCGCCGATATTACGGTATACGCTCCGGCAGCGGGCACCGGCGGTTCCGCTGTAACGGCGCCGCCGCAGAAGGAAAGGTCCGTATCCGCCGGAACTCTCGAATTCAGGGAGCCCGGAGTGCCGCCTTCCGGACCTTCCACCCATGCAGCGTCCGAATCAGCCAGACCCGGATCCAGGCGTTCCACCGGCCTGCCGTCACGGGGTTCGAAAGGAACGGCATCCAGCCCGTTGTCGTCGCAATCCGCCCAGTCATCACTCAAGACCGGGGTGCCGTAAGTGGAAACGATTCCTTCCGTAGTCGATGTCCCCTCCTTGTACAGAACCAGCGGATCGGAGCCGGCGCTGAGACCGTAACCGCTTTCGCCGGGGCCCTCATCTTTTACGGTCAGGAGAACCGTTCCGGCGGGGATGCGGTAAAGCCTGGAGCCTTGACTGTAATCCCTGTCGAGAACCAGGGCGTAAGATCCGGGAAGCAGAACTGTGGCAGTCGTCTCACATTCCGGGCAGCCGGTTTCTCCTCCCGCTCCTTCGGACCATGAAACCAGGGTATCGAGATCGTCTCCGTCCGTAAGCATCCAGCCGGCCAGGTCTACCGCGCACGTATCGGCATTGAACAATTCGACATATTCGTCGCTTTTACCCCCCGGTATTCCGCTCTCGTAACCGGCGGGGTTCGCCATTATCTCGTTCACCACCACGCGGGGCCCGTTCCCGCCCGGCGGGATGACACGGAACCGCAGTAAGGCTTCGTTGTCCGAAGTGTCTTCGTCGGGAGTGAAATCGAGCCGGGCGCTGACAGCATACGAATCGGCTTGCGGAGCCGTGAAAGAGCCGGACACGAGTTCCCAGCTTTCGCCGGGCATGAGCGTGGGAACCGTAACGGCGGGCTCGAGCGACACGCCCTCGAAAAAAAGCCCGGCTTGAGCGGCGACGGCATCTTCTCCTCCCTCGTTGAGAACCGACAGCCGCACCGACATCTCATAACCGGACACGGGAGCGGCGGGAGAAACAGAAAGACCGCCCTCAGGGATCGCCAGATCGTAAGCGAAAACCGGTGAAAAAATTGCAGGTGAACAAGCCGTGTCGTAAGTCCAGGTACTCGATAGCGGTTCTGATGTTTCGTCATGCCCGGACAATCCGTTCCCGCCGGATTTCGTCTCGGATCCCTCGTCGGTGTAGCGCCTCTGAAACGACTTGCCCTTCGGATGGAACCCCGCCCGGACAATATCCTGTTCAGGGACGGGGGTGTCGGGCAGATACTCTTCGCCTTCAACGGACAATCCTGTCTTGTCAACCGCTTCGGAGCCGTCTCCCCAGAGGCAGATATCGATATCTTCGACGAGAGAACTTTCACCGTTCCAGGTGAAAAGGATGACTACTTCGTGGTCATCGGTCAACCCCGGCTGGCTTCCAATACAATCCGCGCATCCTTCAACGAGACCGGGTATCGTATTACCGGGATCATCGGTAATCTCGAAATCGGGGGCAAAACCGAAAAACTCTTTGAATGCCGAACCGTTTACAGCGATCACCAGAATTTCATACGGCTCAATAGCAGATCCGGCCGGGAAACCCGCCAGGAAATCGTATTGAGAGGGAGATGCTTCGCCGGTGGTAAGAAAAGCATAATCGTTGTCGTTGCCGGTGACGTCATCGGTCAGAAAACAGGACTCGAGACCGACAGGCTCGCCAAGCGGGTTCCAGATCTCGATAAACTCGGCTCCGGCCGGGGCGACGCAGACTTCGGTGAGGAGGAGATGAGCGTCCCCGGCTCCGGAAGCGAAGGAAGAACACACCAGAATCGCCGCGGAAACCACGGCAACGCATCGGCTCTGCGGCGGCTTACTGAAATACCGGTGAACAGCCGTACCGGAAACGCACCGAAGCAGCGACGCGAACGGGTTCACAAGGCGGTAAAGAAGCGACGCGAACGGACGGACAAGACATCGAAGCAGCGAAACTGAAAGGCGAACAGGACGCCCTGGAGCCAGACGGGCCTGTTTTCTTCGATTATTGATACTGGTCAACGCCGGTTTCAAGGCCATGCCGGTTCTTCTCCCTGCCCGGTCAGAACCTGCAGATCGTTTCCATCCGAACGGACCAGGATATGCGAATCCACGTCGGTTCGGAAAACCGCCGCGCCCGCAGCCCGGAGGCGTTCCAGCACCTGCTCGTCCGGATGGTTGTAGAAGTTACCGATTCCGACCTGGATTGCGGCGGCTGCAGGGGAAACGGCGGACAGGAAAAGCCCCGATGAAGAATACCGGGAACCGTGATGGGCGACCTTGAGCAGATCGGAATCGAGCCGTTCGCCGAACCTGGCGCACAGCGAATCTTCACCGCTCGATTCGATGTCGCCCGTCAGCAGCATCGATACACCGCCGTAGCGGAGCCTGAGAACCACACTGTTAAGATTGTCGATCGATTCGCCTTGAATTTTCGGTTCGAACCAGGGAAACGCAGGATTGAGAACCTGTATCTCTACATCATCGAACAGTTCGGGGAAAAGAGTGTCTCCAGCCGCACATGCCGACGTATCGACAAGGCCCGCCGAACTCAATTCTCTGATAAATTCCTGGAAATCGCGATACCGATAGTGATCTTCGTTCTTATATGCCTGGACCAGGTTGGTTACAGGAAATTCGGAAAGTAGCGAGAAGAACCCGCCGAAATGATCGAGATCGGGATGGGTAACCACTGCACAATCTATCTTTTCGACCCCGGCACGGCGCAGATAATCTGAAATCACCGGCCCGGCTGATTCAGCGCCCGCATCGACCAGAAGGATCGACCCGTTCGGGCATCTGACAAGTATGCAGTCGCCCTGCCCGACGTCGATAAATACTACTTCGAGCAGGGAAGGAATCATCGCCGGCTCAAGGGAACACCCCGAAATCGATATAAAAATGATCAGAACCGGCGGCCATACCGCTCCTGCGAAGAAAGCTCCCTTTACTCGCCTGTTCAGATTCGACCACCGGGGGGTGCGAACTTCAACAGGGGAAACCGGCTGGTGGTTCGAGAGTTGTTCCGGATGACGCGGTTTATTTCGACTCATCATTGTTATTCAGGTTACCCGCCGGCGGGTGAAAATCAGGAGTTCGAATGGACGAAGTGGTAAAGGTTCCGGCGGGTCGAACCTCAAGGATTGCAACACCCGTGCCATGCGGCGACGTTTCTGGGTTACGACTGATATCTTGATATGGGAGGTCGCAGCCGTCCCGGGCTCCGCGAGAATGTGGGCCGGGAAGGCTGCGGCGGCTGAAGTGCTAGTTTTTGCGGTTGCGGGGATAGTGGCGGATCGAGTCGTCAGCCCAAAACGGGATGATGAAGTCGGTGCATGACTCGTAAGCGCCGATGTCGGGGAGTTCAAGGCAGTACGGGTCGTCTTCGAGCTTGATGACCCCGGCGTCTATACAGGGGGAGCCGGGATGAATGCGGTACTGCCCGCTCTTGAACATCGGGTCGGCGAATACGGCATTCGGTTCCGGGTCGTCAACATCGCCGTCCACGTTGTCCCAGTAGCAATTGTTGTCATTAGGAGGGCGGTAAAGAGCCGCAGCGTACCTGCCTGAAAGATTTTCAGCTATGATGTTGTTGAAAACGCCGCCGATCGAAGTAGTACGCTGATGAGCGATAGTACCTCCGTACGGGGAGCCGTTCAGACCTTGGTAAGCACCGTTTCTGAGGCAGGTATTGTTGATGATATATGGGCCTATACTCTTGCAATAGACGGCGCCGCCGCTGCCGCTGTCCCAGTAGTCGCCGGCGCTGTTTTCGACGAAGAGATTGTGGGCGACAATGGTGCCTTCGGAATCGGATCCGATGTACATGGCGCCGCCCATCACGCCGCCTCCGTTCCCTTCGAACCTGTTATTCCGTATCGTTATCGCACTAGAATTACAGAATAGACTTCCGGCAATTGGGTCCGAGTATTCTTCGCTCGGTCTGCTCACAGTGTTCCTGATGAACACATTCTTTTCGATAAGGAGGTTGCCGCAACTGCCTAATTCCATGCCGCCTGCATGTCCGCCGAAATAATCCTCACCGTCTCGTGCACCAGTAGAGCGGTTTCCGATGATACGATTGTTGTAGATGTGACCAGAGCATAAGATGATATTTGCACCACCTCCGCCTGATGGAGCGGAATTGTTCTTCAACGTACAGCCGCGCATCACGAAAATACCGCTCCAGAATGAGATGCCCCCTCCCCATCCGGGCTCCTGAGTTTCTGCGGCTATATTGTCTTCTATTATACAGTTCAGCAGCTTGCATGATGAACTGTCTACATATGTTAGTTCAGCATAAATGCCTCCTCCAAAGCGCTGGCGTTGGTATAATGTACCGAACCCTCTTCGCACTGTGAACCCGTCGAGCACGCTGAAGGTGTCGGCGCAGCCGGTGAACGTGACCACGCTACCTTTCCTTTCACCGTCGATTACGGTGCTGTCGGGGCCGGCGATGCTTTTCACCACCACCGCCCTGCCCCAGTAGTTGATCCGCTCGTAGTATGTCCCCGGCTCCACCAGGATCGTGTCACCGTCCGTAGCTTGATCGATGCGGGCCTGTATCGACTGAAGGATCCCGGCAGGTTGGTGAGCAGCGCCACCGGCTGAACAACCTGTTTCCGGTGCGGCGCAGAAGATTGCTAACAGTATTAGAAACCTCATTTCTACTCCGGGTCTCCGTATGCTCCGAAATACTCGTCGATTTCGAGAGGATCATCGGGATAAGTCGCACCATCGAGGCTCCAGGGTTCCCCGCCGCTGTGATGAACCTGTATGGCGCCGGCCCTGAGATGATAACGATCATGCAGCATGTAGTACTGCATGCTATCAGGATCTGTCTCCCCTAACCGCTTAGTCTGGTTTACGAAACCCCAGTTTTCTGAATCTATTTGAAAGCTTCCACTGTTGTAACCCGTATCATAATAATCATGAAAGACAAGGCCGAGGAATACGACAACCTGGCTCGAGACACCGAACGTCATCGGCGTCAGGAGAGCTGAAGAAACGATATTGAAGTCCATACCGCGACCGTAGTGCGTGTCGCTCCCGCCGGCTTCATCGTACCATTCGAGGAGGCCGGTTTCAGTGTAACGGTAGGATGTCGGCTCCAGACAGGTTCGTCTATCACCCTGCACGTTTCTGTCACCATGCGGTAGGGGCGCATATTCGAGCCAGTCATCAATGATTCTGTATTCGTCATCTTCCCAGGGACAACGCTGGTTGCTTCCACCGTAATCCCAGTTGAAATCCCATTCTTTCTCCCAATCGGCGTGGATGGTGTAAGAGCCTATCAGGAAGGGGACAATCAGGTGCGGATCGGTATTATTATATATCTCCTTGACGATGTGGAAAATATTCCCGCATTTCGTCTTGTAGGAAACATAGAAACCATCCTCATCGGCCAGTTCAACATCTTTCTCAGGCACCTGCGGGTAAATCTGGGTCGTCATGGCGGAGATTTTATCGTCGGGGAAGTGGTTGCCGCGGGTTTCCATGATCTTCTGTATGACACCCGAGGGGTCATAGTTATCGAAGTTTCCGCTCATTCTGCCGGATGTCCAGTTGGAGCACTCGCTGAATATCATGTGGTTCGGATCGAAGAAGCGGATGGCGTCAATAGCCACCTGGTGGTGTTTTTCGGTCATTTTCTTTTTAAAAGATTCTGCGTCCGAGATGGTTTGATGCCGGTTTTGATACGGGATGGGGAGCGTCACAGGTTGATGGTTGAGCAAGGAGCCCAAGTCATCCTGGTTCGGATCCTGAAGCCAGTTGGCGTATGTTCCATCAGGTTCATTCGGAAAGTATCCGTCCGGATACCGATAGCTGTGTTCATCGCCCTGATCGACATCAAAAAGATCCTTGGTTTCCAGAATCCTGTCCAAATCTGGTTCCGGGCTGGGATCATCGGCAAGATACCAGAAGTCGATTTCATAGCCCGAATAGAAATGGTTCCAGATTGGTATACCCTCTTCTTTAGTCAGTCCAACGTCGGTTGTATATTGAAAACACATTGCATCAACGAACTCGGTTCTGGCCGGGGGGATTGGGAAATCATCGGCCGGATCATATCTCTGAGCCAGGAGAGCCCTCATCCATGTACGAAGGAGAGAGACATGATCCTGTGAGGGCAGTTTTACTTCTCCCCAGTAGTGGGGCACATCGTATCCAAGGATTATCGCTATAAGTGCCTGCTGGTCTTTCATGGCCTGCGGGGCATGGCACTGCCAGAAATCGGGTAAACGCAGGACAGGTGTCGGACTGCTGACCACATCCGGGTAATCCCCGTCATAATATTCCCACCGGCCGCTCACCGGAACGCCGTCCGAAAGCACCAGGAATGTTTTTAAAAATGATTCCTGTGCGAAATACGGGTTCCATACATCAGGTACCATCTGCCAACCAGGCATGGTGCTGTCTTTCTTAAAGCTGACAAGTTTGTTTTTATAGAGCGGTTGTGTAATATAGATATAAGTTAAATAAGGGAAATAGGTGCGTGGAAAATCCTCGGGTTCTTCATCATGCTTATTTCCGAGCCTCGCATTCACCTCTTTGTGGAGATAGACAGATTCTCCAATCTTCGCAGTACCGAAGAGATGATGCCGGTGTTCCGAATCTATGCAGTCCGTCGGATAATTCTCTTCGGCATCCTGGTCGAACCATTCAGTATCGTTCACTTCGTCATTCGATTTAGCGCCCATGGTGTTGATGTTTTTCGCGAAAAAGAACTTGACCTGGTCGGTCATCCAGGCGAGTAACGACTGGGGATAAGAAGTGGAAGTATATTCACCCCAGCTATTATTCTTATGTCCGTGTCTGAAAGCTCTTCCGTATATCCCGTGCATGCCGAAAACTAGGAAATTCGCCGCCTCCCCCGTCTCGAACGGGTTCTTCAGCACGAAACGCTGGTAATCGGTATTTTCATTCGGGTCATCAATCATTTCGACAGTGAAATAGTCTTCCGCGAGTGATTCAGTAGGCGCAGATACTAACAACAACACGATAGGGATCAGGAATGCAAGGAAGAGAAAGTGACTAAATAACGCATAGCGCCAAGGGGGGGGGGGTAGAGGGGGGTGCAGGGGGCCCCTTTTCGACTCCGAGCTTGCGGCATTTGGGCCGCC
>CAYMWF010000005.1:0-109453 GCA_964394085.1 uncultured Gemmatimonadota bacterium | reverse complement strand
AGCATGGCGGGAGCGAAGAACAGGACATGACGCTTCCTGAATCTGAACTCCGGATCGGTCAGGGTTCGGATGTAGAGATAGAGCAGCGGGCCGAAAATCGTATACAACGGTTCGGAAACCGCAATAAGGTGTGGAAAATTGGCGATATTGTCGCTGAAATATAGATAGCTGATGAAGACGTCTATGGAAATCGAAACGACGAGAAGGGCCAGTATCTTGTTCGCTGAACGATTTCCCTTCTTATTGACCAGAAGAAAAAGAGAAAGCACGAACCCCTGCAACGCCCCGACCAGGATAATCGTTGTCCATATGTTCGAAGACATCGCCATTTTATGACTTACCCGGCCGTTTAATCCGAATCGAATGACACCATGCCGGAGCCCAGCCGGTCGAGGGCGCGGAGATCGTGGATATCCTCCCCGTACGCGGGGATGATATAATAGTTCATCTCCTCTTCTACCTTCTCGCGAAACTTGTCTATCGCCGCGTACTCCTTGCGGGTCAGGATATTCAGCATTTTATAGTTCGATGCGAGGCGGTCCGCATCGATGCCGGTGCCGGCGGAAACCCTTTCCGCGGCCTTCATCAAACGCTTCTCCGATTCGAACGAAGCTGTTTCATGCACCATGTTGAAGATCACGGTGCTGAAAGGCATGTTGTATTCGCGGAGCTTGTCGTAGAAATAGATCCCCTCGGCGGTGCGGACGCTGTCGGATCCCGAAACAAGAAAAAAGACCGCATCCTCGCCGGTGAGGATATCCTGGACCTTCGCCGCCCTCTCCGCGAAACCTTCGTAAAGCCCTTCGAAAGCCCTGAAGAAGTCGATGATTTCGGTGATGAGAGATACCCCGAGTAAACGCTCCACACGTTTCGCAACAGCTTCGCCGCCGCGCCGGAAAAGTTTGAAACCTTTAGCACTCGTTGTCTCCGGAGGGTTGAGGAGCCAGCGGAGGATGTTCGCATTGAAGAAGTCGAGCATGCGCCTGGGAGCTTCCAGGAAATCGAGAGCCTGCCTGGTCGGAGGAGTATCCATGACGATAAGGTCGTATCTGCCGCCCTCCTTGAGCTCATACAGCTTCTCCATCGACATGTATTCACGGGATCCCGCAAGTGAAGCGGAAAGATTCGTGTACAGCTTGTTCCCGTAAATCCTGTCGCGGATTTCGGGTGTGGGGGCATGTCTTGCGATCAGGGCATCGAAGGTGCGGCCCGTTTCGAGCATCATCGCCGAAAGAGGCAGCTCAGGGTCGAGTCCGGCCCCGGCGAGCTTACGCTCCGGCACCCGCTGCTCCTCGTTGCCCAGGCTCGAAAGACCCATCGAATCGGCAAGCCGATTAGCCGGATCTATCGTGCAAACAAGAGTTTGAAGCCCGGTTTTCGCGGCTTTCAGGGCCAGCGCCGCCGCCACCGTGGTTTTACCGACGCCTCCGCTCCCGCTTACGATGATTACGCTCTTCTTCGATATCGTTTCTTCGAACAGCATCTTATCCGGGCTCCTGCAGGAGAATTTCTCCCAGCCGGTCGACGATTTCGGCGGGATCTTCGAGAAAAAGCATCGGCAGCTCCACTCTCTCCATAGGGACTTCGTCCCTGAGCCGATCTATGTAAACGCGCTCCATGCGGTTTCTTACCACGGTATACATCGCGGCATCCATCACCGGAGCGCCCTCCGGAACCGGATTTCCTCCTTCATTCGCCTCGACAATCGCCGCCCTCTCATCGAGCTCGAACAGTTCCGGAAAAATCCGGTTAATGAAAAGGCATCCGGTGGAGATACTCGTCGCCCTTCGCATCCGGCCGTACAAATCGACGGCCTCATTCGCCGGCATCTCCTCCGGAAGTGTCGCCACGTGAAGAATGGTGGTATCCGGGTCGCTGAGGAGCGACAGAATCTGTTCCGATTTTTCGTTGAGGATGCCGATACGAAAGGTCTTCCTGAGAAGTTCCGGCACCTGGAACATAGACACCCCGTGCCCGGTCGCCGGAGCATCGACGAATACAATATCGAATCCCTTCTCTCCCGCAACCAGGTCCTCGCCTTTTACCAGCCGGTGGATTTTGCCGAGAAGCATGAGTTCCCTGAGCCCGGGCGCCGCCGCCGTAAAATACTTGTATGCGCGGCTGCTGAGTATTTTTCTGTAAACATATTTGACGGGCAGGTGGTGAATGATGAATTCCTCGAGAACCATGAAAGGATCTATGTTGATCAGAAAGATCCCTCCGGGCGCCACGCCGCCGTCCGGATTTTCGTTCCCATCGCCGCGGAGGTAACGGGCGGCCATCGAAAGCGTATCCAATTCCACCACCAGCACCTTTTTACCCCTGGAAGCCGCCGCCCTCGCCAGCGCCGCCGCAAGAGTGCTTTTTCCCACACCACCCTTGCCGGTGATGAAATGAAGCTTTTTATCGAAGAATTCGCTCACCACTCGATTATCTCCCGGCATCAGCGGGAGGGGGCTCCATCCCGGCGGAAACATGCTTTCTACCATATGGAATCACTTCGGCGCCGCGGCGACGCAGCCTCAACCGGTGGAAATAAGAGGCAAGCCTGTAAAACAAGGGAAAAGATATCCTCAACTCGCCGGGCAGATACCCGAGGGCGGCAAGCTCGGGAACGAGCCTCGAAGCGAGCCGGTCATCCGGGAATCCGCGCGCCCTCGATTCAAGCAGCGAGGCGGCGAATTCATGCGGTTTTCGGTTGTATCCATCAGAAAGTTCCGCAGCCACCTCGAGGATTCCTGCCCGATCGAGAAGACCGTCGCCGTTAAGAGCCATGGCCATCTGGAATGAATCGAGGACGGGCCGCAGCCTGCTGCCGTATTTTTCGAAATCCTCCGGATCGGACCCGGTCGCCAGGTTGATGTAACTGCCTGCGACCAGACGTGAACCGTCCGCCGGGCTGTTTTCCATAAATCCGAACAGCGTCTCCCCGACCCTGGCGGCTTCATCCGGCTTCAATCTCCTTTTCCGGAGAATCTCGTCGAGAGCCTCGCGGGAGATGCCGCCCGAGCAAAGGTCGGAAAACAGCGTGTAGATAAATGCATCCGACTCCGTATCATCGCCGAAAAGGTAGAAGGTTCCTTTCGAAAACCCCTCAAAACGGAGCAGACCCAGGGCCAGAAGCTTGAAGGCGAGCTGGTTCCTGATGAGAGAAAACCTGCCTCTGCGGATACTGCCGATATTATCCTTGAAAATCATGCCGAACGGCTCGAACCCGTCCATGTGCATCTTTTCAAGCAGGACATTCCTCAACTGCGGAGGAGACGCGGAAATGAAGTAGAGAGGCACCCGGACCGCCGCTTCATACTCCTCAACCTCCTCCTCTGAAGGTGCTCCCCTGCCGGGAGACGCCGCCCCTCTCTGGAGAGCTCTCAAAAGGGCCGCGGTTCCCGATACGTTCACCTTCTCGTCGGCGGATTCGAAGGGTATCTTCAGCATCTCTCGCCAGCTGGCCAGGTTTGTGACCAGGTAAGTATTGTCGATATCCCAGACGAATACAGGACCTTCGTAATCCTTATCCGGTTTCCGGTATTCGAAGCTCCGGATACCGAACCGCTTCAGGATTTCGCTGGAAGCCTCGGTCATCGATGTCCTCTCATTTCACCGTCCATGCTTCTCTCATGCATCATTGCCCCGACAATACCAGAAACCAAGTGTGCGGGTCTAAATTAATCATGATTAATTTAGACCCGCACACTAAAGAACGGCGCGTTCCCCTGGCCGATATAGAGCCCGCGCCCTCCATGCTGCCGGGTTGTTTCTTCCGGCAGTTGAGCGTCAAAATCATAATTCCGGAGGAGGATACAATTTCATGAGGTTCTTAATCGTCTCCGGCGACGAAAACACGCAGTCTTCAATTTCCGACAGGCCTGAAGATATATCCTCGGCATGGCATTCACAGCATGGAGCGCCGCACAATCCGCAGTCTATGTCCGGCAGTTTCTTCAGAATCTCTTCTTTTCTGTTCAACCTTTCGACCGCCTCGAGTAAATCGCGGCTTCCTGTAACGAGCCTTCGCGGAAGCACCTTGTTTTCCATGTCGAAATAACCTTCGTTGAACTGCCTGACTGCTGACTCCACGTTCTCTTTTTTTGCAGGGGTTTTGTGTTTTTGCGCCATTTGAATAAGTTTGTTCCTGGCCAGGTACACGTTCTCCGTCGTCAGCGAGCCGCCTATGCAACCTCCAAGGCACGAAAAACACTCGATAAAATCGATATCTCTGATCCGTCCGTTCTCGATATCGTCGAATACGGATGAAACATTCGTCAAGCCCGACACTGAGAGCCATCTTTCAGGATTGCTCGACCTGGTCATGCCCCCGACCCTCGCCCAGTTCAACCCAAGCTTCGACGTCGAGTAATCCCGCACTTCATCCACTTCCCCGGTTTTCTTCATCTCGAGCAGCGTCGAATAGAGATTGTTGTAGATATCCGATATCGATATCGCCCCGTCCAGCGCGGAGCGTTCCTTTTCGGCGGGTTGCTTGATCGAAATCATCTTTGCCGAACAAGGGGTTATATAGATGACCCCTATCTTTTCGGGAAGTATCCCAAGCTCCTCCGACAACTTCCCCCTGATGAATCGGGCGGCTATTTCCCGGGGCACCTCCAGCGGGATGATATGCTCTGTCAGGGTCGGATAATTCACCTGGATCAGTCGAACGATTGTCGGGCACGTGGCGGATATCAGGGGTCTGTTACCCCCTCGCTCTTCAAGGAATTTGTGAACGATAATATTGTAAGCCTCGCAGGCCTGAGAAATATCATGACTGCTGTCGAACCCGATTTTCGCCAGGCCGGCCAGGATCACGGAAGGATCTATGTCTATGTTGAACTGCGTATACAGCACCGGGGAAGGCAGTGCGACGGTATACTCGAACTTCGGCAGGATTTTAAAGGTATCGGTAAGCGGTATGATTGCACTGTTCTTGCAGACATTCATGCATTCGCCGCAGTCGATGCATCGTCCGCTCAACATCCGCGCCTTGCCGTCGCGCACCCTCAGCGCCTTCGTGGGGCAGATCCTCATGCAGCTCAAACAGCCGGCACAGGCGGAAGGCCTGATTTCGATGGAGTGATAATATACACCTTCACTCACTGGAGCGTCCCTTCCGTTATCGAACTTTTGATAAATCCGGCTTTCTCCCGGTTCGGGTCATAGATCAGATTTTGAGAAAAGGAGCTTCATTCTCCTGCTCAACTTCAATTCGTATAGACAAGAAACTCAACTGTCGTGCCTTCTTCGACATCCGATTCGATGTGGAACTTGTCCGCATTCCGCTTGATATTCGGCAGCCCCATCCCCAGCCCGAAACCCATTGCCCGCATCTCCTCCGTGGCTGTCGAGAACCCTTCCCGCATCGCTTTATCGATGTCCGGTATGCCGGGCCCTTTGTCCTTTACGCGTATTTGAACACTCTCAGGGGTAAGGATGAAGGTAATCACGGCTTCATATGCGTACATGACCACGTTCATCTCGGCTTCGAAACTCGCCCGGGCGATCCGCCTGATGATATCCGGATCTATATGAACCTGCTTCAGAAAGGATTTTATCGCCGTGGAAGCATCACCCGCACGGTCGAAATCTTTACCGGAAAGCGTGTAATTTTTCCTGACGAGAACCTGTTTACCGCTCGAATTTCTCACACCGGCCACGTTGTTCCCCTTCGGATCGAATTCGACTGGTTGAGTTCAGCCGGCATGTCTGAGACGGATACCGGAAAGTTGTTTCAAACGGGAAGGACCGATACGGTACCGTTTACCAGGCAGTCCTTCCCCGGGATCGGGGTTTCGGAAGACTCTCGCTCTATCAGCGAATTCCTGCCAGGTACATTCTGCCTACGAGCTCGAACGATTCCAGTGGTGTCGACAGGATCGTTATTCCCAGCTTATCCGCAAGCTTGATAACATCTTCTTCGGGCCGTTTCCCCTGGGTTATCACCACGGCCGGAATGTCGACCAGGTTTGCCGAAGCTATTACCTTTTTGTGGATTTGGACCGTAACCCATATTGAGCCTGCCTTGGCGCAGGCCATCGTATCGCTGACCATGTCGGAGACGAACCCTCTCGTTATCTCGACATCGAACACCGTATTCAACGGATCGAGATCGAGCAGGTCGCGGATTTTCGAAAGTTTCACGTTATTCTCCCCGGATAGCTGCCGCACCGATTCGGATACTCCAACCTACAATCGACAGTCCGCGATGTCAATCTGTTAGAGGCCGCCCGTCTGGACCTGATACCAGTAAAATCCCGGCTAGTGCCTGACCCAGAGGATATTGCCCGGACCGCCGTATGCACCCATGTCCGATCGCGCGCCGTTTATATACCAAGGCGGGCAAAGATGATGCCGGTCGTATAAACGGTCTTCGAGCCCGGGATCGCCGGAGTCGATGCAAGGGGAAGGAAAATGAAGTAGATAGTCGAAACCAAGGAAGTTCACAAAGAAGGGATCGGCATCGATATTTCCCTGGCCCGTCCAGCCTCCTTCGATATCGCTGTATAGAACCTCCGGGTTCCCATTATTGACGAAAATCTCGTCCGGGGAGTTGCCCCATAAGATTGAATTATAAACGATGGGGGAGGAATCGTCGGCGGCTATTGCACCGCCGTTTCCGGCTGAATTTCCCGTGACAGTGCAATTGCTGAACGTAATGTCAGCTCTATCAAAACAGCGGATTCCACCTCCATAGTTCCCGGAAGTGTTCCCCGTGAGGATGCAGTTCTCGACAGATGTCGTGCAGGAGCTGAAGTAAAACCCTCCCCCGTATTCTGCTGAATTGTTCAAAACGATGCAGGCACGATAAACCGGGGAGGATTCGTTGTGGTATCCGCCGCCGCCCGCGCTGCCGCTGATGTTTCCGCTGAGTACGGAGTTTTCCACTTCCGGGAAGCAATCCTCAAAGCAATAGATACCTCCTCCGTCGTCGACCGTTTCATTTCCGGAAACGACGCAGCGGCTTATGAACGGTGAAGAATGATCGTTACAGTGTATTCCCCCTCCGTCATCCGAAGCAAAGTTTCCGGAAATAGTGCAGTATGTTATGATCGGCGAAGAATTATCCCGGCAACATACTCCGCCCCCGTCAAAAGCATTGTTTCCGCTGATCGTGGTGTTTGATATGGTCGGAGTGGAATTGGAAAGGCAGGTGATTCCTCCGCCGGAACCGCAGTCATTATTCCTGACCGTACAGCCGTCGATAATCGGAGAACTGTGATAACAGATGATCGCGCCGTTATCATCCGCGCTGTTCTCGGAAAAAATACAATCGTATATCCGCGCGAAGCTGTATTTGTAACAGGCCAATGCGCCGCCGTTGTCGGCGCTGTTCCCGGTAAAGAAACAGCCGGTGATGGATGGTGACGCGCTCTCGTCGCATAAAACACCGCCGCCTTCTACGGCATATCCCCTTGTTATCGTCAGCCCCGCGAGAACACTAGTGGTGTCTTCCATTGAATGAAAATAGAAGACACTCCCCAGGTTGCCTCCATCAATAATGGTTGACCTGACAATATCCCGGTTCTCCGGGTTCAAACTCGTAACAAGAATCGGCTTCCCCGAAAAGTCGATATTATACTCGGAATATGTGCCCGGGTGAATGAGCACCGTATCGCCGGCCGCCGAAGCATCGATAGCCAACTGTATTTCCGGATAATCCTCGGGTACGGATATAATCGATCCGAATCCCGCTGCAGCGACCATCATAATGAATCCCAAAGTCATCATGAGACGCATCATGCTTCCCTCCCGGCTAAAAGCACCTGATCCCTGGTCTCATTAAGAGAAAAATTCAGTATAGACATTATACCCCGGATTGACTGTCGAATTCAAGGAGCAAACATGAAGATCTACCGGATGCGCTTTGGCTCGCAGAATCAGCCGCCAGATTGAAGAGCTGATTTAGAACTGGTATGGGAGATGCATATGTGGGATGAAACTATAATCAGTAAATCGAGGATGGATGGGAAGTATTACAGAGGGAAACCGCAAATTAAAAACTGGCGCAGTCTTTCAACCTCAGGTGCGGGTGAATTCCTTGCCGTCGTACCGGAAGAGGGTATCCTTGCCGTCTATTTTCGTATCGAGAACTACCGGCCGGCTCCAGATCCTCTCGATATTCATCATCGTTTCTCTCGCTTCAGAGATTTTAATGTCGGCGCCGGTGTGCTGGTGAGACAGCAGCAGCTCTCCCTTGTTATCATAGTTTCCATCCGCGACATGAATCACGGGCTGCCCGAAGTTGGTGAGGGAGAAGAGCACCTGCTCTTTTACAGCTTTGAATTCCCTCGTGGTAATTTCCTGTACGCCGGTCCGTGCATTTGTAGAATATACAAAAAGCTTCTTCTCGCGGCAGAAATCCTCGGTCAGGAATTCGTCGAGGAACATTACATCGTTGTACAGCTGCCGAACCTCGAAAATCTTCTCTCTCCCGAGGCCGAGTTTTTTATTCCAGTTACGTTTTTCCGTAATATCGTCGCATCGTTCGAATTCGAGGCCGAACCTGCCTTTATTCCAGCGATCCTCGATATCCCGGAATAGCTCCAGACCGAGTTTGTAGGGGTTGAGCCTTCCCGGAGCCGTCGCCATGGTTCCCGAATGATGATCCGCGAAGTCGATGATCTCGCTGTCGGAAAGGCATCGGCGGGTCATGATTACCGAGTGCCAGTAAGAAGCCCATCCTTCATTTAATATTTTAGTCTGGCCCTGGGGGGCGAAATAGTACGATTCTTCACGGACGATCGAGAGGACATCGCGCTGCCAGCCGGCAAGAGGCGCATTGGACAGAAGAAAAAGAAGAACGTCCCGCTGAGGTTCGCCGGGGAACCGCTGCTGCTCTTTCTTCTTTTCTATGATCGCCTTTTTCTGATCATCGAGATATTCCTTCGGATTTATGAAGGAATCCATATAATCCTTGCTCTTGAGTTTCTTGATATCAACAGGAGTATTGTCGTTGGCCATGTTTTCCTTGAAATCATGGCCCTCCGTTCCGAGGGAGTGGGGATCTATCAGGTTGTCGATGGAGAGACACGCATCGACAAAATCCTCCACCACCTCGACCCCGTATCTATCCTGGTACTCGCGGATTCGCGAAGCATGGTTCGCTATCTCATCGATCATTTTCCGGTTTGTTTCTGAAAACCAGTAGTTATTCTTGAAAAAATCACAGTGGGCGTAAACATGTGCGATTACGAGCTTCTGATCGACGAGATTGTTGCTCTTCAACAGGTATGCATAACAGGGATCATTGTTGATCACCATCTCGTAGATTTTATGTAGACCGTACGAGTAGCTTTTCTGAAGCTGGTTGAATTCCATCCCGAACCGCCAGTGGGGATACCGGGTCGGGAACCCGCCGTAAGCCGCAGTTTCGCTGATTTCCTCGTAATCGAGCATTTCGAAGATAACAGGGAAAAAATTGAGCCCGAATTCCTCAGCGTATTTCTCGATCTCGTATTTCGCCTCTTTGATCTCGGTCGGCAGTTTCATCATGCCCTATTTGCCTTTCCCGAGGAACGTCCTGATCGAATCGTAAATACCGTCCTTGTTCTTGATCTCGGATGTCACCAGGTTTTCTTCCTCCTCGAAATTGCGATGAAGATCCTTGATGAACTGCCCCGATCCGTAAGGACTTTCGACCTGACCGTAGCAGAAAAGATTGGCATGTGTCAGGATATCGCCTTTAAGCAGCTCGATGCATTTCTCCGTATCTCCGCCGCCCCAGTTGTCACCGTCTGAAAAATGGAAATAATAGAGATTCCATTCATCCGGCGGATACTCGCGGTGGACGATATCGAGAGCCACCGAATAGGCGGTGGAGATCCGGGTGCCGCCGCTTTCTTTCGTATGATAGAAAGTATGTTCATCCACTTCACGGGCCGCCGCATCGTGAATGATGTACCTTGTGGTGAGTTCGTTGTACTGCGATTTCAGCCAGGTGTCGATCCAGAATGCTTCCAGCCTGACGATTTCCTTCTGCTCAGCTCCCATCGACCCCGAAACGTCCATCATGTAGAAAATCACCGCGGCGCTCTGCGGCTGCCGCCACTCTTTCCATGAACGGTACCGCACATCCTCCCGAATAGGCACCACCCTTGGTTGCCTGGGGTCGTAGAGTCCGGTGATAATCTGACGTTTGAGAGCCTGCTTGAATGTCCGCTTGAAATGCTTGAGCGATTCGGGCCCGGCCTTCGATATACCGGAATATTTGAGCTTGGTGCTCGAGATATTACGTCTGCCCTTGGGTTCGATCCGCGGCAGTTCCAGCTCTTCACCCAGGATATCGGCCAGCTCTTCGAGAGTAACCTCCGTTTCAAGCATATGCTCGCCGGGTTGATCCCCGGCGCTTCCGGCCCCGCTTTCACCATCGACCTGCTGACCGTCTTCGCCGTCTCCCTGGCCGACCCCCTGCTCATCATTTTTGCCGTATTTGAACCTGGGAATGTCGATCCGGGGTATCGGGATACTGACAAGCTCCTTGCCCCGCTTCCCGATCAATTCGCCGCTGCTCATATACTTGCGGAGATCTTTACGGATTTTCCCGCGGACAATCTGCCTGAAACGGTTGACGTCCCTTTCGATTTTTTTCAGTCTGGCAGTTTCCATCTGGCGCTCCGTCCGAAAAGGAAACCGGACCCGGTTTCAACGAAATTACGCTTCGACTCGACTTCGATTACCGGGTAACGGTAGAAACCACGGGGTTATTTCTTGACGTCGCCCCTGGCAAAGATACTCGACACGAAATTGAGTATGTCGGTTGCGCAGACATCGCAATATCCGTAGTTCCTGATGAGGCGATTCTTTACAACGTCTATCTTTTCCTGGGTTTCTTTGTCGACGACGCTTGAAACCAGTGTCGTAAGTTTGATGGAATCTTTCTGATCCTCGAACAGTTTCAGTTCCAACGCCTTATGAAGCCGTTCGTTCGTCCGGTAATCGAATGATTTGCCATCCACCGCGAGAGCGCCGATATAGTTCATGATTTCCCGCCTGAAATCGTCCTTACGCGACTCCGGTATGTCAATCTTTTCCTCGATCGAGCGCATCAGGCGTTCATCAGGCTCTTCGTCCTGCCCGGTGTACTTGTTCTTAACTTTCTCTTTCTGAGTATAAGCTTTTATGTTGTCTACATAGTTGGCGCATAACCGCTTTATGGCCTCTTCATCCGCACAGATCGCTCTCTGCACCTCATTCTTGACGATGTCTTCGTACTCCTGCTTGACGAGTGTGATCAGCTCCTCGTACTTCTTGATCTGCTGCTCCGAGGTGATAAGCGAGTGATGATGGAGCCCTCTCTCGAGCTCGTTCAACACCATGAAAGGATTGATGCACTCCTCTCCGGTCTCCCGGACGAGGGCATTGGAAATCTTGTCCTGGATATACCGGGGAGAGATGCCTTCCATCCCTTCGCGTTTGGCTTCTTTCTTCAGCTCCCGGATATTGTCTTCGGTAAACCCTACAAGCGATTTCCCGTTGTAGAGCTTCAGTTTCTGCATCAAGCTGAGTTGCGCCTTCTTCGGATCCTCCAGCCTGGTCAAAACCGCCCACATGGCGGCCAGGTCGATGGTATGCGGCGCAATATGCTTACCTTTTACACTGTCTGTGTTGTAGTCCTTCCGGTAGATGTTGATTTCGTCCTCCAGCTTGGTGATATACGGTATATCGACCTTGATGGTTCTGTCTCGAAGGGCTTCCATGAACTCGTTACTCTGCAGCCTTTTGTATTCCGGTTCGTTCGTGTGACCGATAATCACCTCATCGATATCCGTCTGGGCGAATTTTTTCGGTTTTATCTTATGTTCCTGCGAAGCTCCCAGCAGATCATATAGAAAAGCTACGTCGAGTTTCAGCACTTCAACGAATTCGATGACTCCCCTGTTTGCGATATTGAATTCACCGTCGAAATTAAACGCCCGGGGATCTGAATCGGAACCGTACTCGGCGATCCGCCTGTAGTTGATGTCGCCTGTCAACTCGGTGGAATCCTGGTTCTTTTCATCCTTCGGCTGGAATGTCCCGATACCTCTCCTGTCCTGCTCGGAAAGCAGAAGCCGGTTGACCCGTATATGTTCGATGAGCTTACTCCAGTCGCCTTCGTATTTTTTCATGAAAACCTGGTAATAATGGCGGCAGAAGGGGCACAATCCTCCCTCGATACTGATATGTTTCTCTTTATCGAGATTTTCGTTCAGTTTATCGAGAACCTCCTTTTTCGCATCCGGCGGGAGAAGGTGGAGAGGGTCTTCATGCATGGGACAGGGTTCTTCTATGGGATTACCGGCTTCATCCTCCACTAACCATTTGTATGTATACAATGCACCGGTGTCGGAACGGGAATACAGCTCGATTCCCTTCTTGAGCATCCGCACGATTGTGCTCTTCGAACTCCCCACGGGGCCATGCAGAAGGATTACCCTCTTCTCTGAACCGTATCCCCGGGCGGCGGACCGAAAAACATTCACCAGCGCCATGAGGGAACGATTCAAGCCGAAGACGGCATCTTGCCCTTCGGTAAAGGGGTCATCGAAGAACTTGTACTTGATGATCTTTTCTTTGGTGTCGGTATATTCCTCGACGCCGTGCTCGATGATCATGTCGTAAATCCGCTGGAATGCCGTGCGTGTTATAGTTGGATTTTCGAGCACCATCTGGAGGTATTCCTCCATGTTGCCTTCCCAGTGAAGATCCATGTACCGGCTTGTATCCTGGGTTTTCGTCACCAGAGATACGAGACTCCCGCCATCCAGAGGTTCCCCGGCGGCTGAATCAGGTTCGGATGAGGTTTTCGATTCTACTTCGGAATTCGTGGTTTCAACCCCTACGCCCTTGTCGGAGTCGCCTTTGCTGTCGAAAAGTTCCATGATTCCTCTCCTTGGAAAGACTGTTTCGGACAGGTCTACATCCGGTTAATCGGAATTTAAGGGAAGTGCTTTAACTATCCCGTATATCTTGGACACGAGAGCGACCCAAACTCAAGTTTTTAGGTCTATTGCCGAAAACTGCTATGAAACGTTCCTGCCGGCGCACAGCGGTGCTGACCGGGCCATAATATCGACTACAGCAAGAATATAACGGAATCATCGATGCTCACATGCATAGTTGAAAAAAATAACCTGCTTTTCCACGAGCCGGGGAGGCACAAGGTTTGGAAAGAACTCATTTCCGTTCCTCTCGAGAATGTCCTGTCGGGTAGTTTCGAGGCTGCTGAAATCCCTGCTCCCATCCGGAAGAAAAAACAACTGTCTCTTCTGATTGTTCCCGATTACTGGATCGGAACCTCCTTTTACAATCTTCAATCCATAAAAAAACATATCGTAGATGTTTTCATTTCAAGGAAACTTCTGTCCGAGTTCCCGGCAATCCCCGAAATCCGCAACTTTTTTACCTGTTCTTCTTTCCAGAATGAGTTGGGAGAAAACAGCATCCATACTTCGTTTCTCCAAGAACCTGCCGCGTTCGCTTTGTTTGATAGATTGACTAAAATCGGATTACCTCCATTCAGGATCACATCCAGCGCGCTTCTCTGGGAGCAGAAACTCGGCAATGCCATTCCGGATTTCGCCGCTGACGGTTCCGCCCTTTTATATTTTAACGAAGATGGCTGCTGCCAGTATTTTTTCGACCAGGGACGATTTCTCTTTTCGCGCTTCACGGCATTCCCCGAGCAAAAAGCCGGCGGCGGGCATGATTACGATGAAATTATTTATGAAGTCACCCAATCGATGCATATGTACGCGCAGAAGACGAAATCGGATATTTCAACCTTCTACCTCGCATCCTCCGGCGAAGAGAAAACGCTCGCGACGGATGTGCTTTCCGAACACCTTGAATCGGATGTCGTAAATATATGCGAGGACCCCTCTTTATCAACCTCATTCAACGATCTGCCCAGTCTCTCCAATACTGAGACAACTCTGAGTTTTATAAAGAGGGGAAAGATTGTAAACATCGCCGGATTATCACACAGGATTCGGCAGCGGGAACTGGAGTGGAGGCCTACTCAGAAAGCAGGCATATTCATAGGTCTGGTGCTCGTTTTAGTTCTGGGAATGGAGCTACTGCAGCTTCGCCAGATTGAAGCTGTTGCACGCTCTTCACTCCCCGGGACCGGAGAAAAGACTCTCGAACAGAGAAACGAAGACCTGTTGAAGTTTAAAAGCGCAGTGGATTTCGTTATAGATCAGAAGAACAGACCTGATCCCGTTTCCCTGACAAAACGGATCTCAACCTCCATTCCGAAAAACGCCTGGCTCCGCGAATTGAAAATTAACATTGAAGAACCGGTGACGGTTGTGATCAAGAGCACTTTTGACGCAAAAGATACCGATGAACTTCATGTAAACCTCGTTCAGTTCTTAGAAAAACTGCATGATTCCGTGCCGGGTAGCGGAGACGTTACTTTGAACGACCTGAAAATCGCCCGACCGGAAATCGATGGTTCAACTACCTCACAGAAATCGGTTGCCCGTGGTTATGATATCGAGATGGAGTTCGGCATCAAGTGAAAGACCCGGTTGTCAGGAGATGGATCGTGCTGGGAACCGTATGGATCCTTGCGGTTATACTCACATCGCTGAATGTAAATGCAGCATTCAAGATTAGAGAGGCTGGACAGGAGCGTGAAACCCGTCGCAAAGTTATAGGTTTTTTCGATATTCATGAAGAGCTTATGGAAAAAGCTGTCAAGGAGACCAGCGAATATACAATGGGGATCCCGTCGATTGAGCTCGGAATGCTAGCTATAGAAGAGTTGATATTCAAAACATCCGTCGAATCGAGTATCCGGGATATTTTGACCGAATTCAAGCCGAAAGATCCAGGGGATACGTCTATCAGATTAAAAATAGTTTTTTCCACCGCCGCACACAACGGTTTTCGTTTTTTAGAGCAACTTGAAAACGAGTATCCGTTTGTAGCCTTCGAGTCGTTTACGGCCATGAGCAACAGGGAGGCGCGAGTGATCGATTTCCTGCTCGATCTTCAAGTCGAAACCACTCTCCTTACGGGAACGGATATGGGAAATTGAAAGATATTCAGATAAAAGGATTCTACGGTAAATCGATCAAAATCGAGCACATTTAATAACATGAAGTACCTGACGACTAGTTTGATATTACTGACCGGTCTGGCCCTGACCGTGTTCAACACCAACGCCTATTTACAGTTGTTCAGGGAGTCCCCGGCTACTGTTCCGCCGCAGATCCTGGAAATCCAGGAAAAATGTTTATTCCTCGAGTCGCTCACCCCAGATTCCCTTCAAATTCTTGCCGACCTGGACATAGAACTGATCAGCGAAGCTTTTAAAGCCAACATTTTCGCGAAACAGAAAAAACCGGTTATCAAAGTTGGCGCGGTTGCTCCCAAGAAGTACACCCGCACGGTTTCACAAAAAATTCCGAAACTGTCAGGCATTATCTGGTCTACCGAACCGGGGGGAAACCCCAAGGGAATCGCCTTGATCGAAAACAAAACAGTCGAGCAGGGCGGCACTATCAACGGATTCATTGTCGAAACGATCCAGGACAACGGAGTTACCCTCTCAAAAGGTGGGGAAATGGTATTCCTTGAATTACCCAGCGTAGCGTTTTCAACATGGAATTCAGGTAAATAAAACTATAGCGATGTTCGCTCTGATCAGGAGTTACGCTTTCAGGAATAAATAGGAATATTTCGGAGGTAAAGAGGTAAAGATGCACCAGAAAACCATTCTCAAAACGTGGATAGTTATTTCAACTATTCTATTCCAACTTCTTATGGGCGGATGCTCAACAACGAATCTCCGCAGAGCCGAACTAACCAAGCTTGAAGGTCCCTGTCCGATAGAAATATTGAAGACGGAAGTTGACACGCTGGCGCTTGCCGATTCACCGATGAATGTTGTTGTCGATGTAAGTGTTGAGGAAACAAATAAAAATAACCTCCGGCGTTATTCGATGGTATTCGACAAGGCCCCGCTGCTTCAGATCATTCAGTCGCTGATATCCGGTACGGGTCTGAGCCTCGCTCTCGAACCGGAGATCGTTACAAACCGTCCAGTAACAGTCACATTGTTCGATGTCAGCCTGGAAGAATCGCTTGACATGGCAATCACCGGCGGAGCAGGCTATGCATGGACAATAACCGATAACAAACTCATAGTCACAAGGTTCGAAGAGAGGATCTATCACTTCGACTATCTGAACCTACCGGCCGAAACGACGGTGGAAGTAGGCGGCGACATGCTGGCATCCGGGGTCGAACAATCCGGCGTGACAGGGACTTTCAAGGTAAAGACAGAGAGGAAGGGCGAGGATGGGAATATCTGGACCGGGATTTCGAAAGCTCTTCAAGGCCTTAAATCCGAAGACGGGATCCTTGAGATCAGCAAGAGCGCAGGGATAATCTACATGGAAGATACGCCCAAGCGGGTCAAAGCGATGGTGCGGCTTCTCGACAATATCTCTGAAATGCTGCATCGCCAGGTCTTCATTGAAGCCAAAATTCTCGAGGTCCGTTTGAGCAACACATACAAGTATGGAATCGACTGGTCATCCCTCGATTTGGGCATCCGGAACGATTCGGGCAATCTCGCAACCGGTTCGGGCTTTTCAGTTAACAGCGGCAGTTCGATCGTTCTTGCCGATGAGTTCCGTTTCAATATGGTTCTCGATTTCCTGGGCAACCGTGGGGATGTTACTGTCCTGTCCAATCCGCATATCTCTGTTATGAACGGGCAACCGGCTATTATGACGGTAGGTTACCAGTTTCCTTACGGAGATATAACCGGTGTCGACAGGGATCCGGAAACAGGATTCATCACCTACGGAACATCTATAAAACGAGCCGTTCTGGGTCTTCAACTGGGCCTTACGCCGCACATATCCGCAGACGGCGTAATCACCTTCCATATCGTACCTACCATCACCCGGATTCAAGGTTACGAGGATGTGGATATTCCGACTTCAATCACAACTACACAATCGGTTTCCAATCCGGTAATCGATTTACAGGAGCTTGCGACAACGGTCCGGGTAAGAGAAGGAGAATCTATCGTGCTTGCAGGTCTCATAAGCCAGATGAAACAGCTCAACCGTAACGGCCTGCCCCTGCTGGCCAGTATCCCCGGGATAAAGCAGCTCCTGAGTCATTTCGAGGACGTGGAGGAAAGCAGGGAACTGGTTATTTTCATTACTCCTTATATTAAGGACCTTTAAGGAGCTTCTCCGACACGAATGACGACCTGCCGACAGTTACAATTTCAACGGTACGGATTATGATCGATCAGATACTCAAAACTATTGAAGAGACCGAGGACCTCCCTGCTCCTTCCGCAGTAGCCCTCAAGGTAATGGAGCTGGCCCTGGAAGAAGACTTTTCAATGGATGACCTGGCTCAGGAGATCACCAAGGACCTCTCACTTTCCTCCCGGGTGCTTAAGGTAGTAAATTCGCAATATTACGGTCTTTCAGGAGAGGTCGCGACCCTCAAACAAGGTGTGGTGATTCTCGGCGCCCGGTCCGTAAGGAACCTGGCCTTGGCCGCGTCCGTCCTCGGGGCCATGGAAAATAAAGATGATGAAAGGCACCAGAGGATAATCGAAAGCGCCCTCTGTACTGCGGTGACCGCCCGCTTGATCAGTAAATGGAAAAACCTGGCCGTCGACGAAGAAGCTTTTTCGTCAGGCCTGCTGGCCGATATCGGTATTTTCATCCTTTTCCATTGTTTCCCGAAAGAATACTCGGAAATATTCAATGAGGCGGAGGATCATGCGGTTGCGCTGACGACCGTGGAAGAGCGAATTCTCGGTATCAACCACGTCGATGCAGGGGGGAAAATCGCCGAGCGCTGGAATCTTCCCGACACCATTTCAATCCCTCTTTCCTGCCACCACGCTCCCGGCTCATTCCCCGGCGAACCGGGTGACAAATTACACGAGCTTTGCAGACTCACCTATCTGGGAGGACTGGCGGCCGACATTTTCTATGGCTGGAGCAAGAGCATCGGGATTTCGAGGTTCCAGCAGGAGGTCGAATCGTATTACGGAATCAATACCCCTGATTCGGAGAAACTCCTCAACGCAATCTCCTCGGAAATGGATTCGGCGGCTGCAGGATTTCAACTGACCGGTGTTTCGACACGGAACTATACCGAAATCCTCAACGAAGCAAACCGCGAGCTTGGTCGTATGAATATTCAATACGACGGAATGTATCGCGAGCTTAAAACCGCCATGGAAGAACTGGGAAAAAAGAACAAGGAGCTCGACCGTTTGAGCGCCGAACTCGCCGAACGAAACAGGATGTTGCAGAACCTGGCGGACAGGGATGGTTTAACGGGTATATACAATCACCGGTTCTTCAAAGAATTTCTGGAACACCAGGTCAATCAGCATTTGAGGTACAAACGTCCACTGTCTCTAATGATGATGGATATAGATCATTTCAAATCCTTCAACGATACAAAAGGGCACCGGACGGGTGATTCTATTCTGAGACAACTTGCATCATTACTGAAAAAGTCGACAAGAAAATCCGACCTCGTAGCCAGGTACGGCGGTGAAGAGTTTGTAGTCATTCTCCCGGAAACGATGTTGAAAGGAGCGGCGATAATTGCTGAAAAACTCCGGAGAACCATCGAAATCAATACGTTCACCCATGAAGAAGAGACTGATATCCGCGTCACCGTGAGTATCGGTGTAGCCGGGTTCGCCGAGGGGATGCTGACGGGAAGCGCAGTCATCGAAGCCGCGGACCAGGCGCTGTATTCCGCCAAACGACAGGGGCGCAACCAGGTGCGTGTAAAACGTCCACCGACAACAGAGGATAAATAATCATATCGGGGGTGTATTATTCGACAATTTGTGCCTGTAATTACTCAACATCCATGTCTCCTCGGACGATATTGAATGCAGTAGTATCCGAGTATCCGGCAGGCATCGGAGTAATGTAATATTACGAGCCGATGCGGTTCAGGTATCTTTGTATCCTGGATCCCGTCAATCCAGCAAAGGAGAAGAAACATGAAAAGAAAACCGAGAGGAATTCAGGCTGGGTTCACCATGGTTGAAGTCGCCATAGTTATGGTTATCATCGGCCTTCTGATCGGGGGTATCCTCAAGGGACAGGCGATGATACAGAACGCCAAATCCATGAGGGTGATAAAACAGGCGGATGAACTCCGTGCGGCGATAATGGCGTTCTACGATAAGTACGGCGTTTTTCCGGGTGACGAATCCAAAGACGCCATCCCTCCGGGGACAGACACCGAAGGTGATAACGATGGGCAGATCGAATATTCGGAACAATACGAGATGTTCCGCGATCTGCAGCTTGCCGGTCTTATAGGGGGCAGCTTCAACGGCAGTTCGGATCTTCCCACCCATTCATTCGGAGATAACGTAACACTATACTGGCTCGATCCCGGTCCCGGCTCCTACAAACACTACTTCAGATTTTACAATCTGCCGGCGGAAGTATGCCTGGAAATCGACATGAAGCTCGATGACGGGGTCTACAATACCGGTTCTATCGCCGGCAGCGGGGATTATACAGCAGGTTCAACAGTTTCTTCCCTCTATATACTCTTTTAAGAATGTCACCGTCCTTGCCGGGACGATTTCTGTTGAGCAAAACCCGCTGGAGCATGCGGTAACGCATGCTCCTTGCACATAAGGGATATCCTTGAACGCTAAGGATCTGGACAAGCTCCTGGAGCAGACCATATCGTCCGATGCCTCGGACCTTCATCTTTCTGTGGGGAAGCCGCCTGTAATCCGTACAGCCGGCTCCCTGAAACCCATGGACGAGCCGGTACTATCGCCCTCGGACACTGAAGCTGTTGTTTCCGCCATTTCAGACTCGAACCACCGGTCACAGCTTGAAACATCAGGAAGCACCGATTTTGGATTCACCTTCGCCGGCGGAGCCAGGTTCAGGGTATCGGCCTTCAAGCAGAAAGGCGCGTACAGCCTGGTGTTGAGACGTATTCCATCTAAAATCCTTTCGCTGAACGAAATAGGACTCCCTGAGAGCGTGCGGGCTCTACTTACCAGACCTCGAGGCCTGATCCTTGTCACAGGACCCACGGGGAGCGGCAAATCGACGACCCTGGCAAGCATGATAAACGAGATTAACGCAAACAGGAGTGTTCATATCATCACTATCGAAGACCCGATCGAGTATTACCACGAACACAATCGGAGTCTTGTTACGCAGCGGGAGATAGGGGAGGATGTCTCAGGTTTCGCTGATGCTCTCAGGAGCGCTCTGCGCCAAGATCCTGATGTACTCCTCGTGGGCGAAATGCGAGACCTGGAGACTATGGAAGCAGCAATAACAGCCGCAGAAACGGGCCATCTCGTTTTTGCCACTCTTCATACGACAGGCGCGGCGCGAACTGTAGACAGGATTATCGATGTATTCCCTTCCTCCAGGCAGGACCAGGTCAGAACTCAGCTTTCATCAACCCTTCTCGCGGTGCTCTCTCAATTGCTCATACCCACAAAGGACGGCTCCGGAATAGCAGCCGCCTTCGAAATCATGGTCACCACTCCTTCAATCCAGAACCTTATTCGAGAAAACAAAACATACCGAATCGATTCGGATATTCAGACGGGCTCCAAGTTCGGAATGAAAAGCCTGGATGCCTGGCTCTACGATTTGATCGAGGCTGATAAAATCATGGCTAAGGATGCAGTGGCAAGAGCGAGAGATCCGGAGGAGCTTTCAGTAAAAATCGCCTCTTATCAGAGACGGACGGGACGGTTTTAGTTTTCAGGGAATTCGAAAAGGATAAGTATCCATCAATTCTTTATTCAGTGATTCTGAAATGAAAGAATTCCAACCCGGTTTTATTCAGCAAGATAGTCCTCCAGAAATCGAGTTGTTCGCCGTTTATTTGTAATGCAGCCGGGGTGTAGAATATGGCGCTTCCGCAAATAGACTGTAAGATATTCCCAGAAATGGAAAACCGGCGAAGATTGAAGTGTTCACATCCCTCCGGGAAGTATTCTTCGTACGGTTGACCAGCTTACTTGAACCTTTGATGACAGGTGAACCATGACTGACGAAACCACAGCAGCTCCAATCATCACGAGAAAGAAGAAACGCCGACTCGGCGATATCCTCGTGGAGATGGGCTTCATCTCCCGGGACGAGCTCGAGATGGCTGCACTGGAAGCCCGAAAAACAGGTGCGATGCTGGGTGAGGTACTGCTCCGCCTCGACTGGGTCACCGACGAGAATCTCCAGATGGCTATCGCCGTTCAGTCGGGAGCCAAGGTGCTCGACACGGATTCAGTGGACGTCGATTTCAGTCTGATTTCGAAAATTCCGTATGCCTTCGTAAGTAAATTCAAAATTTTTCCGTTCGCACAGGAAGACGGCGTCATCAAGGCTGCAACCGCTAATCCTTTCGATGTACTGACCAGAGACAAATTAGCAAGGATGACCGCAAGCAGGATCGAGAACTTCGTCGCTCCTAAAGAATGGGTCCTTAATGCAATAGACCTCTATTACAAAACGGCCCTGACCATAGACACCGACATCGAAGAAATCTCGAGGCTCGGCGTCGGCGCTTCTCCTTTCGAGGAAAACCAGATCGTTCTGCTCGCCGACCTGCTCATCGAAAAGGGATATCTCCTCCAGGCGAGCGATATTCATGTCGTCCCTGACAGCAACCTGGTGCGTGTCTTCTACCGTATAGATGGTGTTCTGTATCAGAAGTACCTCTTCCCGATACGGTTCTACCAGGCTCTCACTACGCGCTTCAAGATTATGGGTGAAATGGATATTTCGAATCCGAACATCCCGCACGATGGTAGAATCAAGTTTAAGGGAAGCGTTGGCGAGTTCGAGCTTCGGGTATCGACCTTTCCCACCCACCTCGGTGAGACAGTAGTTCTTAGACTCCTGATTTACAGCAAAGTAGTCGGCGAAATAAAGAATCTCGGTTTCGAGGATGAAGACCTCGAAAAATTTTTGCAGAATGTCAATCGGCCGTATGGACTCATCCTCGCTGCAGGCCCTACCGGCTCTGGAAAAACAACCACGCTCTATTCCGCCCTGATGGCGATCAACAGTCCTAACGTGAGTGTCATGACTATCGAGGATCCGATCGAATTCGAGATACCCACCCTGCGGCAGAGTGCCGTCAACCCAAGGGCCGGCCTTACCTTCGGAAGTGCTATCCGCTCCGCGATGAGACAGGATCCGGATATAATCCTGGTCGGAGAAATCCGTGATCAGGAGACCGCGGAACTCGCTCTCAGAGCATCGATAACCGGGCATCTGGTTCTGTCCACCCTTCATACGAACGAAGCTGCTTCAGCCGTGAATCGACTTCTCGATCTCGGTGTGAGCCCCAGCATGCTCGCTTCGGCATTAACCATGGTGGTGGCCCAGCGGTTGCTGCGACGTCTCTGCAGCTCTTGCGCCGTAGAGAAAAAAATATCAGCGGAGGAAAAACGACTCTTCGAAAGCTGCGGGCTGGAGGTGCCGGACAAACTTCTGACGCCGAAAGGTTGCGAAAACTGCCATTACTCGGGCTATCGCGGAAGAACCGGAATATATGAGCTTCTTCTTGTCGACAATGTAATCGAGGGGCAGATCTTTACAGGCGCTCTGAGGAGCAAGATCGAGGATGCGATGCAAAAAGCGGGTTCGATCCTGCTGTTTCCCCAGGCGCTAAAAAAAGTCAGTCAGCAGATAACTTCGATGGAAGAAGTTTTCAGGGTAGTAGCCCATGCCTAGTTTCAAATACAGAGCTATAGATAATGCCGGAAAAGTACGACGTGGTAACTTATTCGCGTTCGATGAAACGGATGTGGAAGTGCGACTTCAGAGAAGCGGGCTCACTCTCATTACCTTAAAACGCAACAGAGAAAGTCGCAGGTCCCTTCTACCGGGTGGTTCCGGGATCAAACGAAGGATGCTGATAGAATTCTACCACAGACTTGCCCAGACTCTTGATCTCGGCCTGCCGGTTCTTTCCGCCCTGGATGAGAATGCGAAGGTGCTGCCCTCGAAGCCGCTTCGAGCTATTATAAACGAGGTTCGCGTTGCAGTCGAGGGAGGGAATTCTCTGCACGAGGCACTGGAAAGGTTTCCCGATGTGTTTCACAAATTCGACCTCAGTATAATAAAACTGGGAGAAAAATCCGGCGTTCTCCCGAAAAGCATAAAAGATCTCGCCGAATTCCTCGAATGGAAAGAGGAAATAACCGCTATCATAAAGAGAGCTGCTATATATCCGTCTTTCATTTTCACTGCCATACTCGGTGTGATAGCAGTATGGATAGGTTATGTGCTCCCGCAAATGGCCACAGTTCTCACCGAGATGGGGATAGACCTTCCGGGTATAACCAAACTTGTGCTGACGACAAGTATTTTCGTGCAGGGAAACTGGATTAAACTATTTCTGGTCGCCCTGGCTGTTCCGATCATCCTGTGGTTCGTTCATAGAACTCCGCGGGGAGGCGTCCTTATACACTGGATCATTCTGAAAATTCCTTTAATCGGAAGCATCACATCCAATATTGCCCTTACACGGTTCAGCCGCAACTTCGCAACCATGTATGAATCAGGCATGTCGATGAGCGGTATTTTCAGTATCCTTGCAGACAGTGTTCTCGGAAACAGGTTTCTCGAAGGCAGGCTCGCCATGGCTTATGAAGAAATCCAGCAGGGACGCAGCCTGGCTGACGGGCTTGAAAATGTCGGAGGATTTCCGCCTCTCCTGGTCGGTGCTGTAAGAAACGGGGAAACTACGGGAACTCTTGACAGTGCATTCATGCGTTTGAGTGAATATTATGACGAGGAGGTCAAGAAAACAGTCGGAGCCCTGCTCAGTGCACTGGAACCGATCACGGTGGTCCTCCTAGGCGGTATCTTCGGTCTCATCATCCTGTCGATACTGCTGCCGCTCTACGATGTCATAAGCGAAATCGGTCAGACATATTAACCCGGAACACAGAAGATCTTCCGTCCGTTTCAGAAGCATTATAACTTGATTGAGATTCTTATACCGGTGTCAGCAGTTACCCGGGAAGATCTATAATCCGGCAGGTTGGAACTCATGGAATGGATATAAGCGTTATATCTGAACTGATCACCTGGGGAGTATTATTCGGGGAAGAATCGACGTGGGAGCTGGATAGATAGTCGATTCCGTCTTTAAGCTCTATTGCCTCACCATCCTCGACTTTGAATGATTTCGTTTCTCCATCATCGATTCGTCCCGAACACACTAGTTTCGACGGATAGGTTACGTTGTGCAGAAATACCTCCTGACCGCTATTGTTAACGATACTGACTGTCCAGGTAAGGATACCCGAGCAGCCGGCAGAGCCGTAAAGTTCTCCTTCACTGATGTAAAGCACGAGATCGTCGAAGGTGTCGATTTCCGGATGACGGATATAGTTCGGATTTCCCGAAGTATTGTCCCCCTCGTAAGCACCTTCGACTATATCGAAAACATCACCATCTGAATCCGCATCCATCGGTCCGGCGCTGACCAGTACGGCCGCAACCGGTATCGAAACCGTCGACCCATCGGAATCAACGATAGCCGGATCCGCACTCAATCCATTTGACAGCGCATTGCACGTTGTCTGTTTGTCTGTCACCAATAATCCGTTTATTTCATACTTCAGGACCCGGTTATAACTGTCCACCGGCTTCAGTTTCAGATCCACATAAGGCAGATATCCGCTGGTTTCACCGTCATCGGCGATCCCGTCCGTATCATCTGACGCATAGGGCAGGAAGCCGTTGATATTCACATGGCTGAGGAGTGCTTCCTTTACGAGAACCATGTATTCGCGGCACTCGTTCCGGGTCTTTTTTTCCGTAAGGGTGCCGAAAAGAGACATCCCGCTGCCGGCGATGATACCTATGATAACTAGCACGATGGCAACTTCGATGAGTGTAAAACCACCCTGAGACTCATCATCCATGCCGTCGCGCGGGTGATAAATTGTGGTATTCATCGGTTCCTTCCCGCGCGGGCCATCCATCCGGGAAGGACTTTTGCCGTCCTCCCCGGCGGATACCCTTAGAACCGGATATAGAAGTAGGAGATGGTATTTCCTGCGGTGTAATCAGCATTCGCCGCGATCGAGCCGGTGTTGTAGACACCGTCATCGAATTTCATATCGATTTCCAGGCATACTTCCGCAGGCAGATTGTAATACCTGAAGTAGTGTTTCGCTGAACCCGGCCCGGGATCCATCCAGTATAAGGATATATTATCCCCGAACGCATGGTTCGGAAGGTCCGAGCTTCCATTGAAACTCCCTCCGATTAGACCGGCAAGCTGGAGATCGCGGAACAATTCATACTGCTCCGAAGATTCTATCTGCCCGTCGCCATCGCCCTCTCCGTCGGTTCCAGGCGGGATTGCAGCTTTGGCTTCATCGCCCGGATACACACCGTACTTGTCGTAGAACGCCATTATCGCGGCACGCAGCTCGTCAGACTGCTTGACCACCCTCATCGATTTGGCGTTCTGTATCATCGCCTGCCCTTTCAGGATACCCCCGATCAGAAGACCGATGATAACCATCACTATGGCGACTTCGACCATAGTGAAACCCGCCTGAGCTTTACTCAACTTTTTCCTCATTACGATTCTCCTTTGCTGACCCGCACCTGCACGACTAGTTGCAGCTTGAAGACCATTGGAAATATCGGTTCCTCCATTCCTCACCGCTTAAAAGGAACCACTGTCCAGAACACTTATCGACCATCACTGCATCCATACTTGAGATTTTTCAGAAACATCATGGATTCAGTCGATTTGCGGGTTTGGAATACGTTCAGATGAATCGCTGGGTAAGTTCGAAGAAAATTTCTTCGGGATCCCGGTGGGAAGAGGTCCCGGTAAGCTCATTCAACGTTTTCTCGAATCCTTCCAGTACCTCGGAAGGCAGGTTTTGCATTTCTGAAACGTTCCTAAGTCTTCCGGAACGCCTACCAAGGATAAATATAAGTTTCCTCTCGGGTGGAAGAGAGAGGTATTCATCGGCAATGGCATCCAAGGCATCCTTGTCTTTATTCAATCTTCCTTCAAGATTCTCAAGCAGGTTAAGCATGTGATCGCTCGCGAGGAAAGCGCCTTCCACGTCGAGCGACGAGATGAACCGCCGTATTTCTTCGACAATTCCGGTTTCGGTCAGACGCTCGAAATACCCCTCCCGCCATGTGTCGTACAGCGGCATTCCAGGAACCAGTGCAAGGGTCCGCAGGCGGATGTAATCGGGCTTTATCGAACTCAGTTTAGCCGCGCTTTCAGATGCATGCGCTTCCGTATTGGCTTTCCCGCCGAGACCGGGAATGAAATACTCCGAAAGCTCAATGCCGGCATCTTTTACGCGACATCCGGCATTTACCTGCTCCTCGGCCGTAACCCCCTTCGAAACCAGCTCCAGGACCTCGTCCGAACCGCTCTCGAAACCGGTGTGAATACGATCGAGACCTGCTTCCCTCAAAACCTGGAAGTCTTCGGGTGTACGCCTTGCGAGGGTAGCTGAACGACCGTAAGCGGTTATCCTCGAAACCGTCGGAAAAGCAGATCGGATCCTGGATATAATTTCGGCCAGCACGGAAGTCTTTACCGCGAGAGCATCCGCGTCCTGAAGGAATACGGTTGAACCCCCATGATAGAGCCAGAACGCTACTCTCCTGGCGGCCGGGGTATTGAGAAAAGCGTCCCGTTCATCGAAAAGTTCGAGCAGGAGGTGTCTGTTTCGGGGGGTGAACCGGTCCACGCCGGCGGCTTTCGCGAGGTCGGAGGCAATCGCTGAAAGGGAATCGATATCAGTGAAAATCTCTTCTTTTTTACGCGGTTTATACCGTGTATCCCTGTAGGTATAGCAAAATCCGCAACGGTTCCAGGGGCATCCTCTCGTGACGCGGATCAGCAGTGACAGCGCTTCGGAGGGCGGGCGTATCGGGCCTGTTTCCACATCTTGAACAGACATGTGATTTCCTGTTTACCTGGAGGTATATACTGTGGGATCCGGCACGCCCGCGCTCGAAAAACCGGCTTTTCTGATGACGCAGCTGTCGCAGATACCACAAGCTGTTTCGTCCGGGGCGGGATTATAGCATGAATGTGTGAGACTGAAATCGACGCCGAGAGCGTGCCCTTTCAGAATTATTTCCGCTTTTGTTTTATCAATGAGGGGCGCCCGGATTCGAAAACCTCCGATTTCTTCGGTTCCTTTCCTGGTAGCGAGAGCCGCGAGAGATTGGAAAGCTTCTATGAATTCCGGCCTGCAGTCCGGATATCCCGAATAATCGACTGCATTTACGCCCGTGAAAATGTCTGAAACATCTTCCACTTCCGCGAGGGCGAGGGCAAGGGAGAGAAGAATCGTATTGCGGGCGGGAACATACGTGGAGGGAATGCCTGTCTCCCCGCCGGCGGCTGGAACGGGTATCCGGTCGGTAAGCGCCGAGCCGCCGATAGCCCTGAGATCCAAATCAACTACGACATGCTTCTTTACCCCCAGCATCTCCGACACCCGCCCCGCCCGGTCGATCTCTATCCTGTGGCGCTGCCCGTAATCGGCTGTAAGGGCGATTATCTCGAATCCTTCATCGCGAGCTATCGCTCCGGCGACAGCGGAATCGAGCCCGCCGCTTAAAAGCACAACAGCTCCGGTTTTTTTTTCAACGATGTCGTGCATCCGGCAATCCCCCGATCAGCGGCCTCTCTGCTGCCCGGCCCATAATACCCTGTGCAGCTGCACCTGGAGCCTGACATCAAGTCCGTCTTCAAGTATCCAGCCGGCAAGCTCCGCCGGATCGAGTCGCCCCCATACAGGTGAGAATATCGATTCCACCGGAACCGGCGGTTCAAACAGCCGCATAAATTCCCGCGCCCAAACGTAATCGTCCCGGTCGGCAATAACGAGTTTGATTTCATCGCCGTGGCGAAGTTTACCTATATTGTCCTTAAGAAACGGCTTCTGCGCTTTTGCGGATGGACATTTGACGTCGACAATCCGGTGAACCCCCTCGGGTGCTCCATCGATATCCCTGGTTCCGGAGGTTTCGAGCAAGACTTCCAACCCGGAATCGATCAGACGGCTCATCAATTCAGAAGCGCCCTGCTGCATCAGCGGCTCACCGCCTGTAACCTCTACGAGACCGCAACCGAATTCGAGAATCTTCTCCACGATCAACTCGATCGGAACGCTATCACCCCCGTCCCAGGCGAAAGTCGAATCGCACCAAACACACCTTACATCGCAACCGGCGAGACGCACGAAAACGCAACGTTTCCCCGCGTAGGTCGATTCCCCCTGGATCGTTACATAAATCTCGCTGATATCAATATTCGTAGATGCTGCCGCCAATGTACTCTCTCACCAGAGAATCAGATGGAACCACCCCGGTATCCGATAACTCTTCGACGGCATCCAGGAGTTTATGTATCCTTATGGCCCTGTCCAAAGCATCGGAACGATTCGGATCTTTGCTATAGAAATCGATGAATCCCGGAAGGCTGTCGAAGATGAACGGCTTGTATATGGGAAGTTCATAGGGAATTGCACCGTTAATGATAAAATCGACACCCCGGATATAAGGAACTATATGTTTCATTTCACTGCGGCGTACATAGTGCCAGTGACCGATCGTCTTCAGAAGATCATGATTTCTCTGTTCCTGGTCGCGAATCATCCGCCTTATCAACCTGACATCCATCCACCTTACGAACCGGCCGGCCGCATCCTTCAGCTGTGCGAAGGTTTCAATATATATCTTGAACTTGACCTCGTCCGGCACCACCCACATGAGATCTTCATAAAGCCCGTGCAGCGTATCGACCAGGAGGAACTGGTTTTCTTCGAGCTTCAACGGCACCGTCTGCTCAAGCCTCTTGCCGCTCTTGAAATCGAAAATCGGGAGGCCGACCTCGGCACCGTCCAGCAGTGCTCGAAGATGCTGGTTGACCAAAGGTAAATCGATTGCTTCCGGAGTTTCGAAATCGTAGTCGCCGTATTCGTCTTTCGGATGCATCTCGAGATCGAAGAAGTAATTATCAAGATTCAGGGGTACCGGTTCGAGACCCTTTTCCGCCAGGCGCTCCGTCAGTTTATATGTCGTAGTGGTTTTGCCGGAAGATGACGGGCCGGCGATAATAACGACTTTGACCTGCTCCTTTCGGCTCAACAGTGTTTCAACCGCATGATCGATCTGCGCATGGTAAGCCGCTTCCGATTCCGCCACGAGATCCGGGAAAGTGCCATCCGTCACCCTCCTGTTCAATCCGGCGATAGTGTCCACATCCTGATCCGCATTCCAGCTCAGAACCTGCCAGATGATTTTGTACGGTATCGGTTCCGAGGGCTCGAGTATCGAACCGCGTCGTGTCCTCTTGCGCATCCTCGATCTCAAGTCACGGTACAGTATGTATGTTTTGGCTGTTCTGGCATGACCGTTCTCGATCAGGACCTTCTCGACAAGATCCTGGATTTCTTCCACGGTCGGGCTGGACTCCGGCCGGGCCGGTTTGTCGAGAAGCGCAACTACCTGGTTCGCGAGTCTTTCGCTGAGTCCCCTGTCGTGACCGCCGACGGCGGCGGCTGATTTATAAATTGCGGTAATGATCTTTTCTTTATTGAAGGGAACCAGTGTGCCGTCCCGCTTGATTATCTGAGTAACTGACATATGTAATCCTCTTGTGTTCGGTTAGAACTGCAACCGGTCAAACTGCTCCGTCGGCGCTCTTCCCTTTTATTGAGCGGATACTCTCTTTTGAAATGTAACCCGCCAGTACCAGCAGAATTATCGATACGACGCCGAGCACAACTTTCTTTTCTTCTCCCAGCAGGAAGATCTTGAGCATCCAGAATATCGAAGCGATGGCCGTTACGAGCATGAAAACGGCGGGAACCAGAGTATAAACGGACGGTTTTCCTTTTTCCACCAAATAGGCGGAAATCACCAGTAGAGCAATGGCGGCGACAAGCTGATTCGCCGAGCCGAAAATCGGCCAGATGACCATGAATGTCCCGGTGGCACCAAGCAGATACGCCGGGAGTATACAGGCAACCGATGCAATCCATCTATTCTTGAAAGGGGAGAGAACTTCCCCCAGCAGCTCTGTGGTTATGAACCGGCCCAGCCTTACCGAGGTATCCAGGGTCGTCATTACGAAAGTTTTGAGCATCGTAATCCCCAGAAGCGTCCCGAGTGTTACCCCGAAAAACGGGGCCGTGAAAACCCCGAAGCCGGCGCCGAACGCTTTGATCGGCCCTCCGCCCCCTCCTTCCATGAAGTGGTGCAGCACATATCCTTCGGTTCCTGCAGGTCCCGTTCCCCGCCAGTAGAGTCCGGCCGCCACCGCGAGGAGGGCGAGAACCCCCATCGCCCCCTCGGTCAGCATACCGCCGTAGGCAATAAACCTGCCGTCGGATTCACGAGCGAGTTGCTTTGCGGTCGTACCGCCTGCAACGAGGGAATGAAAACCTGAAACCGCTCCGCACGCGATGAGTATGAACATCATAGGCCAGACCGGGCCCTGAACCGGATCTGAAAATGTTTTGAAGGCAGGCGCGTTGATTTGCGGATGCGTGATGAACAAACCGGCGAATCCTGCTGCCAGTCCGATTATCAGCACCCAGTTAGCCAGGTAATCGCGGGGTTGAAGAAGAAGCCAGACTGGAAACACCGAAGCGATTAACCCGTAAAGAATCAGGATGATAAACCAGATCCTGGAAGTAATCAGGGGATCGGAGACCGGTAGGGACAGTGGATATTTAAACCCCAGCCAGACGAGAAGGAAAAGCAGCATCAACGCGAGAAATGTTGATGGAAACAGACCCGCCTTCATCTTGTTAAGCATCAGTCCGAACAACATCGCGACAGGCAGAATGCCGAAAGTGGGGAGAACCACCTCCGGGGTTGATGCCAGGGTAGCGGCTGCAACATTGCAGAATACGGCTATGACGAGAACAAGGGCGACCCACACGAAAAACAGAAAAAAGAGTCTTGCCCTCGGTCCGATGTACCTTCCGGTAAGATCCGGCACCGATTTCCCGCCGTGCCGAACCGAAAGTATCAAGCTCAGATAATCGTGAACGGCGCCGATGAAAACCACGCCGATCAATATCCAGAGCAGACCGCCGCCCCATCCGAAAGCAAAAACGGCGGCTACCGGTCCAAGCACGGGTCCTGCACCTGCAATCGATGAGAAGTGGTGACCGAAAAGAACCAGGGGTTTCGCAGGGGAGTAATCGACTCCGTCATGCATTACTATGGCTGGAGTCGGCTTGCCGTCGTCAGGTCTCACCAGCTTCCGTTCGATTCGACGCCCGTAAAACCGATATCCCAGTATAAGCCACGCCAATGCCGCAAGGGCGATGATTCCACTGTTATCCATAATCAGCATTATTAAGGATAATACAGTCTCCCAGTCAACCCAAACATGTCACAGACGATACCGGCAAAGAGACGGAAACATCTTCGTATACCGCCTGAAGAACTCCGGAGACTTACCATGGGATCATGCTCTACAGGCACTTTCCGTTTGTAAAACCCGGTGATCCGGGTGACAATTTATCCGGTTCACAATAACAGTCGCAGGTATCTTAAGGCGACTGAAACAAAGGACAGAAAGATGAAAAATGAACTCTCTCTCCGGAATGCTTCGATCGTCGCGGTGGCGGCCGCCGGGACGATGCTTCTCGTTTCGATCCTGTCCATCTCTTCGGTTCCCGGAACTTCACCGGCTTTGGGTGAAGGTTCTTTCTGGTTCGGATACGGATCCGTCGAAACCCAGGCAAATGTCTTTACCGGCAGCAAGCAGGAGAATGCGACGGTGGCGGCTCTGCCCGGCGGAGGGTTCGTAATGGCCTGGGACAGCAGGCGCCAGGAGAGGGGGAGCTATGGCGTCTACGCCCGGCTTTTCGACAGTTTCGGACGCCCGGCCGGTCCGGAAGTTCATGTGAACACTCACATACCGGGGATGCAAAGACGACCGGCTGCAGCTGCCGGCGCGGATGGGAAAATCTGGATCGCTTGGGAGTCTTTCGGACAGGACGGATCTTCGGCTTCCGTGGTCGCCCGATGCTTCGATGCGACACTGAATCCCCGCACCGAAGAGATAGCCGTCAACGTCTCGCGTGAAGGAGCTCAGTACGAGCCTGTGCTCGCCGTGAACCATAAGGGAACCGCCCTCCTGGCATGGACCTCGGACAGGTTTGCATCAGGAAGGTCGAATCCTGCAGTATATGCCCGGCTTCTTTCAGATTCAGGCAGTGCCCGTTCACCCGAGATCAGGCTCTCTCCGGTGCACGAGCACAGAGACAAGAACCCGTCGACGACAGCCCTCCCCGACGGGTCGTTCGCCGTTGCCTGGGCGCGGGTTGACGGTTCCGGCAATCCGACCGGAATTTTCGCCCGGGCAGTCAGCGAAAACGGCGTCATGTCACCGGAAACAAACGCCTGCGCACAGGGAGCCGCCTACCCGGCGGGATCGGTTTCGCCGATCGAGCCATCCCTGACGGCGGACGACCAGGGTCGTATTTTCATCACGTGGCTCGCCGCGGAGGAAGATGGCTACGGAGTATATCTTCGCAGATTCGATTCGTCGCTGCTGCCTGCCGGGGAGGTGCAGCATATCGCCGCCCCTTCGGATGGATGGAAATCGGGCGCGGCCGCAGCATCGGCTCCGGACGGCCGCCTTGCAATCGCCTTCAACAGCGATGGAACGGATGGCAGCGGGGACGGGATCGTTGTTCGTCTTTTCGACGAGTCGGGCGAGCCTGCCGGATTTCCCGCGGTAGTCAACAGGCACCGGCGTGGCCGACAGGCACTTTCGATCGCTTCCGGCGCGCAGCGGATAGTCTGGTCGGAAAACGACTGTCTCGCCTTCGCCTGGAATGGTGATTCGGGTCATGGCGACAAATCCGCGGTAAACCTCACACTCCGGTATCCCTCGAATGCCGGCACACCGCCTCCTATCGCTGACAGATTCAATATTCCTGCAGCGGAAGTCGCCAGCGAAGATTTCCTGGCCGCCAAACCACCGATCTGGGATCCCGATTACCAACCGGCGGAACCTCTGGCGGTCGTTGATGGAAAGGGTCCGGATTTCGGATTCGAAGCTGTTCCCGGCACAGGCTGGGTTCCCCCCGATCCCGAACTCGCCGTGGGGTATGATCGTCTCGTTGTAATCGTCAATGGTCAAATAGCAGCCTTCACGAAGACCGGCACCAACCTGTTCAGGGATGAAATAGAAAACAGCTTCGGTTTCTGGGGTGAGCTGGGGGCGGATAACTTCGTCTTCGATCCCGAGTGCTGCTGGGATCCTCATTCCGAAAGATTCTGGGCCATGGCCTGTGAACGGAGCGACGATAACAAATCGAAATTCCTGCTTGCGGTATCCAAAGATTCGAGTCCGAATGATCGCAACGACTGGCATAAATGGCGAATTGACGTGACATCGATCGCGGGTAACGACATCGACTCTCCGAACATGGCCGTAGACGCCGATTGCGTATACCTGACTGCAGACTTTTTCGGTCCGGATAAATACTTGATCTACATCCTGGAAAAAGATCCGCTCCTGGGGGGCGGGTCCGGTGCGACGACTTACGAGCTGATCACCGGTACCAGTCAACAATCGATGGGAATACCTGTAACATACGATGCGGATGCCCCAGCCCAGTACATCATACAATCCACGGAATATAGTTCGAATAACACCGTCATCTTTCACGCCATCCAGAATCCGTTCACGGCGTACGACCGGCAGACCGTCACCGTGAACGTGGAGACCTACACATATCCGAATCAACCACCCCAGAAGGGCTCTTCATCCCGTCCATATCTTTTCGAACCGCGATTCTGGAGCTGCCTGCAGCGGGACGGGCACATGTGGGCGACCCACCACGTCAACTCGAGCAGGGCCAGGATGCGCTGGTACCAGTTCGATATGAACGGATGGCCCGACAGTGATATTCCGCCGGAAGTCCTTCAACATGGAGAAATCGATCCCGGCAGCGGCATTCATACATTTTTCGGAAGTATCCATGCCGACAGCCAGGGTAACGCGGCACTGACCTTCGCCCGGTCTTCCAGCAGCGAGTATATATCGATGAGCAGGGCAATCCGTCTCGCCGGGGATCCGCCGGGAACCTTCCGCGAACCCGTCTTCGTGAAAGAAAGCACCTCGGCGCATACGAGCGGACGCTGGGGAGATTACTCATTTACGCAGACTGATCCCGCCGCCGATCCGGGGACGTTCTGGGGACATCACGAATTCTGCACTTCCGGAGGATGGTCGTGGCGGACCTGGGTGGCTCAGTACCTGGCGGAAGGAGGCATGACCCTCGAAGCCGATCCGCTGATTGCAGGAGAATACTGCGAGCTCACCGCCACCGGTGCGGATCCGTTTGAACAGGTTTATTTCATTTACAGCCTGGCCGGGATCGGATCCACCTACATCCCGCAGCTCAACGTAACTCTCGGTCTTGACGAACCTCACCTGATCGGATCGGCCACGGCGGACGCCGGCGGAACCGCGGTCTACGGCGCCGTTGTAAAACCCGCGGCGCAGGGGCGCACCGTTTGGTTACAGGCCGCACATCAGTCAAAAACCTCAAACGTGACGGAAGAGGCCGTCCAGTAAAAACCTGACCGGGCATCGGCAAACGCGAGTATCTGCCGATGCCCGGATTCAGCCGGCTCCACCCCACTCCGTCCTGAAAACCGATCCTATTCCAAAGTCACGCCGTCCGGAATCGGCGTCCCATCGAAATAGAGTCGATTTTCCCTGTCTGCGGCGAACCTGCCCTCAGCGATCCATTGTATGGCCAGCGGAAAGATTTTCCAGTCCCCGCGCTCTTTCAGTGCGTCCTGATTCTCCTTTACAACATTCTTCAGCAACGCCCGATTCTTCCTGAGGATGTCGGGAGAAAAGTCCTCCGCCCCCGCCCCGTCGGGATAAATCACCGGAACGGGCGCCGATCGGACCAGGATCGGCCCGGTATCCACTCCCTCATCGATCCAGATCACCGAAGAACGCAGGCTCCTGCAGCCGTCCAGTATCGCAAGTTTTACAGCCTTGTCTCCCACGTATTTCCTGTTGCCGGCCTCATCGAGAATCGCCAGGTCGGCAGGATGCACATTCACCGCCCTGGTTATGGTCGTGTAGCTCATGAATCCGCCGAGAGCAACCACGTCGATATCGAAAGTCTGGAGAAGCCTGCGGGCCAGGGCGTCATATTCTCTCCGTGCTCGCATACCCTCCTCCGAAGCTACGCTTCGCTTGATTCCCCTTAGTTTATGGAATCTGCGGATATCGTAACTGAAATAGGGAATGCCGGCTCGACGGGCAATCTCTTCCCCGGCACATGATCCATCACTTCTGTCGCTGAATATCCCGGTCACTTCGAAAGGGGCGCCATTCCCCGAATCGAGAAGATTCTGGTGCTCCAGAAGTTTCTGGATATTAGTCCCGGTGCCGGACATGAACGCCATCACACGCATGGGTTCATCTGTACCCGTTCGCTCGAAAAGTTTTACTGGTTTCATGATTTCGCCCTCCGACCGGCAGGAGCTTTCGCGCTCAACCTTACCGGCAGGTCTCACTAAAAATCCCGAAGAAACCGGCGGTTCCATTCCATGTGCAGTTTGGGGCGTGCAGTCGATCCCGGAACCGATCCTCAATCAATATAGCAGAAAAGCAATACATCATCAATTTCCCCTTAATCCCCGAATCTCGTTTTATATTTGCGGAACACCTGCTTCCACTGGTAGGATTATCTTTGTTCACCAAGTAAAAGATTTGCTCCGCAAATCACAACTGATTGGAAATGCCATGGGAATCATTACGCGTGATGAAATATTAAAAGAATTAGAAGCCGGCAATATTGTAATCGATCCGTTCGACGAAAGTTGCGTCGGTCCCGGTTCTGTCGATCTCCACCTGGGTAAGGAATTCAAAATATTCAACAAATACCCTGATATAATGCATATTACGGATGATACTGATTACAACGAAGCAACGAACAGGATGGTTGTCGACGATTTTTTCGTATTGAAGCCGGGTGAAACCATCCTCGGATGGACCAGGGAAAAAATAACCCTGAGCCCGGGTATCTGCGGATGGCTGGAGGGAAGGAGCAGGTTCGCCAGGGTCGGTCTCCTGGTTCATATATCAGCGAGTTTCATGCATCCCGGTATCAGCAACAGGCAATGCCTGGAAATCAGCAATTTCAGCCCGATGCCTCTTGCGGTGCATCCGGGTGTAAAAATCTGCCAGTTTATATTTCAACGCACCATCGGTGAAGCCGTGTATGAAGGAATCTTCAAGGATCAGGGACCGGCCAGAAGAATTAATCAGGAGGGAAGGGCGAACCCAAAAACAATCAAATCCTGATCCTTTCGCTCTGCCTATCCTGAATAAACAGCCAGAAGCAGGCCTCCTATCATAGTCACGATTCCCATCAATACCGCAGCCGCAACAAGTGGCACTACTATCGCGAGCGCCGCTTTCGCGGTAGTGGTTTCGTGAGCTTCCCGAATTCCCACGATCAAAACTACAATCAGCCAGAGCGTCCGCACCACCTGACCAAGAAATGGAATCACGCTGAATATCGATATTGCACCGTAGGCGTATCCGAAAACTCGAACGGTGGTGAGGTAATCCCGACCCGCTCCCCCGAATAAAACAAGAAAAAGATGGTGGATGGCGCCCGCAATGAACATGAACGCTAAAACAGCCAGGGGAATAGTGACAAGGCCGAAAAAGAAGGACGCCGTCCCCACATCTCCGAAAAGATGGCTGATTACGGGATGGCTCCTCCCGGCCAGCTCAAACAGTTTTCGTTGAATCAAGACGGCCCAGAACCAGCCGATAATATTAAAGCTGGTTCCTGTGAGAAGTGAGAAAAGGAGAGCTCTTCCGACTCCTCCAGCCACGGGAAGCGCGCGAAACGTTGCGGCGGGTTGTAATGCTATCTCCTTGATACTCATGAAGATGGTTACAATATCCAGACCGCTTCCCTTCCGTTCGTATGACGGTAGAGGATCGATAGTTTCAGACGAATAAAAAGCAGGCTCTTCACCAATCATCTTCTCGAAACTCCTGTAAGTCGTTTCGCTGAAAGGCACCCTTTTTCGAAAATTGTCACCTGCATTCAGAATTAAGCTTCAGCAGGGGCTAAGTATGAAAAAAAATACCATGCGCTGTCGGCTCAAACAAGAATTATCGAATGCGCAACTGTGAAACTCTGGTTGATTTACTTCGAGCAAATGGTTATAAATCTACCGATGGGGCTGCTGTTTTTGGTAATGGGACTCTGAAGTTTCATTGCGACTGATATTTGAGCTCAAGCATTTCGCCACCGCTCAATCCACTGAAAGAAGGTTTCCATCATCCCCGAAATCCTTCAAGATTACGAAGAGGTGCTTCCGGGCTGCCCGCAATTGACCCGTAAGTCACCATCAATCTCCCGGAGAAAACACTCTCCTTCACCGAGTCCGCAAAACAATTCACCATCGTCGGTCCAGACCGGTAAGCGGGAACCGAGATTCATGCAGGTATCTCAGAACATCAATCCTTCAAGGAGGTGGCCATGCTTCGGCATTTAGTGGCACTTTTCAGTATCCTGTCTGTTGTGACAGCATCATCCGGGTCCTATCCCGTAGAACAGTTCGACAAGAAGTTCGAACACATTTCTCGTATAGAGGCTGAGACGAATTTCGAGGTTTACCTTGAAGACAGACTGGAATCGATCGCGGAAATCCTCCGAGCCGAACCGGGCGACCTTCTCGGAACAGAACTCGCCGCATTTTATTCCGGAACCGCGCCTGGAACACCCAGGTTGATCTATAATGGCTCAGCTCCCGCGTTCTGGTCTGTTCCGATCCACAAAGACGGATTCATCACAGGATTCTTTTTACTGGATCCCGCAACCGGGAATCTTCGCTCCGCTCCCGGCTGGAAAGCCGGTGGTATGCCGGCGCTCCAGATTCCCCTCGAAAGATGGGAAAGCCTAGAGAGCATACTGGCCGGTCGATTCGGGCTCGAAGCTGCAGCAAACAGCCGTCTGATACGGATCTTCAACGGCGAAGAAGGGATACTGTATTTCGCCTCACCTGAAGAAAGCGGTATCTCACGAATTGATGTAAGCACTATCATTTCACCGACGGAATTTTCACCCGTAATTCTACCTGATGCACCGGGGATTATCCCGGAGCCGCTCAGGAGCGGTCGATGCTTCATCGACGGTGAAGAACCCGTTTCCCGACCGGTGGAAGCCCGACCGGAACAGGGAGACGGTTCGAACAGTCAGCATATCCACTTCACGCTCCCCTGCCTGCCCTGGGTCAAGGATCAGGGGGCGTTCGGCGCATGTGTCGGTTTTGCCGCCTCTTCGATTGTCGACTGGTGGGAATGCGGCAACATGTGTTACATGGGCACCGGCGACTCGCAACTGTACAAGTGTATGTGCGAAACCGAGGCAACTGGCTTGTGCCCCTGCATGAAAACAAAATCCAGCGCCCAGTACATGTATGACCGGTCGCGTCGTTACAACAACCAGGATTGCCGGATTCAATGCGAATTCGGCTGCCCGGATGACGGTGCAAGATGTGAAGAAAGCCTGGTCTCCAGCGGGAAGATGTGCGGCGCCAATTGCTTATGCGAAGGTTCTTCGACCGGACGGGCCGCATCTGTGATTATCAACGAGGGAGCCTGCGCCTGGGATTGCCAGCCGTACGGCTGTGAACCAGGTTGCACTGAAGGCGGTTCCACCGCATGTACGGGCGACTGCGGAGAATATTCGGGCGATTGCGCACCGGAACTCGCACTGACTTCATATACAACGGTGCCGAAAACGGATGTAGACGCTCAATGCGAAGCAATTTACTACCATGGAGCGGTTCTAACTTCCGGAAACGTCTGCCAGTGCTGGTGGTCGAACGGCGGATGCCTCTGTGAAGACTGGTGCACCTGCGCACCCGAAGGCGGTCATGCCTACATGTATTACGGTTTCGATTCTGGCGATCCGGATACTCTGACCACCGACCGTTTCTACTTTCAGAACTCCTGGGGAAAGTGGCACGAGGACGGGCGGGGCGAGGTCAGCTTCGGCTTCCAGAAACGCCACGGGAGCATGAGTTATTACTTCACCGGAACACCGCCTTCAGAGCCTAACATCCTGTATAACGGTCATTACGTCGACGACTCCGCCACAGGCAACGATGACGGCGTCGCGGATCCGGGTGAAACAGTGGACCTGATCCTGACTCTTCGCAACACAGGGCTCGACGCCACCTCGGTAAACGCTACATTGAGCTGCTCCGATACGGAGTTCATAACGATTACGGACAACAGCAGCTCTTATGGCGACCTGGCTCATAACGAAGGAAAAGAGAATACGGGCGATCCTTTCAGCTTCAGCGTCGATGTTTCTTCAGTACCGCATTTCGCTACCTTCTATTTTAATATTACCGCCGGCGGAGGTTACTCAGTGGTCGATTCGGTCAGCTTCATTATCAACAGACCACACCTGCTCCTTGTCGATGACGACGGGGGCGACGACATCGAAAAGTATTTCACGGATGCCGTTGATTCCTGGATGAGTTCTCTCTTCGATGTTTACGATTGCGACGCGCTCGGGGGTGCCCCTTCCGGGGACGAGCTTTCGAATTATCCAAACGTAATCTGGTTCACCGGTGAGGAAGATGAACCGATAGTTTCAGACACCACCCTGATAAAGAACTATATGGACGATGGAGGAAAGATCTTTTTAGCGGGTCAGGATATAGATGACGGTATCGCTGAATCCTCCTTCTTTGCCGATTACCTGCATGCCAGCCTTGTCTCGGCATCAAACAACCAGGTAATAATACTTGGTATCGAAGGCGACCCTATAGGCGACGGAGATACGCTCACCTGCTCGGGTGGCGACGGAGCCAGCAACTGCAGCTCCCCCAGCTCTGTCGAACCCTTAGGTGGAGCGCAGATCGCATTCTTCTACCCCCTCGCCCCGGGCAATGCGATGATCTACTACGAAAACAGCTACAAAATGGTTTACTGCTCCACCAGTTTCGAATCCATCAGTTCTGCGGGTGACAGGAGAAGTCTGGCCGGTAGAATTCTCGAAATGTTCGGTCTGGCAACAGGAATCGAATTAATATCGCTACAGGCCACCGAAACCGGAGACGGCGTCACAATCAACTGGGATGTTACGGAGCGAGGAGACTATTCGGGAGCAAACCTGTATCGGGCCGATGGGAAACAGGATGGTACTTGGGCTTCGTTCGCAAGGTTGAACGCTGAAACCATCCATGCGTTCAACTACTCGGATTTCGATCTGGTTCCCGGTCACTCCTACAAATACCGGCTCACTCTGGTTCAAACTTCCGGAGAGACCGATGCTGGGGAATTGACCATCCGGTTCAACGGCGTCCCTGCCGCCGGGTATGAATTCAAGCTGGGCCAGAACCAGCCCAATCCCTTCAACCCGGTCACGATAATCGGATACGAAATTCCCGGTGCACCCGGTGCATCCGGCATGATACCGGTCAAACTTGCGATCTTCGATCTGTCGGGTCGGCTGGTCAGGACGCTTGTCGACTCCGAACTTCCACCCGGCAGGCATGCGGCGCTCTGGGACGGAAGAAACGAAACCATGCGTGGCGTCGCCTCCGGGGTTTATGTTTATCGTCTCGAAATACCCGGAAACACGGCCACCCGCAAACTGCTCATACTCAAGTAGAGGTGAGCCGAAAGGCCGCTATGTTTCCTTTTACCGGGGGGGGATCTGCCGATAATACCGGCGGGAGCCCCCCGGTTTCCATAATTATAGTCAACTACAATACCCGCGCACATCTTATCGCCTGCCTGAAAAGCCTTTCTCCACTCACCTCGCTGATTTCACCGGAAATTTTCGTCGTCGACAACGCCTCTTCCGATGGAAGCGCAGATGCCGTTGAAAACGAATTCCCCGGTGTAATCCTTATCAAGCTCAACGAAAATATCGGATATGCAGCAGCAAACAACAAAGCGATAACAATCGCCGGGGGTGATTTTATCCTTCTGCTGAACCCTGACACCATTGTCGAAGCAGGAACCATCCCCGAAATGCTGCGTTTCATGAAAAAGCATGAAAGAACAGGGATAGCCTCATGCAGAGTAGATCTTCCGGACGGCTCGCTCGACGCAGCTTGTCGACGTACGATTCCGACTCCGGCCGGCGCATTTTACCAGGCAATCGCACTGCATAAACTCTTCCCGCGCAGCAAGAGATTCGCTCGTTACAATCTTTCATGGCGGGACCCGGCCGGGAGTTACCAGGTTGAGGCAATATGCGGCGCTTTCTTCCTGGTTCGAAGAGAAGTCATCGACCAGGTTGGATTGCTCGATGAACGGTTCTTCATGTATGCTGAAGATCTCGATTATTGCCTCAGGTGCATCAGGAAGGGTTGGCAGATTCGCTACCATGGTGCTGTCCGGATCCTCCATTACAAACGCGCTGCCAGTGCGTCCGCACCTGGACGTATGCTGGATGTATTCCATGAAACCATGGCCCTATTTTACAAAAAACATTACGCAGCCCGGCACGGAATAATATATAATAGTGCAATTCTCTCCGGGATCAGGGCCCGCTACATATTATCGAAAGTGCTGGCAGTATTTCAAAGGAACTAAATACGGACACCCCCGGATAGACAACATACGGCTCTGCAGATTGAAACAATGACAATATCCCCCCAAGGCATTATACTTTGTTTTATTGCTTGCTGGATATCGATTCGATCACTTCGCGTAACCAGCCGCTGCAGAACGTGAATAGTAAAACGATGGCTCAAAAGACAGAACAATCCGGATCCCGCATAGAAGCCGGCGGGGCCAGGCGCATGACAAAAAATAGGAGTTCATCGCTTTCCGGCTCGCCGGTTCAGAAGCGAATGAGCCGGGAGCAGATGGATCGGCTTCGAGCCGCCATTCTAATCGTCGCCGATATCGGCCTCCTGGTTTTATCATTCCAGGGAGCCTTCCATTTACGTGTCGCCCACGCTCCAGAAAGTTTCCTCAGGGACCTTGCAGAAAAACAGCTCCTCTATGTCCAGGTCACACCTTTGCTGCTTCTGCTTACTCTTTCAGTTCGAGCGTTCTTTAAATTCTACAACTGGTCCAGCTTCGTCCGGCCAAAACTCGACAAGGCGCTGGATACAGTCCTCGCCGTCGGATTGAGTCTTTTCATCCTTATGGGTCTGGCATTTTTTCAGCGGACAGCTTTTTCACGCCTTATACTTCTTTATCACTTTTGTTTCAGCTCAGTACTCCTGGCATCCGCCCATGTAATGATCGACAATATTCTCCGACGAAAACTCGCAGCCGGTCACGGCATCAGCAGGACAATAATCACCGGAGACGATACGCTCGCGGAAGAACTGAAAACCCGCCTTCGCGACAACCCCTCATTCGGAAGGGAAATCGTTGGGGTCTTCCGGGAATTCCCTAAAAACCCATCCAGTCTGGAAGCCCTGGCGCCCGATGAAATCATTTTGGCGGACGGTTCTTTTTCTCATCGGGAACTCGCAACGTTCTTCAGGAGAAACCCGAATGTTCGTTTGCGAATAATGTCGAATCTGCATTCGCTCCTGACCCTTTCACTGACTCAATACAACCTGGTGGACATCCCGCTTCTAACGATCCAGGAACCTCCTCTGGCAAGATTTTCCAACAGAGCCTTGAAACGGGCTGAAGACCTGGCTCTTTCTTTGACCGGTCTGACGGTTTGCTGCCTGCCCATGATCGTTATCGCAGTCGTTGTGAAGTTGACGTCCAGGGGCCCCGTTTTCTATCGGCAGTCCAGGCTGGGAAGGAACGGCAGGCCTTTCACGGTTTACAAATTTCGCTCGATGATTGTTGATGCAGAAAAGGACACCGGACCCGTGTGGAGCGAAAAAGGCGACTTAAGGAGCACTCCCTTCGGAAGTCTCCTCAGACGCACGAGCCTTGATGAACTGCCCCAGTTGTTCAACGTTTTAAAGGGAGAAATGTCGATTGTGGGGCCCAGACCGGAGCGACCGTTCTTTTCGGAAAAATTCGAACAGAATATCTCCAAATATACAGATAGACTCCTGGTAAAAACCGGGATGACAGGCCTTGCACAGGTCTACGGCTTAAGAGGTAATACCAGCATTTCCGAGAGAACCCGCTACGATCTCTATTACATCGAAAACTGGTCTCTCCTTCTGGATATCCGGATCATCCTGCGGACCCTGGTTACCGTACTGTTCCATCGTGATGCTTATTGAACATGATCCGGTATCCGGATGACGCCGCTGAATATAGCGGCGATATGATAATTTCCTTGATATCCCGACGTCCAAGAAATCAATCCGGAGGGGAATAATGACTGGAGAAGTCATCAGACCCGTAAGTAGAGACGAAAATGTCGCAATTTACAAAATCGAGGGTCCGGTTCAACACCCCGTTAAACGGTTGATAGTCACTTCCAGCGCATCCAGAGACATTATAAATTTTCCTGAAATTACAGGTTGTGATTTCACATCCAGACTGAAGACTGTTCTGGCTCAGACCCTCTCCCTGCTGCCGGATTGTTTTGATATGAAAGGTTTGACCGACCGAAACGCTCACATTTTCAACCTATTGCGCGGAGGATTGAATTTCGATTTACGTAAAGCCCTGAAGGATGCTTACGGCTTCATAAATACATCTTCATCCTTCATGACTTCTGAACGGCGGCGAACCGCAGAAGGGAGATGGGAGATAGCGGAAGATCAATATCAGAAATTCAGCATCCCTCCATATGCAACGATTTTTTGCGGAGATATTATCGCTACCGGCTCCACCCTCTCGAACGGTTTTCGCAGGCTCGCCATGCTGGCGAAAAATACCGGCATTCCCCTCAGACGCATTGTCTTCTTCACAATAGGCTGCCATAAAGCCGAAAAGAACCTGGGTGCGATCGACGAATTCTGCCGCAGCTTCTTTCGAGGATATGAAGAAACGATCGTAATTTACATTGAAGGAAAATTCCACCTTGCGGATTCCAAAACGGATGTGGCGATTAAAATTCAGGGAACGGATCTCCTGCGCCACCCCGCTCTTCTCGCCCCGGAGTTTCTTCTATCACAATTCAAAACCTTTTCTCCACCCCTGGAGCGGTGCGCTGTCTATGATGGCGGAACACGAAGCTTCGATGTACCAGAGTATCTCGAAGATGTTGCAGGATATTGGAGAAAAGTCAGGAGCCTCGCGGAATCCGGAGTTACCCTGGCGGAATACATGGAAGAGCGTCTGCCGACTATCCCCTGGACGCTCCCGTTGCCCGAATTCACCAAACATCAAAAAGATCGCTATCCGTCTCTGGATCAGGCAGCTATCGAAGAGCTCTACTATGAAGGCTCACAGTTCAGAAAAAAATTGTACTCTGAAAGATATACTCTACTCGACCTATGTGAAGAGAAACTGGAAATCCTGAGAATCCAACCCTTCAGCATCTCCTGAAAATATTTCCGTCGGTGAAAGCCTAATCAGAAGCAGACCATAGCAATAAGATCCCGGCGACACCCCTCTGCCATATTGGCAGCCATAAAAATCAGACCGCCCTGTATTCATCGCCCCCCCCACGAAAACCTTTGCCATACAATAGATTACAACTTCATTGATTATTCAGTGAACTCAGCACGGTTCTTGCAGATTGTAAAGAATGTTTATTCAATATTGACGAGAAGCGTCAAAAGGTAGAGCTCAAACCGGAAGGTTTTCGAATGAATCAAAATAAATACACTGAACAGTCGCTGAACGCTCTCAGTATCGCCCGAGAACTCGCGGAGGAAAAGAAACATCCTCAACTCGATCCGGAGCATATTTTCGAGGCTTTGCTGACCCTCGAAAACTCAGTAGCATCACAGGTAATATCGATTGCAGGCGGAGATTTGTTTACAATCCATCGCGAATCAGCGGCAGCCCTCGAGAAAAAACCAGAAATTTCAGGCAGCGGGTACAACCTCTACATGTCACCTGAAGCGGCTCAGGTTCTAAAAGCTGCAGAAACAGAAGCGGAACAACTCAAAGATGAATTCATCAGCATCGAACATCTTCTTCTCGCTCTTGTAGAGAAAGCTCCTGACTCGCCGCCGGTCATAGCCCTGAAGAGAAGCGGCGTCGATCGCGAAGCCATATTGGATGCGCTGGCACAAATCAGGGGGTCCTTCAACGTTACTGATCAAAATCCTGAATCGAAATACAAAGCGCTGGAACGGTTCTCCCGGGATTTAACGGCAGAAGCGAGAACAGGCAAACCTGATCCGATCATCGGTCGTGATGAAGAGATACACCGTGTAATCAAAATCCTGTGCAGAAAGAAAAAAAACAATCCGGTCCTGATCGGTGAACCGGGAGTCGGTAAAACCGCGGCGATAGAAGGGCTGGCCCAGAAAATAGTAGCCGGCGACGTGCCTGCCAGTTTAAAGAATAAAAGCATTTCAGCTCTGGATTTGGGCGCCCTTGTGGCGGGAGCCAAGTATCGAGGTGAGTTCGAGGAACGACTTAAAGCCGTTCTCAAAGAAGTTGAATCCGCTCACGGATCCAAAATCCTGTTCATCGATGAAATGCATACGATTGTCGGCGCTGGCAGAACCGATGGAGCCCTGGATGCATCCAATATGCTCAAGCCGGCCCTCGCAAGGGGGGAAATCAGGATTATCGGAGCTACCACCCTGGATGAATACCGTAATTATATCGAAAAGGATGCTGCTCTTGAACGGCGATTTTCTCCGGTTCTATTAAGCGAACCCAGCGTAGAAGAAACCGTGGCTATTCTCAGGGGAATCAGGGACAGATACGAAATATATCACGGTATCAGGATAAAAGATGATGCACTGATAGCCGCCGCGTCGATGTCGAACAGGTATATCCAGGATCGATACCTCCCGGACAAAGCGATAGATCTGATAGACGAAGCGGCGGCGGAGCTCTGCATGGAAATCGATTCCATGCCCAGAGAAATCAGTGCCGTTGAAAAGAAACTGGTGATGCTGGAAATCGAGCGAGAGGCTGTAAAGAAAGAAAAAGATGCTTCCGATCGCCTCGTACCAATCGAAAAAAAGATCTCGGAGCTGGCGTCGGAACGCGATTCGTTGCGATCGCACTGGTCGAGGGAAAAAATGGCTGTTGAACAGGTTCAGCAACTCAAGAAGCATCTCGAGGATACAAAGATCGAAGCAGAGAAGGCGGAAAGGGAGCTTGATTTTGAACGGGCTGCGACTCTCAGGTACGGCAAGGCGAATGAACTCTCCTCTGAGCTCGAGAGCGCTACACGCGAAATTTCGGATATCCAGACGAAACGAAAAATGCTCAGGGAGGAAGTAGAAAGCCAGGATGTCGCCGAAGTCATTCATCGATGGACCGGGATTCCGACTACTCGTCTTCTCGAGGGTGAAACAGATAAGTTGCTCCGTATGGAACCCCTTCTCCATTCTAGAATTGTAGGCCAGGACGAAGCTGTAGCAGCCGTTTCAAATGCTGTCCGCAGGGCCAGGGCTGGTTTTGCCAATCCGAACAGACCACCGGGAAGTTTTCTTTTCCTTGGCCCTACAGGTGTTGGAAAAACCGAGCTTGCAAGAGCTCTCGCCGATTTCCTATTCGACAGCGAGTCTGCATTGCTACGGATGGATATGTCGGAATACATGGAGAAACACTCGGTATCCCGTCTTATCGGAGCACCTCCGGGGTATGTCGGCTTCGATGAGGGCGGGCAGCTGACGGAAGCTGTACGGCGCAGGCCGTACCGGGTAATTCTGTTCGATGAAATCGAGAAAGCCCATTTCGAGGTGGCTAACATCCTGCTTCAGATTTTTGAAGACGGAAGGCTGACGGACGGCCATGGCCGCACGGTGGATTTTCGCAACACAGTCCTGATTCTTACATCCAATATTGGGAGCGAACTCTTTTACGAAAATGCCGGCGCAAACCGCACCCGGATTGAAGCCGGTGTTAAAGATCTACTGCAAAGTTATTTCAAGCCGGAATTGCTCAACCGTCTTGATGAAATAATTATTTTTCATTCCCTGGATGAGCAAAATATCAGTAAGATCGTTCAGCTGCAATTGATCGAACTGAAGAATCGGATGCTGGAAGGGAAAAACATTGATCTCAAATGGTCGGAAAAAATAGTCGATTTCCTCGCTGTGGAAGGATATGATCGTCAATTCGGTGCACGTCCTGTGAAAAGGGCGATTAGACGCCATCTTGAAAATCCTCTGTCCCGAGCTATGCTGCGAAATGAAATGGAACCAGGAACAACCATTCATTTAACACAAATCAACGATGAGACGGTGGATTTTGAAATCTCCGCCGGGATAAAAGAGCCGGACGAATCCACCATCAACTAACGCCGGATAAATTATCATGGTGACTCGCGAAAGAATTAAAAAAAGCCTGCTCCTGCGGTTAAGGAGATATTTTATTGCCGGGATCCTGCTCATCGCCCCGCTAACCATCACCGCCGTTACTCTCTACTATGCTTTTCAGTTTTTAGACAGTTTCGCAGGCATCGGGAAGTATATTGAGGAACAAGCCGGTTTCAGAATTCCCGGCATCGGAATCTTATTGACCTTCATCCTGGTGACTATTCTGGGTTTTCTTACAACTAACGTGATCGGTAGAAACGCTCTTCTGATCTGGGAAAGATCCATCGCCCGCGTACCGATCATGAGTACTATTTACCAAGCTTCCAAAGAGCTGTTCACAGCTATATTCACTCAAAAAAAACAACGATATAAGAAAGTCGTGCTGGTGGAGTATCCGAGGAAGCATCTCTGGGTCATTGCATTTGTGACAAATGAAGAGACGATAAGGATCGATGGTGAACAGATGCTGAGCGTATTTATTCCCACCACCCCCAATCCGACATCCGGAATGTTGATCTTCATGCATGAAAGTGAATGTGTTCTCACCGACCTCTCTATCGAGGACGCAATTAAACTGATAGTATCAGGGGCGATTATCACACCTGCCGGTAGAATCGATTTCTCCCGGGAAACGGGCAGAACGGCGCAATAGAAGGATTCGCATGTTCGAAATATTAGATCACGACGCGGATATAATGATCAGGGTCAGAAGTAAAACCAAGGAAGCTCTTTTCCCGGATGCAGCTTCGGGTTTGTTCAGTATTATCTTCTCGGGAAACACCGAACAGAAAACCGTCGATAAGAGAAAAATCCACTTATCGGCCGACTGTCACGAAGACTTGTTGATTGCCTGGCTGAATGAACTTATCTATTTGTTCGATACTGAAGGGTTCGTGCCTGTCCGGTGTTTTATCATACATCTGGAACGAAATGACTTATACGCTACCTGCTTCGGATACTTGCACGACAAAAACTCCGATACCTCCGTGCAGGAAATCAAAGCAGCAACCCACCACCTGCTGTCCCTCACTTCAGAAGATGGAGCATGGCAAGCTGACATAGTCTTCGATGTCTGAAACTATGTAATATTGGCGTATCCCTTTCATTCTCAGTATCAACTCCACCCGGTACATACCAGAAATTAATCTTTGCTTCGATTGCACTGGTTTAGTTTTTCAAGGGTAAATAGGAAAGCCAGGGGCAGGATTTGCTATCATATGGTTGGGTAGGATAAAAAAAGGAAGGATATAAAAAGGGTTTGCCCTGGCTTTCAAACTGTTTCGATTTTTAGCGGGATCAACATTTCTCTCGTCCCGAAACGGCATGGCGCAGAAGATTGTCAATTATATATCTTCAACGACAGCCCAAGGAATATACTCCTGGTTGACATCACCTGTCAATCCCTATTTCGATATTTTCTTGAAAATGTCGATATCAGCCGGTCCAATACCACGCACATTTTTTAACCAGATATGAAAATCGAGCACATCATCGTATGATACTGGTGTTCCGCTTGTTTTAACCCTCCTGATATCCCGAAGGGTGAGTTTTCCTTTTTTTCTTGGGAAACTCCTGTGCGCCGCGTTGTTCCGGTTCAATTTATCATTCTGCATTTTTCAAAACCTTCCGCTCAACTCCCGGAACTCAATCTCAAGTCTGAAACTTAATAAGTGCAATAGTCATACCATACAACTATTCAGCCACCCGCAATCCGGAATTGCCTCACAACCTGTTGAGCGATAACCGAATATAGAACCTTGAATTTGACAAGCTCCTGGGTATTAAACCCCATAAAAATCAATCTGTCTGCAAAACAGCCCGTCACTGCGTTATTTTTCCGTACATCCATGCGGAAATTACCCCAAATCCATGTTCCCGGGAAAACATTTCTTATTGCGGATGAAACACCGTGGTGATAGGGTTCCACGCTAGATTCCACACACTTGGAGATCCGGCGGATGCAAAAAGCAAACGTTCTTATACTTGACGACGAACATGTCGTCTGTGACCTTCTATGTCAGGCTCTTGAGACTTTACGAGTTATAGGAACAATTAAATGTTGTAACAGAGGTCGTGAGGCCATAGAGATGATCAAGAATGAAAAGTATCATCTCCTGTTACTCGATATACAGATGCCTGAAATGACCGGGATCGAAGTCTTGAGGGCGGTCAGAGAAATTGATACAGATATCGAAGTAATTATCATTACCGCGCGCGCGACCGTCACCAACGCGGTTGAAGCTCTTCGCGAGGGTGTTTTTGATTATCTGAAAAAACCCTTCGACCTTGTGAAATTACAGAATACAGTAATGAACGCTATAAATACGTATTTCCTTAAAGATGAAAAACGAAAATATTCGGAAGAGCTGTTTAAAGCCAATCAGGAGTTGGAGGCTCGAAAAAGAAGCTTGAAAACCAAGGTCACGGAAACCTCTGAAAAGCTTCAGGATGCAAATAGTGAATTAGAACGAAAAGTGGCGGAGCTTCAACTTCTTCACAAGATCGGTGGCAGGATCAACACCTTGATGTTTACTGATGAAATACTCAGCCACTTCTGTCAGAGCGCGCGAGAAACAGGACTGGTTCAGCGTATCGCAATCTTCCTGGTCGAAAAAGAAGGTCAAGCACTTGTACTCAACGTGTTTGCCGGATTCGACATGGATAAGATCTGTTCTCTTCCGATAGAGAAATATGGAAAACAGCTCCTTCTCGAGCGTGAAAAGGATATTATTTTAGTACCTTTCGAAAAACTCGGATCGAGCAAGGTCGTTGTCCTTCCTGTCTACCAGCAAGCCCAGAATCTCGGTTTACTTATCATCGAAACCCATTATACCGTCGACGACAGTATGGAAAAGAGTCCCTTATTCCAGACATTGGGAAACATGCTGGCCGGGTCGCTGGTAAGAGCCTACAGTATTGAAGAACAATTGCGGTTGAAACAGTTCAACGAGAGCATTCTAAACAACATCAGCAGCGGTCTGGCAACACTTTCATCCACAGGACAGGTTACTTATCTCAATCCGACAGGGTCGAAAATTCTCAAAATCGATCCGAAAGTGGTTGATGGTAATCCCTGGCAGGAGTTATTCCCCGTTGAAAAGAACATTTTTGAAAAACCGGGAGAATCAGCGGAGCATGAAATCTCGCTGCCTCTTCAGGATGATAGCGAAGGATTACCTTTGAGAGTAACAACGACGCCCCTGGTGGACAGTGAAGGAAAGAATCGAGGAACTATTGCCATCTTCGATGATCTGACGGATAAGAAACATATTGAGGAAGAGATGCGAAAGCGGGAACAACTCGCGACACTCGGCGAGATTTCCGCTGGAATTGCTCATGAAATCCGAAATCCTCTGGCGGGGCTGGGGACAACTGTCGAGCTGCTCCAAATGAAATACGGAAACAGCGAAATCGACAGGTATTTCAATATCATCAACGATGAGCTTGCCAGGCTGGAAAAGATGCTCAAAGATTTCCTCAAGTACGGAAGACCCTCTAATCCGGTTTTCAGCAAGGTTAACCTTTCCAAACTGATAAATGTTACAATCGAACTGCTCGAAGATCAGACAGAGATTAAAACCTGGGATCGAATCGTTCTGGACCTTCCGGATCACGACTTCGAATGCATGGCAGATTCTTCAAAAGTCCACTCGATTTTTTCCAATCTTGTTCTAAATGCAATGCAGGCTTCAGAAGAAACAGAACCAATTGCTATAATCGGTCACTTCTGCACGCTTAAAGACTCGAAAGCATATCACTCGCGACTGCCGGTGAAACGATTTCGCGATAATCCGTGGGGCTTGGAAGTATCCATCGTTGACAACGGAACAGGCATTCCCGAACATAACTTCGAATCTCTTCTGAAACCTTTCTTTACAACAAAAGAGGAGGGAACCGGTCTGGGCCTGTCGATTGTTCAGCGGATGGTTGACGAGCACAATGGTGTGTTCGGTATTGAAAGCGCGCCCCGGGCTGGAACATCCTGCCATGTCTTTTTCCCGACGAATCGGAATGATTGAAATCGGACTTCACTGCACTATACTACTACAGAAATCGGACTTCAGTACAACAGAACCGGCCGATAAGACAGGAAAAAATCTGTTGTTCAATATTTTGTCAAATAAGTAAAAAATCCCCCCTTTTATACCACATCATCTGTTCTAATTTTAAACGTACCTCCCAGATGGCAAATTATTTTTCATTGGCAATTTTCTTTACACTACCAGTGTAAACAATTTTGCCACCCCAGCCTAAGCTATATATTTTGGTTATTTGTAGACCTTTCTAAAACGCATCATTCAAACAGGTTAGACATCCAGGATTTCCTGACTGCTCGTGGCATGCATCTTGCGGAATATAATCTCGTGCGTGAACGAACTTTGCAGCCAAGGGAGAGCAAAAGTGGGACTCAGAATAAAATCGATGGATGACGAAACACTTAAAAAATCCTGGGACGATTTCATCGAAACTGGTAATGAAGAAGCCCGAGCCGCCCTAGCTAAATATTATCTTCCATTAGTAAAATATGTAGCTGGTCGGATCGCCATGAATCTTCCGCCTTCGGTATTGATGGAAGATCTTGTCAGTGAAGGGATTATCGGGCTGATGAATACCATCGACAGATTCGACCCGAGCAGGGGTGTGGTATTTGAAACCTATGCGCGGTCGCGAATCTACGGTGCAATCATGGATCAGCTTCGATCCCTCGACTGGTTTCCCCGGTCACTACGCCAGAAAGCTAAAAAGGTTGAAGAAGCTACAAAAAGGCTGGAATCCCGTCATGGAAGGGTAGTGACACCAGAAGAAGTTGCCAAAGATTTGAACATTCCTGTTAAGGAAGTAGACTCCCTCATGTCAAATGTCCTGTGTGTTTCCTTCTGTTCTCTTAATTCGGAAATGGATAAGGGAGAAGGGAACAAGGCGGTCCAACTCCTCGAACGTATTGAAGACACCGCATCCGTTGATCCGCTTGATTCGATAGAAGAAGAGGAAACTATTCAGAATCTGACAGAAGCTATCAGGCAACTTCCGAAGCAGGAAAAACTGATCATAATGTTATATTACCATGAACGCCTGACACTAAAGGAAATCGGTGCTCTCCTCAGCCTTTCGGAATCCCGCATATCCCAAATTCACTCCAGAGCCGTAGCCAAGCTGAGATTGAAGCTTAAAAGATACCAGGATTCCGGCAAACTCGTAGCAATAGCCTGTTAATAATTTTTTCTCACCCTCCCCCTGACGGCGGCCTTTATCAAGGCCGCTGTCTTATTTCAGCCGAATAATTCAATCCGGCACACTGAAGCGGAACTTCCATCGGAGATGTATGTAAAATCCAGAGAACTTGTTTTGCATCAGGTTCAAGTTTTCCCAGGAGCGACTAAAAACAGAAAACAGGAGAAGAAATGAACAACTCGACTGGCTCGAAATTATTGGCTTCAGGTGTTTTCCTCGGTTTACTGATCCTAATTATTCCAAGCGTCGCGATATCATTGACAAGTCCCATGGATAACCTGCTGAAGGAAGATAATCCCGTAGCTCAAGCTGCCGAAAAAGTATTACCCGCGGTAGTCAATATCCAGGCAAAAAAAGTTGTGAAAATCTCCAACCCGATGCAGCAGTTTCATCGAAGGTTCGATAATGACTTCTTTCGTGATTTTTTCAGACAGCCGTTCCCGGAGGAGCACGAAACAGAAAGTCGAGGATCTGGTTTCGTGTTTAATGCAGAAGGTTGGATACTCACAAACAACCATGTTGTCAGCGGCGCTGATAAGGTTACCGTTACTTTCATAGACGGCAGAAAATATGATGCTGAAGTGAAGGGTCGCGATCCTAAAACTGATCTGGCTGTTCTGAAAATCGAGGTTGACAACAAGCTTCCCACAGCCTTGCTGGGAGATTCGGAAAAGATAAAAGTAGGTAACTGGTGCATCGCTATCGGCAATCCTTTCTACAACCTCGAGGGTACCGTCACCTTCGGTGTCGTCAGCGCAAAAGGCCGAAATCAATTAAACCTCGGCACGGCGTCACCGTCGATCCAGGATTACATTCAGACCGATGCCTCGATCAACCCCGGCAACAGTGGAGGACCGCTTATTGATATTAACGGCAAAGTCATCGGCATCAATTCAGCTATCGCCTCACCCTCGGGAGGTAACGTGGGAATCGGGTTCGCAATTCCCATTAACCTAGTAAAAGAAGTACTGGATGATCTTGTCAAGTTCGGCGAGGTAAGACGGGCATTCCTGGGGGTGACGATCCAGGAACTTACACCGCTTCTCGCAGAAGCCAAGAAACTGGAAAATGTAGAAGGTATCCTGGTGAACAGCGTGCTTGAAGACGGACCGGCCGAGAAAGGCGGAATCAAGGCCGGGGACGTGATCGTGGAATTCGACGGTAGACCGATAACCACGGTGGCAAAGCTGCAAAGGATAGTAGGTGCGTCCGAAATCGACAAGAAAGTCAAGGTGAAAGTGATCAGGGATGGTAAGGCTAAGACTTTTCGAATCACCTTGGGAAAAATGGACGAGGATGCGGTACTCGCTTCGACGAGAGGTGAAAACGAAACACCCTGGCTGGGAATTGAAGTCGCCGACACAGACACCGATGAGGCTGACAGACTCGGGATGAAAGGTGAGAAAGGTGTTGTCGTAACTGCAGTTGAAGCATTCAGCCCTGCGGCTGAAGCAGGTATAAGGCCGGGAATGATTATAAAAGAGATAGAGCAAAGAAAAATAATAAATGTCAAGACTTTTATTGAAATGTCCGAAAAACTGAATAACGCTGCAAAACCGCTGATCTTCCTCGTGGGGGACAAATCCCGCACTTGGTATATCGCAGTGGAACCAAGATAATAATTCCTTCGGTCGGGAAGCTCCACTGTCAGTGGTTTTCGGCACCACCAGTGAGGAATGGCAGTGGGTTTCTCTTTTCGGGCGCAATATTCTCCTGAAGAACATTCTCTCGACATCTACCTGAAAGAAATCAGCAAGATTCCTCTCCTGTCCGCTAAGGATGAGGTTACTCTCGCCGCGAATATTCAGAACGGAGATTCAGAAGCCCTGCAGCGGCTGGTAAACGCGAATCTCAGATTCGTCGTCAGCGTAGCGAAACAATATGCAAAGCAACGAATCAGCCTTGCAGATCTTATCAACGAAGGTAATATCGGTTTAATCCGCGCCGCAGAAAAATTCGACCCTTCGAAGGGATGTAAATTCATTTCCTATGCTGTCTGGTGGGTCAGGCAAGCGATCCTAACAGCTATCGCAGAGCAATCACGTGTTGTCCGTCTGCCGCTCAACCAGGTGGGCGCCTTGAACAAAATCAGCAAAGCCAAAAGCAGACTCGGGCACGAACTGGGCAGATCGCCCACCGCATCCGAACTTGCCGCCGAACTTCAGCTGTCAGCAAAGGAGATAGAAGAAACTCTCAAATTATCAGGGAACCACCTTTCCCTCGATGCCCCTTGCGCTGGAGATGAAGACAATACCCTCAATGATCAACTGACAGAAGACGCTCAACACTCTCCCGACAACAAGTATCTTGAAAAAGCTCTGGCTTCTGAAATCGATGCTATTCTCTGCCGGCTTTCCGAGCGTGAAGCAAAAATAATCTCGTTGTATTTCGGGCTTCATACAAACGTTCCCAAAACTCTCGAAGAGATCGGAAAAGAATTCAACCTCACCAGAGAACGGATCCGGCAAATCAAAGACAGAGCACTGGAAAAAATCAAACGTACTTCAAGAGCGAAACACCTTCAGCTTTACCTTTAAATCATCTGAAACCACTCATATGGAGCGTGAGTTCCAGAATTGGTAACAATATTGCGGCAGCAGGCTGATGTTCGAATGAAATATCCGGTTTCGTCGGGTATGATATGATGCAGAATTATCTTGACAATGGCATGTCCTGCTGGTTTATTCCGCTGTTCTTGTCAATATTAGAACAAGTATACACAAAAGAGGCCTGACTGGCCCTGCACACGGAACTGAGCAATGACAAACCGACAACGACACCGAAACATACTGGCACCACTCGTGTTCCTTATTCTTTTCTCTTTCGCAGGCTTAGGGCTGTGGCAATCTTATTCGAAAATCCAGAAGCTAGAAAAGGATAACCGGATCCTCGAGTATGAACTTGCAGCTTCGATACGAAACTACCATAACCTCGAGGAAAGGATAGAGATCCTTTCAGAAGAGGACGATTTATTAAGGTCTCTTGCAGGTATCGAAGGGCTTAATAAAGAAATCAGGTTGCTCGGGACAGGTGGCACATATCTCCCGGGTATCGATAAAGGTCTGGCTGTCTCTCCAAGCGCGAAGCGTCAGTTCGAATCACTCGACAACACCCAGGAAAAACTTGATCTTGCTATCTCCCTTCAAGAAAAAAGTTTTGAAGAACTTGCCGTTCTTTTAGAAGAACAAAGGGCTACAATCGATTCCTATCCGTCACTCAGACCGGTTGAGGGCGGCTGGCTTGTCGGGAAATATGGTTACAGAACCGATCCGTTTACAGGAAAAAGAACTTTCCATCGAGGCGTTGATATCTCCAACAGGACGAATACTCCTGTACGAGCCACCGCCGATGGCAGGGTGACTTTTTCCGGTTGGTCCGGCAGATACGGCAGGACTGTCAAACTGGATCATGGGAACGGATATGTTTCTTTATATGCCCATAACAATAAGACCCTGGTAAAACGAGGTGCTCACGTAAAAAAGGGTGATCTCATTGCATACCTCGGCAGCACCGGCCGGGCAACCGGTCCTCATCTCCATTTCGAAATCCATAAACACGGAAAATCCATTAACCCGGTCAAATATTTTCTACCGGACAGCGGCATATTCCAAAAGCGCTGATATTTGTCCTTTTTTTAGGTTCCCGGTAAAGCATCCTCTCGTGCTACCGATTATTAAATATGTAGATGCCTAACCGGAGAAACTTGATGAGTAGTGTCTGCACAGATAACTTTCCTATCACTCTTGATGATCTGAATACCGCGAGAAGCAACAGTGAGCTGGCTCAATTTATTACCGAGATCGACACCTTGATGGTGCAAGCCCTCGACAATGAAGAATTAACGATCGCCGGAGAGCTTGCCGCAATACAGGAAAAAATGCTCGAGATATTGATGAGCTTTCCATCCTGATTCCAGTTGCACTCAAATCAGACTCTCAAGCGCTGGATTTTCTTTACTCCAAATTCATTTTCAGTATCCCGGAACAATCCACTCCAAGACAATTTCTCTTTCCAACTACATCGGGCTCTGATACTCTCCACAATTCAGTCTGATACAGGATCAGAGCATGACTAATGTAATCAAACAAAACAAAAAAACCGCCACGATTTCTCTTCTGGTTTTCATCGTTGTCCTGAGCATTTTTTTATATGCGAAAAGCACCGGATCAACGACCCGCGATGTTAAAACCTTCACCGTCACCAGAGACCTCTTCGAAGTGAAAATCACAGAAACCGGGGAGCTAAAAGCCATAAAGTCAGTTCTCGTCAGTTCGCCGCGAATCAGGAACAAACTTCAGATCGTGAAACTTGCAGAAGAGGGCTCGATGATAAACGAAGGGGATACTCTTATCGAGTTCGATAATGCCGAGCTTCAGAAAGCTGTCTCCAACCAGGACGCGGAACTTGAAAAGGCACTGGCCGACCTGGAAAAAGCCCGCGCGGAAGAGCATATACTGGTGCTGGAGCTCGATAAGACAATCCTCCAGGCGGAATTGGAACTTGCGACGGCTGTAACCGATCTGAAAATCGCGACGCACAGCGCCACGGCTGAAAAGGAAACAGCAGAAAAGACAGTCGTTCTGAAACGACGCTCCCTGGAAATCGCCAAACTCAGAAAGGGTGCGGAGCTTTCCAAGCAAAAGGCAGATATCCGAAAGCTCGAGCTGACCGTCGATCAGGCACGAGAAGAGCTTGAACTTGCCAAGGCCGAACTCGATTTGACTCTCATCAAGGCGCCTATTTCCGGAATGGTCGTTTTCCAGGAAGTATGGAAGGGCGGCACCATGGAAAAAGTGCAGGAAGGAGATACGCCCTGGTCCGGACAGGGTCTCATCAGGATCCCGAACCTCGAAAAAATGCTTGTGGAGACATTTGTGAATGAAGTGGACATCAGTAAGGTCGCCAAACGGCAGGAAGTGGTAGTAACCCTGGACGCCTTTCCAAAACCGCCGCTTAAAGCCTCTGTAACCAAGATATCCACTCTTGCGACGGAACACCACGAGTCGGACGCGAAAGTCTACGAAGTAATTGCAGAACTCGAAACTACAAAACCAGAGATCCGCCCTGGTATGACTGCCACGTGCGATATCATCATTGAGCGAATTGAGGATGCGGTCTTTTTGCCACAGATCACGGTTTTCGAAAAAGAAGATACGACTATCGTCTACAAGAAGAAGGGTGGCGGCTTCGTACCGGTTCCCGTAGAAACAGGCAGGCGAAACAGAGATATGGTCATCATAGAGAATGGTGTAACCGAGGGTGACGAAGTCGCGTTGAGAGATCCCACCATCGAAATCAAAGAGTCGGAATGGATGAGCGAAGAACCTTCAGGAAAGGACGGCGGCTGGGTCCCGGATAAAGATACGCGGCGGCGGCGAAAGCGCACCTTCTTCATGAGAGGTTGAGGATGCAGCTGCTCGATCATCTTAAAAACGGCGCCATCGGGCTTCAGTCATATAAACTCCGCGCTCTATTGACTACTCTAGGAATAATCTTCGGCGTATCAGCTGTAATTTCGATGCTCGCCATCGGGGAAGGCGCTCGAAAGGAAGCCCTGGATTCCATCAGACAGATCGGAATCGATAATATTCTCATCAAGCAGGGGACCGAAGGCAGGCTGTCGAGTGGTCTTTCAACAGATGATATCGAAAGCTTGATCGGTATCTTACCTCAAATCAAGGACGCACTCAGTATCAAGCGACTCGGCTCAAGGAAGGCGTCTGCCGGCGATGAGCGCGCGGATACCGAGGTTTACGGAATCGAAGGCGATCTTGCCGAAGTTCTGAATCTCGAGCTGAGAGAAGGCGGATCTTTCCAGGAAAACGACAACCTGAAGTACAACCGCGTTTGTATAATCGGTTCGGAAATCAAGCGGGACCTGTTCGGATTTTCGTCAGCCATCGGCCGGAAAATACGCATCGAGGGCGGACAAATCTTAGAAATCACAGGCACAATGAAACCGATCATGGGGGGAAAGAGCGAATCGAGCAGTATACTGTTCGAAAAACCTAATCGAAATATCTATATACCGCTTAACACTCTCTATGCAAGATTCTCACGGACCTCCGATCGCGGCACTCTCGATGAGACTATACTTCATCTCTCCCGGGATGAAAAAATGTTCGAACTGGCTCATGTAATCTCACGGTTGCTGAAGCAACGTCACTTTGATGAAGAAGACTTCACCCTCGTCGTCCCCGAAGCCCTTCTGAAGCAGATGCAGAAAACACAACGAATATTTTCCTTGGTAATGGGTTGTATAGCAGGTATTTCACTCCTTGTGGGCGGGATAGGAATCATGAATATAATGCTCGCCACAGTAACCGAGCGAACCCGTGAAATCGGTATCAGGAGGGCTGTAGGTGCTACGCGGAGAGACATTCTTTCCCAATTTCTGGCTGAATCGGTTATCATCAGCATCACGGGCGGTTCGATCGGTGTCATACTGGGAATCGTTCTCTCGGCGATCATCTCAAAGCTGGCTGACTGGCAGACTATCATTTCCCCGCATTCGATAATTATCGCTGTCGCTGTTTCCGTGGCCGTTGGTCTTATTTTCGGTGTATATCCGGCGGGGAAAGCAGCCAGGCTGAAACCGATTGAGGCTCTCAGGTATGAGTAGGTATCCGTTTTCTATGATCCAAATGATCCTGATCCTCGGTTTTTTTATCATCGTTAGTGCCCCATCTGCAGGAACATACGATTCGATGGCGGAGTCGCCGGTATCGCCATCGATAAACTCCGCTGATTCGCTGACGTTGAGAGAGTATATCGCCCTTGCCCTGGCGAACAGTTCTGAAATGAAGCAGATCGAAATAGACCTTCTAATCGCCATGCAGCAACACAGGCAGGCGGTAGCTTCCCGGCTGCCGACTTTGTCTCTGAATCTCACAACGCCGTCCATCAATTCAAGCACCGACCGGATTCAGCGTTTCACCGGTGAAGGTTACCAGGAATGGCAAAGACGGTCAGGCAGGCTGGGGTCAACTTTTTCTCTCACTCAATCGCTTCCCACGGGCGGATCGGTCGGGATTTCCTCCAACGTATCGAAGATGCAGATCGAAGAAAGCATTCCTGGTTTTGAACCGTCCGAATCTCAAAACTTCGCTTCCGATCTGGTAGTAGATTTCAACCAGCCCCTGTTCGGTGCAAACACTTACAGGGACGAACTCTATCATGCATCATCATCTGTAAGGCTGGCTGAGCTCGAGCATAAGAATTCCGTCGGAGAACATGTTCACGCTCTCACATCCGAATATCTTTCTTACGTTAAAAATGTTCATCGGAACGAATACCTGCGCGCGAGTATCGAAAGAACATCCGGACTCCTCGAAAAAGCGGAAGATCAATTCAAAGATGGCGTAATTCCGGAGCTCGAATATCTACAGGCTAAAATCGACTACTCGAACGTTATGGTTTCACAACTTGAAGCTGCGGAAGACGCTGCAAAGTTAAGAAGATCGCTTCTCAGGAAGCTGGGACCAGTCTCTAGCGAAAACACGCTCTTTTCTTTCAACGATTCCTTTCCAAAGGAAAAACTTGCGTTCAGTCTCGAGCAATACCGAACGATGGCTCTCGAAAGGAGAGCCGATCTTTCGACACTCAGGATCGGTAGAGAAACCGCGCTGTACGATTTGGGAACCATCAAGAAGGAACGGGGGTTCTCAACGAGTGTGCAGGCATCGGCCGGATGGAAAGGTTCGGGAGAATATATTCGGGAAGGTATGGACAACTTCGGATTCAACCTGTGGAGCGTCAATCTGGTTTTAAGCGTGCCGATCTGGGACGGTGGGTTGAGCAGGGCCAAGCTTAGAGAGGCTGAATACCAGGTGAATACCGCTTCCATCGGTATCGAAGAGAAGGAGCGGGACATCGTAGAAGAAGTCACTGAATACTACTTTATCGCACTGAATGCCCGTAAGAAGCTTGGGATCCTCGAAAAAACCCTGATCATGGCGGAAAAAAACTACCGGATCGCCGAAGAGATGTTCGAAGGAGGCGTATACAGCCTGGATGCTCTGATGGAAGCCGATGTAAACCTGCACGATGCCGAAGTGAATGTTTCCGATGCTCTGGCCGACTTCAACCTCGCTGTTTATGATCTTCGCAGAGCTTCGGGCCTGGATATTCTGCCGGATCAAAAAATCAATGAATAAAATCAAATCAATCTCCATCGTCGGCGCGGGGAAAGCCGGTGAAACAATCGCCATCCTCGCCGCTGCCCAGGGATTAATCATCAGGGCCGTTTCTTCCCTATACCCGGAAGATGCAGAGAGCCTGGCTTCACGTTTGAAACCGGCGCCTGCCGTTTTCGGCCCTCCGTCCGGCGAAGAGGATTTCGACATTCTTCTCGATGCCGATTGCATTTTTCTCTCTGTTCCGGACTGGTGTATTACAGGTGTGGCCGCCGATATAACCTCCGCAGGTTCGCAAATTGTTCCCAGGGAGCGTATCGTCTGCCATATGAGCGGTTATTTCGGACCTGATCTTTTATCCTCGCTGGAAGAAGCCGGCTGGAGCACGGGATGCTTTCATCCTCTCAAGGTGCTTGGCACTGTGGAAGATGAAACGCAGAAACTCCTGTGCCCGGTGGCCGTCTCAGGCTCCAAGAATGCAACCGCCGGCCTCGTTATCCTGGCCGAAGAGCTCGGAGGAAATCCCTTCATTATCAACGATTCGGATAGAATCCTCTATCACGCGGCTGCATCCATGGCCGCGAACGGCGCTTCGGTAATGATAGCTTTTGCAACGGAGCTGATGGAATCGACCGGTCTAAGCCCGGAGGAAGCCCGCCAGGGTATCCTTAACCTGGTAGAGTCCGCCGTCTCAAGGGCGCGTGCAGACGGGCCGCGGAATTCATTGACGGGACCGGCGTCCAGAGGGGATGCTGAGGTTGTAGCCGGTCACTTCGCTGCTCTGAGCCGCAGGGATGACACTGTAGCATCTCTTTACCGGACCATATCTCTCGGAGCGATCCAAATCGCCCGTGCGAGGGGAGACCTGGACGGAATACGGGAAGAGGCTTTGCGAAAGGCACTCAATCTCTGATCCTGACCTCAGGCCCGGAACCGACGTCCAGAATCCTGCTGTAACACATTACTCCACTGCTTCGATACCAGTAGTGGAAGGAATGAAGATGGCTTGATGAAACATGTCCGAAGGGGTAATCTGGCAGATGTTTATTTGGAGACCGGTTGCTCATGCGGGAGACCGAAGATGCTTTTAAAAGGACATGGAGTCCGGATACTGTTGCCTGTTTTGGTTTTACTGCTGGTAACGGCGGGACACGGCGGCGCTGAATGGGTCGACGGCACCCCTTTGCTTAAACGGCATGTACAGAAACGGTTATTGTCCGGAGATATTCCGGTGGAGATTGAGGCAAAAAGCTTCAGCGGTGACCTGGGCTCTCCCCCCTCCCAGGACGACTTCTGGGTCTTCAACTTTGAAGACTACTTTACAGGGGGCGACATGACGGAAGAAGAAGTCGACTGTACCCTGCGAGGTGAGGGTGGTCACTCATACTTCTACGTCGAAGACGCCGAATGGAACAACGGGAACGTGACCCAGGAGTTGATAGACGATTTCGTCGACCTCTTCGAGAACTCGACGCCTTCCCCGGTTCACCAGAACATGGGGATATTCGAAATCAACAGCGAACATTTCGGATACTTCCCGACAGAGAAAGATATCGATGAAGATCCGGCGATATACCTTGTCATCTGCGATATCAAGGATGGCTACCAGAAAAGCGGCGACCCCTATATCGGGGGATACTTCTCGGATGTGCACGAACACCAGGGTATGTACGGCGGTTATCACAGCAATGAGCACGAAATGGTGTTTCTCGACAGCTATCCGTCTTTCAAGCCGATGAACCTTGACTTCGCCAGGGGAACCCTCACCCACGAATTCCAGCATCTTCTCCACTGGGGCCAGGACGAAAATGAAACTACCTGGATTGATGAAGGATGCGCCGATTTTGCGATGTGGTTATGCGGTTTTCCGCCGGAAGGCGGCGACAACAGCCATGTCGGCTATTTTATAAAGAATCCCTCCACCTCCCTGACATACTGGAACTATACGGATCCTTTCGCCAATTACGGCGCCGCATACCTGTGGACATTGTATTGTTATGAGCAGTTCGGTGGGCGGGATTTCATCACAACACTCGTAACTGAATCGCAGAACGGGATCCGCGGCGTCAACAGAAGCCTGGAAGACCTGGGGTTCGGTAAAGATTTCAACGCAGTTTTCTCCGATTGGACAGCAGCCAATTTCCTTGATTTACCCGACACCAATTCCTTCGATGGGAAATACAGCTACCGGGGCACGGATCTGGAAGAATATAATTACAACAGGGGCATCGTTCCGGGAAAGTCGGCAAGTTCGCATCCCGCCTCAGGAACTGTTTCCCTTCCCGACTGGGCGGCTGAATACATCAAGTTCACACAGATCCCCGCTCAAAATTACGCCTTCGGTCTCGAAAGCGCATCGAGCGACAGCTTCGGCGCAAAGATCATTACCAGAGATAACGGAGACGTTCACTCCGTTCTGGAAATGAACACAGGTGAAACCGGTGATCCTGAAATTTCGCTTTTCGCCTTCGGGATGCTGTACGATGATGTAATAATGGTACCCTCTCTCAGGGTGGATCACCGTGCCCAGTCGGAGTATTCGGCAGCAGCCACATATTTCTCGAGTGCGGACGTGGATAGCGTGATTCCTCCACCGCCGCCGCCGGAGGGGGATCCCTGGGATCCCGACTCCCTCAACCTTGCCGTCCATCAGAATCCCTATTTCACGAATAAACTGTCGGTTACGCTGCTTTCGGTATTCAATCCCGATGATGATGGCGTATTGATGACGGCAACTCATAATGCGACGCTCCCCGAAACCCTGGTAACCGCCCTCCTCGATACATTTGAAGTCGGGGGCGGAGTAAACGCGTGGATGTATGCCGCTCCATATACGATTCCCGCCTCGGGCGACCTTGTCGTCAATGCTTCCCTGACCGACACGAACAGCGTTTTCCGCGAAATAGAACGGGAGTATACCGCTTTCCTGACAACCCCCGGGGAGGGAGGCGATTTTTACAGTCCCGATGGTTTATGCCTGGTCATGATCCCGTCCGGAGCCATCGGCCGGTCGGTCTGGATGCTGCTTTCGGAAGAACCGGTCGAGGAATGCTGCAGAGGAAGACTTGAACCGTCTTTAAGCCTTGGAGGGAGTACCAAACCTGTCGGCGACCTACATTCCATAACAGGAGTCAGTTACAGGCTCGAACCTGCCGGCCTGGAATTTCAAACACCCGTGTCTGTAGAATTGATGTGCGGCTCCCCCCCTTCAGCCGATCTTCTGCCCCGGATTCATTTTTCGCGGAACGGAATCGACTGGGCGGAGCTGGATACTGCTTTTGACCCTGAGGACCAATCGGTGCGGTTCCAGATATCCGGCACCGGTGTATTGGCGGCCTACTGGGACAACGACGCTCTATCATCACCCCCGTCTCCAAAAGCGGAACTCGGCTCGAATTATCCGAATCCATTCAATCCCGTTACGGTCATCCCGGTGACCATATCCGCCGGGTCATCCGGCGAGCCGGTGGAATCAACACTCTCGATCTATGATCTCGCAGGGAGACTTGTAAGAGTAATCCACAAGGGACCTCTTACTCCGGGGAAGCACTTTTTCACGTGGAGGGCGGACGGGATCACCTCCGGATTATATATTGCGCGGCTCGAATTATCCGGCTTCCCGGATGCAACGAGTCCGATGGTACTGCTCAAATGAGGTGCATGCACCATGACTGAGTTATTCAATCCTTTCGAGAAAACATCGATAATGTCCGGCTCGGGTAGTAGTTGGAAACGTATTCGCGCCCGGGTGATCTCTCCGGTAATAATCGCGGCCCTGTCGCTATGCGGTTGCGGCGGCAGCGAAGAAACCGTTCTTACCGCGGCCGATTACGTTGATATGGGATGGACTTCTTACACTTCGGGTGGTTTGGAAGAGGCCGTGGAGTATTTCCTTAAGGCCCTGGAACTTGATCCCGGGTTCTGCGAAGCGGATGCGGGGATTGGCTGGTGCCACTCATCCGCTGAGCCACCGGCCCTGGAGGCCGCGGACTCTTCGTTCGGGGCGGCTCTCGATTGCGATGAAACATTACTCGATGCTCAAGCGGGTAACGCTCTCGTATCGCTGGCGCTGTATCAGTATGAAGATGCCCTGGCAAGCGCCGGATACCTTGCCGACAACGCGGGTAAAACCTATTCTTTCGTGCACGATCCAGGCGGCATAGTATACTGGTATCCAGTCTATATGGTGAAAGTCCAGGCTCTCTACTACCTGGGACAATACGAAGATTCCTACCTTTTCATAAAACTGATCTATCCTGAAAGCGATTATCCCGAATCTGAATACCCCTTCTTATATCTCGACACTGAAGATCCTGCTTTTGAGTTCGAGCTTCTATACTTGATAGAGCTTCTCAACGAAGAGATTTAGATTAATGGGAACAGTTTACTGTAACGGTGAGTTCTTGCCGGATACTGAAGCTGCCGTGCCGTTGTTCGACCGGGGTTTTCTCTATGGGGAAGCCGTTTTCGAAACACTTCGGGTTTATTCTTCCCCCTGCCCGTTCAAAATCGGAGAACACCTGGACAGGCTATGGGCTTCCGCCGCCTTGATCGGACTCTCACCGGGTTCTTCCTGCAGTCGGGGTTTCCTCGAAAGCCTCCTCCTGGAGGTATCAGAAAGAAACGGGGGTATGAACCTTCTCCTCCGGTTGAGCCTGACGGGAGGAAGCGACGGAACATTCGGCCCGCGCACCGGAAGGTCTCGTACTCCCGGTATCTATATTGCAGCAAAACCTTTTTCCGGCCTGCCCGATGAAGTCTTCAGGAATGGAGTTAACATTTCCCGCGGTAATCTTCAGAAAATCCCCTCGACGGCAATTCCCGCGGCTGCCAAAACGCACAATTTTCTAAACTCGCTCCTTGCTCTTGGTGAAGCGGAAAGTTCGGGAGCCTTCGAAACCCTGCTCTCCACTCCCTGCGGCGCAGTGGCGGAATGCGCTTTTTCCAATATCTTCCTGGTAAAGGACGGCCTGCTGCAGACACCGGCCCTGGAAACCGGTATTCTTCCGGGTATAACACGGAGAACAGTGCTGCAACTCGCCGGAGCGACTACCGGCAAATCCCCGATTAAAAACGTGATGGAAAACCGGCTGACGATGGATCAGGTTCTTGATGCGGATGAAATATTTCTGACATCCACTTCAATAGAAGTGCTTCCGGTTCGTTCAGTGGATGACGTTTCTATCGGGAACCGGACGCCGGGACCCGTTACAACCATGCTGCAAAACATGTTCCGTGAACTGGTCGAGGAGCGGAACGGGTGAACAGGCTACTCCAACCGGATGTTTTCGTCCTGGAAACCTGGGTTGAGCCGGTCGAGTTCTTCAAAAAATTGCCGGCTGAAAAAAGACGGCTGCTCCTTTTAAGCGGACCGCCTTGCGACACTGAAACGACAAACGAAACGATTGTTTCCCGTTATTCTTTCATTCTGAATGGAATCTCTGCCGAAGTCATAGGAGACCGTTATCGTTTTCTTGTCGATGCCGGGTCGGATTTACCGGAGCAACATGAGACTCCCTTTGCGAAACTGGCGGCCTGGTTCAGATCGCTGCCCGGTCTCGCCCCGGTTGCTGAAACGCCTTTTCCGGCAGGACTGGCGGGATATATTTCATACGAAGCCCGCCATTACTTCGAGCGGCTTCCGGATAACGCGATACGCGACCAACCTCAACCTTTCTTCCGGTTTTTCCTGACGCCTTCGGTTTTGACCTTCAACCACGTGACCCGGCGAATCGTCGTGACCCGGACCGGGATACCCGCTAAGAAAGGCGGGGAGCCACTTACCAACAACGAAATCCTCGAGATAATCGACGGCCTGAAAGAACACGATGGAGTTCCGGAAAATAGAACCGGAAAAAGTGCTTCACCGGTAGTCCCTCTGCCGGAACCGCTTATGTCGAAAACACGATATGTTGAATGTATCAAGCGTATAAAACACCTGATAAAGGAAGGCGACGTTTACGAAGTCAATTTCACCCACAGGTTCCAGGGCGCTCCGCCGGACGACCCCATCCGGCTCTTTTATCGCCTGTCTGAAGGAAATCCTTCTCCTTTCGCCGCGTTTATCGATTTCGGCGATACTTCGATCATCTCTTCCTCACCCGAGCGGTTTCTGAGACTCGACAGCGGTCATGCGCAAGCCATGCCGATAAAGGGTACTCGCCCCAGAGGCTATTCCGATAAACTCGACAGCCGGTTCGCACGTGAACTTGCCGAAAGTGAGAAGGACAGGGCGGAAAACCTGATGGCCGTGGATATTCTGCGGAACGATCTGGGGAAAGTATGCCGGTTCGGCACCGTCGCAACTCCGGATCTGTTCCGGGTGGAGAAACATCCGACGGTATTTCATCTCGTTTCCGTAGTCGAAGGAACCCTTGCAGAGGGAAACGATATATTCGATCTGGTGGCGGCGGCGTTTCCGGGCGGCTCCATGACGGGAGCACCGAAAATACGAGTAATGGAAGTGATAGATGAACTGGAGCCCGTCACCAGAGAAATCTATTCCGGCACTCTCGGGTATATCAGTCTGACTGGTGACGCGGATCTGAATATCGTTATCAGAAGTATGATCATCACCAAATCCTTGCTTACTTTTCACGTGGGGGGGGGAATCGTTGACGATTCTGATCCGGACATGGAGTACGAGGAGACTCTCCACAAGGCTGCAGCGCTGCTGAAAGCCTGCCGGGGCGAAAGTTGAAATCTGATCGAACCGTTCGCGATACCCCTGATCGGTGTGGTACGGCGCAAATGGTACCTTTACTTCCAGGAAGGCAGGTGCTATTTTTTTCGAACTTTTGGGAGAATTCCCGAAGCGTAAATTGTGATCAAAAGGGAGTTTTCTAAATCCTGAGAAATATCGGAACAGTATAATGCCAACTATCAAAAACCTGTTTTCCGCAATGCGACCGCAGCAGTGGACAAAAAACCTCGTGATATTCGCCGCCTTAATCTTCTCCAAGCATCTTTTCGTTTTACCCGACCTCCTCAATACGGTCGGGGCGTTCGTACTTTTCTGTTTCGTTTCAGGCTCGCTTTATATCTTCAACGATATTTCAGATATCGAAAAAGACAAACTGCATCCGAGAAAACGAAAAAGACCTATAGCCGCCGGTGAGTTGGCGGTCGGAACAGCTTCGACGATGGCCGCGATTTTTTTAAGTGTCTCGATGGTCCTCTCGTTTCTGTTGTCACCGGTTTTCGGAGCGAACCTTGCCGCTTATGCCGTTATCGTCACATCTTATACTTACTTCCTCAAACGGGTTGTTATCCTGGATGTAATTCTGATAGCTACCGGTTTCGTGCTCCGGGCCACCAGCGGCGCAATGCTTATCCGGGTGGATTTTTCACCCTGGCTTATCATATGCACCTTCCTCCTGGCGCTGTTCCTGGCCATAGCAAAAAGACGAAACGAAATCCTGGTGCTCGAAAGACAGGGAACAATGTCGGATCACCGGCGGGTACTGCGGGACTATTCCCTGCCGTTGATAGACCAGATGACCGCCGTGACATCTGCTTCCACATTGATAGCGTATGCTCTCTACACTTTCGATGAGCGAACCGTCAAGGTTTTCGGCACAAGCAGCCTCGGCTTCACGATTCCGTTCGTGATATACGGGATTTTCCGTTATCTCTACCTCGTGCACCAGAAGGAGGAAGGGGGAAGTCCTGAAATGGTGCTTCTTACCGATCGAGGTATACTGCTGAATGTATTGCTCTGGATCGCGAGCGCATGCGCAATTATCTACATCGGGTGAATCCGAAACACCGGTATGGTGCGTTCGATCGGTTTCGTGTCATTTCCGGAGTAATGAAGACAGTGAACATGTAATCCCGGGCCCGGAGCCTGAAAGAAAGAGGAGACACTGCATGGCAACGATTCTTGTTACGGGAGGGGCCGGCTTCATTGGTTCGAATTTCGTACATTACATGAGGAGAACCCATCCGGATGATCGGATTGTCGTTCTTGATGCGCTTACATATGCCGGCAACAGGGAGAACCTCGAGCAGCATGAAGGAAAACCCGGCTTTACATTCCATCACGGCGACGTATGCGATCGGGAGGTGGTCGAGCCGCTGGTCGAAGAAGCTGACGCGGTCGTTCATTTCGCCGCAGAAACACATGTCGACCGTTCTATCATGTATGCCGATCAGTTCATCCGAACCGATGTTTTCGGCACATTCGTGATGCTGGAGGCATGCCGGAAATTCGGAATCGACCGGTTCGTCTTCATCTCTACCGACGAGGTTTACGGAGAAGCGCACGAAAATCCATCCCTGGAATCGGATGCCCTGATGCCTAAAAGTCCATACGCAGCCAGTAAAGCTGGTGCGGACAGGCTGGTTTATTCCTACTTTACAACGTACGGCACTCCTGTCGTGATTACCAGGTGTTCGAACAATTACGGACCTTACCAATACCCCGAAAAGCTCATTCCGCTGTTTATCACTAATTTAATGGAAAACCGGAAGGTGCCTGTATACGGCACCGGCAGGAACACCAGAGACTGGGTTCATGTCAAAGATCATTGCGCCGCTCTCGACCTGGCTCTCACTGCTGAAGGGTTCGAGGGAGAGGTATTCAATATCGGATCAGGTGAAGAAAAATCAATACTCCAGATTACCGAAATACTCCTGGAAGAACTCGGGAAATCATCCGGTCTTGTGAAGAGAGTAACCGACAGGCCGGGTCATGTACAACGACACGCCGTCGATTCGACCAAGGCGAGGACGGTACTGGGATGGGAACCCTCACATTCTTTCAGTCAGGGTATCGTGGAAACTGTTGCATGGTATAAAAAAAATGTCGACTGGTGGCAGCGAATAAAAGAAAAGAAAGAGGACTTCGGAGCATACTATCGCAAACAGTACGGAGATTTCGATAAGACCGAATCCTGAGATTCTTTACAAAAAAATCGGCGGGATTTCCGGTTCGACCGGAGTATCCCGCCTTTTTGATCAACTACCCGCGATTAGCTGAGCTTGATTTCGATTTCCTTAGGAAGAGCCTCAGGTTTCTTGGTTATGGCCAGTTCGAGAACGCCATTCTTCATCTTCGCGGTGATTTTATCCACATTTATATCATCCGGCAGGTTGAAGGTGCGCTCGAACTTTCCGTAGAATCTTTCTCTGCGTGAAAATTCATCACCTTTGCCGGTTTCGAGCTCCTTGCGTTCACCCTTGAGGGTAAGCATGCCGTTCTCAACCGTCAGCTTCACTTCACTCTTCTCGAGACCAGGTAACTCGACCAGGAACAAGTAGTCTTTCTCTCTCTCGACAATATCTACTTTTGGTGACCAGACGGCTTCAGAATCGAAAACACCGGTCATGAAGTTGTTCATAAGGTTGTCAAAGGAATCGAAGTTACGGGTAGTCAGGTATCTGGGGTTTCTTCTTACTAACATCATCGCTTGCCTCCTTGCCGATTTATTTATCTGTTTCGTTTTGCTTTTGTTGTCACTTCTTCAGCCCTCTCCCTTCCGCGTGCATTACCTTATTGCAGGAGGTGTGCCATAAATTCGATGAGATCAAGGAGGATTCGCAATCCATTAGATTGCAACAAGTTACGAGACATGATCTTCTTTGGAATAAATTAGAGTGTAGGGAAAGGGGGATAAACTGCCAGACTGACTGCCGATTTGGCAGTCGGCAATTGCGTCTTCTCTGGCAGTCTACTGCAGAGATGGCAGTCCGCCTGGAGCGGGCAGGGGTATTCCCGCTCCAGGCTGTGTTTCTATTGCAGCGTCATTTTTCAGCATCTTCACCGGTTATGAATTTCGACGCCATGTAACGGTTTAGATCGATTGTCGAGATGGCATTGCCGTCGGAAGGTATCATAATTATCCGCTTCCCGTTGAGAGCGTCCGCGACACGCTGCTTCACGATCATCGATCCGCCGGCGCCCTCCATCGCTCTGGCCAGAGCAAGAATCCCCTTGGCCTCGGCCTTTTTCTGAGCGATGATACCATTCGCCTCCTCGTTCTTCCTGGCCAGGTAAGCATCCGATTCGATTTTCGCCATGTTGAACTTTCCTTCCGCTTCAGCGATCAGTTTGGTCGCTTCGGCGATTCCGGCATTTCGTTTACGATCGGTATTCTCTTTCTGGGCTTCCACCTGGCTCTTATACTTCTCGTAATCCTGGTCGTAATTCTTCTTCTCGACAATCTTGGCTTCATAAGTTTCGCTGAACTTGAATTTTCTTATCAGGACCTGGACGACCTGAACACCCATGTCCTTGAACTTCTCGTTCATAATCAGCATGGCCCTGGTTGCTTTTTCAGAACGAAGTCCCGAGTTATACATGTCCTCGGTCGACAGCTCGCCGATCACCGTCCGGATAACGGATTGTGCCGTCGGCTCCACCATCTCGGTTTTGTAATCAACGTCAGGGCCGACCTCCTGGATCAGTTTTGAAACGTTCGTTGCATCGATCGAATATATGACTGCGGCATCGATCGAGATGTTGTTCCCGTCCGAGGTCTTGAGCCTGAGAGCGGACTTATCATGAAATTCCAGTTTCTGCTGTGACCGGTCGAAGGAATAGAAACTGGATATAAACGGGATGTAGAAATACGTCCCGGCCGTATAAGCTTTTTCTACTACGCTGTTTACGACTACGGCTTTATGTACTTTGACTCCGACTTCGTTGGATCCGATCTTCGTGGCACAACCCTGGGTGAAGATCAGAAAGAAGAACAGAAGCATTACAAGCGCCAGGCGGCCGCCTAATCCATCTTTAAACATTTGCCGACTCCTTTATTGTTAACGGGAGGGAAAATCCATCGTTTTCGATATTCATATTCACTGAACCTACCGTGAAGTAAGACCCCAGCTTCTGAGCAGTTTATCAAGCTCGGTGGGATTCCAGCTGTCTTCTCCTCCCACGGGGATCACAATCTCATCGATGCCGGCAAGAAGCTCAGCCATTTTCAGACCGAGAACATTTCCTGCTCCGGCTTTTCTGTAAGCTTCGTTGAGCAGTCTCTGTCCCTCAGCTTCAGCCTGTTTCACCGCGAGATCCCCTTCGGCCTGTTTCTCGACCTTGTATCGCTCCGCCTTGGCGAAAATAACCTGAGACTCCTGGAGTCCTTTCTGTTTTTCGGTTTCGAAGAGATACTTATTCTGCTGCTCGATCTCGTTTAGCCTGCCAAGCTCCTTGTTAGACCTGGCAGCGGAGATATTCACGAATTTTTCCTGGTCGGCTATTTTCCGCTGACTGATCCTCGTTTCGAAATCCCTAGTGAAATAATACGAGTTGACAAGTACATCGACGATTTCGATACCTGAATCGTTCAGCTTGGCGTTTAGATCGTCCTTGATCTCGGCAACCTTGTTCTCCCTTTTCTCGGAGTTGTAGAAATCCTCGGCGGTAATCTTTCCGAACTCATTTCTGGGGGTTTCCCTGAAGTTCGAATAAAGCAGCTTGTGAACATAAAGATCGCCTTTTCCGATCTCGGCCCTGATCTTTGGTGCTTTTTCGTCGATCACCCTGAAGAGAAACGTCATATCGACCCAAACCGTGTTTCCATCCGAGGTGCGAACCTCGATCTTCTGTCCTTTGTATGTTTTTCCTTTCTTCCCAAGGCTCTCCTTTTCGAAAACCAGTTTCTGAACTGATGTGTCATACACATCGAAAGAGCGGATAAAAGGAATAACGAGATATCTTCCGGGCGGATATACTTTATCCCGCACCCCTTTCTTTCCGATGATATTCACGGTCAGAACCCCTGCCTCCCAGGGTTTGACCTCGCGAGTGGAACTTGGTATGAACAGGATGATCACAACCAGAAGAATCGCTATGATCGTCGTGCCGAATCCTGCTTTCCTGTTTAAGAGCAGACTTCTCCCGATACTTTTGCCATCGGTTTCGGTATCCATAAATACACCCCCTGTTTGTTAACGGCGACTGCCGCACTCGATGATTCAAAGGACGCTTACACTACAACCGACGATATATTCATGCAAGAAAAGAGATAGACACCCGCCGGGATGTTTCCCCCTCCCCCCCGATCCAGGACTACTTAAATCAGAAATTTCCCCACCAGAACAGGCAATGCGACTCAACCTGTACTGAAATGAACCGGGAGGACAGGCAGATTCGATTTGACACAATCTTCCGGAGGACTATAATCTCTGCTCCTGTTTGGCGGCTTGGTTTCATATATTCGATCCGAGCACATGAAAAGACCGCCTTGAACTGAGGTGAAAACGGAATCGGGCGTTTTAAAAAAACGCACGCGGAAGATTTACTCCGGAGTAACGTTAAACTCAGTGACGGAGCAGGCCCTGTAGAATCGAAAGCCGAATATTCTCCCTTCCCGCAACTCTTCGAACAGGGAGACATCAGAATAAACACGCGGAGGCAGAAATGTACAAGAAGGTCGATACGGGCCAGGACTTTCAGAAGATGGAACTCTCCATCCTCGAATTCTGGGATAAGGAACGGTGCTTTGAGCAGCTTGTCGAGAAAAACAGCAATGGTCCTGTCTGGTCTTTCATTGACGGCCCGATTACGGCGAACAATCCCATGGGAATGCATCATGCCTGGGGACGCACACTAAAGGACGCTTTCCAGCGCTACCGCGCTATGAAAGGTTTCAAGCAGCGGTTCCAGAACGGATTCGATTGCCAGGGTCTTCATGTAGAAGTTGAAACGGAAAAAGAGCTGGGATTTACTTCGAAAAAAGATATCGAAGAATACGGGTTGGATAATTTCGCGTTGAAATGCCGGGAAAGAGTTCAAAGATTCGCTGATCTACAAACCAAGCAGTCGATTCGCCTCGGACAATGGATGCACTGGGATAAATCCTACTACACGATGGCGGATGAAAATATCGAGCATATATGGTTTTTCATCAAAGAATGTCATGAAAAAGGCTGGTTATACAAAGACCTCAAGCCTCTCCCGTGGTGCGCCAGGTGCGGCACATCCCTCAGCCAGCATGAACTCGCGGACAACTACAAAGACACGAAGGATACCGCGATTTTCGTCCGCTTCAAGCTTTTGGACGCGGAGAACGAGTACCTCCTGCTCTGGACCACGACCCCCTGGACCCTCACGAGCAATGTCGCCGCAGCGGTAAATCCCGATCTCCAGTATGTCAAAGCTGAAAAAGACGGCGATATCTATTATCTGGCCGATGTTGCGGTTCATATTCTTGGGAAGGATGTCCGGATCCTCGAAAGGATAAACGGAAAAAATCTGATAAACAGGAAATATGAAGGTCCATTCGACGACCTGCCGGCCCAGAAGGATGTGGAGCATCCCGTTATAGCCTGGGAGGGCGTAGGCGCGGAAGAAGGTTCCGGAATCGTTCATATCGCTCCCGGGTGTGGTGCGGAAGACTTCGAACTGGGCAAGGAGCACGGCCTGGCGGTTATCGTGCCTATCGACGATTCAGGAATCTACGTAAAAGGTTTCGACTGGCTCGAAGGAGAAGACGTTCTCCAGGTTGGAGACAAGATCCTGGCTGATCTCAAGAAAAAGAATCTCCTTCTGAACAGGCATGAATACGAGCACAGGTACCCTTTCTGCTGGAGGTGCAAACAACCCCTGGTGTTTCGGGTCGAAGAAGAATGGTTTATAAACTGTGATGAAATCCGCCAGCCGATGAAAGAAGCGGCAAACAAGGTGGAATGGATGCCCGAATCGGTCGGCAAACGGGTGCAGGACTGGTACAACAATATGGGTGACTGGTGCATCTCCAGAAAACGATACTGGGGATTGCCGCTCCCATTCTATTATTGCGAAAACGGCCACCTGACGATCATAGGAACGAAAAAAGAGCTCCTGGAAAAGGCGATCGACCGGGAAAAAGCCGACAACCTGCAGGAGCTCCACCGCCCCTGGATTGATGAAATAACGGTTCGGTGCGACGAATGCGGAAAACCGGCAGCCAGGATACCCGAAGTCGGCGACTGCTGGCTTGACGCAGGGATTGTTCCTTTCTCCACGTTGAGATACCTGGATGATCGCTCATACTGGGAAACATGGTTTCCCACCGAGTTCATCTGCGAGATGAGGGAGCAGGTCCGGCTTTGGTTCTATTCTCTCATGTTCATGTCGGTAACAATAAAAAACGTGCCGCCTTATCTCAAAGTGCTCAGCTACGAGAAACTGCTCGACGGTGAAGGGCGTCCGATGCACAAATCTCTCGGTAACGCCATCTGGTTCGATGACGCAGTGGAAAAGATGGGCGCGGATGTTATGCGCTGGTTGTATTGTGCGCACAATCCCGCAGTGAATCTACGGTTCGGATACGCTCAGGCCGACGAGACCAGACGTAAACTTTTAACTCTCTGGAATGTCTACTCGTTCTTTGTGACATATGCTGAAATAGATCGCTTCGATCCTTCGGACAATGGGGAAAAAGAAGTTGAATGCACCCTGTTGGACCGATGGATACTGTCCGCAATGAACAGCACTGTGGAAGCTGTCGGTAAAGCCTTGGATTCATATGATACAGTACACTCGATGATGGCGATCGAAGGTTTTATCAACAACCTGAGCAACTGGTATATACGTCGATCGCGCCGTCGTTTCTGGAAGAGCGGAAACGACGCGGATAAAAATGCCGCGTATACGACTCTTCATGAGTGTCTCGACACCCTCATTCGTGTACTGGCGCCGTTCTGTCCGTTCATAGCGGAGGAAATCTACCAGAACCTGGTTTTACCTGCAAAAGAGAGAGGATTGGAATCACCGGCGAGCGTGCACCTAACGGACTTTCCCAAACCCGATCATCAGAAGATGGATCCGCAACTCGAAAAGGAAATGGAGCTTATCCTGAAAGTTGTGACGCTGGCCCGTTCGGCCAGGCAGCAGGCGGGAATCAAGGTTCGCCAGCCGCTGGGGAAGCTCAACGTGGTAACAGACGAAGAAACGGATGATATTCCCGGTGAACTCCTCTCGCAGGTTCTCGAGGAAATCAACATAAAACAGATCGAATTCCGGAAGGAACGTTCAGAGTTCTCCTGCCGGGAGCTCAAACTGGATTTCTCGGTTCTGGGGAGGAAATACGGGAAACAGGTTCAAACAATCGCAAAAGCCGTAAAAACCGGTGATTTCGAAGACACCGCGGACGGCGGGGTAATGGCGGCCGGAATCAAGCTGCAGCCTGACGAGTTTACGGTCCACCTCAAAGGCACAGAGCCTTTTTCGGTAGCTTATGATCGAAATATCCTGGTTGCGCTCGATACATCGATCACCGGTGAATTACGCAAGGAAGGTATCGGCCGGGAGATAATACGGTATATCCAGGAACTCAGGAAAACCGCGAATCTCGAAGTTTCGGAGAAGATCCATGCATACTTTGCATGCGATTTGGATGAACATGCGGCTATATTCTCGGAACTGGATGAGCATATCCGGTCTGAGACGCTGTCGGAGTCGATTTCGAATCATCGCCCGGATGAAGTTCTCGTTGATAGAGAACTCAAACTGGAGAAGCACAGGATCTGGCTGGGAATTGAAAAGATAGGATAAACAGGGCCCCAACCGGTTTGGTTTCCGAGGTGAAGAGGCGTCTCTCGATGAGACGCCTCTTTTGATCTGTCCCCTGATTGTATCTGTATGTATCCATTTAAAGACACTCCACCGAACAGTCAGAAAAACCACGGAACTGGATTACATTCAAATTTGTTGTATCTCAACAAGTTACGTTTTTTCAACAATTGAAGTCATTCTGGCACGCGCGTTGCTTTAACATATAGACGATTCAACATAAACCCCTGCGGATCCCTTCGCAACTGCGGCCTCCCCATCAGAGGCCGCTTTTAATTTTACCACAAGTCCAGGAATACAAAACGGCCAGGACGGCTACGACGATATAGATCCATTTCAACAGCGCGGCGAGTGAAGCTATAAAAATCATGGTGGTTGAATAGGGTGGTACCCCGTTCAACAGTACTATATGCAGCGAGTTTTCGATCCAGTCGAGTAATCCGGCGTCGAAAGGAAGAATGAAAAGGACCAGGTAAAAAAACGACGGGTTTTCAGTATCGGAAATCGGGAAAGATCGGGCGATAAATCCGGCCAGGAACGGGACGTACAGCAGCGGAAATGCATAATCCCAGAGCAAGGCGAGCTTGTACAGCTTAAAAGTGTCCGGATTCCAGCCGGCGACTATAGACGTAAACCGCTCCTGGCTGAAGGCAAGCTGAAGCGACACGATACCGCTCGCGCCGGAACTGCGGACGCCGAAGTCTAAAAATGCAAAAACAGCCAGTGAGGCAACAGTGAAAATTCCGGTGATAACCGGAATTCTCGATTTCGAGAGGTGCCGATGCACACCGAGTATAAAGCGCATCGTTTCCCCCCGTCAGGAAGTCACCGGGAGAGGTACCCGGGTGAACTCCAGCGAAGGGTAGGAAAGCCACGCGGCCCCATTCGATCCGAAAATGATCGCTCCTCCCTTGCCGCCATATTTTTCAGCCATCCCGCCATCGATATTGATCACGGTTCCGCCGGCCAGGAGCTGGAACAAGCCGTCTTTGGTCGGTTTATGCCCGCGGACGATTACATAGTTATCGGGATTATTGAATCCGAACGATCGAGCGATATTAGCCCGGGTGCGTGTAACCATTTCAGGTTCTTCGTTAGCCTCGAAATGAGTAAAGAAAGGTTCTTCCGGCTCATCCCAGAGGCCGCTCGATTGAGGAAGAACGGCACGTGCAGCCGTCTGCATCTGCCTTCCATAGAGAGGGGAATGGATGTGCCATGCGAGCTTGCCGAGTCTTTCTATGTCGTTTGCATGCAGCTCGAACAGGGTAATATCATCATGTTCCAGGTACTGACGCCATGCCTCGAGAGAAATCTGGATCCTTTCCTTGGTGTTGATCAGAGCTTCCCTGCCCGTTTCACCGTCATGCTCCTTCAGCTCACCGTTCTCATCAACGGAGATAAGGGCATGGGTTGCAAGCACGGTGCATGGATAACCCTGTCTTCTGTGGAAAGTCAGGTACATATCACCTTCTGCGACCATCCACCGGGTAAACTGGTAGAAGGAGTAGTTATCGCGGAATTCATCGGCGAAATGATCGACAATCTTCTGTTCTTCGGCGTCCAGAGTCTTCAGCCCGCCCATCAGCCGATAGAAGTATTCCCCCTGTTCTTTGTCCAGCTTTTCACCGCTGATAAGATGATTGAACCGGTTTTTCTCGGACGGTGTCAAAGCCTCGGCGGCCGACTCTAAAAAAAGCGCTTTGCGGATTCTGAGATCCGACTCGTTCAGCACTGTATCCCGGTGTTCGGGAAACCTCATCCGGGCTTCGGCGATGATCTTGAGATACGTGGCTGCCGCTTCAAGCTTTCTTGAGACCTTCGATCGAGTGTCTATTCTGTGAGTTCCGTCGCGAAAGTGTTTTTCGGCATATATCCTGAGAGGCTGCAGGTTGACGCCTATATCGGTGGCGAGAAAGTCGATCTCGTTATATCGCATGAGCCACCTAACCAGTTCGATGGCGAGAGGTTTGATGCCGAGGCCCGCCGCCAGCCACATGGCGTCATGATTGCCAAGCGTGCGCTTCACCCTCAAGGTCTGAAGCAGGTAGTTCATCGCGAGAGGATTGGGCCCCCTGTCGACCTTGTCACCCAGATCGATTCCGAAACGGACGGCGGCCGGCAGAGCTTCGTACAGGGTAAGATAACTCTCGGTTTCTCCGTGAGAATCAGAGATAAGAACCATCCCCGGTTTACCCAGATAGTCGGGAAGCTTGAGAAATCCTTTTCGGTTCAGCAGGGAAAGATTAGCGACGCGTTCTCTGAGTTCAGGGTTTATATTCAGCCGTTTTACGCTGAGTCCCAAAGGCATGATTCACCTCTTTCTGCAGAAAACCGGTTCGGTCGGCGAACAGGAACCGACCGGGTAACACGGAAACGCCCGTACCGTCCGATTGCCGCCGTCACTGGGAAATGATAACCCGTATTTTGCTAATATTGCTGCGCCCTCGTCAATCCGCGAGATCCCCATCGTCGGCAGGTTCTTCATCACCTGTTGAAACAGCTTCGGTTTCTTCGGGGAAAGGTCTGCGGAATTCGCAAGGAGCCACATATTTCTCAACGAGTTCAACCGTATCGACAACGCCGAGTTGTTCGAAGAGGAATCCGAACTGATCATAGAGTTTATCGGCAACTTCCTGCCTGACCTGGACAGGCATCGTCCAGAAAGCGAACTTGAAAGGTTTATTGACCTTCTTTCTGGTCTTGTAAGCGAACTGGGCGAATGTCTGACCTTCTTTCCATTCGTCGATGAAAGTGTCGATAAGGTAACGCTCGATGGCCGATTGCAGCCCGGAAACCTTATATGCGCCTTCATCCATCAGGATATTCTGGAAACCGGTCGCCAGGTGAACCTCTACCGCCCCATGCTTCGGAAAAAGTGAAAATGCGTTCGGCGGCAGAGTGGAAGCGCCGTGCTGCACCGACCCGGCCCAGCCGAATTTGCGCCCGGCTTCGGTAGCCATTTCGAGGACATCGAAAGCGATGGCTACGTCGGCTACCGAACCATCAGGCAGGGGAACTCCGCCATGGGATGTTCCATCGTTTACAGCGATCTTCCTGATTCCTTCGAATTTTTCACCTGCCTGTTCTTCAAGCCTGGACAGATGTTCGGAAATGCCTTCAGCGTAGGCGAGAAGGTCTTCCCTTCGCGTATTCATTTTACCGACTTCGCCCGTTTCGCCGCCGAGCAATGTTGTCCAGGGTGTGCCCAGTTCTTTTTCCAGCCGGCGGACATCCGCGATTTTCTCGGCGGTCAGGCGGGCATTGTCCTCCTGCTGCTCTCTGAAAGAAAGATGTTCTTCCGTACGTTTTTCAAAGGGTGACATGTCGAGATCAATCGAGCCGAAGCCGTACTCGAGAAGGTCGCGGATAAGGTCGCGATGAGTCGCGATTTCTTTTTCAGCGTCTTCTCCGCCCTTGTTGACCGGCCCCGATTTCAGCTGCACGTGGTCTCCCTGGAGAAAAACAGGCCCTCTGAATTCTTCGAGGATCGCCGCAGCAAGGACAATCGCGGCGTACTCCCGCGGGGGTTGAGCGGTATATCCCATCTCAGAGCGGGCTATTTCCACGAGCAAAGCGCCGACATTCCGGTCGATGGCCGCCCGGAATAGAGCCCTTGCCGTATCCAGGGTATTACCCCTGATGTTGACCGCGGGAAAAGAAAGCTTCCTGGTTACCCGGCCATCCGCGATGGCTCGATAGATCTCGTTCGGGGAATTCAGCTTGACACCCAGGGCGATAGCTGCTTCGCCGATTATCCAGGAAGACAGGGAGCGAACCGGTTCCGGCGCGCTCTTCTCTCCGAAATCGGCGGCGTTGGCCGCCAGTGTCGGAAGGCACCCCCTGAATCGGTCGGCGTCTTCAAGTATGAAGGTCCGGTTCTCGACCCCGGCTCCCTTCAACACGTTGCTCAACAGCTCTTTTCTGGACTCGCAGATAATAATCAATTCCGGGTCATGAACAGTTATCGATGCCATCTACTCCTCCTTCAGGATCTCTGAACCGGCTGAATAATATCATGGGATATCCGGAACATGGTTTAACTTTCAAACGTTTTGGGGCCGTGCGGTTCCAGCCCGTATTGTTAATATTGAACAGATAAATCAATTTATCGGTAATAGTCAACAAATTGAAGCCGGATTCTGTGCTTCACGGCGCTTTTATTCGGTAAAACTTCCTGGAATAAAACTTTTCTTCATTGACGGGATATTCTGGCTTTTTATACACCCGGCCTTTATTCTGTGCAGGTTCAATTCGAATAACCGGTTGCTTTTCAGTTTAAAACAGCCGATAAATACAATACCTCGATTCGGGGGCTCTGGTGAAGCACGACCTGGTGGGTTCGCTTTGAAAACAGTTGAAATCTCCTGATGAGCGAACCGCGAGATAAGGACGAAGGAAATGCCTATTTACGAGTATAAATGCGGTGAATGCGGCCGGGTGACCGAACACCTGGCTTCGGGATTTTCGGAGAAAGCGCCTTCCTGCGCCCATTGCGGCAGTGACAAGCTTTCCAAACTGTTTTCGGTTCCGTCTTCGCCGAGAGCCGGAAATGCGCACTCTCATGCGGATATGTGCGGAGGCATGGAGGGCGCCTGCGGTTTCGATCAGGGTGGGACGCCGCCCTGCGGTATGACGCCCGGGAGCTGCGGTCATTCCGGATAACGGGAACCTGGTTCTCCACGAGCCTCAGCCTGCACGTATTACCGGGATTGGGGTTTTTGCTTGGAAGGAATAATCCCTCTGACCCCTCCTTCCGGATCTTCAACATCTCCCGAATAACGAGGCACGAGATGCAGATGGAGATGCATTACCGTCTGCCCGGCCGCCCTACCTTCGTTGATTCCTATGTTAAAGCCGTCCGGATTTCTTTCAGCCTGTAATTTTTTCCTCATCTCGGCGAGAAGCGAGTAAAGCGCTTCGCGTTCATCCGGGGTGGTTTCGAACAGCGAATTCACATGTCGCTTCGGGATTACCAGGGTATGCCCCGGGGAAATCGGAAAACCATCGGCGATCGAAAATACAAGCTCGTTCTCCCGGATTAACTGGAATCCTTCCTGGTTGCAGAAGATGCATCGTGTCACTTTATCGGCTCCTTTTTCAATATCAGCTGATATACAGGGATGGATGTGACTGAATCGCGTGATTTACGCCGCTCTCGCTTTTAATACCTGCTCCGCAGGCCGGGCCGGACTTCGAAAGCGAGGTGCGATCAAAAAAAAATACTATCATTTTTGAATCCGCAGCACAATCAACGGGTTTTTCAAAAGCAGAATGCATCGGGTGGTTGCATCGCAACCGCCTTAAATGTATAGTTTTCGGAATTCTTCAGATTTGGAGCCGAAGGTGAATGAATTACTGGAATCAGCGCTGGAAGAAGCGAAAAGAGCAGGGGCCGAATACGCGGAAGCGAAGTGGTGCGATCACAGGCGCCAGGAATTGACCGCCCGTGACAATGTACTTGCCTACATGGAAGACAAGAGCGAGAGCGGGGTCAGCGTCAGGGTGTTTCTGGACGGCGCCTGGGGACAGGCGAGTTCGTCCGAAACAACAATCGAGACGGCGGCCTCCCTCGGCAGGCAGGCGGCGAGAATTGCGGGTGCAGGAGTTTCCGCCGGGAAAAAACGGCTTGATCTGACCCCTGTTTCCAAACAAAAAATCGTATGGTCGACCTCCCTGGAAAAAGATCCGTTCAAAGTTCCTCTGGAAGAAAAGAGCGGCCTGCTTTTATCAATCAACGAGGCGGCGGCAAAGCTTCCCGGCATCAGTGAAGTTTCCTCCTACATGATGTTTTTGACTACCAGGAAAAAGTTCCTGAGCAGCATCGGCAGCGACCTGGACCAGACGGTCGTGATCTCAGACGCGGGATATCAGGCCGTGGCCGTGGGAAGCAACCGCTTCGCCGCACGGGAATTCCAGGGCACGCCGAAACAGGCGGGTTACGAACATATCGAATCGCTGCCTCTTCTGGAGAATACGGAGAGAGTCGCCGAAGAAGCGGCGGCGCAGCTTACCGCGAAACAGCACGGCGGAGACTTTTCCGACCTGCTGCTTCTGCCTTCCCACACCAGGTTGATCATCCACGAGACGATCGGTCACGCGCTGGAGCTCGATCGCGTTCTCGGCTGGGAAGCCGATTACGCAGGCACTTCTTTCGCCACCCCGGAACATCTCGAGACGCTCGAATACGGTTCACCGATACTTAACGTGGCGGCCGACAGGACCTATCCCGGCCGACTCGCCACCTGCGCTTTTGACGATGACGGGATCCCGGCCCAGCAATGGCCGCTCATCCGGGAAGGCATCCTGGAGGATTATGCGACCACGAGGGATACGGCTCCGATAATCGGGCGGAGCAGCAGCCGGGGTTGTTCATACGCGGCGAAATGGTCTTCGTTTCCGATTCTCAGGATGCCGAATGTCTGTATCGAACCGGGGGACGGCGACGCACCTTCGCTGGAAGAGCTGATCGCCGACACGAAAGACGGTATTCTCGTAGACGGAATGGACAGCTTCAGCATCGATCATCAACGTATCAATTTTCAGTTCGGCGGGGATTTCTGCAGGCGCATCCGGAAGGGAAAGCCGGCGGAGGTATTGTGGAACGTGGTTTATGAAGGCGCCAACCCATCCTTCTGGCGCTCGCTCGATGCCGTATGCAACAAGACGGAATGGCGGCCTTTCGGATTATACGGCTGCGCCAAGGGTCAACCGGTTCAGACCGCCGCCCTCACGCACGGCAGCGCTCCTCTCCGGCTCAGAAACATCAAACTCAGGGGATGACCATGAAACCCGGTAATGAAGATCTGCTCGCTGAAGCGATCGAAGCGACGAGAAGAGCCGGAGCCGATGATGCCGCCGCGCTGATCGAATCGGAAAGATCCGCCCATCTCCGGTTCGCACGGAACCGAATCACCAGGCACAGCGAGATGGAATCGCTGTCCATGATCCTTTCGGTTGCTGTGGAACACCGTGAAGCGAGCATCAGCTTGAACAAGCTCGACCGAAAAATCCTGAGGGAAACGGCCGAAAGAGTCGTGTCCTATGCCAGGAAAGCTCCCCGAAATCCGGAATTCGTTGCGCCGATACCGCCGCAGAAATACAAAACGACGGAAACATGGTTCGAATCTTCCGCCTCGCTCACACCCGACGACCGGGCTATGGTCGCGCGGGAAATCTGTGAACTCGCGCAGGCGAACGATGTCGAGCTGTTCGGCAGCCTGAATGTGGTCGACGGCGGAATTTCCGTCGCCAACAGCGCAGGGCTTTACGCAACCCAGGAATTCACAGAGGTCACCCTTCCGGTAACCGCACGGACGAAATCGGGAAAAGGGAGCGGGCAATCCACCGAGAGCGAAGCGGACTGGCGGAAAGTCGACCCGTCGAGAGCCGCGGGAAAAGCCGTGGATTCCGCAATTCGATCGAGGAATCCCCGCAGGATAGAGCCGGGCGAATATACGGTCATTCTCGCACCTGCGGCCACTCTCGAATATTTTCTGTTCTTCCTGATGGCGCTCGACGCGCGCGACGCGGAGGAGGGACGGTCATTTTTTTCGAACAGGGAGGCGGGCGGAACTAAAATCGGCGAGAAACTGTTCGGAGACGATATCACCATAAGGAGCTGTTTCGACGATCCCAGGCTCCCCTGTATCTCTTTCGGAGGGGCATTCGGCAGCGGTGGCTCGAGCGCCGGATTCTACTTCACCTTCGGCCTTCCGATGCGGAACCACACCTGGGTCGAGCGGGGCAGGCTCGCATCGCTCCGGGAGTCGCCTTACTGGGCGGTCACCCGCGGGCGGGAACCGGTCGGTTACCCGCTGAACATGGTAATGGACGGGGGAGAAACCTCGGTAGAGGAGCTCATTCGGGAGACGCAAAACGGGATTTACATATCGTCGCTCTGGTATACCGGCCCAACCGATATGAATGAAATCATGGTGACGGGCCTTACGAGGGACGGCACGTTTCTGATCGAAGGGGGAGAGCTCACGGATGCGCTGTGCAATTTCAGATTCAACGATTCCCCGATCCGCACGTTGAACAATGTCGTCGCACTGGGAAAACAGGAAAAAAGGGAAGGAGAGTTCATCGCCTCCGTTCTTCCCTATCTCAAGGTGGCGGATTTTACCCTGACCAGCGTTTCCGACGCCGTGTAAGCACCTGCCGGAAGGATGATCCGTCCCGTTTAAAACCAGGCTTCAGGCAGGTGAATCCGTCCCGCTCATAACACGGGGCATCTGACGAAGTGCGCCGAACGGCTTGACAGAACCCCGGGGAATCGTGCAGAATCGCGTTCCTTCTTGTTAAGGTTTTTATACAAGTGCTTCTTCACACCTGAAAAGAGGTTTTCCCATGGAAAAAGTGAGTATCGAGAACCTGGTTCTTGGAGGCGGCCCCGGCGGATACGTCGCGGGTATCAGGCTGGGCCAGCTCGGCAGAGAGACTGTGCTTGTTGAAATGGATGCCGTGGGCGGAGTCTGCCTGAATCGCGGATGCATCCCCTCAAAAGCGCTGATCAGGGTGGCGAAGCTGCATTCGGCAATGAAGAAGAGCGCATCCCTGGGTGTGACTGCGAGTGACGTGAACCTCGACATCTCGAAAACCCAGTCGTGGAAAAACGGCGTGGTGAAACGCCTTACGGGAGGTGTCGGGAATCTGCTCAAAAAACACGGCGTCAGGGTGATCAGGGGCGAGGGAGTTTTTACATCGACCACGACGATGCTGGTTAAAGGTGAAGAAGAAGCTTCAATAGATTTCAAACAGGCTATCATCGCCACCGGTTCCGTTCCCATCAACCTTCCTTCCCTGCCCGTCGGCGGAAGAATCCTCGACAGCACGGGCGCCCTCGATCTTCAGGAGGTGCCCGACCACCTGGTTATCGTGGGAGGCGGGTATATCGGGCTGGAGCTGGCATTCATGTACTCGGGTTTCGGCGCGAAGGTTACGGTGGTCGAGCTGCTGCCGCAGGTGCTGCCCGGGTTCGACGCCGATCTCGCCGGTGAAATGTTGAAGTGTTTGAAACGCCGGCGCATAAACGTGCATCTCGAAAGCAGTGCTGACAAGCTGCTGGAAAACGGTCCCGGCCGGCTGCTGTTCACGGTAAAAGGAAAGGACGGCGGCGAGAAGACCATCGAAGCCTCCCACATGGTCGTGGCAGTGGGGCGATCTCCCATGCTGAATGGCTGGGGAGCCGAAGCCACGGGCGTTCTCGACGAAGGCGACCGGTTCATCAGGACCGATGCTCAGTGCCGGACGAAAGTGGACGGCCTCTTTGCCATCGGCGATGTGGCGGGTCCTCCGCTGCTCGCCCATAAAGCTTCTTTCGAGGGCGAGGTCGCAGCGGAAACCATGGCCGGTAAAACGGCTTCAAGGGAGAACCGCATCGTCCCCGGCGTCGCATTCACGGATCCGGAAGTCGCTGTCGCCGGCCTCGGTGAAGCTGAAGCCCGGGAACAGGGAATCCGTTACCGCACGGGCACGTTCCCGGTAACAGCCTCCGGAAGGGCGATGACCATGGGGGCCCGCGAGGGTTATATCAAGGTTCTCGCCGAAGAAGAGACCGGCAGGCTGATCGGAGCGGCGATTCTGGCCCCCGAAGCATCGGAGATGATAGCCGAAGCGACGCTTGCCGTGCAGCTCGGAGTCGACGCGGAATCGATCGCCCGGACGATCCACGCGCATCCCACGCTCTCGGAGGGGTTTCACGAAGCCGTGCTCGATCTCGACGACGCCGCAATTCATATCTGACCCCGGATATTCCCGAAAATTTCAGTTTTTCTGTAAGAATCCTTACCGATTCAGCACCTTCTTTTTACATGCCCGACAAGTCGATCCCGCTATTCCGCAGCGGGTTTCGAGCCGGCGCGGACGCGCCTGCGGAGGCAATCTCACGAGGAGGTATTGAATGTTCGGGAAGTTTTTGTATCGGAAACTGCACTGGCTGGGGATCCTGATCCTCTTCGCTTTCGCCGTTCCGGCGGGGGGGCAGTCCGTGGTATCGATGGTCAGGGTGCCGAATTATCCGCCAAGGTGGGATCCGTCGTTCGGAGGGGTTTCTTCCGGTATCGACGGGCCGGTATTCGCGATGACGACGGCGCCGAAGGGCTCCGTTTTCGGCGAGGTTCTCTTCGCGGGCGGTGATTTCTCAGCGGCAGGGCCGGTGTATTCGAGCAACATCGCCATGTGGGACGGAAGCGCCTGGTCCGCCCTGGATACGGGGCTCGCCCAGGCGGTGAAAGCCCTCGTTCTCTTCAACGGCAGACTGTACGCGGGTTCGGGCCAGGATGTCTACGAATGGGACGGAGTAGCCTGGACCTCCCTGGGAAGCCCCGGGGGTTATGTGAACGCGCTGACCGGATACAACGGGATGCTCCACGCGGGCGGCGATTTTTCGGGCCAGGGGAAAGTCAAGCGCTGGAACGGCTCTTCATGGTCCCAGGTGGGCGGCGGCTTCGGTAAATATCCGGATTACGCGGAAATCTTCGCCCTCGAGGTTTTCGAAGGTGAACTGTATGCGGGCGGAAGCATCATCTTCAGCGAAACATCGCCGCCCTGGCCGGTGAAATACGGCGGGCTTGCCAGGCTGTCCGGCAGTTCATGGGTCCAGGTGGGCAATCTCTGGAGATCCGGCGGAATCACGTTCGCATACGACCCGATCGTATCGGCGATGACCGTGGTCAGTGAGGATGTGGACCTGTACCTGTGCATCGGCGGCCTTTTCTCGGGCTGCCACCTCGCCAGGTTCGACGGTATGTCGATCGATTACATGGGCAACGGAGTCGACCCCTGCTACGTCGGCCCCCCGGGCGGGGTGCAGGCCCTCGCCGCCTTCGACGACGGCACCGGTTTCGTGAAGCACCTGTATGCCGGGGGCAGCTTCAATACCGTGGATGCCATGTCGCTGACCGTAAACCACGTGGTCAAGTGGGACTGGTGGAACTGGGAGGAGATGGACGGCGGGGTGACCAACGGCTACGAAATGACCTGCGTGGACGCTCTCTGCGATTACAAGGGTGAACTCCATACCGGCGGCGACTTTCAGAATGCGGGCTCCTTCGCCCATTCGAACATCGCCAGGTGGAAACCGGCCTGGGGTCTCGAATTCGAAACCCCGTTCCAGCCCGGTCCGCCCGACCCGGATAAAAAAGCGGTCATTATCGTGGGGCTCGACGAGACCGACCCCGAAAAGCTCTTCATCCCTTACGATCGCGCCGGCAAACATGTCGCAAGAGCCCTTCGCTCTAAAAAATATCATGTCGACTACTTCTCCTGGAGACAGTGGAACGAGTTCTCGCCCGCCGACGGCTACGATTACCGGGGCCCGGTGACCAGCGCGAACTGGAACAGTTTCTTTTCGTCTTTTTCTCTCGACCATGACGACGAGGTGGTTTTCTACTTCGTGAGCCACGGCGGGATAGGCTCCGACTACATCTTCCAGGGATACGGGAGCTTTACTCTCCTCGGATACCAGATCAAGGCGGCCCTCGACGGCGTCCTGCTGCCGAACGACAACAAAGCAACCATATTCGTAGAAACATGCAGCAGCGGCTGGCTCGTAGACCCGTCGAACTATACCTCGAGGCTCGATTACACCAATGCCGTGACCCTGACCTCGAGCGAGGACGCCTGGTCGTCGTCCTTTTCATGGTGGTGGGAATGGTACGCCCAGGGCCCGACCGAACCTGTTTTCACCTGGTATTTCCTTTCCCAGATCCAGAGGCTCAAAAAAGTGGAGCTCGCTTTCGGAAATCTCACCAGCGGAAACGCCCAGCAGAAGACCTGTGACGAAGTGCAACGGCTCGCAGCGCTGACCGGCGGAACCGAAACGCAGATTCCGAAGATTCTGGATAATTATTCCGGCGACCTGAAGTGGTAGCCGCCTGAGATCCTTTCCCAATTAAGATCCCGCGTCAGGAACTTTTCCGGCGCGGGATTCGTATTTTACTTGAGAAGCAGGAATCGCGGACCGTGAAAGCGCGGCGATATGAAATATTGACAAACCGGCTCCACCTGCTAACCTCGTGTCCTGTCCCTGATCGAACTTTCGCTGAATGGAACGCACCGGCATCCGCCCGCGGAAAACGATATGGCTGAAACTGAAATGTCGAAACAGGAACCGGACGCCCGGGATACGGGTCTTCTCAGATTCTATCGTGAGGTCTGCGAACGGCTCGACCGGGTTCGCAACGTCGAAAAAGTGCTCAAACTGTCCGCGCAGCTCGCGTCGGAATGTTTCGACGCGGACGAGGTGTGCACGGCCATCCTGTCCCGGAGCAGCGGCTCCGTCCAGGTCCGGCAGATCCAGCCCGGAAGCGCCGAATGGGAAACCCGCATTTTCAGGGAGTTCCTTGCGGGAAAGCGCCCCAGGGTTCCCCACAACGTCCTTCTCGCCAGGATCAACCGGCGGGATCGCCCCTGGGCGGCGGTGGGACTGCGCCGGACCGGCCGCAACTTCGATCGGACGGAAATGATCTCGTTCGCAAAAGCGGCCAACACCGTATCCCGGCTGATTCACCGCATCGACAGCAGCAGACTTGCAGACGCGAGGTTCCGGCTCGACAGAAAAATCCTCGAGCAGCTCCAGCCGAAAGACCTGTTCTACCAGATCCTCCACAGCCTGAAGACCCTTACCCGGTACGATCATTCCGCCTCGATACTGATTTACGAAGGCGGGGACGAGCCGGGCGCTCTCAAGGTTGTCGCCGAACAGATTGCCTGGCGTAAAGGGAAAAGCCGGAATATCGGGACATCGGTGAGGCTGACCGAGGAAAGCCGGACGCTGCTCGAGACCGGCGAGATCTTCGGCTTCGACGCAAACAACGGTTCCTGGCGGGAATGGCAGGGCAGGCGGGCGGAAGAGCTGGCGAGGCTCCTGAGCGGGGGCCTGGCGGAAGAAGATGACGGCGACGAGGTCCAGGAACGCTCGATCCTCTGCGCCCCGCTTTCCACCAGGGACGGTGTCCTCGGCGCCTTGAAAGTGGCGGCCACCCGCGAAGGCATCCTCGGCCTGTACGAGATGGACCTGGTGAACAGGTTCCTCCCGCAGGCGGCCGTCGCTATAAGAAACCTGAAACGCACCGAAGAACTCGAAAGCGGGATGATCGAGGCGGAAAAGAAACACGTGGTCGCGGATATCGCCCGGGGAGTCGCCCACGATATCAACAATGCTCTCGGCTCGGCCCTTCCCCTGGTGCAGCAGGTAAGGGCCGACATCTTCAACGGGGAGGTGGATTCGGAAGACCTGCTCGAAGACATTTCCGAAATCGAAAGCTCCATCAAGGTCTGCCGCCGGATATTCTCCGGAATGCTCTCGTTCTCGAAGAGCGCGGCCGGCCCGGAAGAGGGCGGTAATGTCGAATTCGCCGTGGAGCGCGTGCTCGACGTGCTGAAAGACAGCATAAACCGGCTGGGGATCAGGATCGTGGTAGAGGTCGAGGGGGATCTTCCCGCCGTGAGGGGCTCGCAGGGCGATATCGAGCAGCTTTTCCTGAATCTCGCCTCCAACGCTCGCGATGCCATTGGCGAGGGCGGAACACTTTCCATAAGGTGCAGACCGGGGAACAGGATCGTGGAAGCAGTGGTCGAAGATACGGGCCCCGGGATTCCGCCGGAAATCCTGCCGCGGATCCAGGAACCGTTTTTTACGACGAAGAGGCGCGGCGAAGGGCTCGGACTCGCCATCGTCCGTTCCATAATCTGGAAAATGAACGGGCGCATCTTCTTCGACAGCACTCCGGGAGAAGGAACGCGGGTTACTCTGCACCTGCCCGCTTTCGATGATCCGGAAGGGGAGGAGGACGATTGACCAGGGAACGGATACTGGTGGTCGACGATATGCCGTCGATGCTCCGCACCGTGCGGCGCATACTCGACCGCAAGTTCGAGGTAGTCACGGCGCTTTCGCTCGAAGACGCCCTCGACTCCGCGCGGAAGCTGGAGCCCGACCTCGCGATTCTCGACATCCACATGCATAAGACCAGCGGCTTCGAGATTCTCGGCCGCCTGCGCGAAATCGGGCTCGATTGCGATGTTATCTTCATGACCGGCGCGATCGCCGAAATCGACGCTCACATAATCCGTTCGGTTCGCGAAAAAGCCTTCTACCTCATACGGAAGCCGTTCGACAGGGAACTGCTGATTACCATCGTCGAGCGCTGCCTGGAGCTTCGTCGCCTGTCGAGGGAGAATGCCGGCTACGTATCACGCCTGGAAAGGCACCTGGCGGCGGCAAGGAGCTTCCAGCAGAGCATGCTGCCCGGGGAAACATTTCAGGCGGAGAATGTCTCGGTGGCCGCCCGGTACCGGCCGTACGAGCGACTCGGCGGGGATTTCTTCGATTTCGCCGCCGGCCGCAGGGGAGCCGTTACGGTGATGGCGGCCGATGTCAGCGGTCACGGAGTCTCCGCGTCCATGCTCACCGCCGTTGTGAAGTCGGCGTTCCACGACGCGCATGTCGACGATTACGATCCGGCTTCGGTGGTTCGCCGTATCTCGAACGGAATCCGGTCTTTCGAACCGGAACACTTCGTCACCCTGTTCTGCGCGCGCATCGATGTTTCACGGAACATCCTGGAATATGTAAACGCCGGTCACCCTTCGGCGCTTCTTCGCCTGCCGGGGAACGGGTGTAAAAAACTCCCGGCTACCGGTCTGATCGTTTCGCCGGCATTCCCGGACGCCGACTGGGAGCTCATGCGCCTGGAGACCGGAAAAGCCGGCAGGCTGCTTCTCTATACGGACGGTATCACCGAAGCTCGTAACGGAGGTGACTTCTTCGGTGAAGAAAGGTTGATGGATCTTTTCGAATCTTCAGGAGGTTCCGACGGCGAATTTCTCGACCGGATACTGGAAAGCGTGGACGACTTCACGGCGGGCCGGCCGCCGGAGGACGACACGACCCTGCTTTCGGCTTCGTGGGAATAGCTGGACGAACCCGGAGGAAAAAGAGATGAAACGACTAATCTTGCTTATCTGTTTGATGATCGCCTCGATGCCGGGCTGCACGGAACGGATCGACCTGAAAGACGACGCCGTCAAGCCGACCGACCTTGAGAAAGGCCTGGCTCTCTTCAACCGCAACCAGCTCGGAGATGCTCTGCCCCTGTTCGAGCTTGCAGCCGAACACGACGATCAGAACGCCGACGCTTTTGCCTGGCTCGGGGAAACGCTGCGACGGCTGGGGCGGAAGGATGAAGCGGTGGCGGCGGCGCGCAGGGCTCTTTCCCTCGAGCCCTGCCACAGTTTCGCACACGTTGTCCTCGCCGATGCTTTCAAGCCCCAATACGGCAAATGGCCGGGAGCCGATGCCGAATCGGCGTGGAACCATGCAAAAAAAGCCGTGGAATGCGACCCCTCCGACGGAAACGCCTGGCTCGGGGTATGGTCCGGTTCCATAGAGCGTGGAGACAGGAACCTGGAAGAGTGCGCCCTGGAAGCGATTGTCGACACGGGGTTTCTCACGCCGACGATACTCGCCTACAACCGGTGGGTGCTGGTTAATCTGCCCGAAAACAGCATCCTGCTGACGAACGGCGACATGGATACCTATCCCGCGGTCGCTCTCCAGGAAGTGGATGATCTGCGCAATGATGTGGCCGTGGTCAATCTTCCGATGCTCAACATCGGTTGGTATGCACGGTTTATCAGTCAAAGGTACGGCATACCCCTGTTCTGCAGCGACGCGGAACTTCAGGAACTCGCGCCAATCAAACAGAAGGACGGAAGCATCCTGATGACTTCCACGCAGATAGTGCGGGGCTGGCTGAAGATGCAGCAGGATGGAAGCCTGGAGCGTCCCATCGCCGTCGCCGTGACTGTCAGCGATCGCGGGTTCGAACCGGGCATCAAGGAAAGGCTGCTCTATTGCGGACCGTTTTACCTGTGCCGGCCGGGCTCGACCGGCGACACAGTCGACAATGATCGGCTCCGGGAAAGCATCCTCGGAATCGATCCCGGCAAATTCACCGGTCCTTCCGTATCAGAAATGGACCGCAGCCCGGTAAGGCGGAACTCAACACCCGACATACGGAGAAACCTGATAGCCGCAACACTCTATTATGTAAAATCTCTTTCAGAAGAAGGGCGTTTCGAGGAAACCCTGGATTGCCTGGATCTGGCCGTGGAGCTTGATAGGGTGACCGGTTCCGATCCGAAAATCCGGCAGGCTATCGAGGACTTGAGAAAAACCGTGGGCGCGTCTCCCGTCGATTCACAAGATTAGCCTTCACGTCAGCGCATATTCCGCCGGTTTCGCTGAAAATTTGATTTCTGCGGCGAATCGGTTAATGTTCGAATTGAGGAAAAAATTCCTGGGCTCTCGCCTCGGTTTTTCCGTATAAAACGTGTCGGATACACCTTACAGCTCCTTCCGGAGACAGATCATGAAATACGAGATGTTGATCGGCTTGCCTGAAGGCTCGACGGTTCGAAGACGTTTACGGCGGCGCAGGCCGGCTTCGGCGGCTTTCGCCCGGGTGACCGGGATCGTTATGATCATGCTTCTGATTCCCGCGGGTGGAACGGTGACTGCCACTCCCGACCTGGACGGGCGGCCGGCGGAGCATCCCCCTGGGCTGAACCCGCCTGCCGGAGCGGGCGGAACCGGTGAACCCCTCGAATTCGACAGGGCAGCTCCATCCGAAGTCCGGCTGATTTCAGACAGTCCGGAGGGAAGGGCGTTCTGGTCCACGGCCTGGACGATCACCTCCCTGGAGGATGTGCAGACGAACGTAGCCAAGGCGGCGGAGTTCAATTTCAACACTCTGCTCCTGGAGGTGAGGTTCCGCGGCGACGCCTTCTACTTCCCCAACAAATACTCGAACCGATACCCGAATTCCGAACCACGCTCCCACCTGCTCGAGGATCCGGGTCTGGACGTGCTCGAAACCGCCGTGGAGCTCGGGCACGCCGCCGGTCTCGAAGTCCATGCCTGGGCCGTGGTCTACCCCTGCACCTACGGCGGATATTTCCCGACCGATCCGGAACACGTGTTCAATGCCCATCCGGAGTGGGTGACCGAGAACAATCTCGGGCGCACCATGGAATGGGACGAACTGGAAGGAGCCTACCTCGACCCCGGCAACCCGGAGGTGACCCGTTATATCTTCAATGTCCTCATGGATATCGTCTGGAATTACGACATCGACGGCCTGCATCTCGACTATATCCGGTATCCCGGCCGCGAGTGGGGCTACGATCCCGCCGCCCTCTCGCGCTTCTTCACCCGGTACGGCGGAGACCCCGGCGATCTGCCCGGCGAATGGGACCACTGGCGGCGCGGGCAGGTCAGCGACATGGTTCGAACCCTGTACGGCGAGATGATGCGCGTGAAACCGTGGGTGACCCTTTCCGCCGCCGTTTTCCGCTGGTCGTCGGCCTATCACTACAAGCTCCAGAACTGGCAGCGCTGGTGCGGCGCCGAATACCTGGACGTGCTCATTCCGATGCTCTACTCCACCGATACCGGCTTGGTGCTCGACGACATGGCCATAGCCCGGTCGGCCTGTCCCGGCAGGTTCGTCTACGGCGGCCTCCGCGCCTGGGATACGGCGTCGCCGCCCGGAAATCCCCACGAATACGAAGGATGGAGGATCGTGGAGAAGGTCGACGGCGGCAGACTGCTCTCGGCGGACGGTTTTTCGATGTTCTCCTTCCAGGGATTGCGCGACAACATCGGGCAGAGCAACGAGGATGAATACTATCACTCGCTCGGCGACTGGGGCGGCCCCTTCGCCCTTCCGGCCGACCCGCCGGAACAGTCCTGGAAATCATCCCCCGGTTCCGGCTTGATCATGGGCCTGGCGACGGACGCTGAGTCGGGTAAAGGACTCGACTTCGCCAGGGTGCTTCTCGAAGGGGAAGGGATATCCGACACCACCTCGGGGAACGGGTACTTTCTGCTCGGCGGAGTGGAAGAAGGAACGTACACTTTAACTGCTGAAAAAGAGGGATACGATACCAAACATGTTTACGGCGTCTCCCTTTCCGTGGATCCCTACAGCTTCGTCACCCCGGTGCTGATAAAACTGGATCAGACTTCATGGGTCGAGCTCATTCTCGACAACGGTTCCTGCCTGACCACGGGCGCGTGGACCACGGGCACCATGGCGCAGGATAAATACGGCCCCGACTATTTATGGGCATCCACAGACCCATCGGGCACGTCGAAAGCGTGGTGGGAGGTGACGATTCCCGAGTCGGGCCGTTACGATATTTTCGCATGGTGGTGCCAGGGTTCAAACCGTTCACAGGAAGCCTTGTACGGGGTGATGCGGGGAGGCGATTTGAGCACTGTGACGGTGAATCAGCAGACCGGAGGAGGTCGATGGAACCTTCTCGGCACCTGGTGGATGGACGGCGGAACCAGCTTGAAAGTCGGCATCATCAACAGGGCGCCTTCGGGTTACGTGGTGATCGCCGACGCCGTAAGAATCGTGAAGGAGTAGGGCCTGCGCGCAAGTTTTCAGACGGGTGAACAGGCGGTCGCGACGCGGGAAGCGAACAGGATAAACAATGGAAATTCTGATACAAACCGGAGGAGTGCCCGAGGCCGATGTGCCCCTCGGCGTTTTTACTTTCAAGGACAGGCTCGGCGAGACCCCTTACGGGATAGAACCCGGAAGCTGCAACGACGAGGTATACAGACGCATGGTGGCCGGCGGGGAGATAGCCGGAGAAACCGGGGAAGCGCCCTACGCAATCACCTGCAACCCGACCGGACCCTACCGGATCTTCTTCATCGGCCTCGGAGGCGCGGACGGTTCGGCGATGGAGGATTTCAGGAAGGCGGGGGCGTCCGTAAACAGGCGGCTCCGGCGGTTCAACATGACGAAAATCGACTTCCTACTTCCCGAATTACCATCCCTGAGTTCGAGAATCCTGAAGCGTAACATCCAGGCGTTCACCGAGGGTTTCATCCTCAGGAACTATGATTTCGATAAATACCGGGATGAAACCATAGAGGGCACGGTGGAACGGATAAGGCTGCTCGAAAAGGACGAATCCCGCCTCGAGGTTCTGGTGGAAGGAGTGCGGCTCGGGAAACTGTTCGGCAACGCCACCAATTACTGCCGCGACCTGGCCAATGAACCGGCGAATTTCCTGACGCCGGTAAAGATGGCGGAGAGGGCGATGGAGATCGCGGATCAATCGCCCCGCATCGAGGCGGAGATCCTCGACCGGAAACAGATAGAAAAAATAGGGATGGGTCTGCTGCTCGGTGTCGCAAGGGCTTCGAGCCACCCTCCGTATGTCATCATTTTGAATTACGATTCGGGTCAGAAGAATGCTCCCACCATCGGCCTCGTCGGTAAAGGCGTTACTTTTGACGCGGGAGGTCTGTCGATCAAGAGGGCCAAGGGGATGTTCGACATGAAGCGCGACCTGAGCGGCGGGGCCGCCGTTCTTTCAGCGCTGCACGCCGTAGCCCGGATGGATCTCAAGGTCAATGTAATAGCGCTGGTGGGCGCCGCGGAGAACATGGTGGGCTCGAACGCCATGAGGCCCGGAGACATAATCCGCTCCCTGTCGGGCAAAACGGTCGAGGTTCTGAATACCGATGCCGAGGGCAGACTCATCCTGGCCGATTTGCTGACTTACCTCCAGGACCGGTGGAAACCCGACTGCATCATCGACATCGCAACCCTCTCGGGGAGCATCGCCAACGCCTTCGGAAGGAATATGAGCGGGATTCTCGCCAACAACGACGATCTCTTTCTGAAATTGCGCAACGCGGCGGATCGCTCGAGTGAAAAAATATGGCGGATGCCTCTCGAGGAGCAATACAGGCAGCACACGATGAGCCACTTCGCCGATCTGAAGAACCTGAGCGACAACGCCCCCGACTCGATGTTCTCTGGCCTTTTCCTGCAGGAATTCGTGAACAAAGACGTCCCGTGGGCGCACCTGGACATCGCCGGAACCGAAACCCATTTCGGCGAACCGAGCACCTATTATGTGCGGGGCGCCACCGGCGTGGGGACGCGCCTGCTGCTCGAATTCATCCTGGCGGAGAGCCAGTCTCCAGATGCGCTGCAATGGTGCTACGACGAAAAAACCTGAACTGCGGTGATTCCTTCAGCATTGTGATTTCGGATGGACATAGAAGTGGGAGTGTGGCCAAATAGCTACAGATCGTGAACCTGCGCGTCTGTTCACTGAAACTTCAGAGGTTGAGGTGCATCGCTCCGCCCAATCTACAAAAACACCATTCCTGGTATAATCCACAAGCAGAGAGCTATCATTCTTCCATTCTTCGGGTGTAAACGCGGATGCCTCGATGGGGGCGGAGACTTCGTAAATGGCTTCTGTTAAACGTCGATTCTTTCCCAGTAGCTCTTGCCCGAAAAACTTGACGAAATGATAACCAGGTCGATATCGGCGTCTTCGCGGGCTGTGCCAACAGCATGAGAACCGTACAGGATGAGCTGCTCAACCCGGATGTTGTTTGATTCTAAAGCTATTTTTAGTTTTTTAACGGTTTCTAATACTGCGTCTTGACCCGATTCAGCACATCCTTGCTTTCATCTTATTATCCGTTTTTTATCCTTGCTGTTCAAATTTATTTTTATCCGCCCTGGTCAGTTTACCGACCACGAGTTCGTATGATTCGTCAACCAGGTCGGCAAGCATTTCATCGGACAGCTCGCCCGTGAGAGAAACCGTTATCCAGTGCTTTTTGTTCATGTAATAACCCGGAATCACGGACTCGAACTGGTTCACAAGGATCTCGCCGTCGGCGGGAGCGCACTTGAGCGTTACTCTTGGAATGTCTTCTCCCTGAGAAACAAGGGCGAACATCTTCCCCATAACCTTGAAAACCAGCGCCTCCGGACCGAAAGGAAAACTTCCATCCGAGCCTTTCAGCTTCGAGAGGTATTCTTCGAGTTTAGCTTTCTCCATCCGTTTCACCGCCGTTTTTTGTCAGGATCCCCATTCTCTCAGAAGGCCGCTGTGGAGGACGAACGCTTCCGGTCCTCAACCGCAGAACCAGCAGCATCGGCCAGCCGACATATTTCGCCGCCCGGGGATATCGAGTGACGAATGCGGCATCGGGGGAATGCTCGCCGATGTTTTCAAGAACGAATCCGGCACGCACCGCCGCCATAACGATGTCGCCGAGTCGGTGGGGCAGGCTGCCGGGCTGCACTATCTCACCGGATTCAGGATCCGTGAACCGCGCCATGCTGCCCCGGAGAAACATCGCAGGATGCATTGCGGTCACCACCGCCCGGCCGTTCAACCGGAGTATCCTGCAGGTTTCGGCAAAGAAGCCGGTAAGGTCGAGCAGGTGTTCCAGGACCAGCCCGCTTACGGCGAGGTCGAACGATCCGTCAGGGAAAGGCAACGGCTCATGGAGATCGTGAACGAGAAAGCGAACATTCGCTTCCATTATCTTTCGGCGGGCTTCTGCGAGCATCCCCGCCGAGAAATCGACCGCCGTCACCCCGGCCCCGGCCGAAGCGAGCCATTCGGTATGTCGACCGGTGCCGCATCCGAGATCCAGTACGGTCAAGCCGCGGACGTCTCCCAGGGCTTCCCGTACGAAAGGTTCCTCTAATGCGGGGAGCGGGTTAGCGTCATGATCATACAACGACGACCAGCGATCGTATCCGTCGCGGATTGCTGCGATTTTTTCCGGTTTCTGAATATCCGGCATTCTAGAGACTCCGCACCGCCCGACATCCGATGAATACTAGTGGATTCTTTTGTTTCCGCTGCCGGATTTCGACCGGTCGGACCTTCGGTTGCGGCCTCTGCCGAACTTTTTCTCCGTTTTTAAGGACCGGTCTCCCGGTGCCGCGGAAGAGGGCGAGCGGCCGCCTCTTCTTTTTGGCCCGTAAGGGGAGGTTCCGGGACCGGCTTTTTCCGACTGAAACGGGTTCTTGCCGACCCAGACGGGGAAGATCTTTTTCTTTCTGACCAGCTCGGTAAACGCATGCAGGTCGCCCCTGCCGACGAAAGAAATCGCTTTCCCTTTTCTGCCCATGCGCCCGGCACGGCCGGTCCGGTGGGTATACAACTCCCCCCCGCCGGGGAAATCCCAGTTGATCACGTGCGAAACATGTGAGAAATCGAGCCCCCTGCCGGCGACATCCGTGGCGATGAGATACTTTATGCCCCGTCTTCGAAATCTGCTGATAATCGAGGTGCGTTTTTCCTGGTGGAGCCCTGCGTGGATAAAATCGATATTCTTCACGGATCTGCGCAGGTCGCGGTACAGCTTATCCACCAGGTGACGGGCATTGCAGAAAATAATCGCCTGGTGAATCTTGTCTTCCTTTATAAGCCGCAACAGCTCTGCCTGCCTGCTTTTGGGATGAAGATAGAAGAAGCAGTGTTTAAGACTCGCCGGGGCCGCTCTTTTTTCGACCAGAGAGATGAACTCCGGGTTCTGCATGCAGTCGCCGGCCAGTTTTTTGATGTCATCCGGCATTGTCGCTGAAAACAGCATCGTCTGATGCTCCTGAACGATACAGGAGAGCAAAAATTCGATATCGCTGAAAAATCCCTCACGCAGAAGTTCGTCGGCCTCGTCGAGGATTGCGAATTTTACATGGGAAAGTTCTACGATACCCTCATACAGAAGGTCGATAAGCCTGCCCGGAGTCGCAACCAGAACATGCACGCCGTGCTTGATCTTGGCGATTTGTATATCCCGGCTGAATCCTCCGTATATGGCAAAAGGCACCAGGTCGGTTCTTTCGGCGATTTTCTGGATATCGGTTACGTACTGCAGGCATAATTCACGGGTGGGAACGATCACCAGCCCCTGGATTGTATTCCGGGTCGTATCCACTTTTTGAATGAGGGGAATGACGCAGGCTGCGGTTTTGCCCGAGCCCGTCTCGGCGAGGGCGCAGATATCACGCCCGGCGACGATGAACGGGTATGTCGCTTCCTGAATAGGGGTCATTTCTTCATAACCCATTTTTCTCAGGGTCGACATAATATTGGAGGGCAGGTTCATTTCACTGAATTTCATAATTTTCCTTTAATTTCTTCATTATCTCTTCGGCTGCCGCGCCCGGCTCTTTACCGGTCGTGTCGATCTTCACGGCGCCGAGATGCTGTGTTTGACGCAGGCGTTCAAGAGCCGTGGCCGTATCTGTTGTGCGCTCCGGATCAGACGACAGGCGGGTCAAGAGCGTTTGTTCGTCGCAGACGAGTATGAACATTGAAAACTCAAAAGGCTCATTAATCAAATTATTCAGAAGCCTGTCGACGATGGTTTTATCGTGCAGAACCCATGTGAAGAAAACATACGAGAACCCGGTTTTCAGAAAAGACCGGAGGACATGCCGGATATTCTTCTCGACCAGGCCCCTCGTAACCTCATTGACGACAAAGGGATGCATCCGCCACAAGTCGTCCCCGTCCAGCCAGACGGAGCCTTCCATCCGCCCGAGGAGCTCCCTGGCGACCGTGGATTTCCCGACTCCGGGAGCGCCGCCGATAAATATCAGTTCAGGCATGTTTTTTTTCGCGTCATCAAGAGCCGGATATATCGCGGAGTTACTATAGTTTTTTATCAGTCGTCCGGCATTTCACTCAATGTCCTGAAAGCAGCCGGTCGTTTACCGGATTCAACATACTTCCGGATCACCGATACGCACTCATCGACATTCATTTCAGATGTATCGACCTCTATATCATAAGTATTGTGGGAATGGACGCGATCATACTGATAGCGTGCCAATCCAATATGGCGATCACCCCGCGCCTTTTCGCGCTCCTCGAGCAGATCGAGTGGGCAATGAACTCCCACGAATACGACCTCTATACCCTCGAACGTCCTGACACACGGCAGAACCCAGGACGGCTCCTGCAGAACGTGATCGACGATAATGTTGCTTCCTGCACGGGCAATCGCAGCGCTCGAGGCGTTGAATCCTGCAAGAAGATTCGGTAAAGCCCGTGAAAAATACTCCTGATCCGAAAGGCTTGCCTCAGGCAGTTGATTGAGAAATGCATCAACGGAAACATATAGGAAAACTTCTGCCAAAGCAGTCTGCAGCTCCCCGGCAATCGTACTCTTACCCGAGCTGGATGCTCCGTTCAGAAATATGACCATTCCGCTTCCTTTTTCCCTGAACTCTTTCATGGTCCTCTTCCGAACCGCTGGAATCGGTTTTAATCAATAACCTGTGCGTCGATGTGAGATTTCTCGAGGCGCCCGAGTTCCGCAATCTTCCTGCCCTGGAGAAAATAGTCCCGGCCCCACAGTTGAACGCTAGGGGGATGTGCTTTCATATAGTCGTCGTACTGTTGAAGGAACGGATAGAAAGCCCCCATTTCATAGGGACTGTCACCGTCCATATCAGGGCATTCGCGGTGAATCGACTTCGCCTTGCCGAAAGGGCCCAGCGGATGGAACATAAAGTCGATTCCACAGGACCGGTAGTGGTTCACCATTTCTTCGGGAAGCAGCGAGCCGGGCTCTTTTGATACGCAGACATTCACTTTCAAATCGAGCAGGTTCTGCTTCTCGACGGGCAGCTCTTTTCTGAATTCGATCAGATTGTCCAGGCTCTCCGCCCGTTTTCTTCGGGGGTCGAAGTTGCCGTGGAAGGTGTCGAGGCTCAAAGAAATATGAAGAATCCTGTCGGAAGCGCCGAGATATTTCTCAAGAAATGCGCGACAGTTCGTAAAGCGCACGAAACCGCTTCCGTTCGTGACAAAGCTCGGTTCGATGCCTGCAGCGGCGACCTCGATGAGAAGATCCGCCAAGTCGCATTCCCCGTCTTTCCATAGAGTCGTCTCCCCGCCCGAGAAGTGGATTCTTCGAATACTTTGAAGCCCCTGTGCGTCCGCCAGGCAGGTTCTCAACTGCTCGAAAGACAACCTGTATCCCGGATGGACTCCGGGCCGGTTTTCGATCCGGCCGTCCATCCAGGCGCAGTGACGACAGGAGAAATTGCACTTCTCCAGCAGCATTACAAAAAGCCGGGATCTGTCGACAACCTGCCCTTTCACTATAGAGTCTTCCTGCTGCGTCATGCGTGAGATCCATATCCCGTCATGTTCGGCAGCTTACATTGGATAGAGGTTTGGAGTCAACGACTGCCTTGACACGCGGAGGGAGGGTGCATCCGCGCGCATTCCCCATGTAGCTGTGGAGGGCATTGTCGGTAGATTCTCAGGACCCGGTGCCGTCTCCCCACCTTGGATCGTCGAATCTCTGGATCTCCACCAGGTAACCGTTTGGATCTCTCAGAAAGCAGTGATAAATCTTGAAATCTGCATTGAAGACCGGTTCTTTCTCAAAAACAACGCCCCGTTCACGCAACAGATCACAGTACTCGTCTACCTCCCGAGTTACAATCGTGATGATTACGCCGTCGACCGAAGGCGGGTCCCTCTGTTCGCAGAAGCCGATGTATCCTTCGCCGGCAACCCTGTAGATCCTGCATTTTCCCTGGTCAAGAGCCAGAGCAAGCCCCAGCGTTTTCTCGTAAAAGTCGGCTGTTCCGGGCAGATTGCTCGTTGCCAGAAAAACGATCTGGGAATCGATTTTCACTTCCTCTCACCTCCTTGCCGACGGATAGGGCATCAGCGGATGATTAAATAAAACCGTTCTCGTCATATCCGATTTTAATAAGATTTATTTTATCCATTTCTGAATTACCGAGTCCATATTTGACGTCTGCTACCTTTATATGTTTCGGCTCAGGTGTTATCGGCCTGGCCTCACCAAAGTATTCTTTCCGTTTTTCCTCGAAGATTTTCAACCCAATCGTATCAACTGCCACCGGATCATATCCAATAATCAAACCATAGTAGTTCCATACATGCCTCGGACTGAAACCATGCGGGCCCACAGTATGGAATTGAGGTGTAAACATCACGAGTACATTGAGGCGGGTTTTATCCTTTACGATCGGGTAGGTCCATATTTCACCTAGCCTGGAACATGCATCTTCATGGTAGTTATATGGATCTTTAACAAACATGACGTAATTTTTAATAAGGCTTCCCACGCCGGACCAGTGGTGAGCCCTCATCGGCCTGGCATTTATGAGGACTGTAGCCTTTTTAAACACTGGATCACGGAGAACCCCCCGATCTGAAATACCGATATTGTTTTCGGAAACCCCTGTATCCATCACTCTTTTTTTCAGGGCCTGTTCTACCTGTTTCGTGGTGTTGATGGGAGACCAGACATTGCTTTTGATGCCCACGATATCCGATGATTTTATCAGTGTTTTCCATCCGGCGACGGCATCTTTCTTTTTAGTAAGAGTGGATACGGCTTCATCCAGCATAGCCAGGACAATATCCGAATCTGGAGTGCCGTTCTTACCCAGGACCTCTTTATTCCGGATCAATACGACATCCGACTTTTCAGTGTTCACGGTAGATGCAAACAGAGAGCTTTGGGAGTTCAACAGCAAAGTGCCGCCGATTGCCGCCACAGACGTATCTTTAATAAACTTCCTTCTGGTAATCTTTTTCTTATTTTTCATTTTTTACCTCGCTGTTTATCAAGTCATCCATCGGATTAACAAGTCTATACCAGGTTTTATTGCCGCTCTTTGTTTTCAATCACTTCATACGTATACGATTTAAAGCTGTTTTTGCAGTTTCTTCGTCAGGGGCATTCCATACAATTGTTATGATATTATCATATTGTCTACACCCGGCCCACCCTGAGTCTTCCAGTTCTTTAAATCCATTTTGTACCTCCGGCATCACATTCTTGAGAAAACTCTGATATGCTGCATCAGCTTCATTAGAATCCAGATATTGAATGATAATCAGGACGGATGGATTCTCTACTTTCTCCGCAAATTTATACTTTGCCAGAACAGCCTGGGTATTTGAATTAAAATTCAAGTGATTTTCATTTAATATATACACATAGCTATTCAACCATGTGAAATGCCTGGTATAACGGATACTGGACACATCCAGGCCGGCTTCAGGCAGCATAGAAACAATTTGAGGTTTCTCGCTCTTCTCATTAATCTGATCTGCGATCAGATCTGCCAGTGTCTTAACAATCGATTTCTTCTGTTCTGTTTCGGGATAGGCCAGGATAGAAACAAAATACCTTCCCTTCCAGAAAGTAAGTAAACCGGATGCATATTCAGATTCTATTTCAGGGGAAACAAAGCGGTCCAGCTGTTCGCTGCCATGACCGAATATCCCATATGCATTGTGAGAGGATCCCATATCAAACAAATCAATTCTGATTTCACTTGAATCCTTATCAAAATAGGTTTGGGAAATCAGGTATTCAAACTGATATGAAATGTAGAGTTCAGCTCCTCCATTAATATATTCATAAAGGTTTTCTTTTGAATATATTACACCTTTGTCAGGTCTTTTCCACCCGTCAATTTCAATTGGAAGAGTCTGGACCAAATTCTCCAATTTATTCAAGGAGTCATTCCCCATCACCGTTTCCCCCGTAATTCCGAATACCAGGCAGATAATTACTAACACTATGTTCTTCATAAGCTTCCCAGAGTCATCAGTACAATCGTTTCATTCGTTTTAGAAAAGAAAAAATTACTGTTTTTAATCTTGAAACCGGAAATATCGCCCTTTGTATTCCTCTCAAACTCCACGAGGGGAAACAGCCTGGATCCGGATGTAAAATGATCCTTTTCCTCAGGTTCAAGGTTGATGTTACTGAGTCTTCTATGGGTTAAAATCAATTTCTTATCTTCCAACCTAACGGAATAACGTGTGTCAAGGTTTTTGGAGTAGTAGTTTCCGGTATATTCCGCCAATTGTTCTTGTGATGGGTTCACGATATCGATTTTCAGTGCCGAAACATCATCCATATTTTCATTTTGGATCAGACATTGAGTAACTCTATCATCTGTATCCTTCTGAAATGTAAAAAAGTAAGCGTAACCGGTTAAGACGAACTTATCTTCCGAAAGCTGCGAGAAATTCAGTTTACCTGTTGGGGAATACTGATATAGAAGTTGATCATTATCTTTGATAATGGCGAAATTCTCACCGGGTTCCCATCGATAATCTCCGATGAATTGATCTAACTTCCGGGGATCAGGTACAAAGTCTTTTTCTGGTGTCTCTTCAGAAGAAGGTGGTTGTTCTGGTTCTGTAAAAGAGCCCTCAAGGTAAATATCAGCAATCTGTCCGGCTTGATATACGGGATCAACCCAGTGCGAAATCCAGTTACATAATATAATTACACCGAAATTTTCCTCGGGATAGTAATGGAATGCAGAATTGAATCCCTGCCATTGCCCTGACGCACTGTACCGTTTTAATCCTTTATAAGAATCCACATAAAAGCCATGCGAATATTCCAGTTTTTTGCCATCTTTCAATTCTTTTGGGGTAAGTATCTTTTCTATTTGTTTTTTGAACTCCTTATCCGGGGAATCTATATGAGTTAACCATTCAGCCATATCATTGATGGAGGAGAATAAGCAATGCGCACCCGGAACCTCGAGATTGCGTGTACCTTTTTGATATCCGCGCCTGGCATGATAATCATAAGCTTCAGCGCAGTTTTCAACAGGTTCGCCATATCGGTCTGCGACCATGGTTCTGGTCATTTTAACGGGTCTGAAAATGTTCTCCCAGACCCAGTCTCGAAAAGACTGGCCGGTAATCCTTTCTATAATTTCTGCAAGCAATGTATAATTCGTTGCGGAATACTTGAACTCGGTGCCTGGTTCAAACTCGGGTTCCTGTTGCTTTTGAATCAGCTTCATAACCTGTTCCGATGTAATTACATCTTCCAGATATCCCCCTGTAAGCTGATATACGATGGTCCAATCCGATAACCCGCTGGTATGATTCAGCAGGTGATCAATGGTAACGCTTTGAAAAGAATCATTAAATTCGGGTAAATATTTGGTTATGCTGGTATCAAATGAAAGACTTCCTTCTGATTCCAGTAAGATTACAGCCATGGCAGTAAACTGTTCAGCTATGGCAGTGATGTCGTATATTGTCGCGTTTGAATTATGGACCGGATGTTCCAGCGAGGCCAGCCCATAACTTTTTCTAAATAAAATCTCTCCATTCTTGATCACAGCCGCTGAGCCGCCAGGTCGATCAAAACGATTCCACTCAAAGAAAAGCCCATCCATTCTTTCATCAATCGTTAATTGCTCTTCTTCCTTTTCCGGTTGAGCACTTATTGTCGTTGTGATCATTATAATCAGGAAAAATAACACATGCCGTTTACCGTTCATAATAGACCCTTTTGAAAAATATTTTCTCTCTAAAAGACTCCAAAAAAATACTCGATTCTCGAATCCAAGCTGAGACATCATTCCACTGTTACCTTCTGTTTCCAGAAGATATGACTGCTCCCCAACAGAATGACGGCAATGCTCAGATCCAATGTGGCCACATCGATCAACAAGGGGTAATCACCGTGCGCCGGTCTGGACAGCCTCGGCCAAGCCTCTTCCGGTTTCAGCGCACCGGCTTCCACCGGCAGACTGCCCCCCTTCAGCAGCAGTACCATGCCCCCGACATACCGCGCCACGGCGGCCAGGACCCTGAGACTGCCGCCCGAGACGACTAACCGGTGTGATTCATCAATCGTGCAGGACAAGATTACGGACTCCCGTTCTCCGGTCTGAAGCGATGTATATATCCCCAATAGCCGCAGGGAACAACAGGATCGTGAGCAAGGTTGCCAAGGACGTCTCTCCATGGATGCGCAAGCCCGATTTCAAGAAAGAATCCCCTGTAATTAAGACCATAGGCCAAACCTGTCGCCCCGTACTTGTAATCCGCACCCGGATCGCTGCCGGCAACCCAGCTTGTTAAAAGGTTGATACTGTGCTGCACTTTCTCCGAGTCATATAACGCATAGCCGATATTGAGATGGAACTCGTTATGGTCCTCGTTTAAATACATCCCTGCAAATCGAAGTCCCGTTCGGTCCCACCAGTAACCTATGCTGGGATGTACAATAAGGAGGGAAGTAGTGATCCCCAATTCCGGGTATGACAGTTTGTCTTTCTCATCGGCCCTGATACAGCTCGTCCAGAGAATCAATGATGCTGCAAAAGCCGATAACGCTACTCTGATCATCCTGGATCCGGCAAAACTATCAATCAAAACAGCTTCTCCTTTTCAAGGTCTGCCATCAGCTTCTGAATGGCCTCTTCAATCCTCCTTGCGCGTACAACAAAGCAGGGCGGTCCCAGTCGCGCCTGAATGCTATCCCGCAAGGGAATCTTGAAGTTCCGGCTGGGTATTTTCAGTGGTTTTCCCTTTTCGCTGTCCGGTACTTCACTAGAGTTCAGTTGCTCCGAGAACCATCGCTCCCGAGCCCCTCCGACGGTATAGTTCATCTCCTTTTCTTGCAGCCATGAGTTGCTGCTCCCTTACACAACACTTTTAATTTCCACAATAATAGCAAATATTATCACAGTCGTATTTCAAAAAGTCCAACGCACGGCTCCGGCGCCGGCGTTAGACGCTCGCACGGAGTCGGCTTGTTGTGCCCATGCACGCAAGCAGCCTGTCTGTCGCGCGCGGCGAAGCGCACCGGATCACCGGAGTCGCGGAGTTTGTTATCCCTCCGCGCTCCCGCCAACCCTTACGGTTCTTGTTGGCGTACAAGTATATGATCTTCATGTGGCGGCACTCGCTGCCGACCGTGCGTCGTCTGGCCGTCCAAGTTGGTTGTTCCACGCATGCCTGAAGGCAGCGACGGATGATCCTCAGGTAGTGGACGACGTTCGGGTAGTCGAGTAAGACGGCAAGATGCGAGGATTCCCAGACAGCGTCAGGGATCTGCCAGACATTGGCCTCAGCCACCCAGCCGCCGTGCATGGAACTCGCCGCCCGAGAAGCAGAGAGCTCCGGGTCTGCATCACCAGAATAATCATCGATCTGCAGATGCGCAAGGCCCAGACGGGTACTGATCTCTCTTGCCAATGCGGTCTTCCCGCAACCGATCTGCCCAGTCACGATAAGGCGCGATTCAGAGGACAGTTGTCTCAGGACCGTCTCTACCGCCCTCTCCGGTGTGATGTATATCCGGTCGTCTTGTTTCGGTCCGCCCGGGCCCTCTACAGAGAGCTGCATGCAGTGGTCTGCACGGGCACTAAGGTTCGTGATAGCCCCGGATGTCAAGGATTCGAGAACCAGCCTCCAACAGGAGCAAATTCAGCAAAACCGGCAATTCGAAGGCTACCATGTTGAAGCAGATCGCTGGTCCGCCTACCAAGTAGGGCCTTGGGCTGCATCCAGCCGCTGTCAGATTGAGCTTCCCGAGAACACTTAGGGTGATCGTCCGGTAGCTGAATCTGAGCGACGAGTCGACCTCATTCGACTCGTACCCTTTCGGTCTGTCATAGGAGCAGCCAATCCGAACAGCGCCTGCGTCTCCTAGAACCATGGCTGCCGCGGCGCTTACGTGAAAGCCCGTTCCCGCTCCCAGGCCGCTCAACTCCTCTGCAGGATCCACGGACAAGTCACCAAACGGGACCAATGCGCCTGCGCCAGCGCTCACTTCGATCTGTATACCCGCAATCGCGCGGCTCGAAGTGAGTACCATCACGACGAGCAGAAGAGTCGGTAGCTTGCTTATTCTGCCCATCCGTCGTCATTTGTTGTTCGTCGCCGCGTGGCTCGTGGCTTGTTTGCCCGATGCTCGCCACCATGTAAGAAAAGGGTACGAGGTTTTATAGTCAACAAATATTCAGAACGAAAATGCCGCTTTGCCCAGCGGAACCAGGAGCAGGCATCCCTCATGCTTGTTAATTTGGCCCTCTAACGTCCTGAATTCAGCAGCCCACACGGCCACGAAGCGGGAGGTTTGGTACGCTGCAATGGTTTGTCAGGCGGACCATGCGACAGCGATACTGCCCAGGTAGAGCATCAGCGAGAGGCTGATTGCTGCCAGGGGCGCAATGAACCAGTAGAGCCTCGCCGGAACGGCATAGCCGGCAAGCATGAAAAAGCCTGATGCCTGAAGAAACAATGACTGGAAAAGGAGCTCACTGTGAGCCAGCGCCAGATAGATGTAGGTCATACCGAAGAACAACGGCGGCTGTAAGCCTTTCGCTGGATCTGCGGGTTCGGTGCACGTATTTCAGTCCCTTTTCTGTTTCTTTGCCGATTTGATGAATCGTCCGAAGGCTTTGTCCTTTTTTCGCTTGTCCAGATATGACATCTCGTGGTACTCAGACTCCTTCTTGAGTTTGATATAGCTGGAATAGCGGTCTTTGCTCAGTTCTCCACTTTCGACCGCGGCACGAATGGCACAACCGGGCTCGTGTTCGTGGCTGCAATTCGCATATCGACAGTTTGCGGTAAGCACGACGAATTCTTCGAAACCCATGTTGAGTCCATCGCCGGCGCTTATGATACCCAGTTCTCGCATACCGGGCGTGTCGACCAACATGGCACCCTGACTCAGAATGATGAGCTGCCGGCGTGACGTCGTATGGGTGCCTTTTCCCGTATCGCGGACATCTTTTGTGTCAAAAGCTTCCTGGCCTATGAGACGGTTGATGATAGTAGTCTTACCAACCCCTGATGAACCAAGCAGACAGTACGTCCTTCCAGGAGAAAGTGTCTGTCGAAACGGATCGAATCCGATACCGGTTACATTGCTGAGGGCGAGGACTCCGGCTTTGGTTACAGAGTTGATGATCGTAAGCTTCTGATCCAATTCATCCTGAGTGATCAAGTCCGTCTTCGTGAGGATGACAATCGGTTCAACATGTCCCTCCGCTGCCATTAACAGGTAACGATCCAAACGACGCGGGTTGAAGTCAACATGGCATGACTGAACAATAAAAGCGGTATCTATATTGGCTGCAATCATCTGGTAATCGATTATGTCTCCCGCGGTCTTTCTCCGCAAGAATGTCTTTCGGGGAAGGACCCGGTGGATGATTGCCATGGTCTCGTTGTTGTAATACTGTGCCGTCACCCAATCGCCGACACATGGCAGGTCTATTGAATTTTCAGTATGATAAGAAAGCTTCCCCGACAGCTCAGCGGGGACTTCTCTCAATTCATCTTTTACGAGAAATGAACCGCGGTCGACTGCGGATATACGGGCAAAGCTGCAACCCTCCTGGCGGAACCCGGAAGAACGAGCTTCAAACCATTGGTCAAACCCCAGATCGCTCGATTTCATATGATCGTATCTCCGAACGTTGCTAATCAGACGCGCTGTTTTTTGCGTCGGATGAATTAACCTTGTCAGGCGACTTTTCATGATTGACAAATATCAACTT